>NZ_JHAC01000038.1:0-10000 GCF_000599865.1 Deinococcus phoenicis | reverse complement strand
GGCCGTGACCTTCACGTCCCCCTTCTTCTTGGGGAAAGTCACGTCCGAGAGGCGGCTGTCGCGGCTGACCCGCAGGCGGTTGCCGGCTTCCGCCGTCGCCAGCACGCTCCCGGCTTCCACCACTTCACCCTCGGCCACCTGCACGTTCAGGCCGTGCGGGAGGTACACGCGGGCCAGCACCTCGCCCGCAGCGGCGTCCTCGGCGGCGCTGTCGCGCAGCTCCACCATCACGCTGTCCTCGCCCATGTCGTGCAGGAAAGCGGTGCCGTCCACCGGCGCCGTGATCTGCACGTCACCTTCCAGCTCGGCCAGGATTTCCCCGGCGCGGAACGCGTCCTGCTCGACCAGCACGTCGGCGGGCAGGGGCAGGCTGGCTTCCACCTGCTCGGCATAGGCGATCTCGGCGCGGCGGGGGAAGCGGTACTGCGCGAGGCCGTCCATCTTGGCGACCACGTTGCCGCCCAGCGTCTGTCCGCGCGTTACGTACTCGCCGTCACGGATGACCGCCTCGGTCCCGTTCGGCAGCGCGTAGGTTTCCTGCCGCCCGAAGCGCAGCTCGCGGTACTCGTCGTCGCTCAGCAGCTCGCCGCGCTTGAGGGGGCGGCCTTCCTTCTGGGCGTTGAGGGGCTGGGTGACCAGGAAGGAGCTGAAGTACAGCACCTTTTCCAGTTGCCCGGCGGACAGGTCGAGCAGCGTGCCGATCTTGCTGGGCGTGTCCTTCACGTACCAGATGTGCGCGGCGGGCGTCGCCAGGTCGATGTGGCCCATGCGGTAGCGGCGCACCTTGCTGGAGGTGACTTCCACGCCGCAGCGTTCGCAGACCTTGCCCTCGTAGCGCTGGCGCTTGTACTTGCCGCAGGCGCACTCGTAGTCCTTCTGCGGCCCGAAGATGCGCTCGTCGAACAGGCCCTCGCGCTCGGGCTTCAGGGTGCGGTAGTTGATCGTTTCCGGCTTTTCCACCTCGCCGAAGCTCCACTCGCGAATCTTCGCGGGGCTGGCGATGGCGATACGGACTTTGTTGAAGTCTTTCATTGCTCTCCTTCGGAGAATGGGTCTAACGGTCGAACCGTCAAACGGTCTAACGCTTGTGCTTTCAGCTTTCAGACGGTTAGGCCGTTTGACCTTTAGACAGCGCTTTAGCGCTTGGGCATCATCCCTTCGAAGATGTCCACCGGCTTGTCGCCGCCATCCAGCACCTCGACGTCCAGGCCAAGCGAGTGGAGTTCCTTGACCAGCACCTTGAAGGACTCGGGGATGGTGCTGCCCGACACTTCCTCGCCCTTGACGATGCTCTGGTAGGCGGCGTCGCGGCCGTCGATGTCGTCGGACTTGATCGTCAGCATCTCCTGGAGGGTGTGCGCCGCGCCGTAGGCTTCCAGTGCCCACACTTCCATCTCGCCGAAGCGCTGGCCGCCGAACTGCGCCTTGCCGCCCAGCGGCTGCTGGGTGATCAGGCTGTAGGGGCCGGTCGAGCGGGCGTGCAACTTGTCTTCCACCATGTGGTAGAGCTTCATCACGTACATGGTGCCGACCACCACCGGGCCGCTGATCGGCTCGCCGGTGCGCCCGTCGAACAGGATGCTCTTGCCGGTGCGGGCGAGCTGCATCTGTGCCGGTTCGTAGTCGCCGTTCGGGGCACTGATCACGCCGACCTTGCCGGCGCGGTCCAGCACGTCCTGCTCGCGCTTGTCGAGTTCGAAGCCCTCGTCCTTGCGGCGCTGGAGGCGTTCGGCGGCGGCGACTTCCAGCATCTCCTTGATCGCCACTTCCGTCGCGGAGTCGAACACGGGCGTCACGAACTTCTGGCCGGTCAGACGCGCGACTTCACCGAGGTGCGTCTCCAGAATCTGGCCGAGGTTCATGCGGGAGGGCACGCCGAGCGGGTTGAACACCAGGTCGACGGGGGTGCCGTCTTCCAGGTAGGGCATGTCCTCGGGGGGCAGGATCTTGGAGACCACACCCTTGTTCCCGTGGCGGTTCGCCACCTTGTCGCCCACCTGAAGCTGACGCTTCTGGGCCACGTACACGCGCACCATCTCGCGCACGCCGGGCTTGAGGTCCACGCCCTCGTCACCGCGGCGGAAGCGCACCGTCTTCACCACGATGCCGCCCTGACCGGACTGCACACGCAGCGAGGTGTCCTTCACCTCACGGGCCTTTTCACCGAAGATCGAACGCAGCAGGCGCTCTTCGGGGGTGGGTTCGGACTCGCCCTTGAAGGAGGTCTTGCCGACCAGGATGTCGCCGGGCTTGACCTCGGCACCCACGCGCACGATGCCGTCCTCGTCAAGGTCACGCAGCGCGGCTTCGGAGAGGCCCGGAATGTCGCGGGTGATCTTCTCCGGCCCCAGCTTGGTGTCGCGGGCCTCGATCTCGTCCTTCTCGATGTGGACCGAGGTGTAGAAGTCCTTGCGGACCAGCCCCTCGCTGATGCAGATCGCGTCCTCGAAGTTGAAGCCGTCGAAGGGCATGATGGCGATGGTGATGTTCTGCCCCAGCGCCAGGCGGCCCAGGTCGGAGGCGGGACCGTCCGCGATGACCTGCCCGGCCCTGACCTCGTCACCCACCTGCACGATGGGGTGCTGGTCGAGGTTGGTGCCCTGGTTGGAGCGGGTGAAGCGCACCAGTTCGAAGGTGCGGACGTTGCCCTGCACCATACCGGCCTGCGGCGCGTCCTCGGTCAGCGTGACCTGGATCGCGCGGGCGTCCACGTAGGTCACGCGGCCCGTCACGTCGCTGATGACACTGGTGCCCGAGTCGGTCACCACGCGCTCCTCGACGCCGGTGCCCACGGCGGGGCTGTCGGCGCGCACGAGCGGCACCGCCTGCGACTGCATGTTCGATCCCATCAGCGCGCGGTTGGCGTCGTCGTGTTCGAGGAAGGGGATCAGGGAAGTGTTGATCGAGACGATCTGCTTGGGCGACACGTCCATGAAGTCCACTTCATCGGGCGTGTACAGCAGCGGGTCACCCTTGCGGCGGGCCAGCACACGCTCGTCGGCGAAGGTGCCGTCGGCGTTCAGCGGGCTGTTGGCCTGCGCGATGGTGTAACGGTCCTCGATGTCGGCCGTCATGTAGATCACGTCGTCGGTGACGCGGCTGCCCTCGACCCGGCGGTACGGCGCCTCGATGAAGCCCAGGCCGTTCACCTTCGCGTAGCTCGACAGCGAGGAGATCAGACCGATGTTCGCACCTTCCGGCGTCTCGATGGGGCAGATGCGCCCGTAGTGCGTGCGGTGAACGTCGCGCACGTCGAAGCCCGCGCGCTCGCGGGTCAGGCCGCCCGGCCCCAGCGCGGAGATACGGCGCTTGTGGCGCAGGTCCGACAGCGGGTTGGTCTGGTCCTTGAACTGGCTGAGCTGGCTGCGCCCAAAGAATTCACGCATCGCCGCCACGATGGGGCGGTTGTTCACCAGCTTGGTGGGGGTCGCGGCGTCGGGGTTGCCCAGCAGCATGCGCTCACGCACGCCGCGCGCCATGCGGCCCATGCCCACGCGGAGCTGGTCGGCCAGCAATTCGCCCACGGTGCGCACGCGGCGGTTGCCGAGGTGGTCGATGTCGTCTTCCGTGACCGGCACCTCGTTCACCACGCCGTCCTCGTCCGCACCGAGACCGACGGTCTCTAGGCCCTGCTGGAGCGCCATCAGGTAGCGGATGGTGTCCACCAGACCCGCGTCGCTGAACTTGCCGTCCTGGAAGGTGAGCAGGGTGCGTTCCTGACGGCTGGTGCCCAGCTTGGTGTTCATCTTGAAGCGGCCCGGCTCGCCCAGGTCGTACCGCTTGGGGTCGGCCAGCAGGCCGTAAAGGTACTGAATCGCCTTGTCGCGCTTGGGCGGGTCGCCGGGGCGCAGCACCGTGAAGAGGCGCAGCAGGGCCTCGTCGGCGCTCATGCCCGCGCTCTTGTCCTCGGGCAGTTCTAGGTCGGTGTCGAACTCGGTAAAGAGCGCGCGCAGCTGGGCGTCGTCGTAGCCCAGGACGCGCAGCAGCATCGCCACCGGGAACTTGCGCTTGTTGACCTTCATTTCCAGCACGCCCGCGTTCATCTCCAGCTCGATCCAGGGGCCGCGCTTGGGCATCGGAATGATCGCCGCCGTGTACAGCTTCTTGATGCCCTTGTAGGAGGAGGTGAAGTACACGCCGGGCGAGCGGTGAATCTGCGAGATCACCACGCGGTCGGCCCCGTTGATCACGAAGGAGCCGTCCTCGGTCATCAGCGGCAGGTCACCCAGGAACACCTGGTCTTCCTTGATCAGCCCGCTGTCCTTGTGGATCAGCTGGAGCTTGGCGTACATCGGGGCCTGATAGGTCAGGTCCTTCTCGCGGCACTCCTCGGGCGTGTAGGGCGGGTCGCCCAGTCGGTACTCCAGGTAATCCAGCACCAGCCCCGTCGAACGGCCCTTCTCGGTCTCGTCGATCGGAAAGACTTCGCGGAAGGCGCTCTGCAACCCGGTATCGTCACGAGCGTCGGGGGCCTTGTCGGCTTGCAGGAACGCCCTGAAGGAGTTGACCTGCACCTCGGTCAGATTGGGCAGCGGGATCACTTCGGTGATCTCACCGAATCGCTCAATGCGCGGCTTGATAGAGTTGGCCTTCATTCACACCTCGCGCACCCTGGGTGTTGCTGCTGCGGCCTTCCGGGGCGGAAAAAGGCGCAGTCGGGAAAAACGGCCGGGCAAAAGCGCGGCCGAGACCACAGCCCTGCTCGGCTGTGTCCCGTGATCGAGTGTTAATTGTGGAGTCCGCGTCCCTGCAAAGGTCTCCCGTCCAACCCATCATGGTCGGCCACAGAAGAGTCTATGCTAAAGGCAGCCCATTGTCAAGTGGCCGGAAGAGCCGGAGGGCTTTGGCAGGCACCCGGTAGCCCTGCACGCCTCGCGGTGCTTTGGGCTGTCCTTTTGGCGGCCGCATGTCATAACCCGACGTCAGCTCCCAGCCCGTACCATCGGAAGCGTGAATCCCCTGGCCTTCCTGAACCATTATCCCTGGCTGCTGTACCTGTCCGGCGCGCTCCAGATCATTTTTCTGGTCCATGCGGTCGTCACCCGGCGCAACTTCTACTGGATCTTCATCCTGCTGATTGGCTCGTATCTCGGCGTTCTCGCGTACCTTTTCCTGGAGTTCCTGCCCACGTTGCGGGGGGGTGGTCGCCGCGCTGGAGCCGCCTTTCAGACAGGCTTGGAGGCCATCAAACCTCTCGACACCCGCATCCGTGAGGCCCAGGCGCGGCTGGCCGAGAGCGACACCCTCTCCCACCGCGCCGATCTCGCGGCGCTCCAGGCCCGTGCGGGCAGGCCCGAGGAAGCACAGGCCACCCTCGCGCCCCTGCTGAGCGGCATCTATGCCGACGACCCGGTGGTGCTGCTCACCAGCGCCGAACTCGATCTGGCGCGGGGACGGGCGGCGGCGGCCGAAGCGTACCTGAACCGGGTGGACCTCCGCACCAGTGCGGCCACCCGGACCCGGACCCTGACGCTGCTCGCCCAGGCCCAGGAGGCGCAGGGCAAGACCGCCGAGGCCGATGCGACGTACCGCGAGGCCATGACCGCCGCAACCACCGAGGAACCCCGCGCCCGTTACGCCCAGTTTCTGCTGAAGCAGGGCAGACGGGAAGAGGCGGCCACGCTGCTCAGTGCGCTGGCCCGCACCGAACAGCGGGCCACCAGTCTCTACAAGCGCCAGGAACGCGAGTGGTTCCAGTTGGCGGCGGGCCTGCGGCGCGAGCTGAAATAACCGCCAGCATCCAGCAATAAATCAGCAATAAAAAAGAGGCCCAGTGACGGGCCTCTTTGTTGCTTGAATGGGGATTACCAGCGGTTGTTGTCGCGGCGGGCAGGGCGGTCGCCGTAGGCGGGAGCCGGGGCAGCCTTCGTCACGACGATGTTCTTGGCCTGGGGTCCCTTGCCGCGCTGACCGGGTTCGATCTCGAACTCGACCTCGTCACCCTCGTTGAGCTTCTTGAAGCCCTGAGCCTGGATGGCGCTGAAGTGCGCGAACACGTCGTCGCTGCCTTCCGTCTCGATAAATCCGAAGCCTTTTTCCGCGTTGAACCACTTCACTTTGCCTACAGCCATCTTCAACTCCTCGTGCGTTTCCAGAACAGAAAAGAGACGCGACTTGTTTACCGCGTCTCTCAAAAAGATCTGCTGGAAAACTACCTGCCTACTATCGCCGGTCTGGACCCGGAGAATAGTAAGATAGATTACGAAAGGTGGATAGGGTCCCGGCAGCAGAAAGCCCCCACCGTGGGGCGGGGGCTGCACTCCCGGTGGGAAGGAACTTTAGCGGAGTTCGACCTTGGCGCCAGCGGCTTCGAGCTGGGCCTTCATCTTCTCGGCTTCGTCCTTGCTGATGCCTTCCTTCAGGGCGCCACCCTTTTCGCTCATGTCCTTGGCTTCCTTGAGGCCCAGGCCGGTGATGGCGCGGATTTCCTTAATGACGTTGATCTTGCTCGCGCCCGCGTCCACCAGCACGACGTCGAACTCGGTCTTCTCCTCGGCGGCGGGTGCGGCGGCAGCGCCGGCGCCACCCCCGACGGCCACGGCGGCGGTCACGCCCCAGGTTTCCTTGAGGCCGTCAATGAGGTCGGCGAGTTCCATGATGGTGAGGGTGCTGAGCTGGTCGATCAGAGCCTGTTTGTCGTAAGCCATGGTGATGTCCTCCGGTATTGGATTGGGTTGGGGTAAAGAGGTGGGAAGAGGGAGAGCTTAGCCCTGGGCTTCGGCGCTGGCCGCTTCGGGGTTGGCGTCGCCGCCGCCGAGCTTGGCCTGGTACGCTTCGAGAATCCCCACGAAGTTGCTGAGGTGCGCGCTGAGCACGCCCACAAACTCACCCTGAAGGCTCTGCTTGCTGCCGAGGCTCGCCAGACGCTCGATGACCTTCACGTCGACGCGGTTGCCCTCGACAAAGCCGCCCTTCATGGCGGGGATGCCGCGGTCGTTGCCCTTGGACGCGTCACTGAGCGCCTTGGCGACGCCAGCGGGGTCTGCATGGGCCAGCACCAGGGCGCTGGGGCCTTTCAGGGTATCGCCGAAGTCACGGCCACCTTCCTGAAGGGCGAGGTTGATCAGGGTGTTCTTGGCCACGATAAGCTGGCCACCCTTCTCGCGGATGTCTTGACGCAGCTTGCTGAGCTGCCCGGCGGACAGGCCCTGGTAGTCGACGACATAGAACGTCTCGACGCCCGAGAGGCTGCCCTTGAGGCTGGTCAGGTTCTGCTGATTGCGTGCGTTCGCCACGTGGGGGAACCTCCTTTGTGGTGAACAAGTCCAGGTACGCGGATGCGCCCTGACAACTCGGCGGGATGTTTAAACCTGGCAAGGGTCCCCGCTGTCTACGATGCCGAAATTAAGAGGTGCAACAGCGCACCGGGGTGCCGAAGTTCAGTGGGGGAGAGGCGAGCGGCACAAGAGGCGCACGGCGCCCTCCCCGAAAAAGTCAGGCCTGCGCGCCGCCCAGCGTGAGGGGAATGCTCGGCCCCATCGTGCTGGTCAGGAAGGCGCTGCGGAGGTACACGCCCTTGGCGCTGCCGGGCTTGGCCGCTTCCAGGGCGCTGATGAGCGCCTGGTAGTTCGCGCTGAGGTTGGCCGGATCGAAGCTGGCCTTCCCGATGGGCGCGTGGACCACGCCGGTCTTGTCGTTACGGAACTCGATGCGGCCGGCCTTGAGACCGCGCACCATGCCCGCCACGTCAGGGCCGACCGTGCCGCTCTTGGGGTTGGGCAGCAGGCCGCGCGGCCCGAGCAGGCGCGCGAGCTTCTGGCCGACCTGGGCCATCATGTCGGGGGTGGCGACCACGGAGTCGAACTCCATGAAGCCGCCCGCGATGCGGTCGATCAGCTCGTCGCCGCCGACCACATCGGCTCCGGCAGCCTCGGCGGCGGCCACGTTGTCACCCTTGGTGATCACGGCCACGCGCACCGTCTTGCCGGTGCCGTGCGGCAGGGCGACTGTGCCGCGCACGTTCTGGTCGCTCTTGCGGGGGTCGATGCCCAGGCGGAAGTGGACTTCCACCGTCTCGTCGAACTTGGCGGTGGCCAGGTTCTTGACCAGGGCGGCGGCCTCGTCGATGGTGTACTGTTTGTTGCGGTCCACCTTCTCGATGAGCGCGCGGTAACGCTTGCCGTGCTTAGGCATTCGGGGCCCCCTCGATGGTCACGCCCATGCTGCGGGCGGTGCCGGCCACGGTGTTCGCGGCCGCCTCGACGCTCCCGGCGTTCAGGTCGGGCATCTTGGTCTTGGCGATCTCCAGGACCTGGTCCCAGTTCAGCTTGCCGACCTTGGCCTTGTTGGGGGTCGCGCTGCCCTTTTGCAGCCCGGCCGCCTTGCGGATCAGGTAGCTCATGGGCGGCGTCTTGGTGATGAAGGTAAAGGAGCGGTCCGCATAGATGGTGATCTCGACGGGGATGATCGCGTCACCCTTGTCGGCCGTCTGCGCGTTGAACGCCTTGGTGAACTCCATGATGTTCGCGCCGTACTGACCGAGCGCGGGACCGACGGGCGGGGCCGGGGTGGCCTTGCCCGCGGGCAACTGGAGCTTGACAAGCCCTGTGACTTTCTTCATGCGTTTCCTCCTTAGCTCCCCCGGCCCGCTCCGAGGAGCTGCGGGGTGCTGACGCTAAGTCCTGCTGAAAGGGAGAGTCTCCATTCCAGCAGCAACTTTTACAGTGTACAGGGCCAGTGCGCGTCTGCCAAGTCTGGCCCTGCGGCCCTCAGGAAAAGAGCCTTACTTGCTGACCTGCGCGAAGTCCAGCTCGACGGGTGTCTCGCGGCCGAAGATGCTGACCAGCACCTTGACCTTGGCCTGCGGCGCGTTGATTTCGCTCACCACGCCGCTGAAGTCGGCGAAGGGGCCACCCGTCACGCGGACCATGTCGCCCGGCTTGAGATCCACCTTGACGCGCGGCGCAGCTTCTTCCTGCGGCTGCGCGGCCACACCCACCGAGGCCAGCAGACGCTGCACTTCCTCCGGGGAGAGGGGCACCGGACGGGTCGCCGTGCCGACGAAGCCCGTCACGCCGTTGGTGCCGCGCACGACTTCCCACGACTCACCCAGCTCGCCGGGCGCGTCGTCGTCCTCGACATCCATCTGCACGAAGACATAACCGGGGAACAGCTTGCGCTTGACGGTTTCCTTCTTGCCGCCCTCGCGCAGTTCCACGGCTTCCTCGGTGGGTTGCAGCACCTGGAAGATCTTGGTGTGGTGCATCCCGAGTTTTCTGGCCCGCTCCAGCAGGTGCTGTTCCACGCGGTCTTCCTGACCCACGTAGGTATGGACGGCGTACCACTCGATGCTCATGGCAGCACCGCCCGGATCAGATGGCCGAACGCGAAGTCCAGCACGAACACGATCAGGGTCAGGGCGATCACGAAGATCAGCACCGCCTGCGTGCCGTCGATCACCTGCTGGCGCGTCGGCCAGGTGACGCGCGCCAGTTCTTCGCGCGAGTCCCGCAAGTACTGAATCAGATTCATGCGCTCACCTTGCCCGTCCTTGCCTTCAGAGAGGAAAAAAGCCGACCCGTGGCCGGGCTACCGCAGCCCGCAGCAGCCCGGCTGCGAGGTCAGACCTTCTTCTCCTTGAAGACGACGTGCTTTTTCGCCACGGGGTCGTACTTGCGCAGTTCCATCTTGGCCTGCGTGTTGCGGCGGTTCTTGGTGGTCGTGTAGTAGAAGCCCGTTCCAGCGGTGCTTTCCATCTTCACGATGATGCGCGGTCCGTCCTTCGCCATGTTGCTGCTCCTTTCGCGCTTTCCGGCGAGGCGTTGCCTCCCGGTCGGCGCTCCCAGCCCTCCACTTTCTGCTGAAGTCGCTGGTAAAAGCCCGCCTTGTGGCGGGCAACATTCGGATTATAGGCAGTTCGGGCGCAGGTGTCCACCCGTGACGCACAAAAGAGGGGAGACCGGCTGGCCTCCCCCTCCTGCCCCGAAGGGCGCCGAACCTTACTCCAGGACCTTGGTAACGACGCCCGCGCCGACGGTGCGGCCACCTTCGCGGATGGCGA
>NZ_JHAC01000036.1 GCF_000599865.1 Deinococcus phoenicis | reverse complement strand
CACCCCCTGCATCTCCTGCCCCTTCACCCCCCGCCTCCCGCGGGGGGTGTGCGCGTTTGGGCCCTGTTGGCTGTCCTGCTGGCCTTCGTTGAACCCGGTACAATCCTGACATGCAAGCAGCGTTCGAGCAGGCGCAGAAAGATGTGCAAGGCCTTTCCCGGAAACCCGGCAACGATATCCTCCTGAAGCTGTACGCGCTGTACAAGCAGGGCACGGTGGGCGACGTGACGGGGGATCGGCCCGGCGGCTTCGACTTCGTGGGTGGGGCCAAGTACGACGCCTGGGCCGGTCTGCGTGGCCTGGGCCAGGAGGAGGCGCGGCGCGAGTACGTGAATCTGGTCGAGACCCTCAAGACGCGGGGCTGATTTCGCGGCCTTCTGCCGGTCCGGACGCCGTCCTCTGGTGGGACGGCGGTTTCATAGGGTAGAGACGGGCCTTTGGGGGGACAGGGCAGGCCGGGCGCGGTAAGCTGCACGGGTGACGCAGGGCCGCACCCCAACGGAGCCGATCTCCGCCGACGCCTCGCCGGACGCGGGTGCCCTGGCTCCTGCCAAGGCGCGGATGCGGGAACTGGCGGCCGCCTATGTCCAGGGCCTCCCCGGGCTGGACACCCACAGCCTGATGAGCGGCCTGGACGCGACCCTGACCTTCCTGCCGATGGGCGACCGGGACGGGGCCTATGATCCGGAACACCGCGTCGTGCTGATCAACAGCCGGGTTCGTCCGGAACGCCAGCGCTTTACCCTGGCCCACGAGATCAGTCACGCGCTGCTGCTGGGCGACGACGACTTGCTCAGCGACCTGCACGATGCCTACGAGGGCGAGCGGCTGGAACAGGTCATCGAGACGCTGTGCAACATCGGCGCCGCCGCGATCCTGATGCCGGAAGCGCTGATCGACGAGGTGGTGTCGAGATTCGGCCCCAGTGGGCGGGCACTGGCGGAACTGGCCCGCCGGGCGGACGTGAGTGCCAGCAGCGCCCTCTATGCCCTCGCGGAGCGCACCACGGCGCCCGTGCTGTACGCCGTATGTGCCGTGACCCGCCTGGCTGAACCCGGCGAGGAGCGGCCCTCCGACAAGGCCCTGACGGTCCGGGCGAGCGGGGGAGCACCCGGGGTGAAATACAGCCTGCGCCCGGGCACCCGCATTCCCGACGATCACCCGGTCGCGGTCGCCCTGGAGACGCATCTGCCGATGACGCAGGAAAGTTACGTTCCTTTCCGCTCGGGGCGGCGGATGCCCGCCTACGTGGACGCTTTCCCCGAGCGGCAGCGCGTGCTGGTGAGCTTTGCGCTGATGCCCCGCGCCGCACGGGGCAGTGAGGACGATGAGCCGGTCACCTGAGGGCTGGTCCCGGCGGCGGCATCGCCTGACCTTCGGCTTTCCGGTACCGGGCGGCGAGCGCACGCCGGACGGGTGGCAGGTCGAGTGGCGGGGCTGCGCGGTGATGGGCGTGCTGAACGTCACGCCCGACAGTTTCAGTGACGGGGGCCGGCACGCCCCGCTGCAAGCCGCCGTCGCCCAGGCGCGCGCGATGCGGGACGCGGGGGCGCTGCTGATCGATGTGGGCGGCGAGAGTACCCGGCCGGGTGCCGACCCCGTCCCCGCCGAACAGGAACTCGACCGGCTGCGGCCCGTGCTGCGGGCGCTGGCCGGAGAAGGCGTGCTGCTGAGCGTGGACACCCTGAAGCCCGAGGTGGCGGCGGAAGCCCTGGCCCTGGGCGCGCACCTGATCAACGACGTGACCGGCCTGCGTGATCCCGCCATGATCCGCGTCTGTGCCGAGGCGGCGGCCCCCGCCTGCATCATGCACATGCAGGGCGAGCCGCGCACCATGCAGCACTCGCCCCACTACGCGGATGTGGTGGCGGAGGTCCAGGCCTTCCTGCACGACCGGGCGGAAGTGGCCCTCGCGGCGGGCGTGCCGTCCGTGCTGCTGGACCCCGGGCTGGGCTTCGGGAAGACGCCGGTGCACAACCTCGCGCTGTTGCGTGCCCTGCCGGAGCTGACCGCCGGGCCGTTGCCCGTGCTGGTCGGGGCGAGCCGCAAGCGCCTGATCGACACGCTGGCCGGCGTGCCGCGTGCGGCGGACCGCGACCCGGGGACCCTGGCGCTGCACCTGCACGCGGCGCGGGCGGGCGCGGCCATCGTGCGTGCCCACGCGGCCGGGGCGCACGTGCAGGCCCTGCGGGTACAGGCGGCGCTGGACGACCCCGAGGCTGGGCCTGGCTCCCAAAAGCCCGACCCCCGAAAGCCCAGCCGCTAGAATCCCCGCTATGAGCCGGGTCGTTCTGGAGGGACTGGAGTTTCACGCGCGGCACGGCGTGTACGAGACGGAGGCGGCCCTCGGCGCGCGCTTCGTGATCGACGCGGAACTGCACTGGGCCTTTGCCGGAATCCCGGATGAGCTGGGCGCCGCCGTGAACTACGCCGCCGCCTACGAAGCCATCCGGGAAGAGGTGACGGGCGAACGCCACCAGCTGATCGAGGTGCTGGCCGACCGGGTCGCGCGCCGCCTGCTGCGGGACCACACCCGGCTGGAGCGGGTGACCGTGCGGGTCCACAAGCCCTTCGCGCCGCTCCCCGGTGTGTTCCGCGACGTGTATGCCGAGTTGACCCTGGGCCGGGAAGACGGGCCGTCGGGCGCATGAGCGAGGCGGCATTCATCGCGCTGGGGGCCAATCTGGGCGATCCGCTCGCCACGCTGCGCCGCGCCCGTGAGGCCCTTGCCATGCTCGGTACCCTGACCGGTGTGAGCGGCCTGTACCGGACGGCCCCCGTTGGTGGTCCCCCGGGACAGCCCGACTACCTCAATGCGGCCGTGCGCTTACAGACGGCCCTCGCCCCCGCAGACCTGCTCGCTGCCCTGCACGGCATCGAGGCGGGCGCGGGCCGCTTTCGCCGGGAACGCTGGGAGGCGCGCACGCTCGACCTGGACCTGATTCTGTACGGCGACGCCGTGGTGCAGACGGCAGGTCTGACCCTCCCGCATCCCCGCGCCTGGGACCGGGCCTTCGTGCTGGCTCCCCTGGCCGATCTCGAACCGGAGCGGGCGCATCCCGTGACGGGGGAGACGGCAGGTGCGGCTCTCCGGCGGGTCGGGCTGGGGGGGGTCAGCCTCGCCGCGCCGGTGTGGTGAGGCTGGAGGCCGCCGCCGGGTCTGCCCGTCCACGCTATGCTGGGGGGCGATATGAGCGAGCTGACCTCCGCCAACCGACACGGCAACCTGGGCCGCACGCTGCTGTGGGTCGCCATCCTGCTGAGCCTGCTGCTGCTGGGCTTCGTCACGGCCCTGACCGTCCGGAATAACCCCTACTACAGCGACCGGGACGCCAACGGCGTCAGCAAGTACCGGTTCCTCGAAGAATGCAAGGAGGGCATCCACAGCTCCGAGCAACTGACCACCCTGAAGGGCGTCTTGCAGCAGGCCGGGCAGCTTCAGCCGAATCAGAGCCTGCACGCGGAGATCGCGGCCGAACCCCGGCAACTGGTCCAGAGTGTCCAGACGGTGCCCAGCGGCGGCTGGACGCTGTCGGCCCCCGCCAATATCAGCATTCAGGGCCAGACCGCCGTTCTGGGCCAGCTCGGCGCGCAGTGCGTGTACGACAAGGCCCAGGGCCGCACGGTTGCCCAGCTTCAGCTCCCGGGCCAGCAGTAAGCCTCTTTCTCAGATGAACGCCGCCCAGGGCCTCCGGGCGGCGTTCCTGTTCGCCGTTCTTGTCGGCTCCGCCTGGCCCGCTACAGCACCACGTCCAGCCCGCTGAGGCATTCCTCGGCAATCGCGCGGGCCAGGGGATCGCGGGTCGAGCGGGCATAGCTGACGCCCAGGTGCAGATGCTCCTGTCCGGCGTCGGCCCCCACCAGGGCAAGCGTCTGGTAAAAGGCGAGGTGGGTGTGGGCCAGCAGCACGTCACGGGTCCGCTCGGGGGGAAGGGCGCGCAGGATGCCCAGCGCCTCCTCGTAGGCGTCCAGCGCCCGTTCCTGATCGCCCTCCACCGCCCACTCGCGGCCCAGTTGCAGGTTGCGGGCGGCGGTCAGGTAGGCGGGGCGCATGGGGGGATTCTAGCGTCAGCGGGTATCCTGCACCTATGGGCTGGCCAGAGATGGGATGGCTGGGGGCACTGCTGCTGATCCTGGCGGGGTACGGCTGGGGCGCGCGGCTGTCCAGCCGGGCAGAGTCGCCCGTACCGCTCCCGGCTATGCTGCTGCTGGCCCTGGGCGCGAGTGTGCTGGGGCTGAGCCTCGTCATCCGGGCCTTTCTGGAGGGGCAGGACGGTCCCCTGGTGACGGGCGCGGTGGGGGCGCTGGCCGCAGCGGCGCTCGCGGTGTTCACGTCCCGGGAATAGGCGAGGGGGCCACCTCCCTGCCCAAGCGGCCCCCTCGGGGTTCGTTCAGAGCGTTTGTCCGAATGGAGCCGGAAGAGGGAAAGCGCCTCCTCCGGCTCCGTTCTTCCAAACGCCCTCCCTCTTTCACTCGCTGTCCTGGGCATCGTCGTGAATGGACTCGCTTGAGCAAGCCTGCCCGCCCGCTCGGTCAAAAAGAAACCTTTGACCGGTGCTCTATTCGCGGCGGGCCGGACGCGGTCCCCGGTCGCCTCCCGCACGGGCGGGGCGGGGTTCGCGGGGGGCGATCTTGCCTTCCAGCTCGGGGCGAATCAGGTCGATCTTGCCCCGGTCGTCGATGTTCACGATCTTGACCCGCAGCTTGTCGCCCACGTTCAGCACGTCCTCGACCGCGCTCACGCGCTCCTCGCTCATCTGCGAGATGTGCAGCATGCCGTCCTGACCGGGGAAGAGGTTGACGAAGGCCCCGAAGGGAGCCGTCTTGACCACGGTGCCCTCGTACTCCTCACCCAGCTTGGCGGCGCGGGTCAGGCCCTCGATCCTCACGCGGACCGCCTCGGCCGCCGAGCCGTCGGCGCTGAAGATACGGACGCTGCCGTCTTCCTCCACCGTGATCTGCGCGCCCATCGCTTCCAGCTCGCGGATCTGCTTGCCGCCGGGGCCGATGACCTTGCCGATCAGCTCGGGGTTGATCTTGAGGCTCACGATGCGCGGGGCGGTGGGGGAGAGTTCGGCACGCGGCGCGGGCAGCACTTCCGCCATCTTGCCCAGGATATGCAGCCGGGCCTCACGGGCCTGCGCCAGCGCCTCGCGCATGATTGCGGGCGTGATCCCGCCCACCTTGATGTCCATCTGGAGGGCCGTGACCCCCTCGGCGGTGCCGCAGACCTTGAAGTCCATGTCGCCCAGCGCGTCTTCCAGGCCCAGGATGTCGGTCAGGATGCGGTAGTTCTCGCCCTCCATCACCAGGCCCATCGCCACGCCCGCGACCGGTGCCCGGAGGGGCACGCCCGCGTCCATCAGACTGAGGGTTCCGGCGCACACGGTCGCCATGCTGCTCGACCCGTTCGACTCCAGCACCTCGCCCACCACGCGGATCACGTAGGGGAACTCCTCGAAGGAGGGCAGCACGGCGCGAATGGCCCGTTTGGCGAGGTTGCCGTGCCCCACCTCGCGGCGCGACTGGCCGCCCATCCGCTTGACCTCGCCGGTCGAGTAGGGCGGGAAGTTGTAGTGGAGCAGGAACTTGTCACCCGTCTCGGCCGTCAGGTCGTCCACCAGCAGTTCGTCGCGCTCGGTGCCCAGCGTGGTGATGCCCAGCACCTGCGTCTCGCCGCGTGTGAAAATCGCGCTGCCGTGCGCCTGGGGCAGGGGCCGCACCTCGATCCAGATGGGGCGCACCGTCTTCGAGTTGCGGCCGTCGGCGCGCAGGTCGTCTTCCAGGATCAGGCGGCGCAGTTCCTGTTTTTCCACCTTGTTGAAGGCGTTTTTCAGGGCGGTGATGCGCTCGGCGGCTCCCTCGTCGGCCGCGTCGGGCACATACTCCGCGATGATGCCGTCCCGCAGGGCCTTGGTGCGGCTGCTGCGGTCCTTCTTCTTCACGGTCAGCAGCGCGTCGCGCAGACCACCGGTGCGGGCCTTTTCGGCCAGCTCAGGCACCAGGTCCACGCTCAGGTCGCCGTCCGCCACAAAGTTGAACTTTTCCTGGCCCACCTCGGCGCGCATGGTCTCGATCAGCGAGATCACGCCCTGCATCTCGCGGTGTGCGAACTCGATGGCCCCCACCAGCGCCTCCTCACTCACCGTCTGCGCGCCCGCCTCCACCATCATCACGGCGTCACGGGTGCCCGCTACCACCAGGTCCATGCTGGAGCGCGTGAGCTGGTCGGCGGTGGGGTTGATGACGTACTCGCCGTCAATCTGCCCCACGCGCACGCACGCCGTCGGCCCACCCCAGGGAATGTCGCTGATGCTGAGGGCCGCCGAGGCCCCGATCGGCCCCAGCACGTCGGGCGCGTTCTGCTGGTCGGCCGAGAGGACCGTGATGATGACCTGCGTTTCCTGGCGGTAGCCTTTGGGAAAGAGGGGCCGAATCTGGCGGTCGGTGATGCGGGCGCTCAGGATGGCTTTCTCACCGGGGCGGCCCTCGCGGCGGTGGAAGCTGCCCGGAATCTTGCCCACGGCGTAGTGCCGTTCCTCGAACTCGACGGTCAGGGGCAGGAAGTCCAGCGTGCTGCGGTCCTCACGCGCCTGGGCCGTCACCAGCAGCAGCGTGTCGCCGTAGCGCAGCGTGACGCTGCCGCTGACAAGCTTCGCCAGCTTGCCGGTCTCGATGCTCAGTTCACGTCCGCCGAGCATCGTGGTGTAGGTCTTTGCGATCATCGGAGGATTCTACCGTGCTGGCGGGCGAGAAAATGGATGCGCGGGCGCGCTGCCGGGTGATCTGCCGGACCAGAACCGGGAAGCGGCGGCAAGGTCCCTGAGCCGGATTCCGGGAAGGGCGTGGGCCAATCGGCGTTTTCCCGGTTTGAGGACGGACGGGACAGAAACCGGATGCGTCATTCCACCTATGGGTGTTTCCCTGCGGCTGCGTCACGCTGGAAGGATGTCTGCCGTTTCTTCCCCCTTCCCAGCGGTCCATTCCGTTCTGTCGGCCGAGGCTCTGGCGGAACTGCTGCGCCGGGAGTTCCCGATTTCGTCCAGAGTCGATGTCCGGCTGTTGCGCCGCAATCTCAACGACACCTATCTGGTGAGGGGGCTGCCGGATCACGGCACGGCCGTGTTGCGCGTGTACCGCTCGGCCTGGCGTTCTGCGGCGGAGGTGGCGTGGGAGCTTGAGTTCATCGAGTGGGTCGCGGCAGGTGTGCCCGTCGCCCGTCCGCTGGCCCGCCGGGACGGTCAGCTTTTCAGCGTCCTGTCTGCCGCAGAGGGACCGCGCGCCTATGCCCTGTTCGAGCATGTCGCGGGCCGCCCGCTCGAACCCACCGAGGCGGACGCGGCGGCTTACGGAGCGGCGGCGGCCGCCCTTCACCGGGCTGCGGACGGCTTCGGGGTGGGGGGCCGCTTTCCCCTGGACCTCGACCACCTCATCACGCAGCCCCTGGCCGCCGTTCGGCCGCTGCTGGAGGATGCGCCGGACCTGCTGCGCGAACTGGAAGCCGCCGCAGCCACCACCCACGCGCGGCTCTCGGCCCTCGCGCCGACGCTGGAGTGGGGCGCGTGTCACGGCGACCTGCATGAGGGAAATGCCCGGTTGGGGGAGGACGGTGCCGTCCGGCTGTTCGATTTCGACTGCGGCGGCCCCGGCTGGCGGGCCTACGACCTGGCCGTGTATAGGTGGAATCAGGCGTCTGGCGGTGCGCAAGGCCCGGAGGCGGCGGAACGGACGTGGCAGGCCTTTCTGGAGGCCTATCAGCTTCGCCGGCCACTCGGCCAACCCGATCTGGAGGCGCTGCCGCTCTTCGTGACCGCCCGTTCCCTGTGGTTCATGGGCCTGATGGCGGGCCGCACACACGAGTTCGGCACGGAGACGCTGGACCGGGGGTTTTTCGAGTATGGCCTGAACGTTTTGCGGGAGTGGGAAGCGCGGCACGGTGGCTGACCCGGTGGATGTGCCCGGCGGTGTGAAAGTGGTCCTCCCGGTCCTTCCCGGCGGCGCGTAGACTCCCCCCATGACCGCGCCCGCCACCCGCGACGTTCTCCTCACCTGCCCGCTCGACTGCCCCGACGCCTGCCGCCTCCGCATCTCCCTGGGCCGCGGCGAGGACGGCCGGGAACGGGCCGTGAAGTTGACGGGCGACGCGGACCACCCCTACACCAAGGGGTTCGCCTGTGCCAAAACGGTGCATTATCCGGCCCGCCAGAACCACCCGGAGCGCCCGCTGTACCCCCTGCGTCGGGTGGGCAAGAAGACCGATCCCGAACCCCGCTTCGAGCGCGTGACCTGGGACGAGGCGCTGGACGAGATCGCCGCCCGGCTCAGGACCCTGCTCGACACGCGCGGTCCCTCCACCATCTTGCGCTACAACTACGCGGGCACGATGGGCCTGATGGAAGGCTCGCACGTCCACGCCCTGTGGCGGGCGCTGGGCACCCCGGAACTGGACGAGACGATCTGCGCGACGGCGGGCACGGCGGCGTGGAGTATGGGCTACGGCGCACGCTACGGCGTGGACCCGCTCGACGTGCCGCACGCCCGGCTGATCATCCTGTGGGGCATCAACTCGCTCAGCACCAACAGCCACCTCACGCCGCAGATGACGGCGGCGCGCCGGGCGGGCGCGCGCATCATCCATATCGCCCCCTACCGCAACCGCACCAGCCAGTATGCCGACACGCACCTTAAGCTCAGGCCCGGCACCGACGCCGCCCTCGCCCTGGGCGTGATGCACGAACTCTTCGCGCAGGGCTGGACCGACGAGGCGTACATCCGGGAGGCGACGCAGGGGGTGGAGGAGCTGCGGGAGGCGGCGCGGGAATGGACGCCCGAACGCACGGCCGAAGTCACCGGCCTGACCGTGGAGGAGGTCCGCGACCTCGCCCACGCCATCGGCACCACGCGGCCCACCTACATCCGCGTCGGGTACGGCATGACGCGGCACGAGAACGGCGGGACGAACCTGCGCGCGGTCACGCTGATTCCCGCGCTGACCGGCGACTGGCGGCACCGGGGCGGGGGTGTGGTCCTGAGTACTAGCGGGGCCTTTCCCCTCAACCGCTCGCGGCTGGGTGGGGCGCACCTGATCCGGCTGGATGCGCCCCACATCAACATGAACGAACTGGCGAACGCCCTCGCGCCCGCCGCGCACGAACCCGGGGGGCTGGGTGCCCTGATCGTCTACAACACCAACCCCGCCGTCGTCGCGCCCGATTCGGCCCGCGTCCGCGCCGGAATGGTGCGGGGCGACCTGCTGATGGTGGTGCTGGAACAGGCGATGACCGAAACCGCCCGCCTGGCCGACTACGTGCTGCCCGCGACCACCTTCATGGAACACCCCGACGTGTACACCAGCTACGGCCACCACTGGCTGGGCCACAACCCCGCCGCGCTGGAGGCCCCTGGTGAGGCCCGCCCTAATACCTGGGTCTTCCAGCAGCTCGCCCGCCGCCTGGGCGTGACCGAGCCGTCGGTGTACTGGACGCTGGACGACCTGCTGGCGGAACTGCTGGACACCGGTCACCCGTACCTCAAAGGCATCACCCCCGGGCGCCTGAAGGCGGAGGGCAGCGTGCGCCTCAACCTCCCCGACGGGTTCCTGCCCTACGCGCAGGGGGCCGACACGCCGAGCGGCCGGGTGCAGCTCTCGCCCGCGCCGCAGCACCGGGAACCGCAGGCCGCGCTGACGGCCGACTATCCCCTGCGCCTGATCACGCCGCCCGCCCACCACTTCCTGAACAGCACCTACGGCAACCTGCCCCACCTGACCCGGGCCGAGGGCAGCGAACCCCACGTGCTGATCCATCCCGCCGACGCGGAAGCCTACGCCCTGGCGGACGGCGAATACGCGCTGATTGCCAGCGAGGTGGGGCAGGTCACCCGCCGCGTGAAGGTGACGGGAGCGGCGCAGCCCGGCGTGGCCGTCGTCGAGGGAACGTGGTGGGGCCTCAGCGCCCCCGACGGCACCAGCATCAACGCGGTCACCGCGCAGACCCTCACGGATCTGGGCGGGGGGAGTACCTTTCACAACACGCGGGTGCGGGTCAGCCCGCTGCCGTGATGCCCGGAGGGCACGGCGTTGCAAGAGGCATGTCAGGGGCGTGGGCCTAGGCTGGATGGGAAATGACGTTCCCGCCCCTTCCTTCCCGGGGGTCTCCCACCGCAGCGGAGATCGCGCGCCTTGAGGCGCAGCTCGCCGAACTCGAACCCCTGGTGCTCACGCACGCGCCCCAGGCCGCCGGACGTGCGGCCGCCGTGGTGGCACTGGCCCGCAGCTGCGGCGACCGCCGGGCCGAAGGGCAGGCCCTGTGTCTGTACGGCGCGGCCCTGTTTTTCCAGTCCAGCTACGAGGAGGCGGCCGCGCGCTTCCGGGAAGCCCACGCCCTGGGCCAGCAATTGCCGGACGCCGCCCTGCAAGCCCGCGCCCTCAATGGCCTGGGCAACGTGGCGAGCCTGCTCGGCGACTACGCCGGGTCCCTGGAGGCGTTTTACGAGAGCGCCCGGATCGCCCGCGAGTCGGGCGACGAGCAGGGCAGCGCGCGGGTAATGAACAACATCGCCCTGTTGCAGACCGAGTCGGGCGAGTACCAGGAGGCGCTGAACACGCACTTGCAGGTGCTGGAGACGGCCACGCGCATCGGGGACCCGCTGCTGATCTCCAGCGCCCGCGCCAATGCCGTAGCGGACTACCACGCACTGGGCGACTATGGCCGTTCCCTGGCCCTGGCCGAGGACTACCTGCTGGCCGTGGGTGCCAGCGGCCTGCGGCAGCATGAGGTGGTGGTCCGGGCCTTCCGGGCGCGCAACCTGCTGGAACTCGGGCGGGTCGAGCAGGCCATCGCCGCGAGTCTGGAGGCCCTGCCCATCGCCGAGGAGATCGCGGAGTACGAACACACCTACCACCTGCTGCTGACGCTGGGCCGCGCGCACGCGGTGCAGGGCGACCCCCGGCAGGCCACCGCCCTCCTGACTCGGGCACTGACCCTGGCCGGGGAACGCGGCATGCGGCCCCAGCAGAGCGCCGCCCATCAGCAGCTGGCCGACCTGTACGAGGCGCAGGGTGAGCTGAGCGCGGCCTTGCGGCACCTGCGGGCCTATCACGCCCTCGACCGCGAACTGCACGCCGAGGCGGTGGACCGCAAGACCAGAGTGCTCACGGCGCAGTTTCAGGTCGAGACCCTCAAGCGCGAGGCCGAGATGGAGCGCCTGCGCAGCCTGCAACTCGCGCAGGACAACACCGCCTTGCGGCAGGACCGGCAGCTCTTGGCCCACCGCGCCGCCCACGACACCCTCACGGGTCTGCCCAACCGCGCCCACTTTCAGGCCGAGGTCGAGCGTGCCCTGGGCGAACGTGAAGCGGGGCGGGTGGCGGTGTTGTTCATCGACCTCGACGGCTTCAAGGCGGTCAACGACACGCTGGGCCACGAGGCCGGGGACGAGCTGTTGCGGCAGGTGGGCGCGCGGCTGCGGGGGCGGGTCCGGCGGGACGATCTGGTGGGGCGGCTGGGCGGGGACGAATTCACGGTGCTGCTCAACCACCTGCAAGAGGCGGCGGACGCGCAGGCGGTGGGGCGCAAGCTGCTGGAGGAACTGGCGCGACCCTTCGAGGTGCGCGGGCAGCCGGTGACGGTCACGGCGTCCATCGGGGTGGCGGTGGCTCCGCAGGACGGCACCGACGTGGCGACCTTGCAGCGGCACGCCGACCAGGCCATGTACCGCGCCAAACACTCGGGCAAGAATGCGGTCCACGCCTTTCAGGGGGGGGCCGGCGCCACGCTCCACAACGCCCGAGGTCATACGGATTCCGAAGGGGAATGAACCCGTGGAACGCTGACCGAAGGGCCTTGCAGAGCGGCGAGGCAGCGCCAGGAACAGGGTCGGCCTTCCGACGGCTCAGGGACCGGGCGGCATCCGGTTCACCCCTCCAGCATCCGTGCCCAGCCCTCCGGGTCCTCGCCCACCGTCAGCACCTTCCCGCCGCGCACCAGCGGCAGGCGCAGCAGCTCCGGCGTCTCGACGATGCGGGCGATGATGCCCTCCTCGGTGGTGCGCAGGTAGGCGAGGTTGGACCGCTCATACGCTTTGCCTTCCAGATCAAGCAGGGCATTCAGGCCGAATTTCTGGATGAAGCGGGTAAGTTCCCCTCTGGCGATAGGCTTCACGCCGAGGTCCACAAAATGAACCTTGACGCGCCGTTCCTTGAAAAACCGTTCGGCGGCGCGGGTGGCCGCACTTTTCTTGAGGCCGAACATCTGGACCTGGGGGGCAGTCATGGGGGAAGTGTAGAGGAGCCTTCGGCCTTCAGGGGTCAGCCGTCAGCAAAAAAGCCCCAGGCCCTTAGGCCCGGAGCTTTTGCCTGCGGATGGCGGAAAGCTGACGGCGGAAAGCTTCAGTTCGTATACAGCCCCAGGTCCCCGTCCGCCGCCCCCACCGGCAGCCCCAGGTGGTCGTAGGCGTGGGCGGTGGCGACGCGGCCTCTGGGGGTGCGCTTGATGAAGCCGAGCTGGATCAGGTACGGCTCGTACACGTCCTCCAGCGTCAGGGCGTCCTCGCTGATGGCGGTGGCGAGCGTATCCACCCCGACCGGGCCGCCCGCGAAGCGGTGGATCAGCGTTTCGAGGTACTTCTTGTCGCGGTCGTCCAAGCCCGCCGCGTCCAACCCCTGCTTGTCCAGGGCGTCGTGCGCCCGTTCCAGCCGGATGGTCGTCTCACCCGCCACGTCGGCGTAGTCGCGCACGCGCCTCAGCAGCCGCTTGGCGATCCGCATGGTGCCGCGCGAACGTGCGCCGATCTCCAGCGCCGCGTCCTCCTCCAGCCCGAAGCCCAGCAGCCGGGCGTCCCGCAGCAGGTTGGTGCCGATTTCCTCGGCGGTGTAGTACTCCAGGTGCTCGATGATCCCGAACCGCGACCGCATCGGCGCGGTGATCAGGCCGGGCCGGGTGGTCGCGCCGACCAGCGTGAAGCGCGGCAGCGGCAGCTCGATGGTCCGCGCCGCCGGTCCCTGCCCCAGCACGATGTCCAGCTTGAAATCCTCCATCGCGGGGTAGAGGTGTTCTTCCGCCACCCGTCCCAGCCGGTGAATCTCGTCGATGAACAGCACGTCGCCTTCCTCCAGCGAATTGGTGAGGATGGCGGCGAGGTCGCCCGGCTTCTCGATGGCGGGACCCGAGGTGACCCGGATATTCACGCCCAGTTCGGCGGCGATGATGTGCGCCAGCGTGGTTTTCCCCAGGCCGGGAGGTCCGAACAGCAGCGTGTGGTCGAGGGCCTCCTTGCGGCCCCTGGCGGCCTGGAGGTACACCCCCAGCTTTTCCTTGAGCCGCTCCTGGCCCACGTACTCCGTCAGACTTTTGGGGCGGAGGGCGGCATCGAGAGGTTCGGTCATGCCGCCATATTATGCTATTTCCGAAAAAAGAGTGTGGGGTACGGGAAAGCGCGGCTCTGGAGTTCTGCCTTTAATGAAAATCTATGTCCTGTTCTGCTCTTGACAGAATACAGATTGTGACTTAAGCTAAGTTGTCGGTCCGCCCCGCCCCCTCAGGAGGTTGCTTATGCCCGTGCAGACCCACCACGCCGCCGGAACGTGCGCCTGGTACGACCTCACCACCGAGAAGCCGGAGGAAACCAAACGGTTTTACAGCGACCTCTTCGGCTGGACCTTTGAGGACCAGGGGCCGGACTTCGGGCATTACCACATGGTTCGCCAGAACGGCCATCCCGTCGCCGGGTTTATGCCGAAGGCCCCGGAGATGGCGCAGATGCCCAGCGCCTGGACGGTCTACTACACCAGTGCCGATGCCCAGGCCGACGCGCAGCGCATCCGCGAGCTGGGCGGGCAGATTCTCTCCGAACCCATGCAGGTCGGCCCATTGGGCCACATGCTGGTCGCCACCGACCCCACCGGAGCGGTCTTCGGCCTGTGGCAACCGCTCGCGTTTCAGGGGTCCGAACTGGAGAACGAACACGGCAGCATGACCTGGCAGGAAGTGAAGACCCGGGACGCCGACCGGGCGCGTGACTTCTACACCCAGCTTTTCGGCGCGACCAGCGAACCCATGCCCGGCGGCACGACCTACCACATCCTCAAGCAGGGGAAGGGCAACGTCGGCGGCATTATGCAGATGGACGGGGAACACTGGCCCGACTCGGTGCCCGCGCACTGGCTGCCCTATTTCGACGTCAACGACCTCCAGCGGGCCGTCAAGGTCGCCGGGGAGAGCGGCGGAAGCGTCCGCGTGCCCCCCTTCGATACGCCTTACGGTCAGATGGCCGTGCTGGCCGACCCCGACGGCGCGGCCTTCAGCGTGGTGCAGGTCAACAGGAGCTGAACTCCCGTCCGGGGGTGGAGGCGGCGTTCGGCTTTCTCCACCCCGCGCCCCGTTCCCAGGAGGTTTTCCATGACGACCAAGACCCGTCCCGCTGCCGGAACACCCATCTGGCTCGACCTGATGACGCCCGGTGCGGAGCTGGTCCGCCCGTTCTACGAGGCGCTGCTGGGCTGGAGATTCGAGAAGCAGGGGAGCGAGAACGGCGAATACCGCGTCGCTTTTGTCGGTTCCCGCGCTGTCGCCGCCATCGTTCCTCCCTTCGAGGGGCAGAGCCTCTGGCTGCTGTATTTTGCCAGTGACGACGTGCAGGCGGACGCGGAGCGCATCCGCGAGCTGGGTGGGCAGGTCAGGATGGCACCGCTTCAGGTGGGCGAACACGGTGCCCTGCTGATGGCGACCGACCCGACCGGCGCGCTGTTCGGCCTGTGGCAGGCGGGCAAGCAGCAGGGCCTGGGCCTGACCGGAACGCCGGGGACCTTTGTCTGGGCCGAGCTACAAACGCGGAGTGCCGACCGCGCCCGCGACTTCTACACGGCCCTGCTGAACAGCACCAGCCAGAAGGTCCCCGGGATGAACGCCTACACCCTCTACCACGGCCATGACCAGAACGTCGGGGTGATGCAGATGGACGAGCGTCACTGGCCGCCGGAGCTGCCCTCCCATTGGATGATCTACTTTGCAGTAAAGAACACCGATCAGGCGGTGCAGGCGGCTCAGGCCGGGGGCGGACGCCTGCTATCGCCTCCCCACGATTCCCCCCACGGGAAGATTACCGTGCTCCAGGATCCTGGGCGCGCGACCTTCTCGGTCATCCAACTTCCGTAGGGCCAGGGCAGGCCGGGGAGAGTTACTTCAGCTTCCGTACTTCTGGATCAGGCCCGGCAGGTCGTGGCCCAGTTCGCCTTCGATCACGTTGCCGTTGCTGTAGACGCGCACAAAGCGCCCCCGCGCGTCCACCACGCTGACCTGATCGCCGTGAATGCGGGCGGCCTCGTTGGCTCCGCCCGCCACCTCGTCCTCAGGGTCGGCCCCGCTGCTGTCCTGGCCCAGGTGGGCGCTGTGGTCGGTCGCGGGCTGGGGCGGCACGTTCGCCACGAACATCGTGCGGGCCGCCTCGTCGATGGTGGCGGCGTCGCCGGTCAGGCCGGTAAAGGCGGGGTCGAAGCGGTCGAGGTACTCGCGCAGCACCGCCGGGCGGTCGTGTGCCGGGTCTACCGTCACCAGCTGCACCTGCACACGCTCCCGCTGCGCCGGCGTCAGGCCCGCGTAGATGTTCTTGAGCGCCGCCAGCGTCGCGGGGCACACGTCCGGGCAACGCACGAAGCCGAAGAACACCAGCCGCAGCTTGCCCCCCGAATCGTTCAGCGTGGTCGCCTGCCCCCGGTCGTTCACCAGCCGCAGCGTGGGCAGCGTCACCGGATTGTCCAGCGCCGTCCCGCCGGCCGGGGTGGGGGAGACGTTCCGGTACAGCAGCAGCCCCCCCAGAACCGCCGCGAGGGCCAGCAGCGCCGCCGTGAGCCACTTCATGCTGGGCAGGCTAGGGCGGGGGCGGGGGGCGGGGTGTCCCTGAGCGGTCAGCCAAAAAAGAGCGGCGGGAACGCTCATCACGTCCCCGCTGCTGCTTATGGAAAGCTGAGTGCTGGAAGCTACCTCACCACGCGTAGAAGATCGCCACGATGAAGAGCCACACCACGTCCACCAGGTGCCAGTACAGGCTGGCGGCGGTCAGCGAACCGTGGTTGTACTTGTCCATCTTGCCGGTCAGCGCCTGGTAGTACGGCAGGGCGATGCCGGTGCCGCCAATCAGGATGTGCAGACCGTGCAGGCCCACGATGATGAAGAAGCACGACTGCCAGAGGTTCTGTTTCCAGTCGCTCTCGTGGCCGAACAGCGCGAACTCGTACACCTGGAAGATCATGAACAGCGCGCCCAGGATCAGCGTGATGAACAGGCCCAGGCGGAACCAGGTGTAGCGCCCGTGGTGGTGGTCCTGCTCGGCCTTGTGGATCACGAACGAGGAGCTGACCAGGATCAGGGTGTTCAGCGCCGCCAGCCAGATGTTGGGGCGCAGCGCGGGCGGCTCGGCGTGGCCGCTGATACGCAGGTACACGTACCCGGCGATCAGGACGCCGAACAGGCCCACTTCCGAGATGATGAACCAGGCCATGCCCATGAAGCCGTTGTCGTACTTGGTGAGGTGGTGATG
This sequence comes from Deinococcus phoenicis, assembly GCF_000599865.1. GTDB lineage: Bacteria > Deinococcota > Deinococci > Deinococcales > Deinococcaceae > Deinococcus > Deinococcus phoenicis. The sequence continues at coordinate 16,044 of NZ_JHAC01000036.1, read as the reverse complement.
CTCCACCGGCACCGCGTACTCACGGGTCCCCGCCCACTTGAACAGCGCCCACAGGAAGAAGGGGATGCTGAGGTACAGCACGATGCTGGCAAAGACATGGCTGGCGCCGGCATTGAAGAAGGGTTGCAGGCCGCCCGCCGGGGTGTAGTTGGTGAACCAGCCGAAGCTCAGGCCGTAGCCCATGAAGAACAGGGCCAGCGCGGTCAGGAAGGGCCAGATGGAGTCCACCGGCAGGTGGATGGTCCTGGGATCGACCGGCGTGAGCTTCTCGCCGCTCTTTTCCCAGTCGTACAGCGGCCGCTCGGTGGGGAAGCTGGTGGGGAACTCGTGCGCGAAGTTGTAGGCCGCGGGGGGAGAAGCCGCCGTCCACTCCAGCGTGAAGCCGCCCCAGGGGTTGTTCGAGGCCGTGATGGGCTTTTGCAGGCTCTGGTACATGTTCCAGACCCACACGATGCCGCCCGCCAGCAGGGTCAGCGCGCCCAGGGTCGAGATGAAGTTCAGCTCGGTCCAGGCGAAGTTGCCCTCGGGGTAGGTGTAGTAGCGCCGGGGCATGCCCAGCAGACCCAGCAGGTACTGCGGCAAAAAGGTCATCCACGAGCCGACCATGAAGAGCCAGAAGTGCCACATGCCCAGCCGCTCGTTCAGGAACCGGCCCGTCATCTTGGGCCACCAGTAGTAGATGCCGCCCATCGCCAGGAAGGCCGTGCCGAACATCATCACGTTGTGGAAGTGCGCCACGACGTAGTAACTCATGGTGACCTGGTAGTCGAAGGGAATCATGCCCAGGCTGACGCCCGTGATCCCGCCGATCAGGAAGTTGAAGATGAAGCCCACCAGCCAGTAGGTCGGCGTCTTCATGATGATGCGCCCGCCCCACAGCGTCCCGATCAGGTTGAAGATCTTGACGCCGGTCGGCACGGCCACGACCAGGGTGGCGACCATGAAGGCGATCTGCCAGGACTCGGGCAGGCCCACCGCGAACATGTGGTGCGCCCACACCAGCAGACTGACCAGCACGATGCCCAGCAGCGAGTAGACCATCACGCGGTAGCCGAACAGCGGCTTGCGGGCCATCGTGGAGGCGATTTCCGCGCCGATGCCCAGGTAGGGCAGCAGCATCACGTACACGGCGGGGTGCGAGTAGAACCAGAAAAACTGCTGGAACAGGATCGGGGTGCCGCCGATGCCGGGATTGAACATCGAGAGGCCCAGCTTGAGTTCCAGGAAGGTGACCAGCGCGGCGGCGGTCAGGCCCCCCAGGCTGATCAGCTGCAGCAGGCTGGTCGAGAAGATGGCCCAGCAGAAGATCGGCATCTTCCAGAGGCTCATGCCGGGGGTCCGCAGGTTGATGATGGTGGCCGCGAAGTTCGCGCTGCCCAGCAGCGACCCGATGCCGTTGAGGATCACGGCGACCATGAACACGCTGGTGCCGGTCTGGTTGCCGTCCACCGACAGCGGGTAGTAGAAGGTCCAGCCGACGCCGGGCGCGCCGCCGTTCCACAGGCCCGTGATCACCAGAATCAGGCTGAAGATAAAGAGCCACACCGCGAAGGTGTTCACGCGCGGCAGCGCCACGTCACGCACACCGAGTTGCAGCGGCAGGAAGAAGTTCCCGAAGCCGAACAGCCCGATCGGAATCAGGAAGAAGAAGATCATGATCGCCGCGTGCAGGGTCAGCACCTGGTTGTAGGTCTGGCCCACCAGGAACGTCTGGTCGGGCAGCGCCAGCTGCAAGCGCAGCGCGACCGCGAGGACGCCCGCGATCCCGAAGGCGATGATCGAGACGAAGATGTACAGCAGCCCGATCTTTTTGTGATCGGTGGTCATCATGTAGTCCTTGATGACCTCCCACGCGCCCCGGCGGGCAGCGGCGGTGGACTGCGGTGCGTGCTGGACCGTCACGGGTTGCCTCCTTGGGCGCTGGCGTTCTGACTGGTCACGGGCACGTCACGCCAGTAGTTGGCTTCCTCGGGCAGGCGGAGGCTGCGCAGGTAAGCGGCAATGTCGTCGATCTCCGCGTCGGTCAGCAGGCCCGCTTTCTGCACCTTGCCGTTCAGGCGGTACTCCTGGCCGTCGTAGGCGGGCATCAGGCTGCCGGGTTTGAGGGCCGGGCTGTGCTTGATCCAGCCGTGCAGCATCTCCTGTGCCCGCTCGCCTTCCCACATGCCTGCGCCCAGCGTGCGGCGGGTGCCGAAAAAGCTCAGGTCGGGTCCGGCCGCGCCCGCGGCGGGCGTGCCCTGGACACGGTGGCAAGCCGCGCACGCCAGCGCGCCCGTTGCGGGGTTGCCCTGCATGAACAGCGTGTAGCCGCGCGCCTCGGCGCTGCCGGGGGCAGGTTCGGGGGCGCGGTAGGCCTGCGCCGCCTGAAGGAACGTGTTGTACTGCTCGGGGTCCAGCGCGATCACCTTGAAGCGCATATTCGCGTGGCTGGCCCCGCACAGCACGTTACAGTTACCCTGGTAGGCCCCCGCGCGGTCGGTGTCGATCTGCCAGGTCTTGTGGGTGCCGGGCGTCGCGTCGCGCTGGCCGCCCAGGTTGGGTGCCCAGAAGGCGTGGATCACGTCCCCGCTGGTGATGGTCAGCGCCACCGGGCTGCGGGTGGGAATCACCAGCTCGTTGCCGTTGGTGACGTTGCCCCCCGCCGCTGCCGGCGCCGCCGGGTAGCCGAAGTTCCACCAGAACTGCTTGCCCAGCACGTCCACCTTCACGGCGTTCTGGGGGGTCGGGTTCAGGCGGGCCATCGTGCGGACCGTCAGCACGCTGAGCAGCATCACGATCAGCACCGGCACCACCACCAGGATGGTCTCCAGGCGGTTGTTGCCGTGGAACTGCTCCGGTTCGGCGTCGTTGCGGTCCTCACGGAACTTCCGCACCGTGTAGAACAGTGCGTACGACACGCCGATGAAGATGACGATCGAGAAGGCGATCGCCCACACGCTCATCCAGAACATCTCGCGGTTGTACGCCGACGACAGGTCCCCGATGGACAGCAGCTGCTGCGACCCACACCCGGTCAGCAGCGCCGCGCCCACGCCGAGCAGCCCGGCCCGTGCCAGTTGAGGCGGCAGGCCCCTCCTTGGTCCGCCTCTGCGGCGGCTATGGTTGGTGTTCAACATCACTCCTTTCCTCGCCTCCTAGTCTAAAGCGTTGCCCAGGGTTTTGCGCCCATGCAAAGCGCCCCGCTGCACGCGCTTCGCCGCGCGTGTTCGACCGGTCGGTCAGGCTCGGGGCCATGAGAACAGCTTGAGGGGTAGGCAAGTGTCCTGAAGGGGTGTGGGCAGCCGATTGTAGGCAGTGGCAAAAGAAGAAAGGCGGCCCCACCGGACCGCCCTGCCTTTCCTACACCCTCCAGCCCACAGCCTCTTTACCCCAGCAGCACCCGGTCCACCGCCGCCGCCACGAACAGCAGCGCGAGATACAGCATCGAGTACAGGTACAGCGGCACGGCCACCCGGCGCTCGACCTTGTTCCCGGCCATCACGTGGCGGTAAAGCCCCCACGACCGCTGAAGCAGCAGGCCGCCCAGCCCCAGCGCCGACAGGAAGTAGAGCCAGCCGACTTCCCGGAAGAACACCGGCATCACCGACAGCACCACCGTGTAGATGGCGTACAGGCCAATCTGGGCGACGGTCAGGCGGTCACCGTGGACGACAGGCAGCATCGGAATGCCGACCTCGCGGTACTCGTCTTTGATCATCAGCGCGAGCGCCCAGAAGTGGACCGGCGTCCAGAAGAAGATGATGGCGAACAGGAACCAGGCAAACAGGTTCAGGTCGCCCGTCACGGCGGCCCAGCCCACCAGCGGCGGGAAGCACCCGGCGGCCCCGCCCAGCACGATGTTGTGCCAGGTGGTGCGCTTGAGCCACAGCGTATACACCACCACGTAGGTCACGAAGCCCGCCAGACTCATCCAGGCGGCCAGCGGCGTGGCCCAGACCCACAGCATCACGAAGGACAGGACCTGCAAGGTGGTGCCGAAGATGGCCGCGTTGCGGGTGGAGATCAGGCCGCTGGTGGTGGGCCGGGTCGCCGTGCGCTTCATCTTGAGGTCGATGTCGCGGTCGATGATCATGTTGAACACGCCCGCCGACCCCGCCGACATGTAGCCCGCCAGCGACACCACGGTCAGCAGCCACAGCCCCGGCCAGCCGCGCGCGGCCATCACCATCGCGGTGAGGGTGGTCCACAGCAGCAGGCTGATGACCTTGGGTTTGGTCAGCGAGAGATAATCGCGCCAGGTCGCGCGCAGGGGACGGCTGTTGACGCCGGACGCCGGAGTGACACGGTCGGTGGTCATGCCGCCGCCCCCTGACGCGGGGCCGGATGGACGCGGCGCAGGGCGGTCAGCGCCCCGAAGCTGAGCAGGACCGTCACGAGCCACATGATGCACGCCAGCAGCAGGTGCGTGAGCTGCATCCACGCCGGGGCCTTGAGGGCCACGTTCAGGAAGCCCGCCAGCACCTGAAGGGCGATCACGCCGGTCAGCACCCCGCCCCAGCGGGTCACTTCCGGCGAGGGCCGCAGGCGGCGCAGCGCCCCCACCAGCCAGATCAGGTACGCGCTGGAGATGATGGCGAGCATGGGGTGGATGACGCGCAGGTTCTCGATCAGGCCTGCCGCACTCCCGAAATCGCGGCGGACCGTATCCAGCGGCGTCCCGGGCGCGGGCGCGAACAGCAGATCACCCAGCGCCGTCACCGCGCCCGCCATGCCCAGCAGCAGCGTCAGCCCCAGGCCCAGCAGGATCAGCCCCAGCGTGCGCCCCTGCCCGCGCAGCCGCAGCGCCGGGCGGCCCGAGGCCCACAGCGCCGTGAGCAGCAGCGCCCCCAGCAGCAGGAAGGTATTTGCCAGGTGCACGCCCTGCACCAGCCCGCGTGCCGGGTCGGTCGAATCGGCGGTCAGGCCCAGCAACACCTGCACGCCGCCCACCAGCCCCTCCAGCACGATCAGCGCGAAGCTGAGGACCGCACCCAGCCGCGCCGGGTGGCCCCGGGGCGTGGTGCGGAAGGCCAGCCCGATCAGCCCCAGGGCCAGCAGGCCGCTCGCGCCGCTGGTCAGGCGGTGGCTGAACTCGATCACCGTGTGCAGGGCCGGACTTTGCGGCACCACCACGCCGTTACACAGCGGCCAGTGGTCGCCGCAGCCCGCCCCCGCCCCGGTCAGGCGCACGACCGCGCCCCACAGGATCACCAGCACGTTGTACGCGAGGGCCGTCCAGGCCAGCCGGGGCAGCCACGCGCCCACGCGGGACCGGGGCACCGTCAATGCGCTGCTCACTTCACTTCACCGTCCTTCCGACCGCCCGCCATGGGGCCGGTCAGCCTTCATCCCCGCATTCTAGGCAGGTCGGGAGGCTGAAGATTGTCCCCTGGGTCCCCTCATCCGCCGCCGATCCGGAAACCGGGGACATCCCGGACATCCGCCCCCCCTAGACTGCGCGGCGTGGCGGCCATCATCAACCAGTGGGCAGTGATTACCATCGTTCTGAGCGGCATAACCCTCGTGATCGGCGTCTTTTTCATCCGGCGCGGCAACCGCGAGGCGCATATGCGCGCCATGTTGACCGCCAGCGCCCTGGCCACCATTTTCCTGGTGCTGTACCTCACCCGCCTGGGGCTGGGCTACGAGAAGAAGTACGTCGGCCCCGCCGAGTGGCGCGGCGCGTATTACTTCCTGCTGATCAGCCACATCATCCTGGCGGCGGCGAACCTGCCCCTGGCTGTGGTCGCGCTCTGGAACGCCTGGAAGGGCCTGAGGGCAGCGGGCAACCTCGGCAACATCGGTGCCCCCGTCGCCCGCCGCTTTTTCGACCGGCACCGCGCCTGGGTGCGCTGGACTGTGCCGGTCTGGCTGTATGTCGCCGTGACCGGCTGGATCATCTATCTGGTGCTGGGGCGGTACGGCCAGGTCGTCCAGGGGTAGCTTGCGAGCGGGCTGCCAAAGCGGCCAGACAGCTGATTGCCGGGGGCCGAAAACTGATAGCTTCCCCCCATGAAACGCAGTGTGCCTGACCTTCTGCACGCCCAGGAACCGCTGGTGATGGTCACCGCCTACGACTATCCCGGCGCGCGGCACGCCGAGGGCGCCGGCGTGGACCTGATTCTGGTCGGGGACAGCCTGGGCAACGTGGTGCTGGGCTACGACTCCACCGCGCCCGTCACGCTGGACGACATGATCCACCACGCCCGGGCGGTGCGCCGGGGGGCACCGGACACCTTTCTGGTCGTGGACCTGCCCTTCGGCACCTACCACACCGGGGTCACGGACGCGGTGCGCCACGCCGTGCGCGTGATTCAGCAGACGGGCGCGGACGCCGTGAAGCTGGAGGGGGCCACGCCCGAGGTGCTGGAGGTCGTGCGGGTGCTGACCCGCAACGGCATTCCCGTAATGGGTCACGTGGGCCTGATGCCGCAGACGGCCACCGCGCAGGGCGGCCTGAAGGTGCAGGGCAAGGACGAGGAGAGTGCGCGCCGCACCCTGGAAGGTGCGCTGGCGCTCGAAGCCGCCGGGGCCTTCAGCGTGGTGCTGGAGGCCATTCCCGCCCGACTGGCCCGCCTGATCACCGGGCGGTTGCAGGTGCCCACCATCGGCATCGGGGCGGGGGTGCATTGCCGGGGCCAGGTGCTGGTGTACCACGACCTGCTGGGCCTCTACGAGGGCGACGAGAAAAAGCTCGCCAAGCGGTACGCCGAACTGGGCCGGGAGGCGCGCGAGGCCATCGCCGCCTATGCCCGCGAGGTCCGCGCCCGCGAGTTTCCCACCCGGGATCAGAGTTTCGTGATGAAGGACGACGTGCTGGGCAAGCTGTACTGAGGCGGTCCTGAGGAGGGGTGGGGGCGAGGCCTGCCCTCCACCCCCCCTCACCCCCGGCGGCCCATCCGCACAGGCGCACCTGCGTCCCCCAGCGCAGTGCTATGACTGGGAGACCATGCCGCCCGCTCCCCTCCGTCCGGAAGATCTGCCCACGCGCATCACGCGCCTGTACTTCCGGGTGCTGGTGCCGCTGCTGGTCGGGATCGTCTGCTGGACCATGCTGACCCATCCCGTGAGTGTGCCCACCCTGGCCTTCGCGGGTCTGCTGCTGCTGATCGCGGCGGCCCATCAGCTGCTGGCGCCGCGCTGGGAGTGGCCGCTGCGGCTGGTCGCCACGGGCGCGCAGGTGGTGTACGTCTTGGCCCTCGCGCTGTTCGGGGAACAGCTGGGCGTGCGGGGCAACGGGCAGGCCCTGAGCATCGTGCTGCTGATCGCCCCCATGACCGTGCTGGCCTGGAGCCTGCTGTTTTCCGATCACCCCCGGGTGGGCCGGGTGTTCAGCCTCGCGCTCTCGCTGGCCGCGACGCTGCTGGTGCGGCACTGGGACAACGTCAACGCCCAGCCCGAACCGGGCACCGCCCCCCTCCTGCTGGTGGTCTGCCTGGGCACCGCCCTGTTCGGCTGGGCGGTCGTCCGGCTGCAACGCCGCCTGCTGCTGGGCGAACGCGACGCCCGCCGTGATCCCCTCACGGGCCTGCTCAACCGCCGCGCCTTCGAGGAAGCGGACGCTGGCCCCATCCTGCCCGGTGTTCTCGCGGTTCTGGACATCGACCATTTCAAGCGGGTGAACGACCGCCACGGCCACGAGGCCGGGGACCGGGTGCTGCGTGCGGTCGCCGACGTGCTGCTCGACACGGTCGCGGGGTGCGGCGAGGTGTACCGCTGGGGCGGCGAGGAATTCGTGGTCTGCCTCCCCGACACCTGCGCCGTGGGTGCCCCGGCCCTGCTGGAACGGGTCCGGCGCGAGGTGGCCGGGCGGTCCTTCGCCGCCGGTCAGCACGTGACCCTCAGCATCGGCCTCAGCCGCTACGGTCGGGGGCGGCCCCGGCGCGCGGCTTTTGCCAGCGCCGACGCCGCCCTCAGGGTCGCCAAAGACACCGGGCGCGACCGCATGGTGGCCGCGCCCGAGTCCCCGGACCTTCTGCCGGGTGCAGAGGCGGGTGCAGAGGAAGGCCCCTCCCCCGCAGGTTGAGGAGGGGCCGGCACGGGCCGGGCGCGCCGCTCAGTTCCAGCGGCCCCCGCGCTCGCGGCGCACCTCGGGTTCGGGGGCGGCGTAGGTTTCCTCGGCCCGCGAGAGCTTCTTGCGGCCATACAGCCCTTCGAGGATGAACTCGGCCGCCGAGGCCCGCACGGCGTCGTCACCGAGGCCCGCCACCTGGGCGGCGAGGTCGGTCAGGCCCGGCACCTCCCGGGTGGCCTTCATGGCGGCCCCGGCGTCCCCGGACTGCGGGAAGCGGAAGACGTTGCCGTCCTCGAACCACTTTTCCAGGGTGCGGGTATCGAAGCTGGCGTAGCGGCGGGCGTAGACGGCCCCGGCGGCCTTGCGGATCACGTCGCGGGCCACCACGTCCGCGCCCTTGAGTTCGCCCTCGTACTCCAGTTCCAGCTTGCCGGTGATGGCCGGGAGGCCCGCGTAGACGTCACTGACCCGCACCACCGGCACGTCGCCCGACACCAGGCCCCGGCGCTCGGCGTTGGCGGAGGCGACCTCCATCAGGCTGATCGGAAGGCGCTGCGACACGCCGCTCATCTTGTCCACCCGCCCGTCCTCGCGGGCCTGGAAGGCGATTTCCTCGATCAGTTCCGAGATGAACTCGGGTACCACGACGCCCTCGGCCTTCACCGCTTCCTGCGCGGTGATGTCCATGCCCAGCCGCACGTCGGTGGGGTAGTGGGTGCGGATTTCCGAGCCGATGCGGTCCTTCAAGGGCGTGACGATCTTGCCACGCGCGGTGTAGTCCTCGGGGTTGGCCGAAAAGACCAGCATCACGTCGAGTTCCAGCCGGATGGGGTAGCCCTTGATCTGCACGTCCCCTTCCTGAAGGATATTGAAGAGCGCCACCTGCACTTTGGGGGCCAGGTCGGCCAGCTCGTTCACCGCGAAGATGCCCCGGTTGGCGCGCGGCAGCAGCCCGAAGTGCATGGAGCGGGTGTCGCCCAGGCTGGTGCCCAGGCGCGCGGCCTTGATGGGGTCCACGTCCCCGATCAGGTCGGCCACCGTCACGTCGGGCGTGGCGAGCTTTTCCACATAGCGGTCGGCGCGCGGCAGCCAGCGGATCGGCAGGTCCAGGCCGTGCGCTTCGAGCAGGTGACGGCCCTCCGCGCCGATGGGGTTGAGGGGATCGTCGGGCATGTCCACGCCGTCGATCACCGGCACATGGTCGTCGAGCAGCCCCGTGATCGCGCGCAGGATGCGGCTCTTGGCCTGCCCGCGCAGCCCCAACAGGATGAAGTTCTGACGGGCCAGCAGCGCATTCGTGAGCTGCGGGATCACCGTCTCGTCGTAGCCGACCACGCCGGGAAACAGGTCCTCGCCCTGGCGCAGCTTGCGGGTCAGGTTGTCCCGCACCTCGTCCTGGACCAGCCGCACCTGGCCGTCGAAGGGCGCGCGGCCCGCGTATTCCGGCGTCTGAAGCAGTTCTCCGAGCGTCCTGGCCTTCACCTGTCCCTGTACGGCAGTCATGATGCGCGGAAAGTAGCACGCAGCGCGCGGCGGGAATGTGCGGGTTGCTGGAGAATCGGGTTGCTGGAGAACGTGGGGCGCGGCTTCAGGAAGAACTGCTCGCCGCTGCCGCCGTCTGGTCGTCCTCCAGCACCTTGTAGGCGCAGACGGCAGCCAGCGCCGCGAGTTCGGGCGGCAGGTCCCCGAAGTCCAGGTGGACGTCTTTGCCATCAAACGCGCCCCCGATGCGGCCCGTGAGCCGCTTTCCTTCCACCCGCAGGTCCACGTCCTTGCCCATCGTCCGCCCCGAGAAGCGCCCGGTCACGTGCCGCCCGTCGATCTTCAGGTGAACGTCGTCGCCGTTCCACTGGCCGCCCAGGCGCACGTCCACGCCGCGCGGCGACACGTCCCCGTCGGCGTCGAAGCCCGCGAAGGTGCCGCCGACGCGCCCGTCCACGTCCCCCGCGTGCAGCGTGAGGTCGAGGTCCTTGCCCTGAACCCGCCCGCCGATGCGTCCGCGCAGGCGCTCGCCGTCCCACTCGGCATGCAGATCGTACCCCTGGGTCACGCCGCCGATGCGTCCATTCAGCTTACTCATGCCCCCAGGTACGCGGCCCGCTGGCCCAGGGTTGCCCGCCGGAATGGTCAGAATACGGGCGTGATCCGCCCCGCTGTTCCCGCCGACGCCCCGGTGATCGCCGTTCACCGTTCTCCCGACGAGGTGGATGCCCCCGAGCGTCCCGTCTACGCCGCCTGGGTCGCGGACGCGCTGGAACGTGGCCTGTACGTCGGTTTTCTGGCCGTCAGCGACGGGGGAGAGGTCGTGGCCGGTGCGGGGTTGACCCTGCTGGAGTGGGGGCCTTCGCGCGGCGACCCGCAGCCGTGGCGGGCGCGGGTGGTGAACGTCTGGACTCAGCCCGACTGGCGGCGGCAGGGCCTCGCGCGTGAACTCGTGATTTGCTGCCTGCAAGCCGCTCAGGAACGCGGCGTCACCCGCATCAGCCTGGGCACCAGCGAGATGGGCCGGGCGCTGTACGAGGGGCTGGGCTTCCGGGCGAGCGGGACGGAGATGGCGTTGGTCCTGAAGTAGAGCTTGGGATCACTGCACGTAGTCCGAGCCGCCGATGTGAATGACATCCTTGGACATCCGGTAGAAGAACAGCCGCTTCTGTCCCCCGTCCGCATAGTTCAGCGTGATGCCGTAGCGGCTGACGCTGTACTTGCCCGAGGTGCTGCTCTGGCTGGCGGCGGTCACGTTGGAGGTCGTGGCCCCCGCCGAGCGGCCCCCCTTGAAGGTGCCCTGGGGCGTGAAGGTGTAATCGCTGCTGACGGCGACCGTCACGTCCCCGCCGAGCGCCGAGTTGCCGCCGCCCCCGATGGTCCTGAAGTTGCCGCTCAGCTTCGTGCCCGCCGGGGCAGGCGGCATGGTCAGGTCGCGGGTGACCTTGACGGTCTGGGTCTCGCCGTCGCCCCACTTGACCAGGAAGTTCTGGCCCTGCCGCGTCCATTGGCCCCACTTCTGCGGCTCAAGCTGGCGCGAGAGGGCGACGTTGAAGCTGTCGGGTGCCCAGGAGGGGTCGTTGTAGACCGTGCCGTCTTTCAGGAACAGCAGGGGCGGATAGCTGGGATAGGTCATGCCCCCCACACCCACCACGGTAGACGGGTAGAGGTAGACCCCCAGAATCTGGCTGTCTTGCAGGCCCTTTCCGGCGGCGACCAGGAACTTCTCGGCGGGCTGGTTCTTGAAACGCCAGCCGACATCGGCCACGGGCAGGGACGACTTTTTCAGGCCGGCAGCGGCACTCGCATTCAGCACGCGGCAGTTCCGCAGGGTGAAGCCGGTGTCACGGTCGAACTCGCTCACGCTGCCCACCACAGTCGCCGCCTTGCCCCGCAGCGGGTCCAGGGCGTCATCCTCGGTGAGTTCATAGCAGTAGATGCCCCAGCGCGCGGTGCGGCGGTCGTCCTCCTGGTCCAGCGCATCGAACCTGGGGGCGACCGTTCCGGTCACGGCCACCTGCGCGCCCAACGAACGCAGTCTTTTCAGGACCGCTTCCTCGGCGGCGCTGCCGGAGGTGCCTTTGGGCAGGGCCGCCAGCGTCTGACCGGCCAGGGTCGAGAGTTGCGCCACGCTGTAGACCGTGCTGACCCCAGCAGCGGCCTGCGTCTGACCGGACGTCTTTCCCGTGGTTGTTCCGGTATTTACCGTGGTCTGCCCGGCCAGCAGCGCGCCCAGGTTCGGCACCTTGGCCTTGACGTCGAAGGCGGCGGTGCCGAGTTGCTGCGCGTACACCCCGCAGACCTGGGAGGCTGGCCCCAGCTTTTGCAGCGCGGCCACCAGGTCGCCCTGGCTGTCCCTAACCTGCGCCTTGAGCTGCGCCAGGACGTCCGCCCCCAGCAGGCGGCTGAGCTGGGGTTCGAACTGCGTCAGGCCCTGCCGCTGCGTCCAGGCGGTGAACGCCTGTCGGCTGCGCCCCGCGCTGGCCGGGTCTTTCTGAGCGCAGTAGTCGCGGTACGTCTGGGCCGTGAAGTAGGTGGCATAGGCCGAGGCGAGGGCCAGCGCCTGTTGCTGTCCGGTCTGTTCCTGGCTCGCCTGGCCCTGAGCCGCCGGAAGCAGCAGACTGCCCAGAGCCAGCGCGTGACGTGGTGTCAACATGCCCCACTGTACGCAGGAATCGGGCCTTCCCCGGCGTTTCTGGTTTCTTCGTGAAAGCTCTCCGGCGTGAGACTGCTCTGGAGAGGGTCGTGGCGGGCCAGGTGAAGGTTCCTGCATCTTTCTCGCGGGTGCGGCGGGGCCGCGGTCTTTACGCTCGGGGGAAGGGCCGCCCTTCAGGCCCCACCCGCGAGGAGGTCCCGCTATGAAATCCATGCTGCTGTCCGCCCTGCTCCTGGCCCCCATGCTGCTGCTGCCCTCGGCCCAGGCCGCCGACGTGTCCTGCGCGGGCACCCTGAATGGCCGCACCATCAACGGCGACGTGAAGGTGCGGCAGGGAGCCACCTGCACGCTGGTGAACAGCCGCGTGAACGGTGACGTGAAGGTCGGGCGCGGCGGGAACGCGGTGATCCGCGACAGCGACATCAACGGCGATATCGAGGGGAAAGACGGCTTCCGGAGCGTCACCGTGACCGGCAGCGTCATCAACGGCGACCTGGAACTGAAAAAGGGCGGCAGCGTGAGCGTGGAGAACGTGCGCGTGACCGGTGACCTCGAACTGAAGAAGAACAGCGGCACGGTGCGGGTGAACCGCGTCACGGTCAACGGCGACCTGGAGTGCGAGGACAACCGCGCCGCCCCGACCGGGGGCCAGAACCGCGTGACGGGCGACCGTGAGGGGCAGTGCCGGGCGCTGTAAGAGAAGAGGGCTGGGACTGACGCGAAAAGCGTGCATGGCAGCGGGAGTGAGATTGCGTCTTCTTCCACTGGGACGGCTTTGCCGCCCGCCCCCTCTGCTTCGCGGCTTTGCAAGTCCCAGCCTTCCCCGCCAGGGGGGACTCGCAGAGCTGCTTGCAGAGGAGCCAAAAAGCCCGCCTGTGCGCACTCGTCTTTTGAGTCACCTACGTCTTGGGCGAAAGGCTGGAGGAGTGTTCAGCAGAAGCTGACGCTCCCCCAGCCATCTGCCTTCTGCCGGCCGGCCATCTGCTCTAGACTCCCCCGCATGTACCGTGCCGTCATCGGGCTGGAAGTCCACCTGCAATTGAAAACGCGCTCCAAGCTGTTCAGCGCGTGTCCAGCGGACTATCACGGCGCGGAGCCGAACACCTTCACCGACCCCCTCACGCTGGGGCTGCCCGGCACGCTGCCCACCCTCAACCGCGAGGCGGTGGACCTCGCGCTGATGTTCGGCCTGGGCCTGAACTGCGACGTATCGGGGTTCACGCAGTTTCACCGCAAGAACTACTTCTACCCCGACGCGCCCAAGAACTTCCAGCTCTCGCAGTACGACCGCCCCATCGCACGCGACGGCTATCTGGACGTAACGCTGGAGAGCGGCGAGCACACGCGGGTCCGCATCAAGCGTGCCCACCTGGAAGACGATGCGGGCAAGCTGATTCACCCGGCCTACGCCCCCTACAGCCTGCTCGACCTCAACCGCGCCGGGTCGCCGCTGATCGAGATGGTGACCGAGGCGGACATTACGGGGGCGGAGCAGGCCCGCGCCTTTCTGGAGGCGGTGCAGGCCATCGCCCAGTCGCTCGGTGTGTCGGACGCCACGCCCGAGGAAGGCAAGATGCGCTGCGACGTGAACCTCAGCCTTCACAAGCCCGGCGAACCCTGGGGCACCAAGGTCGAGGTGAAGAACCTCAACTCCTTCCGCTCGGTGGCCCGCGCCATCGAGTACGAGACGGCCCGGCAGACGCGCGTGCTGGAGTCGGGCGGCGTCATCACCCAGGACACCCTGGGCTGGGACGAGGGCGGCCAGAAGACCTTCGTGATGCGGACGAAGGAGGGCGAGGCCGATTACCGCTATTTCCCGGAACCCGACCTGCCGCCCCTCGACATCACGCCCGAGTGGATCGCGCGGGTGCGGGCGCAGATGCCCGAACTGCCCGCGCAGAAGCGGGAGCGGTACGTGGCGGCGGGCGTGCGGGCGGGGGATGCCGGGACCCTCAGCCTGAACGTGGCCCTCTCGCGCTTCTACGACGCGGCGCTCAGGACCGAACCTGCCCCCGACGCCCAGAAACTCGCCAACTGGCTGCTGACCGACGTGGCCGGCTTCCTGGCCGCCCGCGAGATCGGCATCGGTCAGGCGGAGTTGAAGCCGGGGCACCTCGCCGCCCTGGTCCGGCTGATTGACGCGGGCACCATCAGCGGCAAGATCGCCAAAGACCTCCTCCCCGACGTGATGGACGGGCAGGACCCGGGGGTGCTGGTGCGCGAGCGTGGCTTGACCGTCGTGACCGATACCGCCGCCATCGACGCCGCCATCGACGCCGCCATGCGGGCCGACCCCGCCACCGTCGAGAAGGTGCGGGCCGGGAACGCCAAGGCTATGAACGCCCTCTTCGGCCCGGTGATGAAGGCGACCGGGGGCCAGGCCAAGCCCGAGGTCGTGCGCGAGCGCCTGCAAGCCAAGCTGGGGCTGTGAGGGGCGGCGGTCAGCCCGCAGCGTTCGGCCGTCCGCGGTTGCCCGGCTCTGCTGGAGCCTCCGCGTGACCCCCGCCCGCTGGCGCTCTGCCGCGCTGCTGGCCCTGGGGGTGCAGGTCACGGGGTTGTTCGGCCTGGCCGCCTACTCGCTGTGGCGGGGCCGCTTCTCGGAGGGCGCGTGGTTCTCGGGCATCGAGGCGCTGCTGGCGGGGCTGGTGCTGGCGTGGTGGACGGTGCTTCTGGGCCGGTTCACCACAGGGCAGCCCGTGCCACCGACGGACGGCACGCTGCGGGCGCTGCGGTTCGCCTTTCCCTGGCTCACGTCCTTCCGGCTGGTGCTGTGGCTCCTGACGCTGCTGTTTGTCCTGAACGGCAGCGCCCCCGAGGCGAACACGGTGGCCCTGACCGCGCTGCTGACCGTGTGGCCCGTCGGCATCCTGGCCGGGAACGCCGTCTACGGCACGCTGGCCCGCCTCGCCCCGAATCCCGCCGATCTGACGGGGCGCAGGCGACTCGCGGACTGGCTGAATCTGGCCGCCGCCCTCAGCCTGGGCATGGCCGTGTTCAACGTGGTGCCCATCGCCGGGTTCAGCGACCCCGTGACCCGCACCGACCAGCTCGTGTACGCGCTCAGCGGCGCGCTGGACGTGCTGGCGACGTTGCTGGCGCTGCGGGCGGTGCAGGCGGCTCCGGTGACGGGGGGCTGAGGGCCGGTTCTCGGCGTTCCGCTGCCCGCCCCCGCGCCCTGTATGCTGCGAGGCACGCATGACTGACCGCAAACCTCTCGTGTCGCTGGGCGACCTGGCCTGGGACGTGCTGGCCAAACCTGACACCATGCTGCTGCCGGGCGGGGACACCACCGGGCGGCTGGAACTCTCCGGGGGCGGGTCGGCGGCAAATGTGGCCGTGTGGGCACGCCGGGCCGGGTGCCCCGCGACCTTCGTGGGCAAGATCGGCCGCGACCGCTTCGGGGAACTGGCGACCTCCGAACTGCGCGCCGAGGACGTGCGGGCCGAACTGACCCTCAGCGCCGAGCACCCGACCGGCGTGATCCTGGCGCTGATCGACCGCCGGGGTCAGCGCGCGATGCTGACCGGGCAGGGGGCCGACTGGGAACTGCTGCCGGGGGAATTGCCGCGTGAAGTTCTGCGGGGCGCGCGGCACCTGCACCTGACCGCCTGGAGCCTTTTCCGCGACCCGCCCCGCGCCGCCGCCCTGGAGGCCGCGCGCCTCGCCAAGGAGGCCGGGGCGACCCTCAGCCTCGACCCCGGGAGCTTTCAGATGATTCAGCAGATGGGCCGCGAGAACTTCCTGAAGGTCGTGGACGACATGCCCTTCGACGTGATCTTTCCCAACGACGACGAGGCCCGCGCCATGAGCGGCGAGCCGGAGCCGGGCCGGGCGCTGGACTGGCTGCGGGAGCGGTATCCGCACGCGCTGGTCGTCCTGAAGCTCGACGAGGAAGGCGCGCTGCTGGAAGGGC
>NZ_JHAC01000035.1 GCF_000599865.1 Deinococcus phoenicis | reverse complement strand
GGGCGGGAGGGTGCGCCGCCGATCTTCGCGCTGGCCGGGGACGTGAGCGCAGCGCGGGACGTGGCGACCGCGAACGCGGGACACTGGGACCGCGCCCTGGCCGGCATCCGGCCCGCCCTGGCCGCCGACGCCACCTTCGGCAATCTGGAATCACCCCTGACGACGGCAGCGCTCACCGGGAGCGGGTTGGATTTGCGGGCGGCCCCGGCAGGCGTGGCGGCCCTCGCGCCGTTCACGCATCTGGGCGTGGAGAACAACCACGCGGCGGACGGCGGGGCGGCGGGACAGGCCCAGACCCGGCGGACCCTGCGGGCGCGCGGCCTGGTGCCGGTCACGCGCGGGCTGACCCTCACGCACATCCGGGGCGTGCCGGTCGCGTGGGTCGCCTTCTGGGACGATGGCCGGACGCCCCCACCGCTGGCGGCCATCCGCGAGGGGGCGCGGCAGGCGCGGGCCGTGGTGGTGGGGGTTCACTGGGGGGCCGAGTACAGCCCGGTCACGGCGCGGCAACGCCGGCTGGCCCGCGAACTGGCGGCGGCGGGCGCGACCCTGGTGGTGGGCAGCGGGCCTCACGTCCTCCAGGGCCGGGAACGCCTGGGCCGGACCCTGGTGCTCTACAGCCTGGGCAACCTGCTGCTGGACCAGCCCTACCCCTCCGCGCGGCTGGGCGCGGTGGTGCGGGTGACGCTGGGGCCGGGTGGCCTGGACGCCTGCGCCGTGGCGACCCGCTACCGCGCGGGGCGGGTCAGCCGGGCCGGGCCGGACGAACGCCGCGCCGCCCTGGCCCGGCTGGAGCTTCCGGCGTGCCCGTAACGCGCCTGCTGCTTCCTCTGCTGCTGGCGGGCGCGGCGCTCGCGGGGGGAGGGGCGTCCGTCTGGCAGGTCCTGAACGCGGACGGGATTCCCCGGCCCGCCGCCCACGTCCGGCCCGCGAGGCCCTGCCCGCCCCTGCGCCTGCCCGCAGACTGGGACGTGCGCGCGCAGGCGTATGCCGACGTGACCGGCGACGGCACACCCGAATGCGTGCTGGCCGTCTGGCGGCCCTGGCGCGACTGGCCCACCCGCCGCTGGGAGTCCCGGCCCTCCCCCATCGTGGCGAACCGGGACGCGCGGGGCGACAGCGCGCATGTGCTGGTGCTGAAGCCGCGTCCGGACGGCACCTTCCGGCCCCTCTGGGGCGGGAGCGCCCTCTACCGGCCCGTCACCGCGCTGACCGTCCTGCCCGGTGGTCACCTGGTCACGTTGGAAAGCACCTACGCGCGGGGCCGGGACAGCGCCAGCACCGCCCTGAGCGAGTGGAGCTGGACCGGCTTCGGCTTCCGGCTGGAACGCCGCGTGCCGCTGGGTGCCCGGCACCTCGCCGCCGACGGTGCCGGATGGCCCGCCGTGCGCTGAAGCTGAACTGGCATAGAGCATTTGCCATAAGAATGCGGTGGTGTTCCGTGTTCGTTGGCCGAGCGGAGCGAGCGAATTCAGGAAGAGCATTGGGCAGAATGGAGGCACCTGGGGCGCCGTTCCCCGGGGGCCGTAATTCTGTCAAATGCTCTATAGGCCCTCCGTCACCTGGCCGATGCCCGGTGCCCGCCGCACACGGCAGAGTGAAGCCGAGTAAAGAAACGAAGGGAGGCGAACATGCCACGCGGACGCGAAGATAGACCGGAACACGCAGAAGAAGACCCAGGCGACCGGGGCGGCGGCGCACGCCTCTCCCGGTCCTCACCCACAGGGACCCCACATGAACGGAAAACAGATCACCAAACTGGGCTTTGAAAAGAAAGCCATCAAACTGGCCCTCACCGCCGCCGAGGTGCGCGGGGAAGCGGGCCTGAGCCGCACCGAGATTCTGGACGAACTCCAGGCCGTGCAGGCCAACCCGGAAAGCTACCTGACGGGCGGCGTGTATGCCGACCTGGCCGCAGAACTGCACAAGCAGGGGGCCGCACGGCAGGCCCGCAGGAGTGCCGACCTGCGCCCCACCCCTCTCCCCTACCGCGTGTGGGGCGAGGACCTGATCGAGCCGGGTGCCCGCACCCAGATGGACGTGGCGATGCAGCTTCCCATCACCCGCTCCGGTGCGCTGATGCCCGACGCGCATGTCGGCTACGGCCTGCCCATCGGCGGCGTGCTGGCGACCGAAGGCGCCGTGATCCCCTACGGCGTCGGCGTGGACATCGGCTGCTCGATGCGGCTGAGCGTGCTGCCGCTGAACCCGGGCAGCCTGAGTCCCGACGAGGCCCGCAAGCTGCTGCTCAAGCACACCCGCTTCGGCGCGGGCGTGAGCTTCGAGAAGAGTTTCCGGGGCGACCACGAGGTGCTGCACGAGGAAACCTGGCGCGCGCAACCGCTGCTGCGCCACCTGCAAGGCAAGGCCGCCGAGCAGATCGGCACGTCGGGCAGCGGCAACCATTTCGTGGAGTTCGGCACCCTCACGCTGCCGCAGGGTGACCTGGGCCTGGAGGCGGGCGAGTACCTCGCCGTCCTGTCGCACAGCGGGTCGCGCGGCTTCGGGGCACAGGTGGCGAACCACTTCACGCGGCTCGCGCAGGCTTTGCACCCCACGCTCGATCCCGCCGCCCGCAAGCTCGCCTGGCTGCCGCTGGACAGCGAGGAAGGCCAGGCCTACTGGCAGGCGATGAATCTCGCCGGGCGCTACGCCCTCGCCAACCACGACCTGATTCACGCCCGCCTGGCCCGTGCGCTGGGCGTGACGCCCGCTGCCAGCGTGGGCAACAGCCACAACCTCGCCTGGCAACAGCGGGTGGGCGAGCATGACCTGATCGTCCACCGCAAGGGCGCGACGCCCGCCGAACGGGGCCAACTGGGTCTGATTCCCGGCAGCATGGCCGACCCCGGCTTCGTGGTGCGCGGCCTGGGAAACGAAGGCGCCCTCGCCAGCGCCAGCCACGGCGCGGGCCGCCAGATGGGGCGCAAAGCCGCCGCGAATACCCTCGCCAAGCGCGACGTGCAGGCGTACCTGAAAGAGCGCGGCGTGACCCTGATCGGCGGCGGCATCGACGAGGCGCCGCAGGCCTACAAACGCATCGAGAACGTCCTGGCCCGCCAGAGCGACCTCGTGGAGGTGGTGGCGCAGTTCACGCCGAAGGTGGTGCGGATGGACACCGGGAGCGAGGACGTGTAGGAAGGTAAGGAACGACGGAGGAGGGGCAGCGGGAGCGTCCGCTGTCCCTCTTGCTGATGGGCACTACAGGCGGCAGAGCAGCCAGTCTGTCACTTCACGGAACGTCTCCTGCCGCCCCTCCTCCCCTTCCAGCAGCAGCTCCCACATCAGCGTCGATGGGAGCAGGGGGCGGTCATTCACAGCGGGGAGGGAGGCCAGTCAGTGCCGGAGCGCCCGCCGCTAGGACCGTGCAGCACCCGGCCCAGGGAGACAACGCCGCGCCACCTCCTGCGCGAGCAGGCGGCGGTGGAGGTCGTGTTGCACGAAGGCGAAGCAAGACATTCTGAACGTCAGCCCGGCGCGTTCCGGCGGTTCCGGAGGACGGCAACGCTCATGAGCAGGGCCGCCACGGGCACGGCCATCAGCACAGTGGCGCCGAACTGCACGCCGAAGGAGGACTGTTCCACCTTCGCGGCCGTCAGCAGCCCGAACAGGGCCAGCATGACCATCGCCAGCAGGCCCACCCCCAGGCGCTGCCAAAGCGGCTCCGCCGCCCCAGAGTGCAGCGACCGGGGCAACGTGAAGCACCCAGCACCCAGCAAGGCGACCAGCGGCCACCAGACGAGTTCAGGAGGAAAGACAAGATCGGCTCCGCCCTGTCCCGCCAGCAGCAGGAAGGCGGGCAGGCCCAGGCTGCCGAGCATACCCAGCCAACCCAGCCAGGCGACCTTCCGAAAGCTGGCCCAGAAGGCGCAGAGCCAGCCTACCCCGCCGGTGACAAGCACACCCAGCAGGCGGGCGAACCAGCCTGCCGCATCTGTTGCCAGGATCAGCCCGAGTTCTCCGGCCCGGGCCGGCCTGGGGGTGGGCGGCGTCGGCCACGTCACCCTGTCACCCTGGGCGGTCGTCACGGTGACAGCATACCCTTCCAGCGTTTCCGGGTGCAGCCTGACCACACTCTGCACGCCGTCCGGGGCAACCTCCGACAGCCCGGGAACCAGCGTCACGCAGGATTGCCCGTCCCAGTCGCCGGGAGGCTGATCACTCGGCCACGCGGACCGCCGTTGTTCCAGGGTTTCCACACAGGTTCGCAGGATGTTCTGGGCGGCGACCGCATAGGCCTGACGCTGCGCGGGCGTCCAGGCTGCCGCGCCCACCGCCACACCGCTCCAGGCCAGGAGGAGCCAGAGCGGGAACATCCTGCGCCGCTTACTGCTCGTACCCGTGCGGGTGCGTCCGGTGCCAGTTCCAGGCCGTCTGCACGATCTCCCTGAGGTCAGTGAACTGCGGCTTGAAGCCCAGGCCGTCCACGATGCGGTGGGCGTCGGCCACCAGCTGGGGCGGGTCGCCGGGGCGGCGGGGGGCGACCTCGCGGTGAAGGGGGCGGCCCGTCACGGCGTCCACCGCGTCGAGCACCTGAAGCACGCTGAAGCCGTGGCCCAGGCCCACGTTGTAGGTGGCGGCGTCCTGCTGCCCCCGCACCAGCGCCTCCACCGCCAGCACGTGCGCGTCGGCCAGGTCCAGCACATGGACATAGTCGCGGATGCAGGTGCCGTCGGGGGTGGGGTAGTCGTCCCCGAAAATCATCATCTTCTCGCGCTGGCCCAGGGCGGTCAGGCAGGCGAGTTCAATCAGGTGCGTCTTGCTCGGGTGGGCCTCCCCGATGCTCCCGTCAGGGGCCGCGCCGCACACGTTGAAGTAGCGCAGCACCGTGTAGGGCAGGCCGTGCGCCACGTGGAAAGCGTGAATCATCCGCTCGGTCATCAGCTTGGTCTCGCCGTAGACGCTCTCGGGGTGCAGCGGGGCATCCTCGGGAATCGGCACGGCGTCGGTGGTGCCGTAGACGGCGGCCGTCGAGGAGAACACCAGCGGCACCTTGCGCGTCTCCACGATGGCCTGAAGCAGATTCAGGCTGCCCACCACGTTGTTGCGGTAGTACCGCGCCGGGGCGCGCATGCTCTCGCCCACCTCGATCAGCGCGGCGAAATGGATCACCGCGTCGGGCTGGTGGGCCTCCAGCGCCGCCTTCACGCTGGGCGCGTCCAGCAGGTCGGCCTGAATGAGGGGCACCTCCGGGGGCAGCGCCTGGGCGTGGCCGCTCGACAGGTTGTCGAACACCACGACCTGATGGCCCGCCCTGAGCAACTGGCGTACCGTGTGCGACCCGATGTATCCCGCTCCGCCGACCACCAGCAGTTTCATGCACCCAGGATAAGCCGCCGGAACTGGGGAGGGCCGGACAGTCGGCCCGGACAGTTGGCTCAGACAGTCAGCCCGGAAGGTCAGTCCAGACGCGGCGCGGCGGCGCTGCCCCGCACGACCAGGCGGGTGGGCAAGTCCACATCCGGGGGCCGCTGGCCGTCCAGCAACGCGCGGAGGGCCAGCCCGACCCGCTCGCCTTTCTCGGCGGTGGGCTGCCAGACGGAGGACAGGTCCAGCGCCGCGCTGCTGGGCAGGTCGTCGAAGCCGATCAGGCTGAGGTCCTGGGGCACCCGCAGACCCAGCCTGTGCGCGGCGCGCAGCGCCCCCTGGGCCAGCACGTCGCTCATACACAGCAGGGCGGTGAGTTGCGGCTGGGCGCGCAGCAGTTCCAGGGCGCGGGCCTCGCCCTCCTGCGGGGTGTTGAGACCCGTGGCGGTCAGGTGCAGCGTGGCCCCCGGCGCCCCGGCACGGTACCCCTGGAGACGGCGGGCGGTGGTCCGGTAGGCGATCTGTCCGGCCGCCTCCAGCGTGAACGGTCCTCCCGCACGGCCCGGCCCGACTTCCAGCGTCAGCACCCCGATCTCGCGGTGGCCCAGGGCGTGCAGGTGGGCGGCGGCCTCGCGCGCGCCGGTCAGGTCGTCCAGGGTGACGCTGGCGGTGCCCGGCTGGGCGTTCTGCTCGACCAGAACGGTCGGCAACTGCCGTGCCAGCACGGCGCGCAGCAGCTCGCTGCCCTCGGCGGAACAGGACACGATCAGACCGTCCACGCTGGCGGTGCGGACGGGTGCGGTGTCCTGAACGCAGGAGAGCAGCAGCAGATTCAGCCCCGCCCCCTGGAGGGTCTGCGCCACGCTGCCCAGAAACAGCGCGGCGGCGGGGTCCGCGAAGGCGTAGTCCAGCGGCGCGTCGTACACCACCCCAATCACCCCGGTCCGGCCCCGGCGCAGGCTGCGGGCCAACGGGTCCGGGCCGCTGTAGCCCAGGTCGCGCGCCGCGCCCAGCACCCGGTCCCGCAACTCGGGCGAAAGCTGGTCGGGCCGGTTGTAGGCGTTGCTCACGGTCGCGGGCGACACGCCCAGCCGGGCAGCCACGTCACGCAGGGTGACGCGGCGGGCGGGCGGCTTGGCGGGGGGCATGGGGAGATGCTAGCGTATGTTCCGCATGTCTGAATCGTTTCAGATCCGCCTTGCTTCTCCTTTTCCCGAGGTTTCCCGGCCATGACCGATACCGCGCAGTCCCTTTCGCCGTCCCGGCGGGCAGACCAGGCCCGCCACGCCGTGAGCGCCATCTTTCTGGTCAATGGTGCCCTGTTCGCCACCTGGGCCGTCCTGATTCCCAGCGTGCGCGACCGGCTGGGGCTGAACGAGACGCAGGTCGGGCTGGCGCTGCTGGCGGTGGGCCTGGGCGCTCTGTTCAGCATGCCGCTCACGGGGGGGTGGACGGCCCGCTTCGGCAGCGACCGGGTCACGCGGGCCGCGGTGGTGGCGTGCATGCTGGCCCTCGCCCTGCCGTTCCTGATGCCGGACCTGCTCACCCTGATGCTGGCGCTGGCGCTGCTGGGGGCCATCAACGGCGTTCTGGACGTCGCCATGAACGCGCAGGGCGTCACGGTGGAACAGGCGCTGAAACGGCCCATCCTCAGCCGCCTACATGCCTACTTCAGCCTGGGCGGGGTGCTGGGGGCGCTGCTGGGGGCGGCGTTGCTGGGCCGGGTGCCGGTGCTGGCACACGTGGGGCTGGTCGTGGGCGTGACCACCCTGACCGGGCTGATCGCGGGCCGCCAGCTGCTGCCCGACCCGCCTGCCGCGAGGCCAGAGGCGGAGGAGGCGGCTCCGAGGGCCCGTGCGCCCCTCAGCCCCGCCGTGCTGCTGCTGGGCGGCCTGTGCTTCCTGGGGATGCTGGCGGAGGGGGCCAATTACGACTGGGCGGCCCTGTACTTCCGCGACGTGCTGCACGCGGCGGGCGGCAGCGTGGGGCTGGGCTACACCGCCTTCGTGGCCGCCATGACCCTGGGCCGCTGGTTCGGTGACCGCGTCCGCACCCGCCTGGGCGACGAGGTGACCGTGCGCGGCGGGGCGCTGCTGACCGCCCTGGGGCTGGGCCTCGCGCTGCTGGTGCGGGACCCGCTGCCCGCCACGCTGGGCTTTGCGCTGTCGGGGCTGGGCCTCAGCAACGTGGTGCCCGTGCTGTACGGGGCCGCCGGGCACGCTCTTGCCGGTCGGGGGATCGCCCAGGTCGCCACCATCGGCTACGCCGGATTCCTGCTCGGTCCTCCCTTGATCGGCTTCATCGCGGGACACGTCGGGCTGCCCGCCGCGCTGGGCGTCGCGCTGGCCGGGGCCGTGCTGGTGGCGCTGCTGGGTGGACGCGCCTTCGCGCTGGCACGGGCCAAGCGCCGGGCAGAGGCGGCGTAGGGCGGGACCCCCCTGCCGCGCGCCTCAGGCCCTCACTTCACTCCTCCGACCGGCCCACGTACCGCGCCCGGGGCCGAATGAACTGCCCCCCGGTCCGCGCCTCGATGGCGTGGGCCAGCCAGCCGGAAGTGCGGCCCAGTACGAACAGGGTGACGGCGTCCTGCGCGCCCCGGCCCAGCGTCCGCGCCAGGGCGGCCAGGGCCAGATCGACGTTCGGGGCCTCGCCCGTCTCCCCGCGCATCCGGTCCACGAGCGCAAAAGCCGCCCGCACGGCGGGGGCCTCAGGCCGGGCCGCCTGTAGCGCGGCCAGCAGGGCACGGCCACGCGGGTCGCCCACCGGATAGAGGGGGTGCCCGAAGCCGGGGGGGTGGGCATGGCGGCGCGTGGCTTCCCGCAGGGCAAGCTGGGGACCGCTGTCCAGCGCCCGCTGCAAGAGGTCGTGGGCGGCCGCACTCGCCAGACCGTGCTGCGTGCCCTGCACCGCGCCCAACGCCGCGAGGGCGGTGTGGTGCAGGCTGGCTCCTCCCCCCGCCGCCACCCGCGCCGTGAACGCGCTGACGTTGAGTTCATGGTCGGCGAGCAGCACCAGCGCGCGGCGCAGCAGCTCAGCCCCAGCCGCGTCCACGCCCCAGGCGCGGGCGAGCCGCGCGTGCAGCGGCAGGTCGGGAGCCGGGGGCACCCCCTCCTGCCGCTCCAGCGTGCCGTACAGCAGGCTCAGCACGCGGGCCGCACCGGCGGGCAGGGCCGCTGGCCGGGTATCCAGCGCGGCCAGATCGTGTGCCCCCGCGTGAACGAGCGCGAAGCCCAGGGCCTCCAGCGGGGTGTCCGCGCGGGGCAGCGGCGCAAGCGTCAGCCGGGCACGCAGGGGCAGCCGCGTCCAGCCCCCTGCGTCCCCCGTCCACAGCAGGGCAGCGACTTCCTCGACCGTCGCGGTTTCGGCCAACCGCGTCACTTCTCGTCCCCGGTAACTCAGCCGACCGTCCGCGATATGGGTCAGGGCGCTGTCCAGCACGGGCAGCCCCCAGGCCAGGGCACCCTGCACCGCCTCCTCGGCGGCGGCTTCCGGGTTGCGCCTCACCCCCTGGCGCCGCATCAGCTCCTGCACATCCTCCGCGTGGTAGCGCCGCTCACGGGTGCCGGCCGGACCGGGTTCGCTGCGGATCAGCCCACGCGACACATAGGCATAAAGCGTGGCGGGCTTGACGCCGAGCAGCGCCGTCGCCTCGGGGGTGCTCAGGGTGCGGGCAGGTCCAGAGGGCATCTTTTTCCAGACTAACATTGATCCAGCAATCAAGATTGACGACCCTCACGGGCAGGGCTACCGTGCAGCCATGACCCCTGCCCTCTCCGTGACCGATGTGCCGCAGGCCGAGCTGTTCCCGGACGCCTTCCCCCCGCACGACTTTCCGCAGGTGGTCTGGGCGCCGGGGAGCAGGCCCGCCACCCTTCCGCCTGTCGCCTGGACCACCGAAACCACCCACCGCGACGGGCAGCAAGGCGGCCTGCCCCTCACGGCGGCGGATGGCCTCGCGATCTACGACCTGATGGGGGCCTTTACCGGCACCTCGGGGGCGATTCGGCAGGCCGAGTTCTTCGTGTACCGCCCCGCCGACCGCGTAATGCTGGAAGGCGCGCTGGAGCGCTGGCGGTCCGGGCATCCCGTCGAGCCGACCACCTGGATTCGCGCGACCCGCAAGGATGCCGACCTGGTGGCGGGTCTGGGCGTCCACGAGACGGGGATGCTCGCCAGCGCCAGCGACTACCACACCTTCCACAAGTTCACCCCGGGCGGCCGTGCCCAGGCGGCGCGGACCTATCTGGACGCCGTGCAGGCCGTGCTCGACGCCGGACTCTGTCCCCGCCTGCACCTGGAAGACGCCACCCGCGCGCCCCGTGAGTTCATCCTGCCGTTCGTGGCCGCCGTGCAGGACCTGGCCGCGCCCTACGCCGAGGCGCAGGCCCCCAAGTTCCGCGTCTGCGACACGGTGGGCGTCGGCCTGCCCCTGGAAGGTGTGGCCTGGCCGCGCAGTGTGCCCGGCATGATCCGCGAACTGCGCGCCGCCGGTGTGCCCGGCGAGCGGCTGGAATTCCACCCCCACAACGACACGCATCTGGTGGTCGCCAACTGCCTGGCCGCCGTCCTGGCCGGCTGCGCCGCCATCAACGGCACCTTGCTGGGCAAGGGGGAGCGCACGGGCAATGCCCCCCTGGAGGGCGTCTTGCTCCACCTGATCGGCCTGAAGCTCCTGCCCGGCCAGCCCGATTACCTGGCGCTGAACGCTCTGGCCGACCTGTATGACCGCCTCGGGCAAGGCGTTCCGGCCAAGTACCCGCTCTATGGCCGCGACGCGCACCGCACCCGCGCCGGCATTCACGCCGACGGGCTGAACAAGTTCTGGCCCATGTACGCGCCCTTCGATGTGCCCCATCTGCTCGGACGGCCCCTCGACCTCAGCCTCACCAAGGACAGCGGCCTGGCCGGGCTGATCTTCCTGATCAAGCAGCATACGGGCACCGAACTGGGCAAGGAGCATCCCGGTCTGCACGCCCTGCACAACGACCTCACCGCCCAGTTCGATGCGGGTCGCCAGACAGCCGTCGAGTGGGAGGAGGTGGAAGAACGCGCCCGCGCCCTGGTGTGAGAGAAAGGCGTGTTAGCCTCTGCCATGAACCCCGACCCCTACCGTGTTCGCCCGGATCGCGCCGTTCAGCTCAGCGACTGGAACACCGACGACCATGGCGGCCTCAGCAAACAGGAGGGTGAGGCGCTCCTGCCCGGCCTTCAGACCCGCCTCGCTGATCTTCAGGAGCGCCTCTACGCCGAGGGACAGCAGGCGCTTTTGATCGTGTTGCAGGCCCGCGACGCCGGTGGGAAGGACGGGACCGTCAAGAAGGTGATCGGGGCCTTCAACCCGAATGGCGTGCAGATCAGCAACTTCAAGGTGCCGAGCGAGGAGGAACGCGCCCACGACTTCCTGTGGCGTGTCCACGCCCGTGCGCCCCGCCTCGGCATGATCGGCGTCTTTAACCGCAGCCAGTACGAGGACATTCTGGTGACCCGCGTTCACGGCCTGATCGACAAGCAGCTGGCCGAACGCCGCCTGCAACATATCCGGGCCTTCGAGTCCCTGCTGACCGATTCGGGCACCCGGATCGTGAAGTTCTACCTTCACATCAGCCGGGAAGAGCAGAAGGAGCGTCTCCAGGCCCGCCTGGACGACCCCAGCAAACATTGGAAATTCAACCCCGGCGACCTGGAAGAACGTGCCCATTGGGACGACTACACCGCCGCCTACGAGGACGCCCTGACCACCAGCACAGCCGCCGCGCCCTGGTACGTGATCCCCGCCGACCGGAAATGGTTTCGCAATCTGCTGGTCAGCCAGATTCTGGTGAACACGCTGGAGGAGATGAATCCGCAATATCCGGTCGCTCCTTTTGATGCGGCCACCCTCAAAATCGAGTGATGAGCCAAAGAAAAGCCCCCACCTTCTGAGAAGGTGGGGGGAAGTGGAGCGGGAGACGAGATTCGAACTCGC
>NZ_JHAC01000034.1 GCF_000599865.1 Deinococcus phoenicis | reverse complement strand
CATCTCTTCACCTGTCATGCTGCCCGCCTCGCTTGAGGCTCAGAAAAGATACAGGCATTCCCCGATCCTGTCAACTCCCCATCGCCAGAGCCTTGCTTGGGCAAGGGGGAGAGCATGTGGAACGGCATTTTTCCAGCCGTCCCACCTTTCCCGCTTCCCGCCCGGCATACTGGGGCATGTTCAGAATTGACGCCGCCGAAATCCTGCTGGTCCGCCTGCCGCTGAAGTTCCGCTTCGAGACGAGTTTCGGCGTGCAGACCGAGAAGCTGGTGCCGCTGCTGGTGCTGCACGGAGACGGGGTGCAGGGCCTCTCGGAGGGCACGATGGAGGCCGCGCCGATGTATCGCGAGGAAACCATCGTGGGCGCGCTGAACCTGCTGCGTGAGGTGTTCCTGCCGCGCGTGTTGGGCCGCAGCTTCGCCAATCCGGAAGCGCTGGAAGCCGCCCTGGGGAGCTTCCGGGGCAACCGCATGGCGCGGGCGATGGTGGAGATGGCCGCCTGGGACCTCTGGGCGCGCAGCCTTGGTGTGCCACTAGGGACCCTGCTGGGGGGCCATAGGACGGAGGTGGAGGTCGGCGTGAGCCTGGGCATCCAGCCCGACGAGGCCGCGACCGTGGACGTGGTGCGGCGGCACGTGGAGCAGGGCTACCGCCGCATCAAGCTGAAGATCAAGCCCGGCTGGGACGTGCAGCCGGTCCGCGCGACGCGCGAGGCCTTTCCCGACATCCGGCTGACGGTGGACGCCAACAGCGCCTACACGCTGGCGGATTCCGGACGGCTGGCGGCGCTGGACGCCTATGACCTGACGTATATCGAGCAGCCCCTCGCGTGGGACGATCTGGTGGACCATGCCGAGCTGCAACGCCGCCTGCGGACGCCCCTCTGCCTCGACGAGAGCGTGGCGAGCGCCCAGGACGCACGCAAGGGACTGGCCCTGGGGGCAGGCCGGGTCATCAACATCAAGGTTGCGCGGGTTGGCGGGCACGCGGAGGCGCGCCGGGTGCATGACGTGGCCCAGAGCTTCGGGGCACCGGTCTGGTGCGGCGGGATGCTAGAAAGCGGCGTGGGCCGGGCGCACAACATTCACCTCTCAACCCTGCCGGACTTCAAGCTGCCGGGGGACACCAGCAGCGCCAGCCGCTACTGGGAGACGGACGTGGTGAACGAAGCCCTGGAGGCGGAAGACGGCCTGATGCCGGTGCCGGAAGGTCCTGGCATCGGCGTGACGCTGAACCGCGACTTCACGGCACGCGTGTCCGAACTGCACGAGGAGTACACAGTTTGAGCGAGAAGGCCCCCCGCCCTTTCGTGATCCGGGACGTGACGGACCCCTGGGAGATGCGTGCCCTGGAGGACGTGCAGGTGCAGGCCTGGGGGTACACGGACCGCGAGGTGCTGCCCGCCACCATGTTCCGCATCGGGGCGCACACGGGCGCGCTTGTGCTGGGGGCGTACCCGGCGGACGGCAGCTCTCCCCTCCCTTTCGGCCTGGCCTACGGGTTTCCGGCGCGGCGAGAGGGGGAGGTGTGGCACCACTCGCACCTGCTGGCGGTGCATCCGGACTGGCGCGGCAGCGGGGCCGCCGCCGCGCTGAAGCGGGCGCAGCGGGAGCGGGCGCTCGCGCAGGGCCTGACGCGCATGACCTGGACCTTCGATCCCCTCGTCGCGCGCAATGCCCGGCTGAACCTGGGCAAGCTGGGGGCGCGCGCGGTGAGCTATCACCCCGACTGGTACGCGCTGGGCACAGACCGGAGCGCGGCCTTTCCCGCCGACCGCCTGATGACCGAATGGGACCTGACCCGTCCAGATGCCGAGCGACCCGCACCCCCTCCCGTGGGCGAGAGGGCGCTGGAGGCGGACGGCGACCGGCCCGGTCCGCCCGAACTCGGCCTCAGCGGGGCGCACGTGCTGGCGGAGGTCCCGGTGCAGGCAGAGACGCTCCCCGGGGCGGCGCGGCTGGCCTGGCGCTTCGCCCTGCGGGAAGTACTGGGGACGTACCTGGGGCGCGGGTACGCAGTGACCGACCTCGCGCGGGAGGGGGAGCGGGCCTTTTACGTGCTGACGAGAGGGGACTGAACCGCAAAAAGGCGGGCACCCCACTGGATACCCGCCGGAAGGGGAACGCTTCTCAGTACGTGGCGTTGAAGAAGGCGGTGTCGCTGACCCAGTCCTGCTGCGGGACGGGCTGCTCGACCGGGTTCACCACGATGCTGAGGGCCTGCGCGAGCTGCTGGCTGCCCTTGACGTTCACCTTGGCGAACGGCTCGCCCGCCTGGAAGGTGCTGAGTTCCGAGAGGTTGAGCTGACGGCGGCTGGCGACGACCAGCACCTTGTTCAGCCCGGCGGGGCCGCCCACGTTGAAGACGAAGTTGTCGCGCGCGGCCGGGAACGTCCGCACCTCGCCCTTGCGGACATAGTTGCCGCCGCTGCTGAGGGAGTTGGGCAGCACCTGATCCACGCTGCCGTCCGGACTCACGCTGAAGAGGTACACGTAGGCGCTCTCGTTGACCGACACGGACAGGCGGATGCGGTCGCCGATACGGTAGTTCGGCGTGCGGGTGCCGCTGGGGTCGCGGTCCACCCAGACTTTCGCTTCCAGTGTGGTCGGCACGGGATTCACGATGATGCTCTGGGCACTGATCTTGGGGGCGGCCAGGGCGGGCGTGGCCAGCGGAGTCAGCAGGGAAGCGGTCAGGGCGAGCAGGATAGCGGGCTTCTTCATGAGGTCTCCTTCAGCGGGGACCGGGGCACGGGGAGCCTCCCAGAGCGTGAACACCGGTCAGAGCGCTGTTGAAACCAGCCTAGGCCGGGCCGCCTGACGCTGGGTGAAGCGCACCTGACGGAACGTGAGCTGCGCTGGAATTCGGCCTCATGCCCGGCGTGGGCAGCTCTCGGAGGACCAACGAAGCAGAGGCGGAAGCATTCGCCGCTTCCGCCTCTGCTGCCCTGTGGCAGGGATACTAGGATTCGAACCTAGACAAACAGATCCAAAATCTGTTGTGCTGCCATTACACCATATCCCTAGACTTCGTTTCTGGAACTGCGCCCCCACCGGGAAGCGCAGTGAAGTATAGCGGCGCGCGGCGCAGAGGGTCAACCGCCCGGAACAGCCGCCCGGGTGCCCCCCTTCTCGATCACGGTCAGACCCGCGAATTTGAGCAGCAGGCGTTTCTGACCCACGCCGGGGAAATAGGCCAGCACCTCGCGGCGGTCGCCCTGGCCGAAGCCCTGGAGAAACACGCCCTCACCGAACTTGGCGTGGCGCAATCTCAGCGGCTCGGTGCTGCTGACGGCGCGCTGCAACTCACGGCTGGGAATGCCGAGGCGGGCGCTGACCTCGGGCAGGCTCAGGCCGTGCAGGTCCAGCAGTTCGCGCGCCTGGAGAGGCCAGGAGGGGGGCAGGGCGGGGACTTCGGGGAGCGTGACGGCGTCCGGTTCGGGCTGGGGCGCAGCCTGCACGCCCAGTAGGGCCTCCAGAAAGGCGCGGGCAGCGTGCTTGTCAGTGGGTCGGCGTTCCCCGCTCGCCAGAAAGGGCGCGTAGCAGCGGCTCACCGCGATGCACTCATAACAGCCCTGCGCCTCCTTGCAACACGTTTTGGCCGTCAGGTCCAGCGCGCGGCGCAGCAGGTCATCCATGGTCTCGAAGGCGCGGCGGCTGACGCCCAGGCCGCCCAGCCAGTCGTCGTACAGGAAGAAGTAGTTGTCGCGGTCGGGGCGGAAAGCTCCCGCCAGGTCGTTCTCGTCGCAGGCGACCCGTTCGGGCGTGAGCTTCTGGAGCAGGTGCTTGAGGGTGTGCGCGACGGCGGTGGGCTGCTCGGTTGCGCGGGCATCCACGCCGACTTCCAGGGCCGAGGTGCGGAAGGGGGGCAGTTCCAGCGGGTCGTCGTACAGGTGCTCGGAGAGCTTGTGGTCCTGCATCCGGTCCTGAATGCGGCCCCCGCAGCTTCGGCAGACGCGCTCGGTGGGGTCCGGCTCACGGTCGCAGCCGGTGCAGACGCGCTCGAAGACCTGACGCATCATCATGAAGCCGGTGTAACGGCGGCGGATGACCACCTCACCGTGGCGGTACGCGAGGGGGCCGCGCCGCACCCATTCGCCCATCTTCACCGGGCTGACCTCGATGGCGTACAGACCGCGCGTGAAGAGGTTGGCGGCGTCGAACTTCTCGACCAGAATCGCGGTCCCCGCCGGATGTTCCTCCCAGCGCGTCACCTTGTAGCCCTGGCCGTCCAGCGTGAACACCGCCCCCTCGTGCTTCTCGGTGAGGGCGTAGTGCTGGCTGGGGGATTCGAGCGGCGCGTCGAAGGCGCGGTGGCCCTTCTGCGCCCAGTCCGTTTCCTCGATCACCGCGAATTTGGCGCTGCCCTCGCCGCGCAGGTTCCAGTATTTGGGGCCGGAAGCCAGCTCGGCGGGGAGGCCCGCCGCCTTGCGTTCCTCGTTGGCACGGGCGCGGTGCCGGGGCGAGAGATAGGGATTCTCGGCCTCCACCACTGCTTTTTCAATCGGACCGGTGACCAGTTCGCGGAAGTTTCCGGCGTTGGAGTAGAAGGCGTCCACCGGCTGCGGCACGCCCTGTTCGTTGAGCGCGGGGAGGTACAGCACCAGGCCCGGCGCGACCCGTCCGGCGCGGCCTGCCATCTGCCGGAAGGCCATCCGCGAGCCGGGATACCCGTCGATGATGACCACTTCCAGGTCCCCGATGTCCACCCCGGCCTCCAGCGCGTTGGTGGCGAACATCACGCCGCTGCTGGCGCGGCGGAATTCGGTCAGGCGGCCCTCGCGGTCCGAGGTGCCCGCCATGTAGAGGTGGACGTGGCTGCGGTAGAGGGGCTGGGCGCGGTAGGTGGAGTACAGCCGGGCGGCGCGCGAACGGCCCCGGAAAAAGGCCAGCACCTTGAGGTTGCGCTGGATGCTGGCGCTCACCACCGCGTCCCAGAAGCGGCGCGGCTGGCCCCGGTGGTCCGCGAGATAATAGCGTTTGCCGTGCCGCGCGGCCCCCGACTCGCTGACCTCCACCGCGTCCACGCCCACCAGTTCCCGCGCAAACTCGGCGGGGTTGCCGATCGTGGCGGTCGAGAGAACCACCTGTGGATTTGCACCCAGCGCCCGGGCGAGGTCCAGCAAGCGCCGCAGCATCCCCGCCACCTCGCTGCCGAAGCCGCCCCGGTAGGTGTGCGCCTCGTCCAGCACGATGAAGGAGAGCCGCCGCAGGAAGTCGCGCACGCGGGGTTGAGTCAGGGACCAGTGCAGCTTGTCGGGCGTGGCCGTCACCATCCGCACGTTCTCGCGGAAGACCTCGGCGGGTTGCGCCCCCCCCTGAAAGGCCCCGATGTCCCAGCCGAAAGCCCCGCGCTCACGAAAGGCTCGCAACTTGTCGCGCTGGTCCTGCCCCAGCGCCACCAGCGGATAGACGAAGAGGGCGGTGGCCTGCGGGTCGCGTTCCAGGCGCTCGAAGACCGCCGGGAAAAAGGCCCCGGTCTTGCCGCTGGCCGTCGGCGTGGTCACGATGACGTGCTGGCCGTCGCGCATCAGGCGGTATGTCTCGGCCTGGTGGCTGTAGACCTCGCGGAAGCCGAACCCGCGCTTGACCGCCTCCGACCAGCCCAGGTCCGCCGCCTTAAGGGTGTGGGCGGGGGCTGCCTCGTCCTCATGGAGCAGGGCCGCGCCGCTGCCCAGGATGTCGCGCAAGAACCCCTCCAGGCGGGCATAGGGGGAGCGGGCGGGCAGCACGTGTTCCAGTGTAGGGTGGTGGGGAAAAGGGGTGCGGGGGCGGGATCACGGTAGGCAGCCGGCGCGGTTACAGGGCCGGCCTCCGGCCTACATCACCGAGTCGCTGTCGCGGATCAGGACTGGCAGGTGGAAGGCGGCCGGAAGCCACTCTTCCTGGGGGTGCATGGCCTGCGGGGGGCAGGAGCGGACGCAGGCCATGCACCCCGTGCAGGTGGAAAGATTCAGCAGCAGTTGTGCGCCGCCCTCGGGCTTCAGCTCGCGCGTGATCGCCTGGGTTGGGCAGACGTTCGAGCAGACCGGGCAGTCGATGCAGGTGTCGTCCACCAGCGGTGCGGGCCAGTGAACACCGGCGCCGGGTGCGGGCGCGGGCACCAGGGAACGCGCCCGCCAGCGCCATTCCTCGGGGGTGCGCTCCTCGGGCTGGCTCCAGTCCACGAAGGGCAGGGGACGGTCGGGAAGCACCTGCGCGACCTGCTGCCGCCCGGCCCGCAGCAGGGTGGCAAAGGCGCCCCGGCGCGAAACCCGCACGGCGCGGTCGCGGTCCTCGGGGCCAGCCGCCCGCACGGTAACCTGGGCGGGCCGGCCGGTCGCGGCGCGGAGGGTCTGCGCTTCCTCCGTCACGCGCCGGAGGCGCTCGGGCACGTCGGGTGCGCCGACCGGGCAGGTGCGGCATTCGCCGTGCAGCAGGGTGAGCGGTGTTCCCCACGCGCCTGCGGCAGCCACGACGGCCGGCGTCACCCGGCCCAGACAGGTCAGGGTGGGGCCGCCCGCACCACTCTGCGAGCAGGTCAGGCTGGCCTCTCCCCCACCGGCCTGACCCGCGTCGCGCACGCTCTGGAGAGGCGCGGTGAGGTCGTATTCCAGCGCGCCGCTGGGGCAGACCTGCACACACAGGCCGCAGCCGGTACACGCCCCGGGGTCGATCTGGATGCTCTGGCCCAGGGGGCCGAACTGAATGGCGTCGTGCGGACAGGTGGCGTGGCAGGCATCGCAGCCGCCGACCGCCTGACGCTCCAGCAGGCAACGCGGTGCCGTGTACCGCGGCAGCTGGTTGCCGTACTCGCCCAGACGGTTGAACACGCCTTCTAACATGCGGGGAGTCTAGCGGCGCTCGGGCGGGACAAGTGGAAGGTTCTCCGGACTGTTCCGGGGCGCGCTCACGGGCGGCGCGTCGGCACCCACAGGGCAATGAACAGGATGCCCGCCAGCCCAACCAGCGCCCACCCGACCTGCCCCACCAGCACCGGAATGCGCGGCAGGCTCCAGCTCACGGCCACCACGATACAGGTGCAGGCGATCCACTTCGCCCGCAGCGGCATTCCGCGCCCTTCGCGGTAATCGCGCACGAGTTCGCCCACGACGGGCCGGGAGAGCAGCCACGCTTCCCACTTGGGGTTGCCGCGCGCAAAAGCTCCTGCCGCCAGCACGAACCACACCGTGCCCGGAAAGCCCGGGAGCAGCAGGCCCAGGAACCCCAGGCCCGTCAGGATGAAGCCCAGGGCCACCCACAGGGGCCGGACGACGGTGGGAGACGAATCGCTCATGCCTTCCAGGGTACGGCAGCGGGTGAAGGAGAAAGGGGGCAATGGCCCCCAGCTGGCCCGGTCGGCTGGCCCCGGTTAGCTGGCCCGGTCCGGCGCGGGCAGACATACCACCCCGTCCTCGTCGGCATAGAGATGGTCGCCGGGGTGGATGGTCACGCCCGCAAAGGTGACGGGCACGTCCCGCTCGCCCAGGCCGCGCTTGGCGCTGCGGCGGGGATGGGAGGCGACGGCCCGCACGCCCAGGTCCAGGGTCGCCAGTTCCGCTGCGTCGCGCACGCAGCCGTTCACGATCACGCCCGCCCAGCCGTTCCGGGTGCCGAGCAGGGCGAGCATTCCGCCCAGAACGGCACAGTTCAGGCTGCCCGCGTTGTCCACGACCAGCACGCGGCCCCCGCCGGGTTCCTCCAGCGCGGCGCGGACCAGGGGATTATCGTCCTGAACACGCAGGGTCACGGCGGGACCGTGAAAGCGCGGGCGACCGCCGTAGTCCCGCAGGATCGGGGCGAGAATGGCCGCGTCTGGACGTGCGTCGCTGAGATCGGTGGTGGGCGTGAAGGTCGGGTCGGGCAGCAGCGGTCCAGTCATGGCGCCTCCTGCGGGTATTGAACCACCCGGCCGGCGCAACTCTGGCGATGACGGTCAGTGGGCCGGCCCGGTACTCTCCGGGAAGGGCGCGTGCGTGACTGCGTCGTGGATGCGGCCCGCGTGACCGCTCAGAAAGCCGCCGTCGTAGCCGCGCCGCCACGCCATCAATTCCGCCAGGATGCTCAGCGCCACTTCCTCGGGTGCTTCCGCCCCCAGGCGCAGGCCGACCGGCGAACGCAGGCGCGCGAGCTGTTCCGGCGTGAAGGTGACCCCCTCCGCCTCCAGGTCACGCAGCAGGTCCTCGGCACGCGAGCGGGGGCCGAGGACGCCCACGTATTCCGCGCCTGAGCGCAGGGCGTGGGCGAGGCACACCCGGTCCCGGTCGAGGTGGTGGTTCATCACGATCAGGTGCGGGCGTTCGCCGGGCGTGAAGCGGTGCAGCTCCTCTGGGGCGAGGTCGTGCAGGGTCGCGCCTGGAAACCGCGCCGGCGTCAGGTAGGCGGGCCGGGGATCAATGACCTGCACGGCATAGCCCAGGGCGTGTGCCTGGGCCGCCAGCGGCACCGCGTCGTGCCCCGCGCCGTACAGGACCAGCTGCGGCGGGGGCACGTTCACGTCGATGAAGACGGGGGTGCCGTCCGGTGCGGTCAGGGTCACAGCGCGCGGCTCCCGCAGGCTCAGGCGCTCCTGGGCCGCCGCCACGGCGAACGTGTGCAGCGCCCGATCGGGCAGTCGGCCTGTCACCTGGCCGTCCGGCATGACCAGCACCCGGCCCCCGCCACTGAGCGGCACGGCGAGTGCCGCCGCCCGCTCCTCCCCCAGTGCCGCGAGCCAGCGGGCGGTCACGGGGTCTTCCGGGTCCACCCGTTCCACCCGCACGTCCACGCTGCCGCCGCAGCCGATCCCCAGCCCCCAGGTCGCGTCCTCCGACAGGTCGTAGTGGGTCAGCGCGGGAACGCCGCTGCGGATCACCTCCAGCGCGACCTCCACCACCTCGGCCTCCAGGCAGCCGCCCGACAGCATGCAGACCTGTGCGCCGTCCTCCAGAACCAGCATGCGGGTGCCCTCGCGGCGGTAGGCGCTGCCCCGCACGCCGACCACGGTGGCCATAGCCGCCCGCTGGCCCCGCGTCAGGGCGGCGGTCAGCGCCGTCAGCAGGGCGCGGGTCTCGGCAGCGTTCATGGTTCTCCGAGTGTGCCGCGCGGAGGGGGCCGGGGGCAAGGGAGGCCGCCTCATTTCCCGCCGGGTTAACCGCGGCATCCCTTAAACGCCGGCTCACCCGCCCCACGCGCCGCCGCCAGAGAATCACCCCATGCTGGATAACATCCTGAACAGCGTGCGCCGCGGAGCCGAGCGGGTCCAGCGGCGGGGCGAGGAAGTCACGCAGAGCGCGCGGCTCCGGCTGGAGGTGTTTCAGCTGAACCGCGAACTCGACGCCCTGTACGCTCGGCTGGGCCGCTCGTACCACGCGGGCGCTGATCTGGACGTGCTCCAGGAGCTGCGCGGCGACATCCGCCGGGTGGACGAGGAAATCAGCGCCCGCGAACGCCTGTTGCACGAGCTGGGCAGCGATCCCGCCGGAGAAGGTCACGAAGGCGAGAGCCTCCCCCACCTGCCCGCCGCCCGTGGTGAAGAGGACCGGGCATCCCGTCCGGCCCCTTCCCTTTCGGTCCCGACCCCAGGCCCCCTGGCCCGCACCGAACCCACGGTGCCCGCCGCCGTCCCCCCCCTCCAGGAGCCTTTCATGACCCACCGCGACGCCGAGAACGACGTGCCCACCACCCCCGACCCGACCGTGCAACACAGCGACGAACTTCTGGTGCCCGGAGACGCCACCGCCAGCCAGGGCACCCAGGCCCGCGAGCAGGACTTCGTGCGCAAGCATCAGCTGGACGAGGGCCGCCGCGCCAGCCAGGACCCCGATCCCCTCGATCAGTAACGCGGCAGCCTTGCCGCCTGAAGGGCCAGACCCGCACCCGGTCTGGCCCCGTTTGCTGCCGGGCTTGGGAAGCCCCACACCCGGCTCACCGCGCTTCTGCTGTGATGGCGGGATGACGACGCAGCGTGGAAACGGCGACAGGGCAGTGGTCGAGGTCCGGGGGGCCTGGTACGGCGAGGTGGGCGACCCCGGACGGAGCTTCGCGGGGCAGGTGACCGCCTCGGACCTGCCGGAGGTGCGGGTGGGCGAGTCGGTGATCGTGCTTTACCGGGTGGCCCCGGGCCGGACGCCCGGTGCGGGCCAGCACGGCAGCTACACGCTGAACGCGGGGGGACGGACCCTGCCGCTGATGGGCTTTACCTGCCACGACACCGGCATGACCGGCCAGGAGGGCAATGACGACACCGCCGAGGCGACCTGGCAGGCCCTGATCCTGCCCGGCTGATTGTCGGCAAGGGTGCGGACACCTTGCCCCCCAGGCAGCCGCTGCTAGACCCGGCACTTTTACAGCACCTTTCGTTCCTCCTCCTTTGTCTTTGTGGGGGAAGCGGGGAGCAGAGCACGCGTCCCAAACGACAGTTTCCTCAACGCCCCTCTACCCCCCCCCAGGACGGGCCGCACTGTGGATTACAGGTCGCGGCGGCTGAATTGCCACATGGCGACCAGCACGGCCAGCAGGGCGTAGACAGCGGCCCAGACGATCATGCCGGAAGCCAGAGGCGCGCCGCCGAAAAAGGGGTTGGCCCCGCGCGTCATCTCGCCCATCTGCCGCAGCACATCGGGTTGCAGGTGGTAACTCGCGCCCAGCCACAGGGCGTTGGTGGGCATCAGGGTGTTGGCGACCTTGCCCAGTGTGGTCAGGGTGGGGCTGGCGGCAAAGGTGCCGATGCTGCCCAGAATGCCGCCCGCGAAGCCCGCGCCGTACAGCACGAATACGCCGATGCCGTTGGCGAGCGTGGTAAAGAGGGTGCTGCCCAGCACCGTGAGGGCCGTGACCAGCGTGATGGCGAGCAGGATCAGGGCCAGGGCGGGCAGCGGCGCGGGCGGCACGAAGCCCGTGATCAGGAAGATGCCGCCCAGCAGCGCCGCGCCGACCAGCGCCACGTACACGACATTGACGGCCGTAAACCCCAGCCAGCGCCCCAGCACCAGCTGTGCCCGGCTGATGGGCCGCGCGATCACCGACTGCATCACGCCGCTTTCCACGTCGCCGCTGACGGCCCCGACCGTGGACAGCACCGCCATCAGCACGCCCAGGAAATAGACCAGGTACATGCCGAACATCGCGGCGTACATCACGCTCAGGTTGGCCGCGCCGTTCACGCTGCGGCCGTCCAGCCCCGCCTCCCGGGCGCGCTGGTCGAGGGTGCCTTCCAGGCGGAACACGCCGTACAGGTAAAAGCCCAGGAAGGCCGCCGTCAGCAGCAGCAGCACGACCACCAGCCGCTTGCGGACCGCCTCGCGCAGCGAGAGTTCCGCGATCAGGAGGGCGTTATGCACGGGCGGCTCCCCGCACCGGCTCCCCCACGGGCGCAGGCTCCGGGCTGCCCTCGATCAGTTCGAGGAACAGGGTTTCGAGATCGGGGCGGCGGGGCGTCAGGGCGTACAGGCGCGCCCCATGGGCATGCACGGCGTCCGCGAGGGCCGGCAGGCTGTCCTCACGCTCCAGCCAGAGTTCGGCCCCGGCGCGGCCCGGCGTGTTCAGGTCGGTGTGCCGCACCTCGCCCACCTGCGCCAGCGCGGCGAGCAACGCGGGCGAGAGGTGGTCTACCCGCAGGTCCACCGGCAGCACGCCGCCCATCAGTTCGCGCATGCTGCCCTGCCGCAGCACCCGGCCCGACTTCACGAACGCCACCCGGTCGCACACCTGCTCGACTTCCGAGAGCAGGTGCGAATTCAGGAACACCGTCACGCCCTCGCCGCGCAGCCGCTCGATGATCTCGCGCACCTCCACGCGGCCGATCGGGTCCAGGGCGCTGGTCGGTTCGTCCAGAAACACCAGCCGGGGCCGCGCCAGGATCGCCCCGGCCAGCCCCACCCGCTGAAGCATTCCCTTGGAGTAACCGCTCAGCGCCTCGCCCCCGCGTCCGCCCAGCCCGACCGTCCCCAGCACCTGCGGCGCCCGCACGCGCAGTTCGGCGGCGGATAGCCCCGCCAGGCGGCCATGAAAGCGCAGAAACTCCTCACCCGTCATCCAGGTCTGGAAGCGGAACTGCTCGGGCAGGAACCCCAGCCGCGCGCGCACCGCCGGGTCCGCCGGGGAGCCGCCCAGCACCCGCACCTCGCCGCCGCTGGGATGCACCAGCCCCAGCAGCATCTTGACGGTGGTGCTTTTGCCCGCCCCGTTCGGCCCCAGAAAGCCGAAGACCTCGCCCTCGCCCACCGTCAGGGTCAGGCCGTCCACGACGGCCCGGCTCCGGTACACCTTGCGTAACTCCCGCGTCTCGATAGCCGCCACGCCCTCCAGCATAGAGGGGAGGGGTGAGGCCGGCGTGCACCGGAAGATGGAGAGGCCCCCGCGCACCCGTCCGGAGAAGGCGAACGGCTCCCCCATCAACCTCCATCTGGGGTGATAGTCTAGAAAGACCGCATTCGCCAAAATGCTCCATATGAAACAGGTTCGCCGTCTGGGGTCGGTTCCCGTACCGTCCGACGCCCCGCCTCACCTACAGGAGGCGCTGGCCGGGGCCACCACGGACACCGCCCGGGCCAGGGCCTATCTGGCGCTGTCCCAGCACTACCGTTTTCTCTCGCTGGAAAGCGCGCTGCCGCTGGCCCAGGCGGCGCTGGAAGCGGCCCTGAGCGCCGACGCCCCCGACGCGACCGTCGAGGTGCTGGCGGGGCTGTCCGCGCTGGAGGTGACGCGGGGCCGGCAGGAACAGGCGTTCGAACACCTGGCGCTGGCCCTGGACCTGGCGCACGAGCATGGCCTGCACCACCTGGAGGCGCGGGTGCACAATGTCCGCGCCATCGCCCGGCTGACGGCGGGGGACCTGTCGGGTGCCCGGCGCGACCT
This sequence comes from Deinococcus phoenicis, assembly GCF_000599865.1. Classification (GTDB taxonomy): domain Bacteria; phylum Deinococcota; class Deinococci; order Deinococcales; family Deinococcaceae; genus Deinococcus; species Deinococcus phoenicis. Next base: position 25,939 of record NZ_JHAC01000034.1, on the reverse strand, counting down.
GTTCGACGTGCAGGCCCTGGCCCAGACCTCGGGGAACGTGAACGACCGCGTGAACGCCCACGTGAATCTCGCGTACCTCGCCAACCTTTCCGGGCACTACGCCGACTCTCTGCACCAGCTCAATCTGCTGGAAGAACTCCTGCTCTCGCTACCGGAAGAAGAGCAGCGGGCGTCCTGGCCCTACCTGCACGAGAACCGCACCCACACTTACCTGAATCTTGCCCGTCAGGCGCGGGAGCGGGGCCGCCCGGACACGGAGGCCGAGGCCCGCGCCCGCAGCCACGCGGCTCTGGAGGCCGCCCGCGTGTCCCTGGCCCTGCAACCGGACCACATCGTCGCCCTGAACACCGAAACGCACGCCGCACGGCTCGCCCTGCTGGAAGGGGACCTGGACAGCGCGCAGGTCTACGCCGAGGCGGCCATGGCCTACCACCGGCAACTGGGGCAACGGGCCTACCTGGAGGCCTATCTGGCGATGGCCGAGGTCAGCACGGCGCGCGGATGGCCCGAGCAGGCGCAGCGGCACTACCGCGCCGCGCTGGACGCCGTGCGCGGCCAGGGTCGCCACCGGGAGACGCAGGACGTGTTGCAGGCGGTCGCCGGGCTACACGAGCAGGCGGGCGATTTTCCGGCCGCGCTCGCCACGTACCGGGAAGCCCTGGAGCGTGCGCAGACCGCCCTGGACCGGCTGGCCCACATCGAGCAGCGCAACGACGACCTGGCCCGCGACCTGCGGCAGGCCCGCGCCGAGGCGAGCAGCTGGCAGGACAGTGTGCGCCGCGCCGAGGCCCAGGCCCGCCAGGACCCCCTCACGGGCCTGCTGAACCGCCGGGGGCTGCAAGACGCCCTCTCCGAGCTGGAAGAGGGGGCCGGGACGCTGCTGGCCCTGTTCGACATCGACCACTTCAAGGACGTGAACGACCAGCACTCGCACGCGACCGGTGACGCGGCCCTGCGGGCGGTGGCGGCCTGCCTGACGGCGCGGCTGCCCGCCGCCAGTCTGCTGGCCCGCTACGGCGGTGAGGAATTTCTGCTGGTGCTGCCCGGCGCGAACCCCGGAGACGCCGCAGCCCTGGTCGAGGGCCTGAGGCGGGCCGTCGAGGCCCACGACTGGTCCGCGCTGCTGCCCGGCATGACCCTGACCGTCAGCGCCGGGTACGCCCTCACGGGGGGCCACGACGCCGAGGCCCTGCGCGTGGCGTTCGAGCAGGCCGACGATCACCTCTACCGGGCCAAGGGGGCCGGACGCAACCGGGTGTATCCTCCCGCGCTCGTGCTGGGCTGATCCGGCGTTCGTTGCCTGCCAGACCACAAAAACCCGGCAGACCACAAAAAGCGGGGAAAAGGCCAGAAACGGCCCACCCCCGCGTGCGACGCTGCCCGGCGCTCAGCGCGTCAGGATCTCCTCGATGCGGCGCAGCAGGTCGTCATTGAGCTTCACGCCCGCCGCCTTGACGGTGTCCTCGATCTGCCCGACCTTGGTGGCCCCGGTGATGACGCTGCTCACCCCCTTCTGCCGCAGGATCCACGCCAGGGCAAGCTGCGCGCGGGTGATGCCCAGGTCGTCCGCGATGGGCTTCAGGTCGCGGACCTTCTGGATATTCTCCTCGGTCAAAAAGTTCTTGCCCCAGTTCTCGTTCTCGCTGAGACGCGCGCCCTCGGGCTGGCCCTGGTCGTACTTGCCGGTCAGCAGGCCCATCGCCAGCGGACTCCAGACGACCAGCCCCACGCCGGCTTTCTCGGTGTAGGGCAGAATCTCACCCTCCACGCGGTCACGCCGCAGCATCGAGTATTCGGGCTGCTCGGTGACGGGCGCGTGCAGGCCGTGTGCGCGGGCGAACTCGACCGCCTCCGCGATGCGCGCGGCAGGCCACATGCTGGTGCCCCAATACATCGCCTTGCCGTCCCGGATCACCTGATCGAAGGCCATCACGATCTCGTCCATGGGCACGTTCTCGTCGTAGCGGTGCGCGAAATAGATGTCGAGGTAATCGGTGCCCAGGCGCCTGAGGCTCCCGTCGATGCTCTCCAGGATGTGCTTGCGCGAGAGGCCCCGGTCGTTCACGTCGTCGCTCATCGGCCAGTAGACCTTGCTGGAGATCACCAGGGTGTGGCGGGGCAGTTCGCGCAGCACGCTGCCCATCATCTCCTCGGACTTGCCGCGCGCGTACACGTCGGCCTGGTCGAAGAAGTTCACGCCTTCCTCGTAGGCTTTCAGCACGATGTCACGCACCATCTGCTGGTCGTGAACGGAGTGCCCGAACGTGACCCAGCCGCCCAGCGCCACTTCCGAGACCTTGAGGCCGCTTCTGCCGAGATTGCGGTATTCCATGCCCGCTACTTTATCCGGTAAAGCAGAACCGGCCGTCAGATTGAGGGGGCGTTAAGGGCCAGCGGGCCGGTCAACCCCCGCCCTGCCTAAGCCGGTGGGCGGCGTACCACTGCGGCTGCGTGCCGTCCAGATCGGTCACGCCGTAAAGGTCGGCCAGCTCGCCCACGTCCAGAATCTTCCCACTGTGGCGCATGACCTGCGGGTCGCCCGCCAGGGCCACGACGCCCCGCGCCGCGTAGTGCGGCGTCTCGGTCTGCCCGGCGAGTTCCTGCTCGGTGTGGTGCTGGAGCATGACTTCGGTCCGCATCCAGCCCGGCGCGACGCCCACCACCGTGACGCCCGTGCCGCGCAGTTTGTGGCCCAGCGCGTACACCAGGCGGTTTTTGGCCGCCTTGCTGACCTCGTAGGGCAGCCAGCCCGGCGGCTCGTCGGTATGCCAGGTCGTGGAAACGATCAGGCCGCTTCCCTGCGGTCCCATCAGGTGCTTCAGGGCCAGCAGGCTGGTCACGTAATCGCTGTAGGCCCCGGCCAGCAGCATGTCCCGGAGCTGGTCCAGCGGCTCGGCTCGTCCCAGACCTCGCCCCCACCCCCCGCCGCCTGCCGGTCGTGTGCGCCCCAGGCGTTGTTCACCAGCACGTCCAGCCTGCCGTGGGTCTGCGCGACCTGCCGGATGACCGCTTCCACCTGCGCGGGGTCGGTGTGATCGCACCTCAGCGGCGTGGCCTGCCCCCCGGCCGCGCGGACAGCCTCGGCCGTGTCGTCGATCGTCGTGTGCGGCAGGGACGGCTGGGTGCCGTGCCCCCGCGTGCTGCGGGCCGTGACGATCACGTGTGCCCCCGCCGCCGCGAGTTCCAGCGCCGTCGCCCGGCCCAGCCCCCGCGACGCGCCGGTGACCAGGGCGACCTGCCCGGAGAGCGGCTTCTTGCCGGTTTGCGTTTGGACCTCGGTCATGACGTTCCTCCGGTCTGCCTGACCAGCATGAAACGGGCGGGGGCCGGGAAGCAAGTGCCCCCGGCCCCCGGTCCCGCGCCCGCCGTTACCGGCCCTGGCGTCCGGCGTTCTCCACGTTCTCGTCGATGGCGATGCTGGCCATCAGCACCACCTTGTCGCCGTGCTGCTCGACCTCGACGCTGCTGTTCCCCGCCGGGAAGTAGCGTTTGACGACTTCCAGCAGGTCGTTGCGCAGCGCGTCCACCTTGCCGGGCGGAATCTGCGCGCGGTCGTAGGCCAGCACGAGTTCCAGGCGGTCCTTGAGGGTGTCCTTGCTGCGGCGCTTGTTGAGCCAGGAAAACATGTCACGCCCCCCCGAACAGACGCCGCCAGATGGCCCAGAAGCCCTTGTCCTGCTCCAGCTTGGGATAGGGCACGTCCTGGCCCTTGAGGCGGCGGGCGGTGTCCATAAAGGCCTGCCCGGCCTGGGTCTTGCCCAGCACGGCGGGTTCGCCCACATTGGTGCTGACCAGGATGCCGTCGTCTTCCGGAATGATCCCGATGGGCTTCACACCCAGGATTTCCAGAATGTCCGCCTCGCTGAGCATGTTGCCGCTGGCGACCATCTTGGGGCGCAGGCGGTTGATGACCAGCCGGATCTCGCGCACCTGCTGGGCTTCGAGCAGCCCGATGATGCGGTCGGCGTCGCGCACGCTGGAGACTTCGGGGTTCACCACGACCAGCGCACCCTGCGCGGGGGCCGCCGCCGTCTTGAAGCCCGACTCGATCCCGGCGGGCGAGTCGATCAGCACGCGGTCGAAGCCCTCGTCCTCGATCAGCTGGCGCACCACGTCCTTGAACACCTCGGGGTCGAGGGCGTCCTTGTCGCGGGTCTGGGAGGCGGGCAGCAGGTACAGCGTTTCGACGCGCTTGTCGCGGATCACGGCCTGGGAGAGGCGACACTTGCCTTCCAGCACGTCCACCAGATCGAACACCACGCGGGATTCGAGGCCCATCACCACGTCGAGGTTCCTGAGGCCCACGTCCACGTCGATGACGACGACCTTCTCGCCCAGCTTGGCGAGCGCCGCGCCGATGTTCGCGGTGGTCGTGGTCTTGCCCACGCCTCCCTTGCCCGATGTGACGACGATGACCTTGGCATTCATAACGCCCGGCAGTCTAGCGTGCGGGGCCGGGGGAAGCGGACGCGGCCCCCTCCTGTGACCCGCGCCCTATCCGCCCGCCCGCCCCGCCCTGTACACTGCCCGGTTGAGTCTCGCGCCCGGCGTGTTCCCACGTGGCGGCGCGTCCGCGTGGAGGAACACAGATGACGATGAAAGAACCGCTGCCCGCCGTGGCCGCCCCCCAGGCCGCTCCCCCCAGAGTCGGCTTTATCAGCCTGGGCTGCCCCAAGGCGCTGGTCGACAGCGAGCGCATCCTGACGCAGCTGCGGGTGGAAGGCTACGAGGTCGCGCCGAGCTACGAGGACGCCCAGGCCGTGATCGTGAACACCTGCGGCTTTATCACGCCCGCCATCGAGGAGAGCCTCAGCGCGATCGGCGAGGCGCTCGACGCGGGCGGCCGGGTGATCGTGACCGGTTGCCTGGGCGAGCGGCCCGAGAAGATTCTGGAACGCCACCCCAAGGTCGCGGCGATCACCGGCTCGGAAGCGGTGGACGACGTGATGGCGCACGTGCGCGAGCTGCTGCCGGTGGAACTGGACCCCTTTACCGGCCTGCTCCCGGTGGCCGCGCCGGGGATGCGCCCCGAACTGGCCCAGCCGGAACGCGAAGGCACGCGGGCGGGCGACGTGTTCGCGCCCAGCGTGAAGCTCACGCCCCGGCACTACGCCTACGTCAAGATTGCGGAGGGCTGCAACCACACCTGCGCCTTTTGCATCATTCCCAAGCTGCGCGGGCGGCAGGTCAGCCGCGACGCGGGGGCCGTGCTGTACGAGGCGTACCGCCTGATTGCGGGCGGCACCCGGGAACTGATGATCATCTCACAGGACACCTCGGCGTATGGGGTGGACGTGCGCTACCGCGAGAGCGAATTTCAGGGCGGAACGGTCCGCGCGCACCTCACCGACCTGGCGGAGAAACTGGGCGAGATGGGCGCGTGGGTGCGGATGCACTACGTCTACCCCTACCCCCACGTGGACCGCATCGTGGAGCTGATGGCGCAGGGCAAGATCCTGCCCTACCTCGATATTCCCATGCAGCACGCCAGCCCCCGCATCCTGCGGCTGATGCGGCGGCCCGGCGCGGGCAAACAGCTCGACACCATCCGCCGCTGGCGCGAGATCTGCCCCGAACTGGTGATCCGCTCGACCTTCATCGTGGGCTTTCCCGGCGAAACCGAAGAAGACTTCGCGGAGCTGCTGACCTTTCTGGAGGAGGCCCGGCTGGACCGCGTGGGGGCCTTCACCTACTCGGAGGTGGAGGAGGCCGACGCGAACGCCCTGCCCAACCCGGTGCCCGAGGAGGTCAAGCAGGAGCGCCTGGCCCGCTTCATGGCGGTCGCGCAGCGCATCAGCACCGAGAAGCTGGCCGAGAAGGTGGGCCGCGTCATGGACGTGATCGTGGACGAGTTCAACGACGACGAGGGCGACCGGCCCGGCACCCGGTTGATCGGCCGCACCAAGGGCGACGCCCCCGGCATCGACGGTCAGGTCTACCTCTATGCGGGCGACTTCGCGGGGCAGGTCAAAATCGGCGACATCGTCCGCGCCCGCATCGAGGACAGTGACGAGTACGACCTTTTCGGCGAGGTGGTGGAGCGGCCCGAGTGGCGGCCCAACGTGCCGCAGCTGGGGCACTTCGGCAAGCATTGAGGGAAGGCCGGCAGGGGGGCGCGGGCTGAGGAAAGCCGCGCCCCCTTCTGATGGGCCGCAAGTCCGCTGTCAGACCGCCGCCCCTACACTGGGCGGGTGAGTCTCGACGTTCTGCTCGTGGTGTTCGCTGGCGTGTTCGGGTTGCTGGTGGGGTCGTTCTCGAACGTGCTGATCCACCGGCTGCCGCGCGGGGAGAACATTGCCTTCCCGCCCAGCCACTGCCCGGCCTGCGACCACCGCCTGGGGGTGCGCGATCTGGTACCGGTCGGCTCCTGGCTGAGCCTGGGCGGGAAGTGCCGCTACTGCCGCGCGCCGATCAAGGCGCGGTATCCGGTGGTGGAGCTGCTGACCGGCCTGGGCTACGCCGTCATTGCGGCGCTGTTTCCCTTCACCACCTTCGGCGCGGGCACGCTGGGGCTGATGGTGCTGTTCACGCTGCTGCTGGTAGCCAGCGCCATCGATCTGGACACCTACACCATCCCCGACGAATTGACGCTGCCGGGCGCCGCGCTGGGGCTGGCCTTCGCGTGGCTGAACACCCGCTCCGGGGCGGCAGAAGCGGGGTTGCCTCTGGTCGGGCAGGCGGTCCAGGGCGCCTTGCTCGGCGCGGGCCTGCTCGTCACCATCGACCTGCTGGGATCGTGGGTGCTGCGGCGCTTCCGCGAGCGGCAATACCCGGAAACGCCCATCGGCTACCAGCAAATCAGCCTCGCGCTGCTGGCCGGGGCGTGGCTGGGGCCGTGGTGGGGGCTGGGTGCGGCGCTCGTGTCCGCCGCCGTCAACCTCGCCGCGCGGCGGACCGTCCGTATTCCCGAGATCGTCACGCTGGGCGGCTTTCTGGTCAGCCTGATGCTGGGCAGCACCGGCTCTGGCCCCGGCCTGATCCTGATGGTGCAGGGCGCGCTGGCGGCGGCGGGGGCGGCGTCCCTGGTGGCGGGCGTGTACTGGTGGCTGCGCCGCGAGCCGGAAGGGGAAGCGGACGCCCCTTTCGACCCCTCGGCGATGGGCTTCGGGGACGTGAAGCTGGCCGCCGTGATCGGCGCGTTCCTGGGCTGGGAGCGGCTGCTGGTAGCGGTCGTGGTGGCGGTGTTCGCGGGCGCGGTCCTGGGGCTGGTGCAGGTGGCCCTGAAACGCGAGAACCGCGTGAAGTTCGGCCCGTATCTCGCGCTGGGCGCGGTGGTGGCCCTGATCTGGGGCGGCAGCATCGTCGCGGCCTACCGGGGCATGCTGGGGCTGTAGGAAGCTTTCAGCCGCGCAGGGGGGGCAGCGCCACCGCCTCCTCTTCCTCGCGCGGGGGCTGGGCCTGCGCTCCGCCCCGGCGGGGGCGGGGACCGACAGGCACCGGGACGCCGATGCCGTCTTCGCCCTCTTCACGGCGGCGGGGCGCATGGGACGGCCCGGCAAGCGCGGCACCCGTCCACTTGAAGCCTGACCCGCCGATACGGTCCAGCAGCGCCCGGAAAGAGAATCGAGTCATGGGCCACCGTACCCGGCGGGCGGCCCCGGCGTCTCCCCCTCCCCTTCCATTTGACGGTCAGTGGCCGGGCACCGCGACCACCGTCACCCGCTGCCCCTGCCGGACCCGGTTCAGGCGCACGTCGGCACACGCCGTCACCTCGGCCCCGGCAGCGTTCGCGGCGTCCTGGGCCACCGTCTGCACGAAGAGTTCCATGTCGCGCACCACCGGATGCCCGATAAAGGCGTCGATGTACGTGTCCAGGCTGAACAGCTCCAGCAATTGCCCAGCCGCCACGTAGCGCAGCGTCAGGGTGCTGCCGGGGGCGGGGTTGTGGCTGGCCGGACACAGCTCGGGCAGGTGCAGCACGTGTTCGACGACCGTGTGCAGGTTTGGCCTGGCGTTCGGGATGGTCTTGAGCCGGGAGGCGGCGTCAGGTGTCATGACGCGGCGGCGCGGGCGGCGTGGCGGACCCGGAAGGCGAACAGCGCGGCGATGGTGTACTTGGCGAGAATGTCCGCGAAGATGATCTGTGCGATGTCGCGGCTGCTCATGTCGCCCCAGAAGGCCAGCAGCGTGAAGATGACGGAATCCAGCGGCACGCTGACGGCGTTGCTGGTCAGCACCCGCGTCCACCAGCTTTTTTCGATCAGGCGCTGGTACACGGCGGTATCGGCCAGCTCGCCCACCAGAATCGCCAGGAACGACGCGCCGACAAAGCGCCAGGGGGTGCCCAGCAGCAGGGCGGCCACCGTATTGACCAGCAGCGCCGCCGCAATGGCGAAGTAAACGGCCTTCAGGCCCCCCGCGCGGTGGATGCGGTCGCGCAGCGTGAACACCGCCGCGAAGAAGATCGTGCCGACGCTCAGCAGCCCGAAGACCGGCAGCGGGATGAACTGGTTGAGCGTGACGTTGGCAAGCAGGATGCTCGCGGCGTACAGGGCAATCAGCCCCAGGGGTATGCGGCCAGTGGCGGAATAGGTCATGGCGTCCTCCGGCCGCAGCGACAAGACAGGTCACGGGCCGCCCCAGAGGGTAGCAGGTCCGGGCCACGTGGAAATGGGCCTCTCGCCCGAGAACCTACGCCGACGCCGAGCGGTCCAGCGGCGGGACCAGCACCTCGGCGCGCAGGGTCCGGGCCAGCCCCCAGAACTCGGCGTCGTGGGCGGGGTTCGTCCAGGCGGGCGACTGCACCAGCAGCAGCGCCGTGACCCGCGACGGGTCGGGCAGGCCCGCGCCGGGGGCGGTCATGCGCGTCAGGGTCACGCGCGCCAGCACGTCCGGCGGCAGGAGCGGCGCGAGTTCGCTGCGGGTGCGCTCCAGGGCGTAGCCCTCGGCCACGGGCAGCCCGGTATGCCAGTCGGGATAGAGGCAGGTGTAGCGGCGGACGCGGCCCGCGCGCAGGCCCAGGCCCGCCCAGTTGCCGGGCCTTAAGCGCGCGCCGTCCCCGCTGAAACTGGCGAGGTCGTGGTGGCTGTCCACGTTCAGCACGTCCTGGCCGGGCCAGCGCTCCAGCCACGCCCAGGCGTCCGCGTGCGAGAGGGTCACGGCCGCCGGAATCCCCCGGTAGGCTTCCAGCGCCTCCCAGCCGGAATAGAGGGGGAAATCCGTTTCCAGCGCGGCCCAGCCGGGGGCCTGCGGCTCCCGCTTGCGGGCGCGGTCCCACCAGGCCGCCAGCCGGTCATGCTCGCGGTCGCGTGTGCCCCAGATGGGCGCGTCGAAGACCAGCGGCACACACCCGCTGAAGGCGTCCCAGTCGATGCTCAGCAGCATGGGGACCCCGGGCGGGGAAGAGAGGGGCGCGGCACCCTCCGAGTATCTCCCCCTGCGGCCCCCAGACTGTGATCCGGCCTCAGGAAAACGGCAGGCCGGGCCTCAGACGGTTTCCGTCCAATCCGTTCTCAAATCGGGAAAGCGCCGATTCGGTAACTCCTTTCCCGGCAACCGCTTCTTTCCGGCTCGCTCCGGCCGGGTTGAACAGTTTTTGTCACTGTTCAACCGGAATTCGTATCAGACCTCCCCGCGTTTCATCTCGGTCCAGGCGGGGCGGGGCCTGAAGCCCAGGCGCTCATTCAGGGTGAGCATGGGGACATTGGTGGTGGCGTTCCCGGTCCAGATGCTCTGCGCGCCGCGCCGGCGGGCCAGGTCGAGTGCGGCGAGTTTCAGGCTGAGCGCCAGGCCCTGACGGCGGCAGGCGCGGCGGGTGCCGGTCAGGCCGGTATTCAGGCGGGCCGGGTCGGCCGCGTCCGCGTACAGCTCGGTCAGGGCCGCGACCTCGCCCGAGGCCGTGACGGCCAGCAGCACGCCTGCGGGGAGAAACTGCGGGTGTTCGCCACGGGTGCGGAATGCGCCGTACAGCAGCGGCGTCGCCTCGCCCGTGCGCGGCACGTCCTCGCGGGCTTCCACGGCAGCAGCGTGGTAGGCCCGCCACGCCGCGTCCTCGCCCTGTTCGGCGATCAGCTCCGGGAGGCTCAGCAGGCGCAGCCCCTCCGGCAGCCGGGCCGCCTCCGCCCAGGGCGCCGGATCGAAGGCGCGCAGGTCGAGCACATTGTCGAAAAAGCGCATCGCCTCGCGGAAGCCGTGCCGGGCCAGAAACGCCAGGCCGCGCGGGTGATCTTCCTGGGTCCCGGCCAGCACCTCGCGGGCGGGGCGGGCATCCAGGTGGGCTTCGAGCGCCGCCGCGAGCGCCCTGCCCACGCCCCGGCCCTGCGCGGCGGGCCGCACCAGCAGGTCCGCGTGGTAGCGGTCGGGGTGGAACATCCCGGGGAACTGGTGGACGGACGCCAGCCCCACCACCTCTCCGGCCTCCTCGGCCACCAGCCGCCAGACATGTGGCCGCAGCGGATGGGCACGCAGGTCCGCCAGCTCGTGCAGGAGGGCCTCGGCGGTCGTGGTGTGCTGCGGCCAGACCTCGCCTTGCAGGGCCGCGAGGGCGGGCGCGTCGGTGTCGGCGGCCTCGCGCAGCGTCAGACCGGGGTTCAGGGTCATGCCTGCTCCTCCAGCCGCAGTTCGTAGCGTAGGTGCGTGGGGCCGCGCACGAAGCCCAATTTCTCGTTCATGCGCAGCATCGCCACATTCGGTCTGTCGTTGAAGGTGCGGATGGAGCCGCCGCCCGCTGCCGCCAGAGCGCGCATCGCGGCCACCTTCAGCGCCTTGGCGATACCCCGGCCCCGGTCCCCCCGCCGCACGCCAGTCATGCCGATCACATAAAAGCCCGCTGGGTTCCGCATCAGGGTGGAGTAGCCGATATACGGGCCAGTGAGGGGATCTTCCAGACCGGGCCGCACGGCGACGAAGGACAGCTCCGGCGCGAAGGTCGGGTCCTCCAGTTCCTGCTTGACCCAGGTCTCGAAGGGCCGCCTGGTCAGCGTGTTGCCCATCGGCACGTCCTGAAAAAGCCGCCAGTCGAGTTCCCACAGCCGCCGGTCGCGTTCGGGGTCGGCGGCCAGCTCCGCGACGCTCCGGAGTTCGGCGCCGTCCGCCGCGACCTGCGACAGCAACCCGTCGAAGCGGTCCAGGTCCACCCGGTCCGTGTCCAGGCGCGATTCGTAGCGCTCCCAGACAGGCCGGAAGCCCCGGCGTTCCAGAAAGGCGCGGCCCAGCGCGTGGTGCGGCTGGTCGGTCAGCATGGTGCGGAGTTCGCGTGCGCCCCGCGTCCGCACCCGCTCCAGCAGCTCCGCATACAGCGCCCCACCGACGCCCCGCCCCCGCGCATCCGGGTGAACGCTGAGGTTGCCCCAGTAGCGCCATTCCTCGAAGGCGAAATCGTCGTGCCCGACCCGGCCCACGCCCACCACCCGCCCTTCCTGCTCCGCGACCAGCTCGGTCAGAAACAGCCCCGGATCGGCGGCCTCGTCCCAGACGCGCAGCAGCTCGGGGGTGACGGGCCACTCGGGGTCGGCGGCGGACAGGACGGCGGCCGTCTCCGGAAAGTCGCCGGGTTTGCGGGGAGCGCGCAGCATAAAAGCGGGGTCGGGCATGGCCCCATCCTGAACGGCGGCCCCCGGCCCCCGCATCGGCCACAGGGCCTACCGGCCCGCCCTATCCTGGGGCGCATGAACGAACGGATGAAGCTCCTGCTGATCGTGCCGCACCCCGACGACGAGGTATACGGCGCGGCGGGCACCCTGATGGACCTGCTGGGGGAAGGGCACCGCTGCGGCCTGGTCACCCTCACGCGCGGCGAGGCCGGGCGCACGCTGGGCCTGTGCGACGGCCCGGAAGAACTCGCCCGGATGCGCGGGGTGGAGCTGCGCGCCTGCCTGGACGTGATCGGCCTGACGGTGCATGAGCAGCACACCTTTCCCGACAAACACCTGGCCGAACAACCCCTTGAGGCACTGGTGGAGGTGGCGCGCGGGGCCATGCAGCGGCACCGCCCCGAGATCGTGCTGACCTTTCCGCCCAACGGCAGCAACGGCCACCCCGACCACGTGACCACCCACCGCGCGGTTCGCGGGGCGTGGGAAAGCCTGCCGGAGGGCGAACGCCCCCGCCTGTGGTACTACGCCAGCGACACGCCCCCCGAGAACGAGGCCCTACACGCCGCCTGGCTCGCGCCGAACCTGCGCCGCGACGTGACCCACCACGTCCGCCGCAAACTCCAGGCCATCGCCTGCCACCGCAGCCAGGCGCTGAGCACCGTGGACTTTATCCGCAAGTTTCCCGAACGGATCACCGAAGAAACGTTCCACGAGGTGCAGGGATAGGCCATGAAAAAGGGCCTGGGTTTGTCCCAGGCACCTTCTCCAGCAGCAGAGGGTCAGGGCAGCATCTTCGCGTGTTCGAGGTGCGCCGCGACCACCGGCTGTGTCTTGGCGGCGTAGGCGAGGGTCTGGGCATCCTTGCCCATGCTGCGGTAGGTCTGGATCAGGTTGAGGGTCATGCTGTGGCCGCTGACCTGCACCTTCTTGTACATCGCGTCGAAGGCGGACCCCGAGAGCGTGCTGAGCTTGTTGTATTGCAGGCGCTGGTCGGCCCCTGGCTTGTCGGTCAACCGGACGCCCTTCATGGCGGCCAGGTTGTTCAGCTCGGCTTGGGCACGGGTATGCGCCGTGATCATCTCCTGGGCAAAGGCCCGCACCGCTGCGCTGCTGCTCCTGTTCAGGGCCAGCCGCGAGGTCTGGATCTCGGCCAGGTTGCTCATGGTCATGACTTCCATGAACAGGACATCGGTGTCGTTCGAGACCTGGGCGGTGCTGACCGGCCCCATCGGCATCCCGGCCATGCCACCGGCCAGCGCGGTGGGGAGAACGAGGGAAAAGGCGAGGGCAGAAAAAGCAAGGCGTTTTTGCATGGTGAAGACCTCCGGGGTCGGAACGGTTCACCCCAGCGTGGCAGGCCGGCTCTTGTCCTGATACCCAAGCGCCTTCACTCCGCCCTGAGATCCGGGAAAGGAAGTGTTGAGGGTCTCCGCAAGGTGGCGGAGGCTACGGTGCGCCCACGCGCCTCAGTCTTCCCACTCGCTCACGGGGACAAACTCCACGCCCTCGCCCTCTGCCCCCGTTACCCGGTACCGCGCATCGAAGCGCACGACCAGTTCACCCCGGTCGAAGTGCTGCGGGCTGACGACCGGTTTGCGGAACAGGTAACCGCCGCCCTCGTCCGCGCCGATGTGCGCGGCCTTGGTAAAGCGGAACTCGACCACCTCGCCGTGCCGCAGGGTCCGGACCCGGACACGAAACGTCTGGGCGTCCTCCTGCCGGACGTAAGTGCTGGCGGCGGCTTTCTTCCTGCCGAAAAGATTGAACATGGCTTCTCCTGTGCGCGGGGGGCAGGACGCGGGCACAGGTGGGCGCCTCCTCCCACCTCCCGCCGCTTCCTTACACTTCTTGCAGCAGGCGTGTCAGCAGGCGCACGTGGTCGGGCCAGCGGTCCAGGCGTACGTGTTCGTGGGCGGCGTGCGCGCCGTCGCCGGGTGCCCCCAGGCCGTCGAGGGTGGGGGTCAGGGGCGCGGTGAAGTTGCCGTCGCTGCCCCCGCCGACCACCTCCCCGCCGATCTCGAAGCCCAGCTCGCGGGCGATGGCTTGCGCCTGGGCGAACAGCTGCTCGGTCTGGGAGCTGCGCTCGAAGGGGGGCCGGTTCAGCCCGCCCGTGACCTCCAGCCGCACGCGCGGGTCGCTGGGCGTCAGGGCGCGGATCGCCGCATCGACGCGCTCGCCTTCGGCCAGGGTGGAGACGCGCACATCCACCTCCAGCACGCATTCGGCGGGCACCACGTTCGTCGCGCTGCCGCCCCGGATCAGGCCGACGCTGACGGTGGTGCCGGCCTCCGGGCGGGCCAGGGCCTGCACCGCCAGCACCGCGCGCGCGGCCTCGGTGATCGCGCTGGCTCCCTCCTCGGGCTTGTTCCCGGCATGCGACGCGACCCCGTGAAAGGCCAGCCGGAAGTCGCCCACGCCCTTGCGGCCCACCTTCAGGGCGTGCGTGTCCGCGACGGGCGGCTCGACGACCAGCACGGCGCGGGCCTTGCGAGCCGCCGCCTCGATCTGGCCCCGGCTGCTGTGGCTGCCAATCTCCTCGTCGGGGGTGAGCAGCACCTGCACGCCGCCGCGCGGCCACGGCCCCTGGCTCTTCAGCGCGCGCAGGGCATGGAAGGCCCCCACGATGCCGGCCTTCATGTCGTAGGTGCCGGGGCCATACAGCCGGTCCCCCTCGACCCGCAGGGGCATCTCTGCGAGCGTGCCGTGCGGCCAGACGGTATCGGCGTGGGTCAGGATCAGCACGGGCCGTTCCCCGGCCGGCGCGTCCGGGTCCACCCCGAAGCTGAACTGCCGGGTACCGCCGGGCAGGGCGTGGGTGGTCGCGCCGAGGTCGAGTGCCCAGCTTTCGACCAGATCCATCACTCGGTTGACCGCCGCCATATCGGTGGAGGGGGATTCGGTCTCGGCCAGGGCGCGCAGGTCGGCGAGCATCGCCTGAAGGTCAGGTTGCATGCCGCCCATGCTACCTCCATCACAAAAAGCCGCCCCGGACCGGCCAGGGGGGCGGGGTCCGGGGCGCAGAGGTCAAAGGTCAGGCCAGCAGGGCGACCTGTTGCGGGTTGGCCTTCAGAATTGTGCGGCCCTTGAGATACAGGTCGTTGAGGGCCTGTGCCCCGAAAATGCGGGCGAGGCGCGTGCTCGTGAGTTCAATGGTCCGGCCCGAGACTTTCAGGCGAACAATATCGATGGTTCCCGGCACCCAGGTGCAGTGGAGTTCATGCATGCTGTTCCTCCAGGGAAAGCAGGAAAAAAGACCGTGCAGAGACACACGTGTGTTGGGTGGACAGAGCCGGCAGCTCCCGGTGCCCTCAGTGTAGGTTTTTTCTCTCTGGGAACGGCAAGCGCGGGCACTTTCGGTCTTCAGCGAAGGATCATGAGAAGCGGGCCGGGCGCCGCCCCAGGGCCTCTGTGCTTGACTGCGGTATGGCTCATCCCCCTGCCGTCCCCGGCCCGGAAAGTCTGCTGGCCCTCGCCTTTCCCTCCGACCCGCAGGTCAGCCCCGACGGGCAGCGCGTGGCCTTCATCCTGTCGAGGGTGGAGGAAGAAGACCCGCAGCAGCCCGCCCCGGACTTTGCCCGGCCCCGCTACCGCTCGCAGGTGTGGCTCTCGGACGGGGCAGAGGCGCGGCCCCTCACCGCTGGAGAGGGCCGGGACACCTCGCCGCGCTGGTCACCCGACGGGCAGACGCTGGCCTTCGTGCGTGAAGCGGGCGGGCAGAAGGGGCAACTGTTTCTGCTGCCCCTGGGTGGGGGCGAGGCGCAACGGGTGACCCGCTTCAGGGGTCCGGTGCAGGACGTGCAGTGGAGTCCCGACGGGCGCTGGCTCTCCTTCCTGAGTCCCGGCGACGAGGAGGACCGGCGCGACGAACGCGGCGAGGCCCGCGTGATTACCCGCCCGCGCTACCGCTTCAACGGGCGCGACTGGTTGCCCGAACGCCCCGCCCGGCTGTGGCGCTACGACGTGGCGACCGGGGAACGGCACGAGTGGCTCGCGCCGGAAGTGGAGGTCACCTCGTACGCCTGGTGGCCCGACAGCCGGGGTCTGCTGCTGGTGTCCAGCCCGACCGAGGAGGACGCCGTACAGGGGCGGCAGGAGGCGGACACCCTGCTGCTCGGCGGTGAACGCACGCGCCTGACCCGCTGGAACGCCGGGATCACCGCCGCCGTGCCTCACCCGGACGGCCAGCGTCTCGCCCTGGTCGGTCGCCCCGAGGGCAAGGGCAGCCCCGAGGACCCCCACCTCTTTCTGGTGGAGCCGGGCGGCTCCTGGCGGCGGCTGGACGCGCCTTCGGAAGAGGGGGACGGGGACCGACCGGTCGGGAACCTGGTGGGCGGGGATTGCCACGTGGGGGCCTTTCCCGAGCGGCCCGTGTGGCTGGACGACCGGACCCTGCTGACCCTGAGGACCGTCGGCGGCTCCTGCGGCCTGTTCCGGGTGGGCCTGGACGGCACGGTGATGCCCCACGACCACGCCGGGGAGGCCGTGATTTCCTGCTTCACCGCGCGCCCCGCCAGCGGTCAGGGCAGTGGTGGGGTGGCCCTGATCCGCGAGCGGGCCGACCGCTTCCCCGAGGTCGAACTGAACGGCGTGCCGGTGACGCGGCTGCATGACCGCCTCCCCTTTCCGGCCCGGACGCCGCAGCGCGTGACCTTCGGGAATGAACTGGGCCAGGGCGAGGGCTGGGTACTGCTGCCCGGCGGGGACACCCCGGCTCCCGCCCTGCTGAGCATCCACGGCGGGCCGCACACGGCCTACGGACACGCCTTCGTGCATGAGTTCCAGCTGTTTGCCGCACGCGGCTACGGCGTCTGTTACGGCAATCCGCGCGGCAGTGTCGGCTATGGGCAGGCGTGGTCGTCCGACATCTTCGGGCGCTGGGGCACGGTGGACCTGGCGGACCTGCTGGCCTTTTTCGACGCCTGCCTCGCCGCGCATGGGCAGCTCGATGCCGCGCGCACGGGCGTCATGGGCGGCAGCTACGGCGGCTACATGACCAACTGGATCACCGGGCATACGGACCGGTTCCAGGCGGCCATCACCGACCGCAGCATCTGCAACCTGCTCTCGTTCGGCGGCACCTCCGACATCGGGATGCGCTTCTGGGACGACGAACTGGGCCTGAACTTCCACCGCAGCGCCGACGCCCCGCGCCTCTGGGACATGAGTCCGCTGAAGTACGTGGAGAACGTCCGCACCCCCACCCTGATCGTCCACTCGGTGCTGGACCACCGTTGCCCGGTCGAGCAGGCCGAGCAGTGGTATGCGGCGCTGCGGCTGCACGGCGTTCCGGTGCGTTTCGTGCGCTTTCCCGGAGAGGACCACGAACTCAGCCGCTCGGGTCGCCCGGACCGGCGCCTCAAACGGCTGGAGGAGTACCTGGCCTGGCTGGACGGGTGGCTGCGGGGGCCGGAGGGCGGAGCGTAAGGCCGACCACTCAGCAAGGCAGAGGGCCGGGATACGCTTCCCGGCCCTCTGCCCCTGGCTTACTGCGCTTTATTCCTCGTCGCGGCGCTTGTTGCCCCAGCCCCGGTCGGCGCGGGCGCGGGGCCGGAAGCCCTCGCCGCCAGCATCGCCGCCCTCGCGGGGCCGGAACTCGCGGTCGCCACCACCCTGACCCTGGAAGCCGCCACGGTCCTCGCGCGGACGGAACCCGCCGCCCTGACCGCCACGGTCTTCACGGGGACGGAACCCACCACGGTCGCCGCCGCCCTGGTAACCGCCACGGTCTTCACGCGGACGGAACCCGCCACCCTGACCGCCACGGTCCTCGCGCGGGCGGAACCCGCCTTCCTGACGGTCGCTGCGGAAACCGCCACGGTCGCCGCCGCCCTGGTAACCGCCACGGTCTTCACGGGGACGGAAGCCGCCACCCTGACCGCCACGGTCCTCGCGCGGGCGGAACCCACCTTCCTGGCGGTCGCTGCGGAAACCGCCACGGTCGCCGCCGCCCTGGTAACCGCCACGGTCTTCACGGGGACGGAAGCCGCCACCCTGACCGCCACGGTCCTCGCGCGGGCGGAACCCGCCGCCCTGCCCGCCCTGGCTCTCGCGCAGTTCGCGCATCTCGCGGCGCAGGCCACGGATTTCCTTGCTCTGCGCTTCGAGCATTTCCTTCATCTCGACAAGCAGTTCGAGCAGGTCGTCGGCGTCGATGTACTCGTCCTCGCCCTCTTCGCCTTCTTCGGCGTCCCCCACGTTGCCGCTGTCCAGGGCGGCGCTCAGGCCTTCCTGCTGCGCTTCTTGCGCGTCCAGCACGGGGTCTTCATCGGGTTCGCCCTGAAGTTCGGGCAGAATGTTCCGCAGTTCCTCCGGGGTCTCGGTCTCGTCCGGGGTGTGCTGCCTGGTGTCGTCGGTCATGGTCGTCCTTTCCCTGCGCCCTCTTCACTGTTCTGGCTGCCGGCCCCCTCGGGCGCGCAGGCGTACCCCGGAGTCTACCACCTGGGCGGCAGTGGGGGTCAGCGGCGGTAGATGGCCAGCAGGAGCGGATACGCCAGCAGATGCAGCAGCGCGCCCGCCACCACCCCCGCCAGGACCGCCAGCAGCGGATGCCAGCCCAGGCCCAGCCACAGCGCGATGAAGGCGAACGTGCCCAGGCTACCCCCCAGCATCAGCGAGAAGCGGCGGGCGGTATCCTCGGGCCGCCAGGAATTGAAATCCATGTGCTCAGGATGACGCTTCTGCCCGCCACAGGTGTCCCGTGGGCCGGGGCGAGCACCGGGGCGAGCAGGATCACGGTCGCGTCACCCGGCCCTCCTATACTCGCCCTCATGAAACGTGCCCTCCCCCTTCTGGTCCTGCTGGCTGCGGCCACCGCGTGCGCCCAGGGAACACCCCGCACGGTGAACATCGGTCTGGGCTACCTCCCGAACGTGCAGTTCACGCCCTTCTACGTGGCCGACAAGCTCGGCTACTACCGCTCGGAGGGCCTGAACGTGAAGTTTCAGCACGGCTACGTCTCCGAGCTGATGCCGCTGCTGCTTCAGGGCAAGCTCGATTTTCTGGTGGGCGACCCGGAAGACGCCATTTTCGCCCGCAACCAGGGCGCGCCCGTGAAGTACGTGATGGCGATGTACCAGAAGTCCCCCGTGACCGTGTTCAGCCTCAAGCCCCTGAACCGCGCCAGCGACCTGTCGGGCAAGACCGTCGGGATTCCCGGCACCTTCGGCAGCAGCTATGCCGCCCTGCGGGCCCTGCTGGACAGTGCGGGGCTGGAAGAGGGGCGCGACGTGCGCCTCGCCTCCATCGGCTTTACCCAGCTCGACGCGGTGCGGGCCGGGCGGGTGGATGCGGCGGTGGGCTTCGTAAACAACGAGGTCGTGCAGCTGCGAGATGCCGGGCAGAAGGTCTACACGCTGGACGTGACGCAGGCGTACCCGATGGTCGGGGTGGGCCTGATCACCCTGGACAAGACCCTGTCGGGCGACCTCGCCCGCAAGGTGGTCCGGGCCTCGCAACGTGGCCTGAAGTTCACGGTGACCGACCCCGCCCGCGCCTTCAAGCTCGCCCAGCCGGTCTTCGGCAGTGGCGGCGGCACCCTCGACATCCTGAAAGCCAGCACGCCGCTGATCCAGAGCGCCGCCACCCGCGCGGGTGGCCTGGGCCTCAGTAACCCCGCCGCCTGGACCAAGGCCATTGCCGCGCTGGTCAAACAGGGCAGCCTGCCCGCCGGGGCCAAAGCGGAGAGTTTCTACACCAACAGCCTGATCAGCAAGACCGTCCGCTGAACCGAACCCGGGCCGAGAAGGGGACGCCGGGATGGGGCCTGTCCCCTCCTCCCTTCCCCACTACGGCCCGACTCGCCGTTACTTTCTCCCGTCCTTCCTGTCGCGCGCCTGCCCGCCCAGAGCATGGCTCACGTCGGTAGGCGTCCGGTACTCCTCGTCGGGGAGGGCCTCCAGGGCCGCGCGCACGTCGTCGTCGGCCCCGTTTCGCTCGGCTGCGGCCATCAGGTCCCGTTTGCTGGCCGGGTAGTCCACGCCCCCCAGATGCTTCTGGAGCTGGATGGGATTGATTTTTGCCATGCCCTGATTATCTGGAAGCTGTCCGCCGGCTGGCCTCGGGTCGCCTTCACGGCGGCTTATGCTGCCGCCCGTCCGTTCATTCATCTTTGAACCGGAGCCGATGCCTGTTCTCAGCCCTCCAGCGGCTCCAGCAGCCCGTTTTCCAGCACCACGGGCAGCGACAGCGTCTGGTAGCCCTGCTGGTCGAACAGCACCGTCACCTTGTCGCCCTCGCAGCGCATGACCTGGCCCTCACCGAACGTGGTGTGTGCGACGCGGCTCCCGAGGGCGAAGGGCAGGTCTTCCCCGACAGCCGCTTCGTGGACCAGGCCCGCAGCGCAGTTGTCGCAGGTATGGCAGGGGGGGCTGGACACCTCGCCGAAGTAGTTGAGCAGGAACTCGCGGCGGCAGGCGTTCGTCTCGGCGTAGCCGCGCATCATTTCCAGCCGCGAACGCTCGAAGGTGCGGTGGTCTTCCTGCGCCAGCGCCGCCTGGGCCGCCACTTCCGGCGCGTCCTGCCCCGCCACGGCGGTCACCTCGCCGCCCGGCAGCACCTCCAGCGCGCCCACCTCTTCCAGCCGGCTGACGGCGCTCAGAATGCGGGTCTGCGAGAGGCCGGTCTCGCCCCGCAGTTCGGCGGGGTCCACCGGTTCGCCGCGCTCCTCCACGGCCCGCAACACCTGCTCCACCTGATCGGCGTCGATCAGGGCGCTGCCCGCGAAGAAGCGGCGCAGATTGAGGTCGGCGGGTGTGTAAAAGAGCGTTGCCTGCGCCGGTTCTCCGTCACGCCCGGCCCGGCCGATCTCCTGGTAATAGGCATCGACCGAACCCGAAATGTCGAGGTGATACACGAAGCGCACGTTCGGCTTGTCGATGCCCATCCCGAAGGCCGTGGTCGCCACGATCACGTCCAGCCCGTCGGCCATGAAGGCCGTCTGCACCTCCTCGCGCGCTGGGGCCGGCATTCCGGCGTGGTAGGCCGCCGCCGGGATGCCGCGTTCCTTCAGGTCCCGCGCCACGTCCGCCGCCGCCTTGCGGGTCGCCGCGTAGACGATGCCCGGCTTCTGGGCGCTTACCACGGCCTCCAGCAGCGCGGTCCGCTTGGTGCCCGCGTCCGCGAACGGCTGGACCGCGAGCCAGATGTTGGGGCGGTCGAAGCCGCGCACCAGCACGCGGGCGGCCCGCATGCCCAGCCGCTCCACGATCTCCTCCCGCACGGGCGGCGCGGCGGTCGCGGTCAGGGCCAGCACCGTCGGGTGCCCCAGCGCCTCCACCACCGACCCCAGCCGCAGGTACTCGGGGCGGAAGTCGTGGCCCCACTCGCTGACGCAGTGCGCCTCGTCCACCACGAACAGCGAGGGCCGGGCCGCCCGCAGCCGCTCCAACGTGTCCGCGCGGCTGAGCTGCTCGGGCGCGAGAAACAGGAACTCCAGGTCGCCCTCCTCCAGCGCCTCCCAAGTCGCCTCACGCTCGGACGGACGCAAGGTGGAATTGATCAGGGCCGCCTGACCGGGCGCGCTTTCCTCCAGGGCCTCCACCTGATCGCGTTGCAGCGCGATCAGTGGGGAAACCACCACCGTCGGCCCGCCCAGCGACAGGGCCGCGATCTGGTAGATGGCCGACTTGCCGCTGCCGGTCGGCATGATGGCGAGGGTGTCGTGGCCGCCCAGCACGGACGCGATAGCCTCCTTCTGGGCCGCGTGCAGCTGGTCGTAGCCGAAGACTTCACGGGCAATGCTCTGGGCGCGCTGTATGTCTCGGGTGGCTCTGGGCATGGGGAGGCTTCCTTTCTGACGGCTTCTTGGAAGCGGGAAATGGGAAACAGGGGGGTGGCCCCCCGTGAGGACGGCTTCTCTGACCCGCCCCCGGAGCCGCAGAAAACCTGTGGCCGGGAGGCGGAACGCCAGCGCCCTTCAATGTCGCGGCCGTCTCCCGGCCCCGGATGTTGCGCGGGACAACGCGGCTTTACCCTGTTCGGAAAGCCGCCCTGCCGTCCATAAAGAGGTCTTCAGGTGGGGGCGCCGTCACAACCAGCGCCGCCTGCGGGCCAGCCAGAACACCGCAAGGGTCAGCAGCAGCAGGGCCACCACGACGACCAGAAAGCCGTGCGGCCCGTTCTTCTCGAAGGGCAACTCGAAGTTCATCCCGAACACCCCGGCGACGAGCGCCCACATCCCCATCAGCACCGTCGCCACGGTCAGCACCCGCATGGTGTCGTTGGTGCGCTGGCCGAGGCTGGTCATGTACAGGTCGAACGAACCCAGTATCGCTTCCCGCAGCCCCTCGACTGCGGCCACCGCCCGCTCGAAGCGTTCTTCCAGGGCGTCGAAGTTGCGGGCGGATTCGGGGTCCGCCAGCGCCTTGAAGTCCGGGCGGGACAGCGTCGCGTACACGTCCCGGTGATCGGTCAGCAGGCGGCGCAGCTCGCCCGCCCGCCGCCGGTGGCCCACCAGCTCGCTCAGAAAGGCCTGGTCGGAGGGCCGCTGGAGAATGGCCTCGTCCAGCCCGTCCAGCCGGCCTTCCAGGGCCTCGACCTCGTGGAGATAGCTGTTGAGGTGCCAGTTGAGCAGCGCCGTCAGAAAGGCCTCGGCCGTGAGCTGGCCCACCTTGCCGTTCCCCCGCTGCTGCTCGGCGAACTCCTCGACAAAGCCCACGTTCTCCGGATGGACCGTCAGCAGAAAGTTGGACCCCACCACGATATTCAGCTCGTCGCCGCGCAGCCGCCCGCCCTGCTCACACACGGCCTGCACGTCCACTCGGAAGGTCTCCCCGTAGCTTTCCACCTGGGGGCGGGGGGTGGGATCGGCCAGCTGCCACACGGCCTGCCGGTCCAGCCCCAGCAGGGCCGCCACCTGCTCCAGTTCCCCCGCCTGATGGCCCGGCACGTCCACCCAGAGAAGCTGGGAGGCGCACAGCCCGCGCACCAGCGCCTCGCTGAGCTGCACTTCGCGGTCTTCTCCCTCGGCGTCGAACAGATACGTTCGCAGGCCCGGCGCGGCGTCTTCCGGGCGGGGGGGAGCCGGTGTCAGGGCCTGGCTTGCCGGACCGGACAGGTGGGGGCCGCCTGACGCCTGCGGGTCTTCTGGCCCCCGCGCGGCCCTTCGGGTGGAGTTGGCGGACATAGATGTCCCCAGTGAAGCAACAGCGGCTGAGGAGAACCAGTGCCCACGCGGGCAGCGGGTTGACCTTTTTTGAAGGTTTCCGGGCAGAAGGCAGAAGGTGGGGAGGAGACGGGCCAGCGACCTTTCCCGGTGGCACCCAGGCGAGGACGCGGCGAAAGCTCCAGGCCGCTGCCGCACTCCCCGGACGCCACCTCCACCGCGCACCGCCCTAAGTGTGATGGCCTATCCGGCCCGCGCCGCCGCCTCACGCCCGCCTCATCTGCTACCGTGGGGGCAACACCGGAAGGAGGTGCTGTGCATGACCGACATCAACATCATTGTCAGCCTGAACGCGACCGAAAGAGGAATCCTCGCCCCCGCCACCAGGAGTCACCTTGCCGCACCCGCATCCGCAGCACCCCCAGCCGCACGGCCCGCCCCATCCCGCGTCTGACCCGCCGCCGGGGCCCCCTTGAGTGCCCGCCGGTCCAGCCACGCCTGGCTCGATAACGAGCTGAACGATGCCGACGTTCTCCCCGAACGCCGCCACAAGGCCCGAGCCAGAAAGCCCCTCGGCCGCCGCCGGATAGAAAGCCTGACCGCCGACCCCGAGACGGGCGACGCGGCCGACGACGTGATCCGCTTCCTGCTGGATCGTGGCCACCTCACGGAAGTGGTCGCCGAACTCAAGAGCGGCAAGGAAGCCACGGCCTACGTGGCGCGTGGCCCACGCGGCAGCGTCCTGCTCAAGCTCTACCGCGACCTGGAAGCCCGCTCCTTCAAACGCGACGGCGTGTACCGCGAGGGTCAGGTGATTCTGGACCAACGCGCCGCCCGGGCCATGCAGGGCCGCACCCGCAAGGGGCTGGAGATGCTCCAGGCGGGCTGGGTCTGCGCCGAGTACGCGCACCTGTGGCAGCTGTGGCGCGCGGGGCTGAACGTCCCCGAGCCGCTGGTCGGCCCCGAACCCTCCGAGTACGCCCAGACCACCCCTGCCGTGCTGATGCGCCTCATCGGCAGCGAGGACGCCCCCGCCCCCCGCCTCAGCGACGCCAGTCTCACGCCGGAAGAGGCCCGCAGCGCGTGGCGGCAGGCCGTACAGGGCATGGCCGACCTGCTGAGGCTGGGCTACGCGCACGGCGACTACAGCACCTACAACCTCTTGTGGTGGGAGAACACCGTGATCATCATCGACTTTCCGCAGCTCACGACCCGCTCGAATCCCAATTTCCAGCAGCTCCTGCGCCGCGATGCCGAGAGCCTGGCGACCAGCTTCCGCCGGCACGGCCTGACCGAAACCGCCGAGCAGACCCTGCGTGAGGTGCAGCGCCGCGCCCTGGGACCCGGGCCAGAGCCGCGCGTGCTGCTGCCGTAAGTGGCGCTGCGGGTCTGCGCCGGGTAGGGCGGCCCCCTCGCCGCCGACCCTCCCATTGACCCTGGACGCGCTCCGGCGGATGCTGGGGACCGGATATGCGCGCCCTCGAAACCTGCCTGTACGTGGACGACCTCGGCCGGGCCGAAACCTTCTATTCGGAGGTGCTCGGCCTGACGCTGTTCGGGAAGGCGGCGGGGCGGCACCTGTTCTACCGACTGGAAGGCAGCATGCTGCTGATCTTCGATCCGGTGGCCAGTTCACAGCCGGGCGATGTCCCCGCGCACGCCGGGAAGCCGGGCGGCCACGCCTGCCTGAGCATTGGACGTGAAGAAACAGATACCTGGCAGGCACGGCTGGAAGGGCACGGCCTGAAGGTCACCCGCTACGCCTGGGGTAACCGGGGCGAGAGCCTGTACTTCGAGGACCCCGCCGGGAACGTGCTGGAACTGGCACCCGCGAGCATCTGGGGGCTGGAATGAGTCTTGAATTCATCGTGGCGAGCGATGTTGAGCGCGACTCCATGAATCTGGACGCCCTGCCTTCAACCTTCTCCTGAATATCCAAGAGACGGCGGAGGGCGAGTCCACCGTGGCAGATTGGTCCGCCCCAGAGGGAGTGACCTTCACCGTTCAGGAAACGGGGTTGGTCGTGGCTCAAGCATTGAAAGTTGCAGGACTCCGTGTCCGTGAGCCGGGCAAGTAACCTGAACCCATGCAACGTCCCCTGAGGTTCTTGCTGGCCCTGCTGCCCTTCCTGCTCGCGTCGGGCGCGGCCAAGCGTCACAAGGACGCCGCGCGTGAGCGCTGACCCGCTGCGCTCGGTGCTGTACGTGCCAGGCGACAAGCCGCGCGCCATCGAGAAGGCCCGGACGCTGCGTGCCGACGCGGTGATCCTCGATCTGGAGGACGCCGTGGCCCCCGAACACAAGGACGCGGCGCGGGCGAACGTGCGCGCGGCCCTGACGATCCGCTGGGCCTGCCCGGTGCTGGTGCGCGTGAACGGGCTGGGCACGCCCTGGGAACACGCCGACCGTGAGATGGCCCTGCTGGCGGGCGTGGACGGCCTGGTGCTGCCCAAGGTGGAAGATGCCCGCACGGTGCGTGAACTCCACCTGCGCGTGCCCCTCTGGCCGATGATCGAGACGCCGCTGGGCGTGCTGCGTGCCCCGGAGATCGCGGCGACGCCGGGCGTGGCGGGCCTGCTGGTGGGCGCGAACGACCTCGCGCGGGCGCTGCGGACCCGGCCCCACCCCGGGCGCCTGCCGCTGCTGCCCGCCCTGTCGGCGGTGGTGCTGGCCGCGCGGGCGTACGGCAAGCTCCCGCTGGACGCCGTCTTCAACGACGTGCGCGATCCGGCAGGGTTCGCGCGCGAGTGCGAGCAGGGCCGCACCCTGGGCTTTGCCGGAAAGACGGTCATCCACCCGGATCAGGTGGAGCCTGCCAACACAGCCTTCGGCGTGACGGACGCGGAGGCCGACGCAGCCCGCTCCCTCCTCGCCGCGTGGGAACAGGCCCGCACGGAGGGCAAAAGTGTCGCCGTCTGGCGGGGGGGCCTGGTCGAACAGATGCATGCGGATGAGGCCAGGGAAGTGCTCGACCTGTGGCAGACGACGAGGCCGGAACCGCGTTGAAGGTCCCCTGACCGACGCCATGTTCCGGTCTTGCTTATCATGATAAAGCGGCTTATTATAGTTAAGCCATGTCCCTGACTGACCGTGAGCGTGATCTCCTCGCCCTGATCCGTGAGTCTCCCCTCAGTACCCCGGAGGAACTCGCCCGCCGCCTGGGCACCTCCCGCGCGGCGGTGAACGTCCACGTGAGCAACCTGACGCGGAAGGGCGCTTTGCTAGGCCGGGGGTACGTGGTCGCGCCGGAAGATCACCCGCGCGTGGTGGTGGTCGGCGGCGCGAACCTGGACGTGAAGGCCCGC
>NZ_JHAC01000033.1 GCF_000599865.1 Deinococcus phoenicis | reverse complement strand
CCGCCCGGCGTGGACGGGTCATCTCGGGGGGCGTGAAGCTCACCCGCCTGGAGGACTTCCTCCGCTCCAGCCCCGTGACCTCCATCATCCGCTTCCCCGAGGACCAGAAAAGCGCCAAAGACAGCACCCAGGCCATCGTGCCAGGCGGCACGACCATCTCGCCCACCCTGGCAGCCCCCACGCCCGGCACCACCCCGCCCCTCCCTGAAGCGCCGGTCGGCTTCGCGGCGACGCTGGCCGACCTGGTCAAACCCCCCTCGCGCGCCGACTTCCGGGGAGACGACCCGCTGTGGGTCTACAGCGCCATCGGGGCCGAGACGCAGCAACGCGCGCCCGGGGTGCAGGTCACCAACCTGGGCAGCGTCCAGTCCATCGTGGTGTTGCGAAACCCCTACCAGGACGAGCTGGACTACGCGATGCCCTTTTTCGGGCCGCTGTCCATTCTGGCGGAAGACACGGCAGCGGTCTTCAAGCAGCGCTGGAACAACCTCAAGGCGCGCTATCAGCAAAGCGAGTCGTGGGGCCACTACTACGAACCCATCGAGCGGCTGGCGCTGGACCGGCTCTACCGCTGGCCGCTGCCCAACGTCACCGGCATCGAGCTGCGCCAGAACACCGACGGGTCGAGCGTGGCCGAAATCGAGATGTACGTGGACGACCACGACGCCGCCGAGATGCTGCTGAGCAGCCTGAACATGGCCCAGCGGTACAAGAACATGCTGGTGGAAGTCTGGCTGCCGGTGACGTACTACCACACTGGCCCGGGTGCCCCGACCGGTGAGCGGCTGGTCCTCGAACCGATGTTCGTGGGCATGATTGAGGAAGTGACGGCCTCGCCGTGGCCCTCGACGCTGCGCTTCCGGGTGATTCCCCAGGACGCGGTGATGAACCTGCGCGGCATGGCCGCCATCGAGGGGACCAACTTCACCGGGCACTGGGAGACGGTGAGGGCAGAGGGGCAGGTGCCGCTCTACCAAATCATCGGGGACATCGGGGAAGCCTACAAGATTCTCTTCTATGCTCCTGCGGTCGGTAGCCTGGCTTCCCTGGCCTCGCTGGCGAAGGGCGGTGGTCAGATTGGTCTGGACGGCTACCCCGAGCTTCAGGTGGGACCCGAGACCTTTGACGGCTACATGCAGCCCCCGCTGGACGTGGTGCGCCAGCTGGTCGAGCAGCGCGGCCTACGTCTCCAGCGTCTCACGGGCTTCGAGGTGTTCGGCTACCACCTGCTGAAGGTCCTGCCCTTTGCGCCCCGCGCCATCTGGCTGGTCTACGACCCGACGGCCTGGAACCCTTTCCAGCAGGGCTTCTGGGGCAATGCGGTCTGGAGCAAGATTTTCAAGCCGCTGGCCGAAATCGTCGCGCCGGGCGACGACGTGGTGGGCAACATCGCGGTGTTCTACCCCCACAACCTGGCGAGCGACCCCAAGTACATCAAGCTGCTGGCGTCCACGCTGGACACCTTCGCCACCGACGACGCCCGCAAGGACAAGCTGTGGACCCTCGTCACCAACCTGCAAGCCATCGCGCAGGGGGGCTTCGGGATGGGGAACGGCCCCGCCACCAAGGCGGCCTACGAGCGCGGCACCCAGTCGGTGCTGATTGACTGGCTGAACGACCTGTGGCGCAGCAACAACGCCAACGTGGACCGCGTGACCAAGGCGCTCTGCCCGGTGCTGGAGGTGGAAAGCTTCGTCTCCCGCACGCCCACCGAGAGCGAGTTGACCAACCCCCTGTACGGCACCGACGTGGGCAAGGCGGTGCAGTACAAGACGGTCAGCGGCCAGCGCGCCGCCGACCTGATGGACGTGCAGCAGCAGACGGACGGCACCTTCGCCCTCGCCACCCCCAACGGCAAGAAGAACTTTGCTGCCAAGGACCGCGTCTTTCTGAAGTACAGCGCCAACTCCAGCCGTCCCATGACGGCCATCGCGGCCCTCGGCCAAATTGAGGAGCGCGGACGCTTCTATCCCCACACCCTGGTCTTGCAGTGCAAGCCCACCCACGGGGTCCGGCCCGGCATGATGGCGGCTTTGGTGGGCCTGGGCCGGATTGACGGCATCTGGGAGGTCTACAGCGTGGAACACAACCTGGACGGAGCCGGGCAGAATCTGCGGGTGACGCTGCGGACCATGCGGGACCTGTACGCCTCGTGAGCGCAGGCCAGCAGCAAACAGCATCGGGTAGTGGCACCCCTGGTAACACGCCCCCAGTGCGCTAGGCGACGATGGACGGGCAGGCAGGGCCGCTCATACCCCGACACCGCCCCTTCGCCCTCTTCCTCCAGCGTGGGGGCGGCCTGCTGGAGACCCCATGACCGAAAATGCCGAGCGCCACACGCGCTACCTCACTGCCGAGAATGTCGCCGCCGCGCTCCACGTCCACCCGGACACCGTTTACCGCCTCATCCGTGAGGGCCGTATCCGCGCCGTCAACATCGGCAGCGAGGCAAAGCCGTCATGGCGGATTCACCCGGCGGAGCTGCTGACCTGGGGCGAGAAATGACCCGCCTGGTCCGCAATCCCCACTCTGGCAACCTCATCCCTGAGGCTGAGGCGTTGCGCCTCGGGCTTCTTGCCTCACCCTCGCAGCCCGCTTACCTTGGCCTCTCGCCCCTCGGAGCAGCATTCACCCACCTTGGCCTCTCGCGCTCCCTCGGATGGTCGGAGGAGATTGGTGAGGGCGACCTCATCCGGCTGACGCGGTTGGGTCTGGACGACTTGTATGCCGCCCTGCGCTCCCTCGCTCAGCGCGCCGAGCTGCGGGACGCGCTGGCCGCCACCGCTGCTACCGGGCCGCAGGTTCTCGCGGTTCTCGCGGGCCTGGCCCTTGCCCAGCACTACACGGGGGACCGCCATGAATGATGTTGAACACGAGGCCGCCGGGCTGGGCGTGGAGCTTTGCTGCGCCCAGCTAATGGGTGACGATGAGTAAGTTGCGCCGCCTCCACCGCCTTCTTGCCCTGTCTCACGACCTGCGCGAGGAGTCGCATCAGCAGGGTTTCAGGGGGCTACTGAGCCTCCTGCGGGACCTTACGGCTGAACATGAGGCGGCGGCCCTCTCTCGGGCTTACAGCGCGCCAGAACACCGGCTTTTGGACCCTGTAGAAGCCCTCGCGCGGCACTCCGAACGCCAGTTCGGACGGGCGGGTATTCCGGCGCAGCCTGCAAGGGTCAGACAGGCCGCCCACCACGTTCTGAACAACGACCTGTTGCCCACCCTGCGCGCTGCTGTATACACGCACGTAGAGCCGCACGGTGCTTACGTCCCCGGTGGAGGGAGGAAGTACAAACCCAGTTTTGAGCGCACTTCGGAGCCGGATGAACGCCGTCATGCTCAAGCGGTCCACGCCGCGCGGGTGCGCTGGGAGAGGGAGCGCGGGCTGGTCCACGACGGCAAGCGCCCCGTTTCTGTGGTGGCCGTCCTCCATCGGCCCGCTGGCGCTGAGGGCCAGATTATTGGTTACCCCCACGACGCGCTGAGCGTCTATGGCAGGCATATGACTGTGCTGGGCAAGCCTGCCCAATGGTATCCGGGCGACACGCACAATCTCCAAGTGTTTGACATGCTCCACCCGATGACCCCCGCGCACGCCGCCGTTATGGCTGCCACCGAGGGCATGGAGGACGACCCACTAGCCGCCGGGATTCCGGGAGGAAGCGAGTACCCGGAGGGGCTGATTCTCGGGGGCCTGCACATGGACCGGGACGTGGTTCACCGTCACCACCTTGATTCAGGCCCTCTCAGTGGGCCAGAGGCCCCGCAGTGGCATCCATCAGGGATGAGCTATGGTGCCTGGAGGGTGTGGAATCGGCTGAAGGCTACCCGGCACAAGTGAACTGACCACTGGAACCCTTAAAACCTTTATCAGTTTTGAAGTATCCATAGTCTTTACCATTGGCAAAAATCTTTACCCCGGTGTATTTGCTATCGAGGGGATTAAATAGGCTGTGAGAAATTATAAGTTTACTTTCACAATTTGCGTAATATTTATCGAAAAAACTATCTTCTTGAATCATATTCCAGCCACTCTGTCCCAAGCTGACCTGCATTGCTAATATAAACCCTTCTGCCCTATCGGTAGGCACTAGCCAGTATTCCGCCCACTCTCCAAGCTCTAGCTCCGACTTTATATATCTTGGGGTAAGTGCAGGAATAGCTGACGATGCCTGGGGTATCGGCATCATTCCCTGAAGCATCATGGGGTTTCTTACCTCTGTATCTTCGGAGCATATGACTTTGCCCTGATTACCCTTGAGACCATCTGGCCTAATTACTAATGGCGTGCTAACGCTTACAAAATCAAACATGGATTTATCGAATGTGGGATTACTTAACTGTATCTCTATAATTTCCTCCGGGCATCTTCCAAAAATCACCGTATTGTTTACGTAGTCTTCATTTAAATATGTAAAGCCATTTGAATTAAAAATGGAGTGAAGGAGAGAGTTGAAGTTTTCTGCATCCTCGTTGGGTACGACCCACGTCTCTTGCCAGTCTTCTTCAAACGGTAGTTTTGTCGGGTTCATGTGGCGATATGCCTGTGCATACCTTGGGGCTTTCGCTAAGCCATTGAGCATCGGCTGCCCCTGGGGGCCGCAGGCGGTGAGGAGCAGCATCCCGGCAAGGAGAAACTGGCGCATGGCTCAAACATACAAGCCCTGATTGTTCGAGGTTGCCGCAAATGCGGAAAAGAGAGAAGGCGCCCCATCGGAGGCGCCCCCTTCCACTTGCGCGTCGAACCACGCCTCGGCATCTGAACGCCGGATGCGAAGCGCGGTTCCAAATCGGGCTGCCCGGAGCTGCCGGGCACGAACCGCCTCGTAAACTTGCCGCCTACCGATGTTGAAGAGGCCCGCGACCTCTTCCACGGTCAGCACATAGGGCTGACTATCACTCACCGCTGGGCCACCTCCTGAAAAAAGTGCGCGCTTGAGCAGCCTTTATTTTATCACGCCCTATAGGGCATTTCTCCACCCCCTAATCCCAATAAAATCCCAGGAAGGAGGGGATAAGAGCGGCTTTCGGAGGCCATCAGAGGAGAAACTCAGAGGGGGGAATATTGACAAAAACCCCCTCTACACGCAAGGAAAAGACACGTGAGGAAAACGGCGGAAAAAATGTCCCAGCCACTTTCATGATGGCGGGGCGGCCCGTGTGAGGCTGCAATGCTCGGAATTCAGCCATCAGCTTTCCGCCCGGTAAAAAGGGAAAGAAAAGGGAAAAGGCCGCCCGAAGACGGCCCCTCTCCTGCTTTCTGAAAGCTGACGGCCTACACCTTCTTTTCGCGCCCCCAGCCGAGCAGCGCGAGGATCAGCGTGAAGGCGAGCAGCGACAGGACGGGAATGGTCAGCACGCTGTTGAGATTCGACAGCGCGCCGCCCCAGACCGGCCATTTCACGTCGCACCCGGCGGTCGTCTGGCCCACTCCGCAGACCTTGAGCGTGCGGATGACGCCCCAGTCTTCCAGATTGTGAATCAGCGCGACCAGCCAACCGCAGGCGGCCAGCGGCCAGGCATAGGTCCGGATGCCCAGGTCGCCGCGCAGGGCCGCGATGCCGAGCAGCAGCGCGAGCGGATACATGGCGATGCGCTGGAACCAGCACAGCACGCAGGGCACGAAGCTGCGCGCCTCGCTGAACCACAGGCTCCCGAGGGTGGCCAGGAGGGCGATCACCCAGGCCAGGTACAGTCGGTTGTCGCGGGTCAAGACCCCGACCTCGCTGCCGGGGCGCTCACTGCGCGGCGGCGTCGATGGCGGCCCCGACCGTCGCGGCGTCGTAGCTCTGCACCAGTTTGCCGTTCACGTACACGGAGGGGGTGCCGTTCACGCCGGCCTTCTCCGCCTGCTGCTTGTCGGCCTCGACCGCTGCGGCCGTCTCGTCGTTGTCGAGGCAGGTGGCGAACTTCGCCGGGTCGATCCCTTCCACGCTGCCGGCGAGATCCTTCAGGCGGCTCTTGGTCGCCCAGACCTCGCTCTCGGACCCCTGGGCGCGGAAGATGATCTGTTTCAGGCGGTCATAGGCTTCGCTGCCGCCCTGCACATACGCGCACTCCACGGCCTGGGCGGCGAACTTGCTGTCGTCCACGGGCAGGCGCGCCGACTCGGCCAGGAAGGGAAAGTTCAGGGACACCACCTTCGCCTTGCCGGTGTCGATGTACTTGGAGCGGAGTTCGGGCATGAATTCTTCCTCGAAGCGCTTGCAGTTCGGGCACTTGAAGTCCTCGAACACGACCAGCGTGACCGGCGCGTCCGCCTGCCCGGCCACCGGCTGCCCGGCCAGGTTGAAGCTCGCGGCATTGGTCTGCTGGGCCGATTTGCCACGCGCGGCGAAAAGGGCGAGGGCGATCAGCGCGATGGCGATCAGCGTGCCGATCACCAGCACCGTACGGTTCTGGTTGCTTCCCTGAAGTCTGGTCACGCTTCAAAGTGTAACGCCCGCCCCGGATGCAGGAGCGGGCGGATGACCCAGGCTGAGGCGAGGGGCGTATCAGCGGTGCGGCCCGGCGTCCGCCGGCTCCTCCTGCGGACTGGCAGTGGCCGTGATGACCTCACTGGGAGAACTGGTCGGGGCCGCCGCTGCGGTCAGGCTGGGAGTCGTCACCCGTGCGGCCTGCCGGCGCGTCCGGTAGCGCAGCGCCACACCGGTCAGCTGCCGCACGAAGCTGAAGGCCAGCCCCGCCAGCATCGCCGTGAGCGCGGTCTTCTGAAAGGTCGCGTTGCCCGGCAGCGTCAGCGTGGGGTCCAGCTTGGTGCCGAAGCGCCCGAGGGCCAGCAGCGGCAGCGTGAAAATGACGGCGGCGAAGGGCAGCACGAATGCCCCGCCCGAGTGCTTGACCAGCAGCAGCGCCAGCAGCGCCCCGCCCACCAGCGGCACGATCACCGGCCACTGCTCGGGCAGCGCCCCGGGCGCGAAAAACGGCAGGCCCCCCAGCAGCGCCCCGATGTACCCGAACCATCCGCCGAACTCGTCGGCCAGGATGGTCAGCAGCACCCAGGCGAGCAGCTTCGCGGACCAGGCGCCCGGCGTCCACAGCAGGTACGCCAGCAGCCCGACCAGCGCCCAGCCCCCCAGCAGCCGCAGCACGGTCCAGACGGGCGAGACACGCGGCGCGGCCACCGGCGCGGGCGAGAGGGCGCGCGTCACGCCCCCACCGCCTTCTTCGCGCGGGTCTTCCTGGCCGGGGCCGGAGCCGCCCCCACCAGTTCCGCTTCCTCCACCTGGCTTGCGGCGGGCACGATGCCCGGCACGCGGCGCAGGTACTCGCCGGTGTAGCTCGCCTTGTGGGCGGCCAGCTGCTCGGGCGTTCCGGTCGCCACGACCATGCCGCCCCGCACGCCGCCTTCCGGCCCCAGATCGATGATGTGGTCGGCGCACTTCATCACGTCGAGATTATGCTCGATCACCACCAGCGTATTGCCGCCCTCCACCAGCCGCTCCAGCACCTCCAGCAGCTTCCGCACGTCCTCGAAGTGCAGGCCCGTCGTCGGCTCGTCGAGGATATAGATGGTCTTGCCGGTCGCGCGCTTGCTCAGTTCCGTGGCCAGCTTGATGCGCTGCGCCTCGCCGCCGGAGAGGGTGGTACTCGGTTGCCCGATCTTCATGTACCCCAGGCCCACGTCGCACAGGAGCTGCATCTTCCGGTCAATGCCGGGGATGTTCTCGAAGAAGGTGCGGGCGTCCTCCACCGTCAGGTCCAGCACCTCGCTGATGGTCTTGCCGTTGTACTTGACCTCCAGCGTCTCGCGGTTGTACCTGGCCCCCTTGCAGACCTCGCAGGGCACGTAGATGTCCGGCAGGAAGTTCATCTCGATCTTCATCACGCCGTCGCCCTTGCAGTGTTCGCAGCGCCCGCCCTTCACGTTGAACGAGAACCGCCCGGCCTGATACCCGCGTCGCCGCGCTTCGGGCGTGCGGGTAAACAGGTCGCGGATCTCCGTAAAGACGCCGGTGTACGTCGCCGGGTTGCTGCGCGGCGTGCGCCCGATGGGACTCTGGTCAATCTCGATCACCTTGTCGAGGTACTCCATGCCCTCGATGCGGTCGTATCTGCCGGGGTTGGTCTTCGCGCCGTTCAGCTCGCGCGCCAGCGTGGCGTGCAGGATGTCGTGGATCAGCGTGGACTTGCCCGACCCGCTCGGCCCGGTCACGACCGTCATGGTGCCCAGTGGAATGTCGATGGTCACGTCCCTGAGGTTGTGTTCGCGTGCCCCGATCACCTTGAGCCGTTTGCCGTTGCCGCGCCGCCGCGTGGCGGGCACCTCGATCTTCAGGTCGCCGCGCAGGTACTTGCCGGTCAGGCTATTTTGGTCCTGCTTGACCTGCTCGGGCGTCCCGACGGCCACCACCTCGCCGCCATGCACGCCCGCGCCCGGCCCCATGTCCACCAGATAGTCGGCTTCCATCATGGTGTCCTCGTCGTGTTCGACCACGATCAGGGTGTTGCCGAGGTCACGCAGGTGCTTCAGGGTGCCGATCAAGCGGTGGTTGTCCTTGGGGTGCAGGCCGATGCTGGGTTCGTCCAGCACGTACAGCACGCCGGTCAGCCCCGAGCCGACCTGGGTGGCGAGGCGGATGCGCTGCGCCTCCCCGCCGCTGAGGGTATTCGCGGTGCGGTCCAGGCTGAGGTAATCCAGCCCCACGTCCACCAGGAACGTCAGCCGGGTGCGGATGGCCTTGAGGATCGGTGCGGCGACGGCGGTGCCGAACTCGTTCAGTCCGTACTCGTAATGCCTCGGTGCGTGCGCCTTCGCGGTGCCGCCCAGGTGCTCATGCAGTTGCCCTTCGATCGCGGCGTGGTCCAGCGTGCCGTCCTGAAGGCCGCTGAAGAAGGTGTCCGCTTCCAGCACGCTCATGCCGCTGGCCTGCGAGATGTTCAGGCCGCCCACCCGCACCGCCAGAATCTCGGGCTTGTAGCGCGTGCCGCCGCAGGTCGGGCAGGGCCGCAGTTCCATCAGTTCTTCGAGCTTCTCGCGCATGAACTCGGACTCGGTGTCGGCGTAGCGCCGCTCCAGATTCGGCAGGACGCCCTCGAACTCGGTCGTGAAGCGCATCGTTTCCTTGCCGTTCCGGCGGTACACGACCTCGAAGGGTTCGCCCGGCCCGTGCAGGATCGCTTTTTTCGCCCCTGCGGGCAGGTCGCGCCAGGGTGTCTTGAGGTCGAACTCCAGATGCTCGGACAGCGCCTTGAGCTTGTCCCAGTAGTACACGCCGCCGCCGGTGCCCTTCTTGCTCCAGGGCAGGATGGCCCCTTCCGCGATGCTGAGCTTCTCGTCCACCACCAGCTCGGGCGAGAATTCCTGCTTGTGGCCCAGACCCGCGCAGTCGGGGCAGGCCCCGTAAGGGTTGTTGAAACTGAAGCTGCGCGGTTCGAGTTCTTCGAGCACGCTGCCGTGTTCCGGGCACGCGAACTTCTCGGAATACAGTTCCTCCGCGCCCGAGTCGGGCATCAGCACGCGGAGCAGGCCCTCACCCCGCCGCAGGCCCAGTTCCACGCTCTCCGCGATGCGGCTGCGGTCGCCCTCGCGCAGCGTCACGCGGTCCACGACCACGTCCACGTCGTGCTTCTCGAACTTCTCCAGCTTCAGCTTCTCGGCTTCCTCCAGCTCGTACAGCGTGCCGTCCACCCGCACGCGCGCAAAGCCCTCGCGGCGCAGGTCCCCGAACAGCTTGCGGTACTCACCCTTGCGCCCGCGCACGACCGGGGCCAGCAGAATGGCGCGGGCATCCGCGAACTGCGAGAGCAGGCGGTCGGTGATCTCGCTGGGACTCTGCTTCTCGATCTTGCGCCCGCAGATCGGGCAGTACGGCGTGCCGACGCGGGCGTACAGCAACCTGAGGTAATCGTGAATCTCGGTGACGGTGCCCACCGTGCTGCGTGGGTTGTGGCTGGTCGTCTTCTGGTCGATGGAAATGGCGGGCGAGAGACCGGTGATGCTCTCCACGTCCGGCTTTTCCATTAGGCCCAGGAACTGCCGGGCGTAGGCGCTGAGGCTCTCGACGTAGCGGCGCTGGCCCTCGGCATAGATCGTGTCGAAGGCCAGCGTGCTCTTGCCGCTGCCCGATACGCCGGTAATGACCACGAATTTGTCGCGCGGCAGCTCGACCGTCACGTTCTTGAGGTTGTGTTCCCGCGCCCCGCGCACAATCAGGTTCTGGTTCTGCAAACTCAGGCTCCTTTGGGAAAGCGGCGTCTGGACGGGCCGTGAGCCGCGGAGGGGTTCTGTTGATCGCGTAAGGACACCCTTGCCCTTCGCTCTGAAACAGGCCATTCTAGCACCTCGGGGCACCTTCACGCAGGGCGAGTGATCGGGGCGCCGCGCCGTCCCGCACAGGCCCCGGCCCGGCTGCACGGCAGGGAGACGGCAGGGAGAGATGCCCTCGCGCGCTCCCGGGCGACTGCCGTAAGCTGAAGGAGCTTCCCAACCGGGCACGGTGAGAAGAACACCGGAAAACGCCGCCCTGTCCAGGGCCAGCCCTGCGGTGTCCGCCGCCTGTCCCTGTCCGTCCGCTTCCGCAGGCTCCGCCCGACTTCTCCTCCCCCTCGCCGCAGACGGCAGACTGGATGAACATGGCCCACACCACCCCCCCCAACGATTCCGGGTTCGCCCCGCTCGACCAGCCCGTCCGTGTGCGTGCGGGCTTTTCGCTGACCTTCGACGTGCCGTATCCCACGCCGATGCTGTTCGTGGTCCAGCCCTCAGACCGCCTGGGGGCCACCGGCACCCGCCAGCGCATCGTCGACCAGCGCCCGCTGGGGGCGGCCGAGGGGATCCACACCTACACCGACGTTCACGGCAATCTGGTCTGGCGCACCGTGGCCCAGCCCGGCACCTTCACCATCGGCCACGACCTGATCGCGGAGGTGACGCGCCGCCCCGACCCCATTCTTCCTGACCTCCGCAAGCAGCCCGTGGAGGAACTGCCCGACGAGACCATCATGTACCTGCTGCCCAGCCGCTACGTGGACAGCGACCTGGTGAGCGCCGAGGCGTGGGACCGCTTCGGGCATGTGCTGGGGGGCTGGGCGCAGGTGCAGGCCATCAGCGACTTTCTGCAAGACGAGTGCGTGTACGGTGCGGGCAGCAACTCCAGCACCACCGCCAGACAGGCGCTCGACAGCAAGCGGGCCGTGTGCCGCGACTTCGCGCACCTGGGCGTCGCCTTCTGCCGCGCGCTGAACATCCCCGCCCGCTACGTCTGCGGCTACCTGCCCGACATCGACATCACCCCCGACCCGGTGCCGATGGACTTCCACGCCTGGTTCGAGGCCTTCCTCGACGGCCAGTGGCGCACCTTCGACGCCCGCCACAACAAACCCCGCGCGGGCCGCGTGCTGATCGCGCAGGGCCGGGACGCCAGCGACGTGGCCTTTACCACCACCTTCGGCAGCGCCCGCCTGACGAACATGAAAGTCTGGGCCGACGAGACCGGCTTCGACACGACGCTGGACGAGCCGCCGAAGCCGCGTCTTTTCTAGCGCCGGGCTTCAGCGAGGCGGCATGAGGGGAGCAGTCCGAGAGGCGCGGCCCCCTCCACGCCGCCTCGCCTCACTGCTCGCCGTACACCCGCACTTCCACGTCCAGCTCGCCGCGTCCGCCGCCGTAGTAGGTGCCGCGCACCGGGGACACGTCGCTGTATTCGCGCCCGTGGCCGATCTTGACGTGGCGCTCGCGGGCCAGGCAGTCGTTGGTGGGGTCATAGCCCAGCCAGCCCGTGCCGGGCAGGAAGCATTCGGCCCAGGCGTGGGTGGCTTCCGCGCCCAGCAGGCTGCCGCCGCTGTAGAGGTAACCGCTGACGTAGCGGGCGGGAATCCCCAGTTGCCGGGCCACGCCCAGCATGGCGTGCGTGAAGTCCTGGCACACGCCGCGCCCGTGCCGCGCGAACTCCGCCAGCGGTGTGTGGACCGCCGTGGCCTGGGTGTCGTAGGTGAAGCGGCGGCGCAGATGGGTCGTCAGGTCCATCAGGAACGTGGGGAGGTCGTCGCCGGGCGCGGGGCGTTTCACCTCGAAGACCTCGGCCCAGTCGCCCGCAGGCACGCGTGGGCTGGGCACCAGGAACTCGGTGTACCCACCCCGTAGCCCGCGCAGCTCGGCCACCGGGACCGGCGCGGGGTCGGGGACCGGGTGGGTGTCCACCAGAGCCTCCGCCTCGATTTTCAGGAAGGTGTGGGCCTCATGCACATGCACGTGATGCACCAGCGCCCCGAAGTAGTCCTTGTGGGAGGTGATCGCGGCTTCGGGTTCGACGTGCAGGTGAAAGGACCGCACGGTCTGCCGCGCCTCGCTCGACGGGTGCAGCCGCACCTCGTTGAAAGAATCCCAGGCGGGTTTCGGATAGCGGTACTCGGTGGTATGACGGATCTCGCAGCGCATATGGCCCTCATACGGAATTGCTCTGATTCCAACCTAGGCTGGAAACAACACCAGCATAGGTTTCCATCGCCGCAATCCCGTATTTTCTTATTCTCGCTTCGCTCGGGTTCGTCTTCGACTCACCTTACGTTCGTATCAGCTCGTGCGGCCAGGCTGGCCCCGCCGGGCAGTCTGGCACGCCGGGCGGGAAAGAACGTGATCCGGTCCAGAGAACGTGTCGGGCGGCCCCGGAGAGAAGGCGGGCCTCATTCCTGCTGGAAGAACGCTGCGTCGATGGCCGCGCCCACCCGGTTGAAGTCGCCCAGCAGTTCCTCCAGGGCCGGGTTGTCCTCGTCCAGGATGTCGGCCACGCGGGCGTATTGCAGCCGGGCCACCAGCCAGCGCGCGAGCCGCAACACTTCCGGGTGAGCGCCGGGGTGCCAGCGGTCGATCTGCGCCAGGGCGTCATGCAGGTTCTCGGCGCTGTAGCGCACGCTGCGGGGGAAAAACTCGTCGAGCAGCAGGAATTCCCCGATGCGGATGGGGTCGATGCCGACGTGGACCCGCTTGCGGTACGCCTCGTAGGCGCTGGCGCCCTTCAGCACGCTGACCCAGCGCAGGTCCTGAAGCGCCCGCTGTTTCGGGTCGGCCAGCGCCTGGGTGTCCACGCTGCGGTGGCGGCTTTGCAGCACGCGCAGCATGTTGTCCCCGCGTTCGAGCATCTGTCCGGCGCGCATGAAGGACCAGCCCTCGTCACGCGGGAGGGTCGCAAAGGCGATGCCGAAGAAGAACTGCGCCGCGTCGCGGGCCTCCACGCAGTACTCGAACAGCCCGTCGCGGGCCAGCACGGCCTCGTCCTGAAAGCAGACGTTCAGGTAGGTGCGGTTGAGGGCCTCCCACATCTCGCTGGGAATGCGGTCGCGCAGGCCGCGCGCGTTCTCGCGGGCGTGCAGCACACTGCTGGCGATGCTCGACGGGTTGTCGCGGTCGAAGGCCAGCCACGCGCTGATGGAGCGGGCGTCCACCCGCCCGTATTTGGCCCGCAGCTGCGCTTCTCCGCCGGTCAGTTCCAGCAGGGGCCGCCAGGACTCGCGGGCGCGCCCCGCCATTTCCAGCGAGGCCGAGTAGTTCACGTTCAGCAGCCGGGCGGTGTTCTCCGCGCGTTCCACGTACCGCCCGATCCAGAACAGGTTCTCGGCCAGGCGCGAGAGCAGCAGCATCAGCGGTCCTCCCCGGCGCGCGAGTCGCCGCCCAGTTCGTCCTTTGCCAGTTCCTGCTGAAAGGAATGCTGGCCGGGCGCGTCCTCCGGTGAGGAAGCGGCTTCGGGGGGCGTGCCCCAGTCCTGCGCGTCCGCCTGCACCCGGTCGTAGCGCCGCGACTGCGACTGGCTCTGCGTCTGGTTCCCGCCGCCCAGCTGGGACTGACTCTGGCTCTGGCCGCCCTGGGTCTGCGACTGGCCCTGGCCCAGCGGCGCCGAACCGAAGCCGCCCTGATACTGGCTCTGCGTCTGCGACTGCCCCAGCCCGTCGCCGTGCCACAGCTGGCTCATGCCCTGGGGCGTGGCGGGGCCGTCGTGGTCCAGCACCCAGGTGTCCTTGCTGCCGCCGCCCTGGCTGGAGTTCACGACCAGCGACCCGCGCCTGAGCGCCACCCGCGTCAGGCCCCCCGGCACGATGGTGACGTCCTGGCCGCACAGGATGTAGGGCCGCAGGTCCACGTGTGCCGGTTCGAACTCGCCCGTGTCCGGGTAGAAGGTGGGATGGCGGCTGAGGCCCACCACCGGCTGCGCGATGAACTCGCGCGGATTGGCGCGCACCTTCTCCAGATAGGTGTCCACCTCCTCACGGGTCGCGTAGGGGCCGAGCAGCATCCCGTAGCCGCCCGCCTCGCCCACCGCCTTGAACACCAGGTCTCCGGCGTTCGCCAGCATGTACTCCAGCTGGTCGGGGTTCCAGCCCAGATAGGTGGGTACGTTGTTCAGCAGCGGCGTCTCGTTCAGATAGTAGCGGATCATGTCGGGGACATAGGCATAGACCGCCTTGTCGTCCGCGACGCCGGTCCCGATGGCGTTGGCGATCGCCACCCGGCCCTGACGGTACACCTCCACCAGCCCGGCCACGCCCAGCGCCGAATCGGGCCGGAAGGTGAGGGGGTCGAGAAAGTCGTCGTCCACCCGGCGGTAGATCACGTCCACCTGCTGCCGCCCGCCGGTGGTCCGCATCCACACCCGGCCCGCGTCCACAAAGAGGTCCCGGCCTTCCACCAGCTCTACGCCCATCTGCTGCGCGAGGTAGGCGTGCTCGAAGTACGCGCTGTTGTACATGCCCGGCGTCAACACCACCACCGTGCCGTTCTCGCGCGGACTCACCGACTGGAGCAGGGCCAGCAGGGCCGTCGTGTAGTGCCCCACCGGGCGCACGCCCTGGCCCTCGAACATGCCGGGATAGATGCGCGTCATCGCCTGGCGGTTGGCGAGCAGGTACGACACGCCGCTGGGCGACCTGAGGTTGTCCTCCAGCACCAGGTACTCGCCCAGTTCATTGCGGATCAGGTCGGTGCCCACGATGTGGGTATAGAGTCCCTGAGACACCTTCACGCCGTGGACCTCGCGGCGGAAGTGGGCGGAGGTGTACACCAGCTCACTGGGAATCACGCCGTCCCCCAGAATCTGGGCGTCACTGTAGATATCGTTCAGGAAGGCGTTCAGCGCCCGCACGCGCTGCGTGAGGCCCGCTTCCAGATGCGCCCACTCGCCCGCCGGGATAACGCGCGGCACCGGGTCGAAGGGAAAGGTGCGCTCGGTGCCCAGCGCGTCCCCATAGACGGTGAAGGTAATGCCCTGGTTGCGGAAGGCGAGGTCTAAGAGCCGGTGCCGCCGCTCGAACTCGGCCACGCCCTGCTGACCGATGTACTCCTGAACGCCCTGGTAGTGGGGCCGCACGTTGCCGCTCTGCGTGAACATCTCGTCGAAGAACCTGTTTCCTGGCTCGTACCTCATGCCCCACCTCCTCGTGTGCGAGATGCCCCAGAATAACGGACGAACCCCAGCTGCCGCACGGGGCGGCGGCTCGCCTGCTCTCCGGCTTCCGGGCCACCGAATGGGCCACACGAAAGGAGGCGACCCCTGCGGGCCACCTCCTCGGAATACGGCTGAAGCTGTGACTTACTTGCTGGGCACGCTGATCTTGCCGCCGATGATCTGGGCCTTGACGGCCTCGACCTTGGCGACCTGGGTGCTGGGAATCAGGGCGCGGTTGTACTGGTCCATCGCGTAGCCCACGCCGCCTTCCTTCAGGCCGAAGCGGCGCTCGCCACCCTTGAACTTGTCGTCCTTGACGTCCTTGATCAGGGCGTACACGGCGTTGTCGACGCGCTTGACCATGCTGGTCAGGCCGTGGTTCATGGTGGCGGGGTTCTTGTCGAAGTCGCCCAGGTAGTTCTGGTTGCTGTCCACGCCGATGAAGAACATCGGGCGGGTGTTGCCCGCGCAGGCCTTCTGGTAGGCGGCGCTCTTGGCGATCTTGGCGAAGTTGTTGGTGCTGAACTTCACGCCGCTGGGAAGCTGGTTGGCCTTGAGGCACTGCGTCTGCTTGACGTAGTCGATCAGGCCGTTGGTGCTGCCGCCCGCCGCACCGAAGATGATGTCGGCCCCCTTGGCGCGCATGCTGGCCGCGATCTCCTTGGCCTTGCCGGGGTTGTTCCAGGCGTCGGGGGTGGTGCCCACGTACTGCGCGACGACCTTCGCCTTGGGGTTGGCGGCCTTCACGCCCGCCGTGTACCCGGCCTCGAACTTGTGGATCAGGGGCACGTCCATGCCGCCGATGAAGCCCACCACGCCGGTGCTGCTGTTCAGGGCGGCCAGGTAGCCCACCAGGTAGCTGCCTTCCTGCTCGGCGAAGACCAGGCTGGCGACGTTCTTGGCGGGGGACACGTCGTCCACCAGGCCGAAGGCCAGGTCGGGGTTCTCCTTGGCCACCTGCGTGATGCTGGCGTTGTTGCCGAAGCCCACGCCGACGACCAGGTCAAAGCCGCTGTTGGCGAACGACCGGATGCCCTGCACCACCTGGCTGGGGTCGGTGGGTTCGAAGTCCTTGGTCTGCACGCCGAGCGTCTTGGCGGCCCGCTGGCTGCCCTCATAGGCGCTCTGGTTGAAGCTCTTGTCGAACTTGCCGCCCGCGTCGTAGGCCATGCCCACGCGCAAGGTCCCCTGCGCGGTGGCGAGGGTGGCGGCGGCGGCCGTGCTGAGGGCGAGGGCGAGCATCAGGGATTTCTTCATGTCTTCCTCCGGAGAGTGGGTGGTTGAGAGGGCAGGGGGTGTAAAACCCTGAACAGAGTATACGGAAAACCACAGGTGTCTAGACTCCGGCGCAACACCCCAGCGGGCAGCTCTGAGTGAGAGCCTTGCCAGCCTGGACCGGAACCTGCATTCATGCGCCCTTGAGCCTAGAGCTTTTCTATGACGGCGACCTGACAGCCCGCCCGACGTGAGGGGGCTGATTCCGGTATCCCCTGAACGTGGGGTCGGTGCTACGCTTCCGGCATGAGCCAGCCCGCTCCCGGCCCCCTTCCCAGCGACCCCCCCACCGGGACCCCCCAGGCGCAGTATCAGGCGCTGCGGGCCGAGGTCGAGCGCCACGCCCGCGCCTATTACGAACAGGACGCGCCCGAGATTCCCGACGACGTGTACGACCGGCTGGTGCGGGAGCTGCGGGCGCTGGAGGAGGCGCATCCCGAGTGGGTGGGGGAGAGTACACCCACCCAGAGGGTCGGCGGCGCGCCCAGTGCGGCCTTTTTGCCGGTAAACCACCCCACCTCTATGACCAGTCTCGACAACGTCTTCGACGACGCCGAACTGGCCGAGTGGCAGGAGAAGCTGGCGCGGGCGCTGAACCTCGACCCCGCCTATGACGGCTTCACGTACACCGGCGAACTGAAGATCGACGGCCTGAGCGTGAACCTGTACTACCTGGACGGCGTCTTGCAGTGGGCCGCCACGCGCGGCAACGGCACCACGGGCGAGATCGTGACCGAGCAGGTGCTGACCGTGCCCGGCATCCCGCGCGAGTTGGCGGGCCTTGCGGGCGAACTGGAGGTGCGCGGCGAGGTGTATCTGTCACGGGCCGACTTCGCCGCCTTCAACGCCCGCGCCGAGGAACTGGGCACGCCCCTGCTCAAAAACCCCCGCAACGGGGCCGCCGGGGCGCTGCGTCAGAAAGACCCCGAGGTGACGCGCACCCGCAACCTGAAGGCGATCTTCTACGCGCTGGGCAAGCGCGACGGCGTGAAGGTCCGCACCCAGGCCGAGGTGCTGTCCTGGCTCTCGGCGCAGGGCTTTCCGACCAGCCGCTACAGCGAGACGTTCACCGGCCTGGAGGCGGCCCGCGACTACCACCGCCGCATGACCGGGCAGCGCGCCAGCTTCGAGTTCGATGCCGACGGCACCGTGTTGAAACTCGGTCCCCTCGCCCTCCAGGCCGAGGCGGGGTTCACCAGCCGCGCGCCCCGCTGGGCCATCGCCTACAAGTTCCCGGTCGAGGAAGTCGAGACGGTCCTCGAAAGCATCACGGTCAA
The DNA here is from genome assembly GCF_000599865.1 of Deinococcus phoenicis. Taxonomy (GTDB): domain Bacteria; phylum Deinococcota; class Deinococci; order Deinococcales; family Deinococcaceae; genus Deinococcus; species Deinococcus phoenicis. The sequence goes on along the minus strand of NZ_JHAC01000033.1, from coordinate 154,494 downwards.
CGTGGGCCGCACCGGCAAACTGGCACCCCTGGCGCACCTGTCGCCCCGGCTGATCGAGGGCAGCACCGTCAGCAAGGCCACGTTGCACAACGAGGACTACATCCGTGATCTCGACCTGAGGCTCGGGGACACAGTGGTCGTCCGCAAGTCGGGCGGCGTGATTCCGCAGATCATGCGGGTGGTGCCCGAAAAACGGCCCCCGGACGCCGTCCCCTACGTCTTTCCCACCCACTGCCCCGAGTGTGCCCATGAGGCCGTGCGCGCCGAGGGCGACGCCAACACCTACTGCCCCAACCCCGCCTGCCCGGCCCAGCAGTTCGAGCGGCTGCGCTACTTCGTCAGCCGGGGCGCGATGGACGTGCGTGGCATCGGGGAAAAGCTGATCGAGCAATTGCTCACCACCGGGCTGGTCCGTGACGCCGCCGACCTCTACACCCTGGAGGCCGGGCAGCTCGCGGCCCTGGAGCGCAGCGGTGAGAAAAAGGCCGCGAACATCCTCGCGCAGCTCGAAGCCAGCAAGACGCGGCCCCTCTGGCGGCTGATCAACGCGCTGGGCATGAACCACGTCGGGGAACGCAACGCCCAGGCACTGGCCCGCGCCTTCGGCACGCTGGACGCGCTACTGGCGGCCACGCCGGAAAGCATCGAGGCGGTGCCTGGGATGGGCGGGACCATCGCGCAGAGCGTGGTGGCGGCCCTGACCGACGCGAACATGCGTGACCTGCTGCGCCGCTTGCGCGAACACGGCCTGAACCCGGTGGAGGACGCGGCCCCGCGCGGCGACGCCCTCGCGGGCCTCAGCTTCGTGCTGACCGGCAGCCTCTCGCGCCCCCGCGACGAGATCAAGGCGCAGCTGGAAGGGGCCGGGGCGCGCGTGACCGGCAGCGTGACCAAGAAGACCAGCTACCTCGTCGCGGGTGAGGAGGCGGGCAGCAAGCTCGACCGCGCCCGCGAGCTGGGGATTCCGGTGCTGGACGAGGCGGGGCTGGGGGCGCTGCTGGAAGAACGGGGGCTGTAGGTTGTGGGCAGTGGGCCTGCCTTCTCGCAACCGACAGCCCACATCCCACGGCCTCCCCCGCTACACTGTCCCCCACTGCCGCGCCACTTCTGAGCGCGGCCCCGGAGGCGAGAAACATGGACGTAGAGATCAGCAAGAGTGTCCTGACGGACATCGCCGCCACGACGCTGGAAGGCATCGAGGGCATCGAGGTGGCTGCGGCCCCGCTGAAGGTCGGTGAGGTGCTGCGCCAGCAGGGCGGGCCGCGCCGTTCCCGCGCCCTCAAGGTCACGCGCGAGGGCGGGCAGGTCAGCGTGGACGTGGGCCTGAACGTGGAGTACGGGCGCAATCTGGTGGGGCTGGCGCATCAGGCGCAGCGGGCCGTGTGCGAGAACGTGGAACTGATGACCGGCCTGAAGGTGAAGGCCGTGAACGTCACCGTGCTGAGCGTGGTGCTGCCCAGGGGGGCGTCCGCTTGACCCGCCGCCGCGAGAAAGCGCAGCAGCCGGTCGGGACCCGCCGCGCGGCCCGCGAGTTCGCCTTCCGGGTCCTGTTCGAGGCCGAGCGGGGTGCCTTGCCCCTGGAAACCGTCTTCACCCGCGCCGAGGGCGCCATGCGGGAGGGCGACGACACCTTTCCCCAGCTCAACGAGGAGGCCCTGGCCTTCGCCCGGCAACTGGTGGAGGGCCTGCGTGACCACCGCCCCGACGTGGACGCCACGCTGCGCCGCACGATTCGCGGCTGGGACTTCGAGCAGATGGCCCAGACCGACCTGAACGTGCTGCGCCTCGCCACCTTCGAGATGCTGTACACGCCCGAACCGCACCCCCCGGTGATCGAGAGCGCCGTCCGCATCGCCCGCAAGTTCGGCGGCGAGGATTCGGGCCGCTTCGTGAACGGCGTGCTGGGGGGCCTCAGCCGGGGACTGAACACCGCCCCCCGCGCCGCCGGGGAAGCCGAGGGCGGGGCCGGGGAGTGACCGTGACCGCCCGTCTCCTCGCCGGTGCCCCCGCCGCCGAGGCGCTGCTCGCGGATGCCGCCGCCCGCGCCGCCCGCCTGAGTGCCCCCCCGTACCTCGTGATGGTGCGGCTGGGCGACGACCCCGCCAGCGTCAGCTATGTGCGCGGCAAGGACCGCAAGGCGCGTGAGGTGGGCCTGAGCAGCACCGTCCACGCGCTGCCGGAGACCACCACCCAGGCCGAACTGCTGGACCTGATTGCCCGCCTGAACGCGGATGACCGCGTCAACGGCATCCTGGTGCAGCTCCCGTTGCCCGCGCAGATCAGCGAGCAGGCAGCTCTGCACGCCATCGACCCGCGCAAGGATGTGGACGGCTTTCACCCGCTCAACGTCGGTGAACTGTGGGCGGGGCGGCCCGCGCTGCGGCCCTGCACCCCAGCCGGGATTCTGGCCCTGCTGGACCACTACCGGATTGCGGTGGCGGGGCAGCGGGCGGTGGTCGTGGGCCGCAGTCACATCGTCGGGCGGCCCCTGGCGGGCCTGCTGCTCAACCGCGACGCGACCGTGACCCTGGCCCACAGCCGCACCCCCGACCTGGGAGCCGTGACGCGGGAAGCCGACCTGCTGTGCGTCGCGGTGGGGCAAGCGCACCTCATCACGCCGGACATGGTGAAGCCGGGCGCGACCGTGATCGACGTGGGCATCAACCGCGTGCCCGGCGAGAAGGGCGGCAAGGCGCACCTGACCGGCGACGTTCACCCGGACGCGGCTCAGGTGGCCGGAGCGATCACGCCCGTGCCGGGAGGGGTCGGCCCCATGACCATCGCGCAGCTCCTCGCCAACACCGTCACCGCCGCCGAGATGCAATCGGGCGGGCAGGCGGCGCGCTAGACTCCCCCGCAGCGTGCATACCCCTCTCGAAGACCTGCTCGGGAACCGCTGGCTCTGGACAGCTGTCCTCGCCTCGACCAGCGCGCAGGTGGTCAAGGTGCTGCTGATCCTGCTGTTCGAGGGCCGCTGGCGACCCGCCGCGTTCATGGAGACCGGCGGCATGCCCAGCAGCCACTCTGCCATGGTCGCCGCCCTGGCCACCGGCCTGGCCCTGGAATTCGGCCTGGGCAGCCCCCTTTTTGCCGCCAGCGCCGTCTTCGCCTTGATCGTGATGTATGACGCGACCGGCGTGCGCCACAGCAGCGGCATCCAGGCCCGCCTCCTCAACGAACTCGTGGAGGAGCTGCGGGCCGTGGTCCGTGAGGGTTTTGCGCCCCAGCCCCTGCGCGTGCTGCTGGGGCACACTTACCTGGAAGTGCTGGTGGGCACCCTGCTCGGCGTGGGGATGGCGTTTCTGGCGTTCCGGGTGCTGTAGGGCGCGCGCCCGTCCGACTGTCAAACGGTCTGAACGTCTGACATCGGGGCGTTCCATCTCGCCGTGCCGTTCGACAGTTGGACTTTCAGACGGTCAGACGGCGGCCACGCCCCGCACCGCCCCGTCGAGCAGCAGGCCCAGCCGCTCACGGGTGAAGGGCCGTTTGCCTTCCAGCAGCCCCGCCGTGCCCGCGTGCAGGTGCCAGTGCTTGCTCCCGCCCATCAGCCGCAGCGAGACGCCCCCCAGGTCCACGTGCCGGGGGCTGACCGCCGCCACCATCAGCGATTGCCCGCCTGTGGTCAGCGCGGCGCTCATCACGGTCGTCGGCAGATCATAGGGCCGCTCCATGCGGTAGATGTAGTCCGGAAAATCCGCCACCTTCTCGAACCCCAATCCGCGTGCGGCGGCCTCGGCCTCCAGCCAGCCCAGCAGTTCGACCCACTGCGTGTACAGCAGCCCATCCTGTGCGTGTGCCATGTTGAGGGGCAGTGTAACAGGCGCAGGGCAGAGGACAGGGGGCGAAGGGGTGTCCGTCCCGTTGCGGATGCGGCAAGACCACCCCCGCGCGATATCGGCTGTGGTCTGACAGGTGCCGGCCCGCACGCTGGCCCGTGGCCCGACCCGCCGCTGCCCTGATTCTTCCGCACCCACTGTCGTCGCCGTGAAACGCCGGACCTGCTCGCCGCCTTTCCCGTCCGAACGCCGCGCGCGGACATCTGCGGGTGGGCGTCCATTCCCCCCGAAGACCCCCGAAGCAGCAGCCTTCCCCCGCCCCGTCAGCGTGGTTTCTCCACCCGGCAGCCCGCCCGCACGACCTTCAGGGCACGTTCCAGCCGGGACCGCCCCCACCCGGAGACGGCCCAGTAAGGCGTCCGTCAGAGGCAGGACGGGAACATCTGCCTATGCACCGCATTTCACTCCTGCCGCTCGCCCTCGCTCCAGCCCTCCTGCTCGGTTCTGCGGAGGCCGCGGCCTTCACGGTGGGCCTGGCCTTCGATCTGGGGGGCCGGAACGATCAGGGCTTCAACCAGGCCGCCTTTCAGGGGGCCAAGCGCGCCATCGACGAGACGGGCGGCGAGGTGCAGGTCTTTGAACCCCAGAAGCTCGCGGACGTGGGCAGTGGGATTCCCCGCCTGGCTTCCATGGGGTCCAAGATCGTGATCGGCGTCGGGTTCTCGAACAACGCGGCCATTACGCAGGCGGCCGCCAGCAATCCCGGCGCGCGCTTCGTGACGGTGGACGACCTGCCCAAGGGGCCGAACACCGTCGGCCTGCGCTTCCGCGAGCAGGAAGGCAGCTTCCTGGCCGGGTACCTGGCGGGCAAGCAGAGCGCGACCGGGCAAATCGGGTTCGTGGGCGGTGTGGACCTGCCGGTGATCCGCCGGTTCCGCGCGGGGTTCCAGGCGGGCGTCAAGTTCGCCTGCCCCGCCTGCCAGGTGAAGAGCGTGTATGTCAGCACGACCAGCCAGGGGTTCAACAACCCCGCCGTGGCGAAGCAGCTCGCGGCGAAGCTGCTGGCGGGCGGCACGGACATCATCTACACGGCAGCGGGCGCGAGCGGCCTGGGCGTGATCGAGCAGATCAAGGCGCAACCCTGCCTGAAGGCGGCCAATCTGCCCGCCGGCGTGAAGTTCGCCCCCGACAACTTTGCCCAGGTCCCCAGGAGTGCCGCCGAGCAGAAAGCCTGCGCGGGCGACAGCCGCCCCACCTTCTTCATCGGCGTGGACGTCAACCAGAACGCCCTGGGCGACTTCGACAAGAACCCCGCCACCCTGAACCACGGCCTGACCTCCATGCTCAAGCGCGTGGACAACGCGGTCTATGCCATCGTCAAAGACGTGGCCGAGGGCCGGCCCTGGCGTTCCGGCGACCGCTCGTTCGGTCTGAGCAACGGCGGTATTGCCCTGGCCGTCGATCAGTACAACAAGGCGCTGATTCCCGCCCCCATGCAGGCCAACCTGAAAAAGATCGAGGACCTGATCGTGAACGGCACGCTGAAGGTCCCCACGCAGTAACCGCCGCCCGCGTCCCAGCCCGTGACCGCCTCCCCCTGGTGGGTCACGGGCTTCTGTCGTCCCGGTGAGGAGGCTGGCCCCGTGACGCCTGCCCCGAACGTTTTCCCTGCCCCCGCGTAGACTGAGGGCCGTATGACTCCGCCGCGCCGTCAGACCGTGACCACCTGGGTGGGCAATGTCCCTGTGGGCAGCTCGCACCCCATCGTCGTGCAGTCCATGACGAACACCGACACCGCCGATGCCGAGGCGACCGCCTTGCAGGTCGCGCAACTCGCGCGGGCGGGGTCGGAACTGGTGCGCGTGACTGTCAACACGCGGGAAGCCGCCGCCGCCCTCCCCGAGATCGTCGCCCGGCTGCATGAGGTCGGCATCGACGTGCCCATCGTGGGGGACTTTCACTACAACGGCCACATCCTGCTGGCCGAGTTCCCCGAAACCGCGCGGCTGCTCGCCAAGTACCGCATCAATCCCGGCAACGTGGGGGCCGGGCAACACCACGACGCCAACTTCGCCACCATGATCGAGGTCGCCAAAGCGTTCGGCAAACCCGTCCGCATCGGCGTGAACTGGGGCAGCCTGGACCAGCAGGTGCTGGCCCGCTTGATGGACGAGAACGCCCGGCGGGGCAGCCCCCGATCCGGAACGGACGTGATGATCGACGCGATGGTTGTCTCGGCGCTGGAAAGTGCCCGCTACGCCGAGCAGCTCGGGTTGCCGCACCACCAGATCATCATCTCGGTCAAGGTCAGCTCGGCCCCCGAACTGTGGCAGGTCTACCGCCAGCTTGCGCCGCTGTGCGACTATCCCCTTCACCTCGGCCTGACCGAGGCGGGCATGGGCATGAAGGGCATGGTGGCCTCCAGCGTGGCCCTTTCCCCGCTGCTGACGGAAGGCATCGGCGACACCATCCGCGTCTCGCTGACGCCCGAACCCGGAGCCTCCCGCAAGCTGGAAGTGGAGGTCGCGCAACAGATTCTCCAGAGCCTGGGGTTGAGGCAGTTTCTTCCGCAGGTCACCTCCTGCCCCGGCTGCGGGCGCACCACCTCCACGTTCTTCCAGCACCTCGCCCAGCAGATTCAGGACTACATCCGGGACGCCATGCCCGACTGGAAGGCCAGGTATCCCGGTGTGGAGGACATGCAGGTGGCCGTGATGGGCTGCATCGTGAACGGCCCCGGTGAGAGCAAGCACGCGAATATCGGCATCTCGCTGCCCGGCACCGGCGAGGACCCGCGCGCCCCCGTCTATCAGGACGGCAAGCTGCTAACCACCCTGAAAGGCCCCCGCATCGTGGAGGACTTTCAGGCGTTGCTCGAAAAGTACGTGGAGGAGCGGTATGGGCGGCAGGAGGTCGGCGCATAACACCTGAGCCGCCCGCCGGAGAGTGGATCAGCCGGCCTGTGCCCCTGCCGGAGCCGCTCTGGCCGGAGGTGGCGGCGATTCTGGTCGGGGCGCTGGGCCACTGCGGGGTCGAGACGCTGGAGGCCATGCACGGCTGGAGTGCCTCGGACTTCGGTGAGCATCCGGCGTTCGGGGCGTGGCAGTGGGTCCCCTTTTCCGTGCAGCTCAGCGATGTCCCGGCGCTCCTCCGGGAACGGCAGGCGCAGGGCCTGTGCCTGGGCCGGGACGACTGGTTCCTGTCCGGGACCGTGCCGTTTGTCTGGGCGGTCAAGTTGTGTCACGAGGGCGATCTGCACCTCCAGACCGACGAACCCGCGTTGTTGGCGTGGCTGAAGGACCAGCTGGAGCCGCTGGGCATCCAGCTCGTGCGCCATGACGCGCGCCAGAAAAGGCGAGTACCCTGATCCCATGAACATCTGGGGCACCGGCAGCTTCGAGAACGAGATCGGCGCGGCCTTCGCGCAGGAAGTGGTGCAGGACGGCACCTTCGCCCTGGCCGAGGCCTTCGACGTGGCCCTCGACCCTGACAACGACTTCCTGGCCGCCGAGGAAGGCCACCGCGTCCTCGCCGCTGCCGAAATCCTCGCGGCGGCGCTGACGGGGGAGACGGCGGGCATCACGGACGCCGCGCTGCGGGGCTGGGTCGGCAGCGCCAACCTCACCGTCCTGGAACCGCTGCGCGAGCTGGCGCGGGAAGCGGTCCGCCGTGTCTGCGGCCCCGAAAGCGAACTCCCTGATCTCTGGGCCGACCGGGGAGACGAGGCCGAGTGGCAGGCGGAGGTGGAGCGGCTCCAGGCGGCGCTGGGCTAGGCTTACCCCTCGCTTACCCCTCCAGCCGCACCTCGGCCACCTTCGCCAGCATCCGGAAGGACTGGAACAGGTGCAGGGCGTCGGGACTCTCGTAGGCGACGGTCACGCCGTCCACGCGCTCCACGCCGGGCACCCGCGCGCACTGGTCGGCGCGGGCCTGGTGGTTGAAGCTGAGTTCCACCCGGGCGGGCCAGATGGTCTTGTACGGCCTGCCTTCCCGCGCGGCCCGCACCGCTTTCTCGGCCCCCTCGCGGATCAGGCGCTGCGCCTCGCGCGGGTGCAGATGCACGGCGGCAAAACTGCTGAGGCCCTCCTTGACCGCCACGCACACGACCTGCTCGCCCAGCTCGTCCCTGATCTCGGCCATCGCCACGTCGTCCCCGGCGGCAAAGATGACCGGCACGCCGTAATGCCCGGCCACCAGGGCATTCAGGCCGTACTCGCCCGTATCGCGCCCGTTCACGCGGACATTGCGAATAAAGCCGTTCCAGGTGTGCGCCAGCGGCCCGCGCACGCTGCCTGCGCGGGCGTGGTAGCCCACGAACAGCAGTGCCCCCACGCCCTCCTCCTGCACGCCCTGCACCATGCTGAGCGGCTTGTCGTTGCCGCTGGTAAAGCGCACGCCGTCCGGCAGCAAGTCGGGCAACAGGTTCCGCATCGTGTCGTGGGAGTCGTTCACCAGCACGGCCGTCGCGCCGCCGGCCAATGCGCCCTCGGCGGCGGCGGCGGCTTCCAGCGTCATGCGCTCGCGGGCCGCCTGGTACTCGGCGGCATTGACCAGGCCCCCGAACTCCGGCGGGCTGACCTGCACCCAGCTCGCCACGCCGCACACACCTTCCATGTCCACGCTGATCACGACTTTCATGGCAAGGAGCGTACCGCGCCGGACCGGACCGTGACACGCGGCGGGGGCCGGGCCGAAAAGGCGTGCTAGCCTCCAGTGTTATGAGCCGCATCGCCCTGAAATCCGCCCGCGAGATCGAAGCCATGCGCCGTGCGGGGGCGCTCGTGGCCGAGACGTTCCGTGTCCTCGATCCCTTCGTCAAACCCGGCGTGACCCTGGCCGAACTCGACCGCATCGCCGAAGAACACATCCGGGGGGCCGGGGCCACCCCCGCCTACCTGGGCTACGGCCCACGCAACAATCCCTTTCCCGCCACCATCTGCGCCAGCGTGAACGAGGTGATCTGCCACGGGATTCCCGCCGGGCAGGTGCTCAAAGAGGGCGACATCATCGGCGTGGACATCGGCGTGCTGCTGGACGGCGTGTATGGTGACGCCTGCTACACCTACACGGTCGGCAGGGTCAGCCCGGAAGTGCAGGGGCTGGTGGACACCACCCGCCAGAGCCTGGCGGCGGGGCTGGAGGTCGTGAAGCCCGGCAACCGCACCGGCGATATCGGCCACGCCATCCAGACGCTCGCGGAGGGGCGCGGCTACGGCGTGGTGCGCGAGTACACCGGCCACGGCATCGGCAAGCGGCTGCACGAGGAACCCACCATCTACCACTGGGGCGCGCGTTACACCGGCCTCAAGCTTCAGCCCGGCATGGTCTTTACCGTCGAGCCGATGATCAACCTGGGCACGCCCGACACCCGCCTGCTGAGCGACGGCTGGACCGTCATCACCGCCGACAAGAAGCCCAGCGCGCAGTTTGAACACACGGTCGTGGTGACGCCCAGGGGCCACGAGATTCTGACGCTGTGACCGCCCCCAGGCCGCCCACCGCCCCGAAGTTCCCCCGCGGCGGCTTGCGCTCTCTGGCTCCCGAGCGGCTGGAGGACGAGAGCGTCTACCGGAGCGTGGTGCTGGAGGACGTGGACCTGGGCGGGCACGAACTCCATGCCGTCACCTTCGAGGGCGCGGTCTTCCGGGAGGTGAACCTCAGCGGCGCGGTGTGGTCGCACGTCCGGTTTGTAGACGTGCGCTTCGAGCAGTGCGACCTCTCGGGCGCAAGATGGACCGACACCAGCCTGCTGCGGGTGCAGTTCACCGACTGCCGCCTGCTGGGGGTGCAGCTGCCGGAGGCGCTCTTGCAGCAGGTGCGCCTGACGCGCGTGCAGGCGCAGCTGGCCCTGGGCTGGAAGGTGGACACCAAGGCCCTCTGGGTGGAGGGCAGCGACCTGACCGAGGCGACCTTCATGGAAGCCAGACTGCCCGGGGCGGTGTTCCGGGACTGCACCCTGCGGCAGACCGACTTCCGGGGGGCGCGGCTACCCGGCGCCGACCTGAGAAGCTCGGACCTCTCCGGCATCCGGATCGGGGTCCCCGAACTTCAGGAGGTCACGGTGGAAGAGGTGCAGCTGCCCGATCTGGCCCACCTGCTGGGCGTGCGGGTGCAGGCGCTGGACGCTCCCGGCGAATGACCCTCCGCAGCCGCCAGATGGACTGGCCAGCAGTTGCGCTTCCCCCAGGATGAGGGTAGATTAGAAGCATTAACGTCCTGGAGGTCGTACCCCCTGTGGAAACCCTGCGCGTGTCCGGCAAATCGCGGCCCAACTCTGTCGCCGGGGCGGTCGCCGCCCTGCTGCGTTCGCAGGGGCAGGTCGAAGTCCACGCCATCGGGCCGGCGGCGGTCAATCAGGCGGTCAAGGCCCTCGCCATTGCGCGCGGGTATCTGGAAGGCGACGGCCTGGACCTCACCGTGCAGCCCGCCTTCGTGAAGCTCGACGTGGCCGACGAGGAACGCACGGCCCTGACCTTCCGGGTGCAGGGGGTCCGTCCCGACCAGTTCCGCCAGAGTCTTTCCTCATAAAACTTGAGCAGGGGACGCTAAGATATGGGCAGGAGGAAGACCAGACATGATCTTCGGCCCGTATACCTTTCTGATCCTCATCATCTTCGTCGCCTCGCTGCTGATTCAGGGCTACCTCAGCCGGACCTACAACAAGTGGGGCAATGTCCGCAACAGCCGCAACATGACCGGTGCGGAGCTGGCCCGCCGGATGCTCGACGAGAACGGCCTCTCGAACGTCCCCGTGAATGCCGTGCCGGGCAACCTGAGCGACCACTACGATCCCATCCGCAAGGTCGTGAACCTGTCGGAAGCCAACTACCACGTTCCCAGCGTCAGTGCGCTGGCCGTCGCCGCGCACGAGGTCGGGCACGCGCTCCAGGACAAGGCCCGGATGCCCGCGCTGGTGCTGCGCGGTCACCTGGCCGTGCCGCTGAGTCTGGGCATGAACCTCGCGCCCTGGCTGTTGCTGGCGGGGGTGTTCCTGCACTTCACTGGCCTGGTCTGGCTGGGCGTGATTCTCTTCGGGGCGGCCCTGCTGTTTCACCTGATTACCCTGCCCGTCGAGTTCGACGCCAGCCGCCGCGCCCTCGCCTACCTCAACGGTCGCGGGCTGACCGGTGGCCAGGAAAGCCAGGGTGCCCGCGCGGTTCTGACCGCCGCCGCCCTCACCTACGTCGCGGGCTTCGCGATGGCCCTGGCGCAACTGCTGAACGTGCTGGGCATTGCCCGCAGCCAGAACGACTGAGGAAGCGGCCAGCGTCCCGTCGCCAGCATAAGAAAGCCCCTGCAACAAGCAGAGGCTTTTTTCTTTGGCTGTTGCTTTGGCTGGCGGTGTCTACACGTTGAAGCCGAACATCCGCATCTGGCGCTTGCCGTCTTCCGTCATCTTGTCCGGTCCCCAGGGCGGCGTCCACACGAACTCGACATTGACCTCGCTGACGCCGTCGAGCCGCCCCACCGCCATCTCCGCGTCGGCGCGGATCAGGTCCTGCACCGGGCAGCCCACGCTGGTCAGCGTCATGGTGATGTCCACCAGGCCGCCGGGCATGATGTCCACGCCGTAGATCAGGCCCAGGTCCACCACGTTGACGGGAATCTCGGGGTCCTTGACGATCTTCAGGGCTTCGAGCACCTGCGCCTCGCTGGGCAGGCCCGCCGCATTCTCCGCCTGCGGCGCGGCGTTCGCATTCGTGTCGTCCATCAGTTCTGCCCTTCCCCGGTCGGCAGGCCCGCGTCGGCCCAGGCCAGCGTGCCGCCTTCCAGATTGACCACCCGCGTGTAACCGTTGTCCAGCAGGTACTGCCCGGCGCGGGCGCTGCGGGCACCACTGCGGCAGATCATCACCAGTTCGCGGCCTTTGGGGAGTTCCGCGTACCGGGCCTCGAACTCGCTGAGGGGCAGCAGGATCGCCCCCTGCGCGTGAATCTCCTCGTACTCGTTCGGCTCGCGCACGTCGACCAGCAGCGCGCCCGCCTGCACCAGCTTCCGGCCCTCGGCAGGGGACACGTCCTTCAGGGAATCGGCCTTCATGGGGCCAGCATACAGGGGCGCGCGCGGCGGCATGGTGCGGGCGTACACTTGGGCCATGCCTCTGCCCGGCGGCGTGACCCTGATCGACCTGCGCCCGGAGGACCTGCGCCGGGCCGAGCCGCTCTCCCGGCTGACCCCGCTGCCGGTGCGCGCCGTGACGCTGGACGCCATCGAGGACGGAACGCACGGCCTGAGCGCGGCTCTCGGGCCGCTCCTCGTGATCTGTGAGCGCGGGGTCCGCTCCGGCCTGGCCGCCCGTTACCTGCACGCCGACGGTCTGGACGCCCGCGCCTATCCCGGCGGCGTTCCGGCCCTGCGGCGGGAGGGAGGCGGCGAGTCATGAGCCTGGGCTTGACCCGCCGCTCATCCCCCCCTCGCCGCCGGGGCGCACCCTGGAGCATGCCGCACAAGGACAGGTACAACGAGGGCGAGCGCGACCACAGCCCCAAGCCCGGCAGCAACCATGGAAGCGCCGACGACAAGAACGGTGACGGCCGCCGCAACGGCAGCGAGAGCGGCGGAGGCAAGGACGGCGGCAAGGAGAGCAGCGGCAGCAAGAGCGGGCAGAGCGGCAGCAAAAGCTGAGCAGGCATCCAGCCCGCCGGGTCGCTGTTCCCCCAGTCACGCTCCGGCCTGAGCGCTTCGGCTACACTGGCGCGTTATGCCCAGTGCCCCCACCTTGCCCCACCGAGCGCGTGTGAAACCCGAAGTGATGAGTCCCGTCGGGGGCTGGCCGCAGCTGCGTGCGGCGGTGGAGGCCGGGGCGGACGCCGTCTTTTTCGGGGTTGAGGCGTTCCACGCGCGGGCAAAGGTGGGGTTTACCAACGAGGAACTCCCCGACATTATGCGGGCGCTGCACGAACGCGGTGTCCTGGGGTTCGTGACCTTCAACGTGCTGGTGTTCGACCGCGAGCTGCGCGAGGCCGAGCGGCAACTGATGCACCTCGCCCAGTCCGGGGTGGACGCGATCATCGTGCAGGACCACGGAGTGGCCCGGCTGGCCCACGAGATCTGCCCCGACCTGCCCATTCACGGCAGCACGCAGATGAGCATCACGTCCGCCGAGGGCGCGGAACTCGCGCGGCGCTTCGGGGCCAGCCGCGTGGTGCTGGGCCGTGAACTGAGCCTGCGGGACATCGGGCGCATCGCCGCGCAGACCGACATGGAGCTGGAAACCTTCGTTCACGGGGCGCTGTGCGTGTCCTACAGCGGCCAGTGCTTTTCCAGCGAGGCCTGGGGCGGGCGCAGCGCCAACCGGGGTCAGTGCGCCCAGGCCTGCCGCCTGCCCTACGAACTGCTGGTCGACGGCCTGCACCAGGATCTGGGGGACGCCCGTTACCTGCTCTCGCCCGGCGACCTGTACGCGCTTCATCAGGTTCCCGAGCTGGTGCGTCTGGGCGTGAACTGCCTGAAGATCGAGGGCCGCTACAAGGACGCCGAGTTCGTCGCCCTGACCACCGCCGCCTACCGCAGGGCCGTGGATGAGGCGTGGGCGGGCCTGCCCCTCAGCGTCTCGCCGCAGGAGGAGCGCGACCTGGAACAGGCGTATTCGCGCGGCCTGGCCCCGCACTTCATGAGCGGCACCAACCACCAGGCGGTCGTGCGGGGCCGCGCCCCCCGGCACCGGGGCGTGCGCGTCGGCACGGTGCGGGGCACCACCGAACGCGGTGTGCTGGTCGAACTCGCGGAGGAGGTCCGGCCCGGCGACGGTCTGGTGTTCGACCCCGCCAACTGGCGCACCCCCGAAGGCCGTGAGGAGGGGGGCTTTCTGTACGGCCTGTGGCAGCGTGGCCAGCCCACCGAGACCGTGCGCCCCGGCGAGACGGCCGAACTCCGCTTCGGGCGCGGTGCCGTGGACCCGGCCCGCGTCCGCCCCGGCGATCCGGTGTGGCGCACCCATGACCCCGGCCTCAGCGCCCGCGTCAGGCCACTGCTGGAAGCGAACGATCCGCTTTACACCCGCCCCGTCACCGCCCATTTCCGGGGCCACGTCGGAGAAGCGCCCGCCCTGACCCTCACCGACGAGCAGGGGCGCGGCTTCACCGCCACGCTGCCCGACCCCCTCCAGCCGGCCCGCAACCGGGCGCTGGACGAGGCCGCCCTGCGCGAGCAGCTCGGCAAGTTGGGCGGCACCGGTTACCACCTCGCCGCCCTGACGGCCGACCTCGCCGGTCCCGGCTTCCTGCCCGTCTCGCAGCTCAACGCGCTGCGCCGCGAGGCCGCCGAGGGCCTGACCGCCCTGCGTGGGCAGGCTCCCGGGCGCCGCATCACCCCCCGGCTGGACGAGGTGATGCGGCGGGGCGAGGGTCGGACACCGGGGGCCGGGGGAGAGGCCCGCCTGCACGTCCTCGTCCGCACGCCCGAGCAGCTCGGAGCCGCCCTCGCGGAGCGCCCGGACTCCATTACCCTCGATTACCTGGAGCTGTACGGCCTGAAGCCCAGTGTGGAGCGGGTGCGGGAGGCGGGGCTTCCGGTGCGCGTCGCCAGCCCGCGCATCCTCAAGCCGACCGAGCAGAACCTCCAGAAGTTCCTGCTGTCGCTGGACGCGGATCTGCTGGTGCGCTCCGGGGGGCTGCTGGAAGGCCTCCAGGACGTAGAAACCCTCCCGGCCCTGACGGGCGACTTCAGCCTGAACGCGGCGAATGTCCTCACCACCCGGGCGCTGCTGGACCTGAAGCTCTCGCGGGTCACGCCCACGCACGACCTGAACGCGGCGCAGATCACCGAGCTGGCCGCCCTGGTCGGGCCGGAGCGGCTGGAAGTGATTGCCTACCAGCACCTCCCCGTCTTTCACACCGAGCACTGCGTGTTCTGCCGCTTCCTGTCGGAAGGCACCGACTACACCAACTGCGGCCACCCCTGCGAGTCCCACCGGGTCGCCCTGCGCGACGAGCGTGGGCTGAGCCACCCCGTCATGGCCGACGTGGGCTGCCGCAACACGGTCTTCGAGGGCCGGCCCCAGGTCGCGGGTGCCCATCTGCGCGGCTGGCTGGCCGCCGGATTGCGGGACTTCCGCCTGGAATTTGTCCACGAGACGCCGGAACAGGTCCGCGAGGTGATCCGGGCACACCGCGCCTGCCTGGCCGGTGACCTGGACGCCGCCGCGCTGGAGGCCCGCTTGCAGGCTCTCTCCGACCAGGGCACCACCGAGGGCAGCCTGTTCGTCCCGGAGGCCTTCGACCGTCTGCCCGCCCTGCCCGTTCTCTGAGGCGGGCGGACCGGGGGTATCCAGCCACCGGCACTTCATGAAGCTGGACTTGAGACAAAGTTCATGCCTGCCCGGGGGCCTGATCCGGTACGGTGGTGCATGCGTGGAGCGGAACCTGTCAAGACCGAACGTCACGACGTAGCGGCCCAGCGGCACCACACGAACACCGGGGTTCGCCCGGTGCAGCTCTACCGCGAACACCGGCACGGCCTGTTCGTCGCGCGCGATTTCGTGGCGCATCCCCGCATCCGTCACTGGCAGGCGCACCTGCTGCCCACCCTGAACGTCGTCGTGTGCCGTTACGACTTCCACGGTCCCCGCGAACACGATTACTACATCGATGTCGCCACCATCACGTGTGAGGGCAGTTGCTGGACCGTGCGTGACCACTACCTCGACCTCCTGGTCCATGAGGGGATCGCCGCCGAGATCGTGGACACGGGCGAGCTGCTCGCGGCCCATGACGCGGGGTTCATCTCCACCCCCGAGCTGCACCACGCCGTCGCCACCGCCCACCACGTCCTCTCGGGCCTGACCCGCGCCCGCTTCAGTGTCTCTGACTGGCTGGCCGGGGAGGGCGTGCGGGTGGAGTGGCTGCCGGTGAACGAGTACGTGACGGCGTAAGGCAAAGGGCGGATGGCGCGGGGCCACGCCTTCGCCTACCCTGCCCCATGCCCGACGCCGCTGCGCAGACCCGACTGGAAGCCGCCCTGCCCGCCGCCCTCGCCCGCGTCGTCGCCACACCCGGCGTCTATGCAGTTCTGTGGTGCGGCAGCGCCGCCAGGAGCGAGGCAGACGAACACAGCGACCTGGATTTTCATGCCCTGGTGACGGGGAGCCACCGCTGGCGCAGCAGCCTCGTGGTGGAGGGCGTGCCCGTGGAGGTCTTTCACAACCCGCCCCGGAAGGTGCGGGCGATGTTCGCGGAGCCGGACCACGCCTCGGTCGCCATGTTTGCGCAGGGTCGCGTGCTGATGGACCACCCCGACCTCGCCGACCTGGGAGAGGAAGCCCGCGCCCTCCTCGCGGCTGGCCCCAAGTCCCGGCCCTTGACGCCCTTTCAGCAACACATATTGGTGGATGAGGTGGTGGAGGCCCGCAGCACCCAGGCTGGCCCCCTGCACGCCTTTCACGTGGCGAACGCCGCCGACCGCCTGGTCCGCGCCCTGTATGCCACGCGCGGCTGGTGGGAGGTCAAGCCCCGCTCCTGGCTGGCCGACCTGACGGGCAAGGACCCGTCAGCCGCTCACCACCTCCACGCTGCCCTGAACGCCCCCACGCCCACCGAACGTCAGGCCGCCCTGGAAGCTCTGGCCCTCTGCGTGCTGGAGAGCCTGACGTATGGCGAAAGCGCGACCGAACCTGTGCCCTGAGCTGACTGCTGGAAGCTGGCCGCTTTCCGTCAGCTCAGCGCCACCTCGGCCTGGGTCCCCGGCGGCAGGCTCAGCAGCTGCCGCAGCGGCTCCTCACCGTGCTTGAGCAGGAAGGTCAGGAAATTCATCTCGCGTTCCTGGGGGACGCCGTTCGGCAGCAGGTGGCGTTTCAGGCGCGTCAGTTGCCGCGTCCGGTCGTCCTCCTGCCGCGCCAGCGCCCGCACGGCGAGCTGCTGAAGGTGGGCGACGTGGGCCGTGGTGCGGTGGCGCGTGCGCTCGGCGGCCCCCGCCAGCGTCGGGTCGAGGGTACCCAGCTCCTCCGTGAGCGCGCGCAACTCGGCGTCCAGCGCCGCCAGCCGCTCTGCCGAGGCCGCCCCGGCGCCCCGTTCGCGTGCCAGGGCGCGGCCCAGCACACCTTCCGGGTCGGCCTGCACCTGCGCGGCGGTGGCGTTCAGCCGGGTCAGCAGCCGCACCACGTTCGGTTCCAGCCACGTCACGCTCAGGCGCGGCCACAGCAGCGGTTGCCGCAGGCCATGCAGTTCATAGACCTCCGCGAGTTGCGCCCCATACGCGATCTCACCCGGCCCGACCACGAAGGCCAGCGTGGGCAGCAGCGCGTCCTGCACCGCCGGGCGCAGCCCCGCCGCCGGGGTCAGGCGTGAGGGAGCGGTGTCCAGCACGGCCCGCAGGTCCTGCGCCGTGTAGCTGTGCCGCTCGGTGGCGAACCGCTGCCCGTCGAAGCGCAGGAGCCGCCGCCCACCGTCCTCCTCTTCCAGAAAGAGGTTGGTCGCGCCCGCCGGACGGCGAAGCGGCGCCCCGAAGCCCGCCGCTTCCAGCCGTGCGGCGGCGGCCTCGATGCGGGCCGGGCCTGCCAGCGGGCACTCCAGTTCCCGCGCCAGCGTGGGGGCCATCAGCGCGGCGAGGGCCGGATGCAGCGGGTCCAGCACCAGCAGCCCGGCGGGCGCGAGCAGACCGTGAATCAGCCGGGCGAACACGTCCGCGTAGCTGCCCCCATCCCGCATGGCCCGCTCCACCCGCGCCCGCACCGCCTCCCGGTACTCGGGGGCCGTGCTGAAGCGGTCCAGCAAATCCTGCACCTCCGCCGTCCATTCCCCGCGCCAGGGCACCCGGCCCACCGGCACGCCCTGGGGCAGGTCCAGCGTCAGGCGGTGCAGCTCCTCGGCGTGGTCGAGCAGCGTCGTGGACGCGACCTCCGCCGCGTCGTGGTCCTGGCTGGCGACCCAGTAGACGGCGACCACCGGGGCCTCCTCGCGGTCGAGGTGGCGGGCCAGCAGCGCCGCGTCCGCGCCCTTGTGGACGCTGTACGCCGGTCCCGTCAGGAGGCCCGCCTGCTGCCCGGTCACGACCACGCGCGAGGCCGGGTGCGCCAGCCGCGCGAGCTGCGCCTCCACCCCCGCGTCCAGGGTGCCCAGGTCGCGGTGGTAGGCCCGCAGCGCGTCCACGAGGGCCGCACGGTCCACGTCCGGCCGTGGTTCCCGGGCCGCCACCGTCAGATCGCCCGGCGGGAGGCGGAAGAAAGCGGGCAGGTCGCCCGCCCGGTATGCCGCTGCAATGCTTCTCGTCAAGGTGCCACCTTCGTTCGGGGAGGCGGAGTCGGCCCCCGCCCACCCTCCAATCTGCTTTACATTCTACAGCGCCCACGGGCACTTCCGGAGATTCGGGACCCCGGGGCGGGGATTAGCGCAGCGGCTCGCGCGCCGCCGTCAGCAGGCCCGCGCGGTCGGTCAGGATGATGCGGCGGTAGCCCAGGTCCAGCAGGCCCCGCGTCCGGAAGTCGCCCAGTAGTTTGGTGATCGTCTCGCGGGTGCTGCCCACCACATGCGCGAGGTCCTGGTGCGACACGCGCTCGCGCAGCGCCAGCGTGCTGCCGTCGGGCCAGGCGCCTTCGCGCTCGGCCAGCGCCAGCAGCGCCAGCGCCAGCCGCTGCGACACTTCCATGAACACCAGCCCGGCCAGCCGCTCCTGCACGCCGCGCGTCTGCCGCGTGACCTGTTCGGTCAGGGCCACGCCGACCGCCGGGTGCGCCCGGGTCAGGCGCGTGAGGGTGTCGCGGCCCAGCAGCAGCGCCTCGGTGTCGTCCATCGCCTCGGCGTACATGCCGTGGGCCGCGCCCGGCAGCAGCGCGCCCGCGCCCAGCAGGTCGCCGGGGCCATGCACGTCCAGCGTAACTTCCCGCGCGCCCGCGCCCAGGCGGTAGAGCCGCACGCTGCCGCGCGTGAGGACGAACAGCGTATCGGCGGGGTCTTCCGGGTGAAACAGCAACCCGCCCCGCGCCCAGCGGCCCACACGCGCTGCGGCCACCACCTGCGCCTGCGCTTCCTGGGGCAGCGCCCCGAATGGCCCGGACATCATGGGAGACAGTCTGCCATATCGGCCCCGTGGGGGCCGCCGCAGCAGGGGGAACCGGCCCCGGCACCCCCCGTGTTACAATCCCCGCCACGCATGACCCGACCCGACCCGACCGCCCCCCCGAGCGGGCAGCGCCTGACCCTCTTCGACCTGCCGCTGGACGTGGTGACCCTGGAGCAGACCCTGGACCGGCTGAGCGCCTGGATGTTCCAGCCGCCGCGCAGCCCCCACACGGTCGTGACGCTGAACCCCGAGTTCATCGTGCAGTCGCGCACGCAGCCCGAGTTTCTGCGGGCGATGCAGCAGGCTGATCTGGTCACGGCGGACGGCGTGGGCATCGTCTGGGCGGCGCGGCAACTCCATGGCCGCGAGGTGCCGCGCGCCCCCGGCTACGACATCGTGAGGGGGCTGATGGAGCGTCACCGCTCGGAACTGCGGGTCTTTTTCCTGGGGGCCAGGCCGGGCGTCGCCGAGCAGGCCGCGCAGAACGCCGTCCGCGACTTCGGGATTCAGGTCGCGGGCGTGCATCACGGGTACTTCGACCCGGCCGAGGATCAGCGTGTCGCGGAACTCGTCGGCGCGAGCGGGGCACATCTGGTCCTGACCGGCATGGGCGCGGGACGGCAGGAAATCTTCAACCAGTACTGGCGGCAGGTGCTGAACGCGCCCGTCCTGATCGGCTGCGGCGGCGTCATCGATGTGCTGGCCGGAACTGCCGACCTCGCCCCCGCCTGGACGCGCAGGCTGGGGGTGGAGTTCATCTGGCGGGTCGGCCTGGACCGCAAACGCTGGAACCGCGCGCCCCGCCTCGCCCAGTTCATGCGGATGGTGCGGGCGGAGAAGCGGCGGCAGTAGCGTCAGGAACGGGCCAGCGGCGGCCGGATGCGCCGGGGACGCCTCAGACGGAACCCGTCTGTTCTCCTTCTCGTGTCGTCGCGCACAGACGCCCCTGAGGACGCTGCTCCTCCCTCTCGGAGAGAATCACGCCGTCAACGATTCCATCGGCGCGCGTCTCAGGACGTGCCCGCCAGCCCCAGATCGCCCTTGAAGGTTCCCTCCCAGGCGTTCAGCACCCGGCCTCCCTGCACCAGCAGCACGGTCGGGTACGCGCCCACCCGCAGCGCGCGGGCAAAGGAGGTGGCCTCCGGGCCGCGCCAGACGTTCACGCCTCTGGGGGCGGGGGCGGGCACGTCCTCGGCATTCACGGCGCGCACGGGGAGGCCGGCGGCCAGCACCGCGCCCCACAGGTCCCCCAGATCGCCGCAATCGTGCGAGTACACCACGATCACCTCGCGGTCGGGGGCCGACCAGGGATGGGCGGGCAGCAGGTCGCCCAGGCGCACGCGCGCGTCGGCGGCGGGGGTGCCCAGGGCCAGCAGCAGCGTCAGCAGGGGCGCACGTTTCATGGCCCGCATCATGCCTGCCGCGCCCCGCCCCGTGTGTGACCGCGCCGTGAGAAGCGCGCGGCCGGCCTGGGCAGAGAAAACCCCCGCCGTGCTGCGGGGGCTGACTCTGGAAGCTGGCCTTGGAGAAAGGCGGGTGAGGCTCAGGGCGTGCCGCCGTCCTTCGCGCCCGGGGCGGGGGCGGTACCCGGCGCGCGGATGGCCTTGATCGCCTGGGGGTCCGGTTGCTCGTCGCGCAGGGGCTGCGGGTCCGGATCGGGGGCGTAGCCGGGCAGGTCCTCGATGGCGACGCGGCGGGACACCACGTTCTCGGGGGGCGTGAACTCGGTCGCCAGGCGGCCCGTTGTGCGGTCCAGACTGATGACGGTGGTGCGCGGGTCCGCCGCGCCGGGTGCCCAGTTCACCTCGCGGTAGACCACCGGTGCGGGGGCGTCCTCCTCGCTGGTGGCCGTCACGTTCTTGAACCGGGGATCGAGCAGCGCGACCTTCACGCCCGGCAGGTACCCCGGGTCGGGGGCGTCCGCGTAGACGATGCCGGGCGGCTGCACGAACGCGGTGGGCGTCTTGCCCGCGTGCGCGATTTCCATCATGCGCCGCCAGATCGGCGCGTTCACCACGCCGCTGTAGTAGTAGGTCGGCATCTCGCCGCCCTGCTGCTTGCCCACCCACACGGCCCCGGTATACAGCGGCGTGGTCCCCACGAACCAGAAGTCCTTGGGACCGTTGGAAGTCCCGGTCTTGCCCGCCACCGGCCAGTTCCCGAACTTGGCGCGCGCCGCCAGGCCCCCCTGTGCGGTGGTCCAGTCGTTCACCACGCCCTTGATCATGTCCAGGCCCAGGAAGGCGATCTGCGGCGACCAGACCCGCTTGGGTTTGGTCAGTTCGTTCGTCACGTCGTACAGCACCTCGCCGCGCGCGGTGGTCACGCGGGTGATGTAACGGGGCGCGCGGTACAGGCCGCCGTTCACGAAGGGCGCGTAGGCCGCCGCCATCTTGACCGGCGTCGTCTCGACCGCCCCCAGCGCCGCGGCCAGACCGGTGCCGTCGTTGGGCGGAATCCCCAGCTCGCGCAGCTTGCCGAAAAAGGTCTGGAGGCCGATCCGGTCGGCCAGCCGCACCGTGACCAGGTTCAGCGAGCGGTCCAGCCCCTCGCGGATGGTCATGTTGCGGAAGGTGGTCGCGCCCTCGAAGTTCTGCGGTTTGTACACGCCGTCCTTGCAGCCCTCGCAGGGGAAGGTGACGGGCCGGTCTTCCTCGCGGTGGGTCTGGTCCAGGCCGGTCGAGAGGGCGGTGGTGTACAGCAGCGGCTTGATGGTCGAGCCGATCTGCCGCTGGCCCTGCGCGGCGTTGTTCCAGTCGGCGGGCGGCTGGCTGCCGGAGAGCTTCTGGCCGATCATGCCCAGCACCTCCGCCGTGTACGGATCGATAATCACTGCGCCCAGCGTCGTTCCGGAGGGCAGCCCGGTCGCCTCGCGGCTGGCCGTCTCCACGGCGCTCTGAATCTTGGGGTCCAGGGTGGTGTACACCCGCAGGCCGCCCGAGCCGTACACCTTCTCGCGCCCGAAGCGGCGCACGAGGTCCTGTTCCACTTGCGCCGTGAAGTGCGGGGCGCGGGTGGTGGTCACGGCCTTGAGTTCCTTGGCGGTGCGGTCCACCAGTTTGGCACTCTTGACGTTGCCCGCCGCGTCGTACTCGATCTGCCAGCCGCGCGGTTGCAGCTTCTCGTGCCAGGCGGCGTCGGCCTGGGCCTGCGTCACCCAGCCGTCCTCGACCATGCGGGTCAGCAGCACCTTCATCAGCGGGCGCACCGTCTGGTAGTTGAAGTAGCGCCCGGCGCTGGGCACCAGCACGGTCAGGTAGGCGCTCTCGGCCAGGCTGAGCTGCTTGGGCGTCTTGCGGAAATACGCCTGCGCCGCCGAGTAGATGCCGTACAGCTCCACCGGGCCGCCGTCGCCCCAGTAGATCGCGTTGAGGTAGTCGCGCAGGATCTCTTCTTTGGTAAAGGCGCGCTCGACCTGCACGCTCAGGAGCCACTCCTTGACCTTGCGGTCAGGGGTGCGCGCCTGCTTGTACTCGTCGTACAACAGCGTGTTCTTGACGAGCTGGTTGGTCAGCGTGCTGCCGCCCTGCACGTCCTCGCCCTGGGCCACGCGCTGGAACTGCCGCCCGATGCCGTAGGGGTCCAGGCCGTAATGCTCGAAGAAGCGGCGGTCCTCGTTGGAAATCAGCGCCGCCGTCATGAAGGGGCTGATCTCGTCGAGGCGGACCAGGGTGCGGCTGATGGCCTGGTCCCCGATCTTGGGCACCAGCGTGCCCAGCGGCGTGCCGTCGCGGGCAAAGACCCTCGTCTCGGCCCCCAGGCTCAGATTGTCCAGCTCGCGGTAGTCGGGCAGCTCCCGCGTCCATTTCGTGACGTAGGTGGCTCCCACCCCGGCAGCGGCCACCCCACCCGCCAGCAGCAGCGACGTGGTGAGTTTCAGAAACCTCAGAAACACTTGGGGTCCCCCTTCATGGTGCAGATGCGGCCGTTCACCGGCGGCGGGCCTCGATCAGTTGATTCACGCGCCCGCGCAGGTTCTTGCCGCTCAGCGGCTTGTACACGAGGTCGTCCGCGCCCACCAGTTTGGCATGGTCGCGGGTCTGGTCGTCGTCGAAGCCGGTGAGCAGCAGCACGGCGGTGGAACGCAGCCGCTTGATGCGCTTGACCCGCGAGCAGATCTCGAAGCCGTCCATATGCGGCATCTTCACGTCGAGCAGCATCGCGTCGGGCGTGTGCTCGCGCAGATAGTCCAGCGCCGCGCGGCCATCCGGCACCGTGACAATGTCGTGCCCGTCCGCCGACAAAATGACCTCCAGCATGGTCCGGATGGCCGGTTCGTCGTCCGCGACGAGGATCGTATACACCATAAGCGCCATGATAGTGCAGCCCCCGCACAGGCGGCACCCCACTCTGCTGGGAAGGCCATGAGAAGCCCCCGCCGCCGGTGGGGGAGGCAGGGGGGGAGGGAGGGCGCAGGCTTCAGCCCGCCGCCTGCTCCTGCCGGGCCGCCCGGGCTTCCTCGGCCAGCTGGCGGCGCAGCACCTTCAGGGCCGCCGACTTGGGCAGCTCGGTGCGGAATTCCACGCTGCGCGGGGCCTTGTAGGCACTGAGGTTCGCCCGGCAGTGCGCGATGATCTCCGCCTCGGTCGCGGTCATGTCCGGCTTGAGGGCCACCACCGCGTGAACCGTCTCGCCCCGGTAGGGATCGGGCAGGCCCACGGCGGCGGCCTCCAGCACGGCGGGGTGCGCGTACAGCACCTCTTCCACCTCGCGCGGGTAGATGTTGTGCCCTCCCGCGATAATCAGGTCCTTCTTGCGGTCCACGATGCGGAAGTAGCCGTCCTCGTCCGTCACGGCCATGTCGCCGGTCAGCAGCCAGGTCTGGCCGTGCGCCTCCCGCAGCACCTTCGCCGTCTCGTCGGGGCGCTGCCAGTAGCCCTTCATGATGTTCGGTCCGGACACCCACAGTTCACCGATCTCGCCGCTGGCGACCGGCGTGCCGTCCTCGCCCGCCACGAGGGCGTCCACGCCGGGCAGCGGCAGGCCGATGCTGCCCTCGCGCTGGTCCCCGAAAATCGGGTTGACGTGCGTGACCGGGCTGGATTCGGTGAGGCCGTAGCCTTCCACCAGATTCGCCCCGCCGGTGATCTGCCGGAACTTCCGCGACGTTTCGAGCGGCAGGGGCGCGCTTCCGCTGATGCAGGCGCGGATGGTGGTCAGGTCGAAACTGGGCGTGTCGGGGTGGTTGTTGATCGCGTTGTAGAGCGTGGGCACGCCGGGAAAGAGGGTGGCCCCGCTCGCCTGAATCTGCCCCAGCACCATTTTGATGTCGCGGGCATTCGGCACCAGCACCAGCGTCGCCCCGGTCAGCATGCTGAGATTCATGCCCACCGTCATGCCGTACACGTGGAAAAACGGGATGGCGGCCAGCGTGACCTCCTGCCCCGGCCTCAGTTCGGTCATCCAGGCGCGGCACTGCTCGGCATTGGCGACGAGGTTGCCGTGCGTGAGCATCGCGCCCTTGGGCACCCCGGTCGTGCCGCCGGTGTATTGCAGCAGCGCCACATCGTCCGGGCGCAGCGTGACGGCTTGCGGGGTGGGGGCCTGGCCCCGCAGCAGGCCCCGGAAGCTGTACACCGACCCACCCGCCTTCACGTTCACCCAGCTCCCCTCGCGCCGCGCCTTGAGGGGGTACAGCACGTTCTTGGGAAAGGGCAGCGCGTCCTGAATCCCGGTCACGATCACGCGTTGGACCGGCACCCGCGTAGCGATCTGCTGGTAACGCGGATAAAAGGCGTCCAGCAGAATCAGCGTCTCGCTGCCGCTGTCCCGCAGTTGGTGTTCCAGCTCGGCGGGCACGTACAGCGGACTGGTGTTGACCACCGTCGCCCCGGCCAGCAGCGCGCCGAAAAAGGCCACCACGAACTGCGGACAATTGGGCAGCATGATGCTCATGCGCTCGCCGGGTTGCACGCCGATCTTCTGGAGGCCGGCGGCAAAGCGCTGCACGTCCTGCCACAGCTCCCGGTAGCTGGTCGCCGCGCCGATAAAACTCAGGGCCGCGCGCTCGGGGAACTGCCCGGCGCTGCGGCGCAGCAGGTCGGGCAACACGTCGTTGGTCGGCGTAAAGTCGCGCGGGACACCTTCTTCGTAATGGTCCAGCCAGGGCCTCATCATGCCGCTCATCACACTCCTCGCCCCCCTGCCGCCCGCGCCCTCAGGGCCAGCGGGAAGGGGACCCACTGAATTGAACTGAGTATAAACTGAACTCGGTATAAATGTACTTGATGGGGGCCGGTCGTGCCAGACTGCCCCATGCCGCCTGCGCGCCTCGACCCGGCCACCCACCGCTCCCACCTCCAAGAAGCCCTGCGGCTGGCGCGTGAGGCGCAAGCGGCGGGCAGTTCGCCCGTCGGCGCGGTCCTGGTGGACGCGCGGGGCGAGGTGATCGCGCGCGGCCGCAACCGCGTCGGGGAGGCCCAGT
Organism: Deinococcus phoenicis; assembly: GCF_000599865.1. Taxonomy (GTDB): domain Bacteria; phylum Deinococcota; class Deinococci; order Deinococcales; family Deinococcaceae; genus Deinococcus; species Deinococcus phoenicis. Next base: position 129,300 of record NZ_JHAC01000033.1, on the reverse strand, counting down.
CCCCCGAGCATGTGGGGGCCGCGAGTGTCGCCCACGCCGAGATGGACGTGTTTTTCAGCGTCGGCAAGGTCCGGGACGCCGAACACCTCACCCTCTACACCAGCCTGGAACCCTGCCTGATGTGCGGCGGTGCCTCGGCCCTGCTGGGCGTGGGCCGCGTGGTCTGGGCGACCGACGACCCCTGGGGCGGCTCGGGCCGCCTGCTGGCCTGGAGTGACCACCCCGCCATGCAGGACACCGACGTGGTGCCCTGCCCCGACCCCGAACTGGAGCGGGAAGGCGCGCGCCTTTTTGCCCCCGAGGCCAGACGCGCCTTCCCGGAAGAGGGCTGGGCGCTGTGGCGTGAGCGGTACCCGGCAGAAACGGCGGACGTGAAATGACGGTACAGGCGTGACGGTGCGGGCATGACGGTGCTGGTGGTCGGCAGCGTCAACGCCGACCTGACCGTCCGCGCCCCCAGCATCCCCGCGCCGGGCGAGACGGTGCTGGGGGAGGACGCCCGCGTTTCTCCCGGCGGCAAGGGGGCCAATCAGGCGGTGGCTGCGGCGCGGGCTGGGGCAAGCGTGGCGCTGTGCGGCGCAGTCGGGCGCGACCCCTTCCGTGAACCCGCCCTCTCCGGCCTCACCCGCGCCGGGGTGGACCTCAGCGGGCTGCATCATCTGGACGCGCCCACCGGCCTCGCCCTGATCACGGTGGCGGCGAGCGGCGAGAACGCCATCACGGTCGCCAGCGGCGCGAACGCCCGCGTCACGCCGGCGCACCTGCCCGCCGATCTGCGAGGCTTCACCCACCTGCTGCTGCAAGGCGAACTCTCCCCCGAAGTCACCCGCGAGGCGGCCCGGCGTGCCCACGCCGCCGGACTGACCGTGCTGCACAACGCCGCCCCCGCACGCACGCCCGACCCGGACCTGCTCGCGCACACGCATCACCTGCTCGTGAACGAACACGAACTCGCGGCGTTTGCCAGCGCATTTGCCAGCGGGGGAGAGGACGTGGCAGGGCAGGCCCGCGACCTCCTCGCCGGTGGCCCCCAGGCCGTGACCGTCACCCTGGGCGCGCAAGGCAGCCTGACCGTGACCGGGGACAGCGCGTACCGCCTCCCCGCCTTCCCGGTCACCCCGGTGGACACGACCGGCGCGGGCGACACCTTCTGCGGTGTGCTGACGGCCTGGCTCGCCCAGGGCCACCCACTGCCTGACGCACTGCACGCCGCCGGTGTCGCCGCCGCCCTCGCCTGCACCCGGCCCGGCGCGCAGGACGCCATGCCGTCCCGGGAGGAGCTGGCCGCCGCCCTCGCGCGCTAGGCTGCCCCCATGCTGCGGTACCGCACCTTTGCCGAACCCGATTACGCCCCCTTGCAGGCCCTGGACCTCGCCGCGCAGCGCCAGGCCGACCCCACCTTCGACACGCTGCCCGCCCGCGAGCGCGAGGGTCGCCTGGGCACCAGCCTCCCGGCCCTGAAGTTCTACGAGCGCAGCGAACATTCCTTCGCCGCGCAGGACGAGGCGGGAGAGCTGCGGGGCCTGATCCTGGCGCAGCACGTCTGGCAGGGCGACCGGCCCATCGTCCTCGTTCGCACGGTGATTCTCGCGCCGGACGCGCCGGAGGGCACGGCGGCGGGCCTGCTGCACGCGGCCGTCAAGAGCGCCTACGACAGCGCCGTCTACGAGGTGCATGTTCCGGTCACGCCCGCGTTGGAGGCCGCCGCCCACGCCGAGGAAGCCCACCTGACCGGGCGATACGCGGTGTGTCACCTCGGCACCCGCGCCGAAACCGCGCCCGGCGAGCGCCTCGGTCCCGGCAGAGGGGCGGGCACCCAGGCCGAAGGACGCGCATAATGGCAGGCATGACGACCCGAGCCACCCGCGTGCTGCTCGGCGTGCGCGGCATGACCCGCGACGCCGGAGAGCGTGTCGCCGCCCACCTGCGTGCCCTGCCCGGCGTGTTGCAGGCCACCCCCGACGACGGCCAGATCGAAGTCCACTACGACCCCAGCCAGCACACCGTCATGGACCTGGTGCGTGCCGTGCGCGCCCAGGGCTTCCTGGCGGGCATGCTCTAGCCCCGGCGTGGCCCTCGGGTACATCGGCGTCCTGACCGTCCGGGTCGAGATGCCCTGGGTGTCGAACCTCAAGGAGAAACGTGCCCTGGTCCGCCCGGTCGTCGAGCGCCTCAAGGCCCGCTATCCCCTCACGGTCGCCCGCCTCGACGGCCTCGACGCCCACGACTGGGAGGTGATCGGCGTCGCCACCCTCAGCAACGATTACGGCTGGGTGGAAGAAACCCTGCGGATGGCCGCCGACTTCATCGCCCGGGAAGGCGAGTACCGCGTGGCCTGGGAGGAAACGGACATCACCGTGCTGGGCGGGGAAGAGGACGACGAGATTTGAGCCGTGCGCCACAAAAGGGACCAGAAAAGGGAGCTGAAGCGAACCGCCTCAGCTCCCTCTTGTTTGTCCTTTGCCCTCACCGCCCGGTGCTCGCGCCCCGGGGCCTCACTTCGCCAGTTGGGTCTTGAGCGTGTTGAAGGCGTCCGGGCGCTCCAGCACGCGCCAGTTCAGCACGTTCGCGCCGCTGAACTCCGAGACCCGCCCCGACGAGCAGTCGTAGTGGGCGGTGGTCTTGCGCATGATCGGCCAGATCACGGCCGCCGCCCGCCCGGCCACGTCGCGCTGGAGGACCGGCCCGAAGAGGCGTGAGTCCTCGCTGCCGCCCGCCGTGCGGTTGTCGCCCATCACGAAGTAGTGCCCCCCGGGCACCGTGATCTCGGGCTGGTCGGGCAGAATCCCGGCGGCGCTGGAGGCCGCGCCGTTCGCCAGGTCGCTCTGGGTGTCCCAGCAGCCCTGCTCGCGCCAGAAATCGGTCGTCCAGCTCTGGTCGAGCTTCACCCCGTTCACGAACACCTCGCCGCCCTCGATGCGGATCCGGTCGCCCGGCAGGCCGATCACGCGTTTGATCAGAAAGGGCCGGTAGGTCCACAGCCCGAAGGCACTCTTGGTGAGGTTCGGGGCCTGCGCCGCCGCCTCGCGGGGGGGTTTGAAGATCAGGATGTCGCCCCGCTTGAAGTCGCCGACCCCGGCCTTGTGCAGCCAGGTCTCGTATTTCGGCACGAACACGCGCTCGTGGTCGCGCAGGTTCGGCATCATGCTCACGCCGTCCACGCCCACCAGCGTCGCCACGAACTGCGTGATCACCACGGCGAACACGATGGGTTCGAGCACTTCCTTCCACAGCTTCCCGAGCGGTCCCGGCGCGGGCTTGTTCAGTCTTGTCATGCAGCTCCTTGTCCGCCGCGCAGGATAGCGGACGGCGGCCGGAGGTGCGTCCCCCCGCCGGGGTGCCTCATACGGTTTCCGTCCAATCCGTTATCAAATCGGGAAAGCGCCGCTTCGATAACTCCTTTCCCGGCAACCGTTTCTTTCCGGCTCGCTCCGCTCGGGTTGAACAGTTTTTGTCACTGTTCAACCGGAATTCGTATCAGGGGACCAGCGCGTGCAGCCGGGGCAGCTCCGCCAGCGCCGCCGCCTCGCCCGCCTGGATCGCCTGCCCGCCGCGCCGGAAGCTCTGGAGGTCTACCCCCGCCAACTCCGGCCTGAGCAGCACGTCCGGGCGGTAGAGGCTCAGCCGCGCGTCCGTGAGCTGGGCCTGCATGATGTCCACCGCCCGGCGCAGGGCCTGCACGGTCCCCAGGTGGCCCCCGCTACGCCACGGCCGCCGCCCCTGTAACTCCAGCGGGCCAGGCACCGTCACGTCCACCGCGACCACCTTGCGCACCCCCAGAAACAGCGCGGCGTCCACCGGTACCTGGTTCAGAATGCCGCCGTCCGCCAGGAGCATGTCGCCCTGCGGCACCGGGTCGATCGCGCCCGGGTAGGCGATCGTGGCCCGCAGCGCCGCATACAGGTTGCCGCCCGACAGGTACACCTGCCGCCCGGTCAGCAGATCGGTCGCCGTGACCGCCAGCGGCGTCCCCAGTTCCTCGAAGGTGGGGGGAAGGTGGTCGGCCAGCCACGCCTCGAAGGCGCTGGCCCGCAGCAGCCCGGTGCCGGGTCGCCAGTCCAGCAGCCGCCGCCACGACACCGTTTCCGACACGCGCCGCAGTTCGCCCGCGCCGACCCCCGCCGCGATGAACGCCGCCACCAGCCCGCCCATGCTGGTGCCCGCCAGCACCTGCGGGCGCAGCCCGGCCTGCTCCAGCACGTGCCAGACCCCGATATGCGCCAGCCCGCGCGCGCCCCCGCCCCCCAGCACCAGCCCGAAGCCCGACATGGGGGGATTGTAGCCAGCCGGGGGTAACACCCCGCCCCTGACCTGGAGTACCGTGAGTGGGACATGCCGCTGGCAGGACAGGTGGTGGGGGAGGGGGTGCGCCTGGTGCGTCCCCTCGGTCGCGGTTCGCACAGCGTCGTGTATTTCGCTGTCGGCCCGGACGGTCAGCCCTGTGCCGTGAAAATCTTCGACCCGCACTTCGCCTCCCACGCGGTACGCGAGTACGGCAACGGGACGGCGCTCGATCATCCCCGGCTGATGCGGGTGCTGGCCCCGGTGCGGGTCAGCGACCAGCCGGGGCTGATCGTGACGCTCGCGCGGGGCCGGGTGCTGTTCGGGCGCTATACCCGCCGCCCGGCCCTGACCTTCGAGCGCCGCGCCTTTTTGCTCACGCTCGCGCACCTGCTCGATGCGCTGGGCTACCTGCACGCGCGGGGCTTGGTCCACCGCGACGTGAAACCCGAGAACATCCTGGTGGAACCCGACGGCAGCGCCACCCTGGTCGATTTCGACCTGTCCGGCCCCAACCGCGAAATCTTCGCCACACCCACCCGCCTGGGCACCGCCGCCTTCCAGAGTCCGGAGGCGGCGCGCGGCGAGGCCCTCGGCCCCGAGAGCGACCTGTACAGCGCCGGCGTGCTGCTGGGCTGGGGCCTGCACGGCGCGCTCTCCGGGCCGGACGTGCCGCCGCCCCCGCTGCCCGATCCCCTGGACCCCCTGCTGGCCGCCCTCACCGAACCCGACCGGACCCGCCGCCTGGCGAGTGCCGCCGAGGCGAAAGAGACGCTGCTGAGGCTGGCGGGGCTGCCGTACTGACCCCGACGTCCGGTGGGTCGAGGCCAGGGGGACGAGCGGAGCGGGAAGAAAATACCGACGGGCGGCCAAAGACCCTGTGGTGGTTTGTCCGGGTGTTCTGGAACTCGGAGCCAGCCGGTATGAGAGGCTCTCGTCCCCGTTCTCCGGCTGGCTGCTGGTGACGGACCGTCTCCGCCCCTGATCCCTTACCCTGGGCGGGTGACTCAGCCCAAGCCCGGCTCCCTGGTGATGGTAGACATTCCCGGCCCCACGCTGGACGCGGACACGGCGGCGCATCTGCGGCGGCACGGCATCCGCGCCGTCTGCCTGTTCGGGAAGAACGTGCAGGACGCCCCGCAGCTCCGGCAGCTCTGTGCGGACCTGTGGGACGTGATGGGGGAAGACGCCCTGATCGCGCTGGACCACGAGGGCGGCGCGATTCTGCGCCCGACATTCTGGCCGTTCGCGCCCTCCGCGATGAGTCTGGGGGCCGCCGACAACACGGCGCTGACGGAGGACGTGAACGCGGCCCTGGCCCGGCAGTTGCGCTCCGTCGGCGTGAACTGGAACTTCGCGCCCGTGCTGGACGTGAACGTGAACCCGGCCAATCCCGTCATCGGGGAGCGGGCCTACGGGGCCGACGTGGACCGGGCGGCGCGGCACGGCACGGCGGCCCTGCTGGGCCACACCCGCGAGCGCGTGGCGGGCTGCGTGAAGCACTTTCCGGGGCACGGCGACACGCACCTCGACAGCCACAGGGCACTGCCGCGTGTCCGCAAGAGCCGCGCCGAGCTGGACGCCGTGGAGTTCGCCCCCTTCCGCGCCTGCCTGCCCCTCGCCCCCGCCGTGATGACCGCCCATATCGTGTACGACGCGCTGGACGCCGCGCAGCCCGCCACGCTGTCCCGCGCCGTCCTGACCGATCTCCTGCGCCGCGAGTGGGGCTACCAGGGCGTCACGGTGACCGACAGCATGGGCATGCAGGCCATCGACGCCCACTATGGCCGGGGCGAGGCGGCGGTCCTGGCCCTGCGCGCCGGGGCCGACCTGGTGATGGCCCTGGGCCGCCGTGAGGCGCAGGACTCCACGCTCTCGGCCATCGGGCACGCGCTGGACGGCGAACTGAACGCGCGGGAGACAGAGGCCAGCCTCGCCCGGCTGCACGCGCTGGCCGCCGCTTTCCCGGCCGGGGCGGACCCGGCGCTGGACCCCCGGGCCGACGCGCCCCTGTTCGCCCACGCCTGGGCCTGCGGCCTGACGACGACGGGCCTGCCCCAGCCCCCCGCCCCCGGCTCCCGCGTCCTGCTCGTGGCCCAGCGCCGGGTGCAGCGTGAGAACGTCAGTGAGGCCAGTGTGAATGCCGGGACACTCGCCGCCGAACTCGGGTCCGTCTACGACGTGACGCTGCACGCCTACGACGATCCGGCGGACCTGGACTGGCCGGCCCTGCGCGCCTCCGGCCTCCCGGTGATCCTCGCCACCACCACCCGGCACCGCCAGGCGGCCCTGCGGGGTGCCCGGCCCGACCTGCACCTGGCCCTCTACAACCCCTACGCGGTGCTGGATGTGGACGCCCCGGCGGTCCTCACCTACGGCTTTCGCCCGGAGGCCCGCGCAGCCCTGCTCCCCTGGCTGCGCGGCGAGGCGGGCGGCCCGGGCCGCCTGCCCTTCCTCGCCTGATTCCCGGACGCGTGGCCCGGCCGGGTTACCGCTCCCACACCCAGTTGCCCGGTGCGGCGGCCACCCCCAGCGCCCTCGGCCCGGTGTGGACGTTCAGCACCGGATTCACGCCCGCAAAGCCGGACCACACGACCGGATGCCGTGCCTTGATCGCCTCCAGCAGCACGTCGGCATCCTCGCGGACGCTGCCGTACAGCAGGCCCACCCTCAGCGGCGTGCCCTCGCCGTAGCGCCCCGTGACCTGCGCGGCGACGGCCTCGATCGCGCCCTTGTAGCTGCGGGCGCGGCCCACGTTGGTGTATGCGGCGGTCGTCCGGTCCACCGTGATGACCGGCTTGAGGTTCAGCAGCCCCCCCAGCGTGGCCTGCACCCGCCCGATGCGCCCGCCCCGGCGCAGGTATTCCAGCGTCTCGATGGTGAAATACAGTTCGGTTTCCTCGGCGGTCCGGCGCACCCAGTCCAGCGCCGTCTCCAGCGTCTCGCCACGCTGCGCTGCCGTCGCCGCCGCGTGGACCTGAAACGCCTGCGCCGCGCTCAACGTGCGCGTATCAACAATCGTGACCGGAATCCCCGGCACGACCGCCCGCGCCTGCTCGGCGGCGTTGCGGCTCCCCGACAGCCCGCTGCTGATGGTCAGCGCCAGCACCGGCAGGGTGCCGCCGCTCGCCTCCCGGTCCGCCTCCGCCCAGTCCTGCGGCGTGGGCTGGCTGGAGGTCGGATGCGCCGGATTGGTCTGCAACTCGCGGTACAGCCCCTCGCGCGTGATCTCGTCCATGCGGTAGCTCTTGTTCCCGAAGTTCAGACTGAAGGGCGCGACCGGCACGGCGTTGTTCAGGCCCTCGAAGGCGTCCAGCCCGCCGTCCGTGGCGACCGCGAAGAGGGGCGGCGTCACTTGATCTCCGTGCCGTTCAGCTGTTCCACCAGTTTCAGGGCCGCGCTGTAATCCGCCTCCGCCCCGACGGTGTGGGCCGCCGCCCGGTAGAGCGCCGCCACCTGCATCAGCACGGGCGCGCTGGCCCCGGCCCCCTGCACCACCTCGGCCGCGATGCCCGCGTCCTTGGCCAGCAGGCCCAGCTGGAACGTCAGCGGAAACTCGCGCGTCAGCACCCGCTGCGGAATCAGCGTCTCGGTGGGGTAGCTGCGCCCGCTGCCCGCGTTGATCACCTCCAGCGCCGCGTGCAGGTCCACGCCCGTCCGTGCCAGGGCCGCCAGGCCCTCGCCCGCCGCCCACATGTTCACGGCCATCAGCGTGTTGTTGATGGCCTTGACGGCAAACCCGCTGCCGGTCTCGCCCACATGCACGACCTTCCCCGCGAAGGCGAGGTCGCCGCGCACCCGCTCCAGCACCGCCGCGTCCCCGCCGACCATCACGGCCAGCGTTCCGGCCTGCGCACCCCCCGGGCCGCCGCTGACCGGCGCGTCCAGAAAGGCCACGCCCGAGGCCGCTAGCCCCGCCGCCTGCCGCCGCGCCGCGTCCGGCCGCCCGCTGGTGCAGTCCACCCACACGGTCCCGGGCCGCAGCTGCCCCGCCAGTGCCGTCAGCACCTCGTCCACTTCCGCGCTGGTGGGCAGGCAGGAAAAGATCACGTTGGCGCCCGTGACCTCCGGCAACTCTGCCGCCTCGCTGCCGAACTCGCGGGCGTGGGCGTCGGCCTTCTCGCGGGTGCGGTTCCAGACGAGGGCGCGCCCGCCCGTCTCGCCGGCGTGCCGTGCCAGTTGTGCGGCCATCGGCCAACCCATCGCGCCCAGGCCCAGAAATGCAGTCGTTCGGCTCATTGTGTTCAGGCTATGGCCCCGCCACAGGCCAGCCGCCAACTCTGAACCGGGTCCAGAAAAGTGGAGAGGGGTGCGGCCCCCAGTGTTTCGCTGCTCCCCGTGTGGCCTACCGTTCTCCCGGTTCCACCCCATCCACATACACCCATGCGCCGTCCAGCCGCGTGAACGTGCTGCGCTCGCGCAGGCGGTGGGTGCGCCCACCGGCCCGCAGCGTCGCCGTGAAGGTCACCTCGTTCCCTTCTGCACCGTGGACGGTGAGGCCCACATAGCGTGTGCCGTCTTCCTCCAGGTCGAGGTCCGGCGGGCAGGTGTCCGGGTGCCAGGTGCGCTGCACATAGCCCGTGTCGCGCAACGCATACGCTGTGTACCGCGAGCGCATCAGCGCCTCCGGCGTCTCGGCGGGGCGTTCGCCGCTGTGGCGGGGGCCGCAGCACGCGCCGTAACTGCGCCCCGATCCGCAGGGGCAGGGTTTGAAGGGAGGAAAGGGGAGAGGCATCCGCCGAGGATAGCGGGCATACTGGGGGGCCGATGACCGCCCCCGACGTGATCACCTCCCTGCAAAATCCGCATGTCAAACGGCTGGTGCGCCTGAGGACGCGCCGCGAGCGCGAACGCGAAGGCGTGATCCTGATCGAGGGCGCGCGTGAACTCGCCCGCGCCGTGGCAGCGGGCCTGCTGCCCTCCACCCTCTTTACCTGCGAGGCCCTCTACAGCCCCGAGGCCCACGAGGTCGCGGCGACCCTCCCCGGCCCCCGCGTCCGCCTCTCCCGCGAGGCGTTCGAGAAAGTCAGCGGGCGCGAGAACCCCGACGGCCTCCTCGCCCTGGTCCCCACGCCTGCCCCGCGTCTCCCCGAACCCGGCGAGGACACCGTGCTGGTCGTCCTGCACGGGCTGGAAAAACCCGGCAACGTCGGCGCGATCCTGCGGACGGCGGACGCGGCGGGCGCGGCGGGCGTGCTGGTGCTGGGGCGGGGTGCGGACGTGTACAGCCCCAACGTGATCCGGGCTTCCCAGGGCAGCGTCTTTGCCCTGCCGGTCGCCGCGCTGGACGAGGCGGCCGCCCTGGCCTGGCTGGCGGAGCGCACCTTCACCCGCGTCGCCTGCACGCCCGACGCGCCGCAGGTGTACTGGGACGCGCCGCTGACGGGCCGCGTCGCCCTGGTCCTGGGGGCTGAGCACGAGGGCCTGCCCCCCGCCTGGCGCGCGGCCGAGGTGCCCGTGCGCGTGCCCATGCACGGGGCCGCCGACAGCCTGAACGTCGCCACCGCCGCCGCGCTGGTGCTGTACGAGTGCGTCCGGCAGCGGCGTCCAGCGGCTCGCTAGGTCAAATGGCGGACTCTGCTCCGCCCGGAGTGCGGTGCTAGCCTGCCGGACGTGACCACAACCGAAAGGAAGGCCCTGCCGGGCCGCGCTGACGTTCCCCGCGAGCAGACCTGGGACATCGAGGCCCTCTTCGCCACGCCCGAAGCCTGGGACGCCGAGGCCGATGCCCTGCCCGCCGCCATCGACGCGCTGGCCGCCCACGCCGGAAAGCTGGGGGACAGCCCCGAGGCCCTCGCCGGCTACCTGCGCGAGGCCGACGAGGTGGAACTGCGCCTCACCCGCCTCTTTTCCTACGCGGGCATGGGTTCAAGCGTGGACGGCCGCGACGCCGTGGCTGCCGCCCGCCGCGACCGGGCCAGCGGCATCGGTGCCCGCTACGGTAGCGTGACGGCCTTTGCCGACCCCGAACTGCTCGCGCTCGACGAGGGAAGGGTCCGCGAGTGGCTCACGCGCCCCAATCTGAAGGACGACCGCATCCGCCTGGAGCGCCTCTGGCGGGACCGCGCCCACGTCCGCTCCGCCGAGGTCGAAGAACTCCTGGGCGCGGTACAGGCCCCCTTCGCCTCCGAACGCGGCATTCACCCGGCCCTGGCCAACATGGACCTCCGCTTCGGCACCGCCGGTGGTGAGCCGGTGACCCAGGGCAACGTGGACCGTCTCACCTCCGACCCCGACCGCGAGGTGCGCCGCGAAGCCTGGGAAAACTACGCCGACGCCCACCTCGCCGTGCGGCATTCGCAGGCCGCGATGTACGCCACCAATGTCCGCCAGAACGTCTTCCTGGCCCGCGCCCGCCACTACCCCGACGCCATCACCGCCACCCTCGCGCCCAACCGCATCCCGCCCGAAGTGGTGACCACCCTGCTGGACACCTACCGCGCCCACACCCCCACCTGGCACCGCTACTGGAATGTGCGCCGCGCGTGGCTGAAGCTCCCCGAGCTGCGCGAGTACGACGTGAAGGCCGCCCTGGTCCCCCCCCGAGAGGTCAGCTACGCGCAGGCGGTGGAATGGATCTGCGAGGGTATGGCTCCCCTCGGCCCCGAATATATACAAGACATGCGGCAGGGCCTGACCACCGAGCGCTGGGTCGACTACGCCGAGAACGACGGCAAACGCCAGGGCGCCTACTCCAACGGCGGCGGGCGCGTCAAACCCTACATCTTCATGACCTGGAACGGCACCGTGGGCAGCTACTCCACCCTGGCCCACGAAATCGGCCACTCCATGCATTCGCTGCTCTCGCAGCGCGAGCATCCCTACCAGTTACCCCGCTACACCCTCTTCCACGCCGAGGTCGCCAGCAACTTCAATCAGGCGATGGTCCGCTCCCACCTGCTGCGGCAGGCCCGCGAGTCTGGCGACACCGACTTCGAGGTCGCCCTGATCGAGGAGGCCCTCGCCAACTTCCACCGCTACTTCTTCATCATGCCCACGCTGGCGGCTTTCGAGCTGGAGGCTTACCGCCGGATCGAGGCGGGCGGCACCCTCAGCGCGCCCGACCTGATCGACCTCACTGCCGACCTGCTGAAACAGGGCTACGGCGACGGCGTGACGATGGACCGCGAACGCAGCGGCATTCTCTGGGCGCAGTTCTCCACCCACCTCTACGCCAACTTCTATGCCTACCAGTACGCCACCGGCATCAGCGCCGCCCACCAGCTCCTCGCGCAGTTCGACGTGGACCCCGACGCCGCCCGTGAACGTTACCTCGCCTTCCTGAAGTCCGGCGGCAGTCTCGACCCCATCGAGGCCCTGAAGGAGGCGGGCGTGGACATGCTCAGCCCCGAACCCGTGAAGGCCACCTTCCGTACCCTCGCCGGGTACGTGGACCGCCTGGAAGAGCTGCTGGCCGACCGCACCTGAGGTCCTGAACCGGGGCGGCCTGAGCTGGGCCGCCCTTTGTCTTTCACTTGCAACAAAAAATTCACGACGAGTTTTATCGTGAATCTCTTCACTTGCCACTTTTAAAAGCAAGGGCAGGAAATCCCGCCCTTACCTTCAAGCGTCTCAGGCCTGGGGCTGCTGAACCTGCATGCCCTGGGGCTGGAAGCCTTCGAGCGCCGCGTAGTCGTCCTGGAAGTGCATCAGGACGCCGCCGAACAGCGTGTCGAAGGTTTCCTGGGGCATCTCGGCCAGGGTGGGGTAGAAGCCCACGTACTCCAGCCAGACGTTGCCGTCGCCGTCGACGCTGCGGGAAAAGGCGCGCTCGCGGTTGCGGTCGTTGAGCATGACCATGATTTCCTGGCGGCGGCCCTCGTAGGTCTTCTGGGTCACGCAGGTGATTTCCAGGCGGCTGGTGTTGTTGGGGCCGTCGTTCACGCTGACCAGCACGGCGGCGTCGCCCATCTCGAAGCGCCAGCCCATGCGGATGAAGCGCTGGCCGTTGTTTTCTTCCATGTCGAGCTGGACTTCCTTCTCGCGCAGGTACTTGGCGAGCGTGTCCAGCGTCAGAAGCGCCGTTTCCATCGTCATTGAAACTCCTCCTCTTAGGGTGAAACCCGGGCAGATTCTAACATCACTCTCCGGCGGGGGCGGCTCAGGGCCGCGACAGCACCCGGACCGTCACGGGCGCGACGCCCGCCGACAGGATGCCCAGCCTTGAGGCCGCCGTCCGCGACAGGTCGATCACGCGGCGGTGGTTTCCGAACGGCCCCCGGTCGTTGATCAGCACGTCCACGCTGCGGCCCGTGCGCGTATGCGTCACCCGGACCCAGGTGCCCAGCGGCAGCGTCCGGTGCGCCGCCGTCATGCGGGTGTGCCGGTTGTATTTTCCGCCGTAATACACGGCCTGGCCCTGCTGGAACGAACTGGCCTGGGCTGTCCCGCCCGGCAGCTGGCCAGCCAGCAGCGATCCCGCGACCAGCACCGCCGCCAGCAGCCCCACCCTCACAGCCGCTCCTTGGGGCTGTGGCTCAGCACCTCGTAGCCCGTGTCCGTCACCAGCACCAGATCCTCGATGCGGACGCCCCCCACGCCCGGCAGGTACGCGCCCGGCTCCACCGTCACGACCATGCCCGGTGCCAGCACGTCCTCGCTGCCCTTGCGGAGGCCCGGCCCCTCGTGGATATTCAGACCCACGCCGTGCCCCAGCGAGTGCGCGAACGCTTCGGCCAGCCCGTGCCGTTCCAGAATCCCGCGCGCCAGCTCGTCCAGCTCGCCCGCTTTCACCCCCGGGCGGATGGCCGCCACCGCCGCTTCCTCAGCCTCCAGCACGGCGTTGTAGACCCGCCGCAATTCCTCGGAGGGCGTGCCCACCGCCACCGTGCGCGTCATGTCGCTGTGATACCCGCGCAGCCGCGCCCCGAAATCGACCGTCACCAGCTCGCCGTCCTCGATCACCCGTTCACTGGCCACACCATGCGGCATCGCCCCACGCGGCCCGCTCGCCACGATCACGTCGAAGCCGACCTCCGCGCCCGCGCGGCGCAGCCCCGTTTCCAGCGCCAGCGCCACGTCCAGTTCGCGCGCGCCCGCCCGGATCATCGGGCGCACCTCCGCGAACACGCGGTCGGCCAGCGCCTGCGCTTCCCGGATCGCCTGCACTTCCTGGGGCGATTTGACCAGCCGCACGCCTTCCACCAGCCCGCGCGTCGGCACCAGCGCCGCGTCCCAGTGGTCCCGCAGCACCTCCAGCCCGGCCACCGTCAGGTGTTCGGCCTCGAAGCCCACGCGCTGGCCCTTCACGCGCTCTGCCGCGTCCTGATACGTCTCCGGCGGGCGGGCGATCACCTGGGGCACGCGCGACTCCTCCTGCGCCTGCACCGTATAGCGCGCGTCGGTGTAGAGCGTCGCGCCGTCTGCCGTCACCAGCACCTTGCCGTCCGCGCCGCTCGAAAAGCCCGTGATGGCCCGCACGTTCGCGGGATCGCTCACCCACAGGGCGTCCACCCCTGCCGCCCGCATGGCCGTCCGTAACTGCTCCAGTTGAGTCATGAGGCGGAAGGTAACATGCCCCCGCGCCGCACACCGGGCCTTCGCTTCCTGTCCCCACCGAGGGGACAAGGTGTCTGTACAGGCGGAATGCGGCTTATACTCCTTCATCGGGACAAAAGAAGGGCCGCATCAGGGGCCACCACCCAAGGAGGAGACACCGTGAAACTTCACGAGTATCAGGGCAAGGAACTGCTGCGCCGCTTCGGCGTGAACGTGCAGGAAGGCAAAGTGGCCTATACGCCCGACGAGGTGCGCGACATCGCCCGCGAGTACGGCCAGCCGGTCGTCGTCAAGGCGCAGGTTCACGTCGGTGGGCGCGGCAAGGCGGGCGGCGTCAAGTTCAGCCCCAACCTCGACAAGGCGTTCGAGAACGGCCAGAACATCCTGGGCATGGACATCAAGGGCCTGACCGTGAAAAAGGTGCTCGTGACCAAGGCCGTCGATATCGACGCCGGGACCGAGTACTACGTCGGCATGATCGTGGACCGCAACGTGCAGAGCTACACCCTGATGGCCTCGGCCGAGGGCGGCATGGAGATCGAGGAGGTCGCTGAGGCCACCCCCGAGAAGATCATCAAGTTCCGCGTGGACCCCGTCACCGGCCTGCGGCCCTTCGAGGCACGTGAGGTGGCCCTCCAGGCAGGCTTCAAGGGCAACCTCAACAAGATCGCCGACATGATGGTCAAGATGAGCGAAGCGGCCCTCAAGATGGACGCCGTGCTGGTCGAGATCAACCCCCTCTTCGTGGACGAGCAGGGCACCCCGCTGGCGCTCGACACCAAGTTCGAGATCGACGACAACGCCATGTACCGCCACAAGGACCTCTCCGACTGGCGCGAACTGGAAGCCGAGCACCCCCTGGAGATCGAGGCCAGCAAGTACGGCTTCGCCTACGTGAAGCTCGACGGCAATGTCGGCGTGCTGGGCAACGGCGCGGGCATCGTGATGACCTCGCTGGACGTGGTGAACCGCGCGGGGGCCAAGCCCGCCAACTTCCTCGACATCGGGGGCGGGGCCAAGGCCGACATCGTGTACAACGCGGTCAAGCTGGTCAGCAAGGACAGCGACGTCAAGGCGATCTTCATCAACATCTTCGGCGGCATCACCCGCGCCGACGAGGTCGCCAAGGGCGTGATCCAGGCGCTGAACGAGGGCATCCTGACCAAGCCCGTGCGGATGCGCGTGGCCGGAACCGCCGAGGAAGAGGCCAAGGCCCTCCTTGCCGAAGTCAACAGCCCCCTGATCCAGATGTACCCCGACATGTTCCAGGCCGCGCAGGCCGCGGCCGACGAGGCGAACAAGGTGGAGGCGAACAAGTAATGGGCATTCTCGTAGGCAAGGACACCCAGGTTCTCGTGGTCGGCATGACGGGCCGCGAAGGCGCGAACCACACCAAGGCCATGCGCGAGTTCGGCACCAAAATTGTCGCGGGCGTCACCCCCGGCAAGGGCGGCCAGACCCACGAGGGCCTCCCAGTGTACAACAGCGTCCCCGAGGCGCAGGCGCAGCACCGCATCGACACCAGCATCATCTTCGTGCCGCCCGCCGGGGCCGCCGACGCCGTGCTGGAAAGCGCCTACGCGGGCGTGCCCCTGATCGTCCTGATCACGGAAGGCGTGCCCACCGTGGACATGATGCGCGCCGTGCAGGAAGTCAAGGAACTCGACGCGAAAAGCCGCGCGGCGGGCGGCCAGGGCGTGCGCCTGATCGGCGGCAACTGCCCCGGTCTGGTCACCAACGGCGAGTGCAAGGTGGGCATCATGCCCAACCGCATCTACCAGAAACCCGGCCGTATCGGCCTGATCAGCCGCTCGGGGACCCTCACCTACGAGGCCGCCAAGCTGCTGAACGACGCCGGGATGGGCACCTCCACCACCGTCGGCATCGGCGGCGACCCGGTGATCGGCACCACCTTCGCGGACGTGCTGCCCCTCTTCGAGGCCGATCCCGAGACCGACGCCGTCGTGGTGATCGGTGAAATCGGCGGCGCGGACGAGGAAGCCGCCGCCGAGTACATCGCCGCCCACATGAAAAAGCCCGTCGTGGCCTTTATCAGTGGCCGCAGCGCCCCCGCCGGCAAGCGCATGGGCCACGCCGGCGCGATCATCATGGGCAACGTCGGCACCCCCGAGAGCAAGCTCGCCGCCTTCAAGGCCGCGAATGTGCCCGTCGCCGACACCATGCCCGAGATCATCGATCTGGTGAAAAAGGCCCTGAACGTCCAGGCCTGAACCCGGGCGAGCAGGGAAGAGGGAGGCCGCAGCACAGTGCTGCGGCCTCCTCCCTCTCCTTGCAGACGCGGAAAACGCCGATCGGGCCTGCGCGGGCTGCCCCGGCTCCTGGCCCCGACGGCCGCGTTTCGTCCCCCCCGGGGCAACGTCGGCTTTCGTCACATCGGCGTCAGGCCCGCGCGTAGACTGGGGGCATGAAGATGCGTCTCCTGCCTCTGGCTGCGGCCCTGTTCGCCGGGTCCGGCAGCGCCCTCACGGTGACGGGGAGTGTGGCGGGCAGCGTTCCGGCAGACACCCGCCTCAGCGGCTGGGCCGTCAGTGCGTCCGGCCAGCCTGTTCAGGAACTCGTGAGTGTGCCCGTCAGCGGCGGCCAGTTCCGTCTGGACCTGCCCGCCGCCGCCCCCAGCCCCCGCGCCCAGACGGCGCTGACCGCGCAGAACGTCTCCTGGCCCGGCGTCCTCGACCCGGTCGTGGTGAGCGGGACGGCGCAGGCCAGCGAACTCAAGTTCTTCACCTACCGCGACGTCAACCGCAGCGGCCAGCACGACGACGGCGAGGCGTTGCGCGAGGTGACGCTGAACGTCGGGGGCGGCTCCCTGTTTATCGCCTGGGTGAGCGCCGACGTGACCGTCAAGGCCAGCCGGGGCTACGAAACGGTCCTGAAGCGCGGCTGGAACGCCTTTGCCGTGGAGGTGGGCCGCACCGTGAAGGCGGCGCCCTTCGTGGAGGGCCAGGACACCGCCGTGCTGAATCTCGGGCGCTGATCTCCTGTTCGCGGCCTGACGGCGGCCTTCAGACCAGCGGGCTGCTGACCGTCCGCGCGTAGGCCGACAGGTACTTCGGCACGATACGGTCGGGGTGAAAGCGGGTCAGGGCGGCCAGGCGGCCCGCCGCGCCCATGCCGAGGTACAGGTCGCGGTCGCGCAGCACCCGCAGCGCCGCGTCGGCCATCGCGTCCACATCGCCGACCGGGGCGAGGAAGCCGGTCACGCCGTCCTCGACGACCTCAGGCACGCCGCCCGCGCGGGCCGCGACGACCGGGACCTCGCAGCTCATGGCCTCCAGGGCGGCCAGGCCGAAGCTCTCGTTGCTGCTGGGCAGCAAGAACAGGTCGCTGATGCCCAGGACCGTCTGGACATCGGGGAAGGACCCCAGGAACTGCGTGCGGCCCATCACGCCCAGCTGTCCGGCCAGCTCGAAGGCGCGGGGCCGTTCCGGGCCGTCACCGATCATCAGCAGCCGGGCGGGGATCTCGCTGGCGATGCGGGCAAAGACCTGCACCACGTCCTCCACCCGCTTCACGGGCCGGAAGTTGCTGACGTGCGCGATGAGGGCCTCGTCGGGGTGGGCGAAGCGGGCGCGCATCGCCGGGTCGGTCACGCGCACGAAGCGTTCGCCATCCACGAAGTTGTGAATCACCTCGATCTCGCGGTCCACGCCGAACACCTCCCGCGTCTGCTGGGCCAGAAAGTGCGAGACGGCCGTGACGTGGTCGCTGCGCTCGATAGCGTGCCGGGTGGTGTGGCGGAACGCGGGTTCGGCACCGACCAGCGTCACGTCGGTGCCGTGCAGCGTGGTCATGACCCGGCTCTGCCCGGTGATGGCCTGCGCGTGAAGCGCGGCGGTAGCGTGCGGAATCGCGTAGTGCGCGTGCGAGAGCGTCACCCCATGCTCCAGGATGACTTCCGTGAGGGTGTTGGCGGCGGCCAGCTCGGGATAGGGCTGATCGAACAGGGCGTAGGCGAAGCCGCTCACCTGATGGTAGAACGGCCCGCGCACGCCTTGGTGCCCCGCCAGCCGGAAGGGCATGGCCGAGCCGACGAAATGGACCTCGTGCCCCGCCCGCGCAACCATCAGGCCCAGTTCGGTCGCTACGACGCCGGACCCCCCGGCCCCCGCGTGACACAGCACCGCGATCTTTTCTGGAAAAGGAACCATGAGTGCGGAGTATAGGACCGGCAGGGGCCGTCCGCGCGCCGCCCTTTCCCGATCGGCCCGCCCACCACGGCGAGGTGTCAGAGTTGTGTAGGGCACTTCATCCTAGATTGAACCCCACATGATAGCCGTCGTCACCGACTCCACCTGCGACCTTCACCCCGACACGGCCCGCGCCTTCGGGCTCCACGTCGTGCCGCTGCATGTGCTGCTGGGGGGCCGGTCCTTCCTCGACTGGCAGGACCTCGACCCGGACGCCGTGTACGACCACCAGCGTGGGGGTGGGGACGTGACCACCCAGCCCGCCTCCCAGGCCGCGTTCGAGGACCTGTACCGCGAACTGCTCGCTACGCACGACGGGATCGTCAGCATTCACCTCAGCGCGCACCTGTCGGCCACCGCCGAACACGCCCGCCAGGCGGCCCTGGCCCTGAAGGCCGGGGACCGCGTGCAGGTCGTCGACAGCGGCCTGGCCTCGCTGGGCCTGGCCGAAACCGTCATCGCGGCGCGGGAAACGGTCCAGGCGGGCGGCGACCTACAGGCCGCCCTCAAGACCGTCCGGACCCTGCAAGCCGAGCTGCTGGCCGAGTTCACCATGCCCAGCCTGGAGTACCTGCGGCGCGGCGGCCGCCTGTCGCGCACCCAGGAGGTCCTCGGCAACATGCTGGGGATGCGCCCGGTGCTGCGCTTCGAAGAGGGCCGCCTGCGCGCCGTGCGGCGTGTGCGGGCTTCCGGCGCCCTGCGCGACATTCTCGGCCAGCTCGAAGCGCAGTTCGGCCGCGACCCCGTGGCCGTCACCATCGGGCACGCGGGGCGGGACCCCGGGCGCATCGCCGAACTCAAGACGGCCATGAAGGCCAGCAACCTGAACGTGGCCCGGGGCCGCGTGCAACTGCTCGGCCCCGTGATCGGCGCCCACGTCGGCCCCGGCACCTACGGTCTGCTGGCCCGGCCCTACGCGGGCTAGCCCGGGGGCCGGAAGGCCGCCAGCAGAAACCTCAGGCATTCCAGCGGCCCATGACAAGACAGCAGGTGTGGCCCGCACAGTGGAACGCCGGGGACAGGCCCTCAGCCCTTCCGCGCCATAAACAGCACCCGCGTAAAAGCGTAGTACATCCGCTCGCCCGGCCAGCGTGCCCGCAGGCGCGCCAGATAGGCGGCGGTGAACCGCGCCCCGTCCGCCGCGTTGAGGCGGGAGAGGTAAGGCACCAGTGCCGTCCCGCGCGTCCAGTCCAGCACGCCTTCCGCGCCCGGCAGCACCACCGGATAGACCCGGCTGAGCGCCGTGAGGTCCACAGCGCCCAGCTCGTCCAGCCGCTCGGCGTACTGCGCGGGCGTCAGCACCGGCGAGGCTCCCTGCGCCGTGCCGAAGCGCGTGAAGCCCCCCAACTCGGCTCCGAACTCGCGGGCCGTGTCGGTCAGCAGTCGGTGGCTGTCGTGGTCGTGGTTCGCGGGCACCTGCACCGCCAGTACCCCACCGGGCCGCAGCTGCGCCCAGAGCCGTGCCAGCAGCGCCGGGTGGTCCGGGAGCCACTGCAAGGCCGCATTAGAGAAGATCAGGTCGTACTCGCCCTGGAGCGCCAGGATGTCCCCCTGCTCGAACCGGAGGTTGGGCACCCCCTGCCGGTCCGCCTTCGCCAGCATCTCCGCGCTGCTGTCCAGCCCCAGCACCCGCGCCGCTGGAAAACGCTGCGCCAGCGTCCGCGTGTGGTCCCCCGTCCCGCAGCCCAGGTCCACGACGTCGTGGTAGGGGAGATCAGGAAGCAGGGCGAGCAGATCGCGGACCGGGGCGCTGCGGGCCTCGCGGTGTCGGTGATACTGGTCGGGGTTCCACATGCCCTCAGCGTAGGCGGTCGAACCCAGCGGTGTCCGTACTCTGGTGGTAACAGTGAAGCCAGACAAAAAGACCCGGCTGGGCGCCTTCGCGACCCCAGCCGAACCTCTGCCGCCCGCTACCGCCCGCGCTGTTCCTTGTCACCCGCTTTTTTGGCCGCCGTATGCGCGACGGCAAAGGCGCGGTGCTCGTCCCCGCCGTACTCCTCTAGGGCGCTGTTGAACGCCTTCAGGAACGCTTCTTGCTGGTGCGGGTCGTACTGGTCCACCTGCGACTGCGGCAGGTCCGAGATGCTCTGATAGGGCATGGGGTCCTCCTGGCCCTCATCCTGAGGGGCGGCCCTGGGGCCTGGATGGGAAGCCAGTCAAGGTCACCAGAAAGAAGGAGCGGACCGTGAAAGGTCCGCCGCTCTTCCTGCCGCCCTGCTCAGAGCCGCGTCAAATACGCCGTGCCGCCTTCCACCTCGGACGCGTGACCCTCGCCCGGGCCGAAGGTCAGTTCCGTCGCCAGCACCTCCCCGGCGATGAACGCGCGCCACATCTCCGCCGCCTCCCGCGCGTCCCCCCGGAGGTCCAGGCTCAAACGAATCCGGTCCTGCACCTCGAAGCCCGCCGCCTTGCGCGCCTCCTGGATGCCGCGCACCAGATCGCGGGCGAGGCCCTCCAGGACCAGCTCGCGCGTCAGCGTGGTGTCGAAGGCCACCAGGAACCCGGCGTCTTCCGCCGCCGCGACACCTTCGGGGGCCTTGGCGTCCACCAGCACCTGCTCGCCGGTCAGCGTGAAGGTCTGCCCCTGCGCCTCCACCGTGAAGCTCTCGCCCTGCTGCACGGCGCGCGCCACCGCCGCCGCGTCCGCCTGTGCCAGCGCCGCGCGCACGGCGGGGAGCGCCTTGCCGTACACCTTGCCGATCACGGGCAGGTTGGGGCGCAGGCTGTACTGCACCAGGTCGGTCACCCCTTCGAGGAAGCGCACGCTCTTGACGTTCAGTTCCTCCATGATCTGCTCCTGCGACCGTTGCAGCGCCTCCGTCAGTTCGGGCGTACTCGCGCGCACGGTCACGCTCGCCAGCGGCTGCCGCGTCTTGAGGTTGTGCGCCCCGCGCACCGCCCGGCCCAGCTCGACCACCTTCATCACGGCGGCCATTTCCGCCGTCAGGCGCTCGTCCAGCCGCTCCGCGCGGACCTGCGGCCAGCGGGTGAGGTGGACGCTCTGTGCCCCCGCGCCGCCGCCGAGGTTGCGGTACATGGCCTCGGCCAGGAACGGCGTGAAGGGCGCGGTGAGCTGCGACACCGTCAGGAGCGCCTCGTGCAGCGTGGCGTAGGCCGATACGTCCACCTGCCCGCCTTCGCCCCAGAACCGACTGCGGTTGCGGCGAACGTACCAGTTGCTCAGGTCGTTCACGAAGCGTTCCAGCGCGCGGCCACCCCCACGCGCGTCGTAGGCGTCGAGCGAGGTCGTCACGTCCCGCACCGTCTCCTCCAGCCGCGCGAGCAGCCAGCGGTCGATCTCGGGGCGCTGACTCACGTCGGGCGCGGCCCCCAGCTCAGGCCGGTCCAGATTCGCGTACAGCACGAAGAAGGAATAGACGTTCCACAGCGTGTTCACGTAGTTGCGCTGCGCCTCTGCCACCAGCCGCTCGGAAAAACGCTTCTGGTCGCCGGGGTCCGACGCCATGAACATGTACCAGCGCACACTGTCCGCGCCGTAGCGGTCGAACAGCGGCAGCGGCTCCACCACGTTGCCCTTGCTCTTGCTCATCTTCGCGCCGTGTTCGTCCACGATGTGACCCAGGCAGATGACGTTCTTGTACGCGGGCTGGCCGTAGAGCATGGTGCTGATGGCGTGCAGGCTGTAGAACCACCCGCGCGTCTGGTCGATCGCCTCGCTGATGAAGTCGGCGGGGAAGTGGCGCTCGAACAGTTCCTTTTGCGCTTCGGTGCCCGGCAGCGCGTGCTCACCCGTTTCATCGGTCAGCAGGTGCCACTGCGCGTAGGGCATCGAGCCGGAGTCGAACCACACGTCCAGCACCTCCGGCACGCGGCGGTACGTATTGCCGTTCAGCTCGAACGTGATGTCGTCGATGTACGGCCGGTGCAGGTCGAGGTCGGTGAGGTCGCGCCCGGTGAGTTCCGAGAGTTCCGCCACGCTCCCCACCACGCGCAGGTCGCCGTCCTCGCTGAGCCAGAAGGGCAGCGGCGTGCCCCAGTAGCGCTCGCGGGAGATGGCCCAGTCCACGTTGCCCTCCAGCCAGTTGCCGAAGCGCCCGTTCTTGATGTTCGCCGGCACCCAGTTGATCTTCTGGTTCTCCTCCAGCATCCGGTCCGCCACGCTGTTGGTGCGGATGTACCAGCCCTTCTTGGCGAAGTAGAGGATCGGGTCGCCCGTGCGGTCGTGGAAGGGATAGCGGTGGCGCAGCGTGCCCGCCCAGAACATCAGGCCCCGCGCCTTGAGGTCCGCGATCAGGCCCTTATCCGCGTCCTTGAAGAACTTGCCGCGCTCGCCCGTGACCCGCAGGATGCCGTGGTCGTCCACGCCGAACATCAGCGGCACGCCGTACTTGCGGGCCAGCTCCAGGTCCTCCGCGCCGTAGGCCGGGGCCTCGTGCGCCACGCCCGAGCCGTCCTCCGCCGACACGAAGTCGGCCAGCGTGACGAAGTGCATCACCGGGCGGCCCTGCGCGTTGCGCTCGTGCAGTTCGCTGACCACGCCCAGTTCGGTCGCCACTTCCGGGAACGGCGGCTCGTACTCCACGCCCTCCAGGTCGCGGCCCCGGAAGGTGGTCAGCACCTCCAGCGGCGCATTCTTGTGCAAACCGCTGAGGCGTTCCACCGCCTCCTGGGCCACGATGATCGGCCCCGCCTCGCTGCGCGCCACCACGTAGGTCAGGTCCGCGTTCACCGCCGCCAGCGTGTTGCTCGGCAGTGTCCAGGGCGTCGTGGTCCACACCACCAGCGCGAGGTTCTGCCGGTCCTCGCCGGTCAGCCCACTCAGCGCGGCGTGTGCCCGCTCAGGCAGCGTGTCCCAGATCACCGGAAAGCGCACGTACACGCTGGGATCGTCCACCATG
The DNA here is from genome assembly GCF_000599865.1 of Deinococcus phoenicis. Taxonomy (GTDB): domain Bacteria; phylum Deinococcota; class Deinococci; order Deinococcales; family Deinococcaceae; genus Deinococcus; species Deinococcus phoenicis. The sequence continues at coordinate 106,454 of NZ_JHAC01000033.1, read as the reverse complement.
CGGTAACTGTCCACCTCGCCCAGCTCGGCGCGTGACAGGGTCGTGCTGATGCGCGGGCTGAGCGGCACCACCTTGTAGTCCTGCGCGAGCAGCCCCTGGGCGTGCAACCGCTTCAGCAGGTTCCACACGCTCTCCACGTACTCGTTCTCGTAGGTGATGTAGGGGTCACTGAGGTCCACCCAGTACCCCAGCCGCTCGGTGAAGGTGTTCCACTCCTGGATGGTTTCCCACACCGAGGTGCGGCACAGCCGGTTGAACTCCTCCAGCTCCGCCCGGCTCGCCCCGTGGTTGCGCCCCAACAGCCCCAGCTTCTTCTCCACGCTGATCTCGACCGGCAGGCCGTGCGTGTCCCAGCCGCCCTTGCGGGTGACGTGGTAGCCCTGCATCACCTTGTAGCGCGGAAACAGGTCCTTGAAGGAGCGCGCGAGGACGTGGTGCAGCGCCGGGCGCCCGTTCGCGGTGGGCGGCCCCTCGTAGAAGACGAATTCCGGCTGCCCTTCCTGGCGCTCCTGCGTCTGCTCGAAGATATGGCCCTCTTGCCAGAAGTTCAGCACCTCCGCTTCCAGATCGCGGAAGCTGGGCTGCGAGTTGACGGGCTGGAAAAGAGTGTCCGAAGGGGTGGTGGGAGAGGTGGTGGGCCTGGGGTCGGTGGTGGTCATGTGGCTCCTTCGGCGGGTCTAACCGTCTGACGGTCTAAGGGTCTAACGGGGGCTGTTCGGCGGTCGGACGGTTTGACAGACCAAAAACAAAGCGCGTCCCAGCCTTCGGTGCTGGGACGCGCCTGGAAACGTTCTCGCGCGTGGTACCACCCAACTTCACCACCTGAAACGGCGGCCTCGCTCCTGCCCTCTGCCGGGGGGCTTCCGGACGGGTCTACTGGGTCCCACCCCGGCAGAGGGGGCCGTTCTTCCGTCGGCGCGGGAGATGATCTTCGGCGGGGGGCGGACCGTCAGGCTTTCACCGTCCCTGACTCGCTCGTGGCCGCATAAACCCCGCGTACTCTTCTCGCGTTCGCCTGTGCGTTGCTCACCCCCGCTGGGGGGTGCCCCTCATGGTAGGCGCGCAGCATGGGCAGGTCAATCCGTCAGGTGACGCATTCCGGCCCAGGCAGATATGGTGAACTGTCAGGCAGCAGGGAAGCCGGAAGCTGCCGGCTGACCCGGTGGCTCTGGCGGGCCACCCGGTGCGCCCCTTACAATCCCTCCAAGGAGAGTCAACATGCAATTCTTCATCGACACCGCGATCATCGACGAGGTTCGTGAAATCAACGCCTGGGGCGTCCTGTCGGGCGTCACCACCAACCCGAGCCTGGTCGCCTCCTCGGGCCGCGACTTTAGGGAAGTCATTCAGGAGATTGCCCAGTTGGTCGGCGGCGCGATCAGCGCCGAGGTCACCGCGCTCGACGCGGAAGGCATGATCAAGGAAGGCCGCGAGGTGGCGGGCTGGAGCGACCACGTCGTCGTGAAACTGCCCCTCACCCCGGCGGGCCTGCAAGCCTGCAAGACGCTTTCCAGTGAGGGCATCAAGACCAATATCACCCTGTGCTTCAGCGTGCCGCAGGCGCTGCTGGCCGCCCGCGCGGGCGCGACCTACATCAGCCCCTTCGCGGGCCGCGTGGACGACATCGGCTGGGACGGCATCGAGCTGGTCCGCCAGATCAAGGAAGCCTACGTGCTGGGCGACATCCAGACGAAGGTGCTGGCCGCCTCGATCCGCCACCCGCAACATGTTGTGCAGGCCGCGCTGGCCGGGGCCGACGTGGCGACCGTGCCCTACAAGGTCTTTACCCAGATGATCAAGCACCCGCTGACGCAGGCGGGCCTGGACGCCTTCCTCAAGGACTGGGCCAAGCGCGCCGGGGCCAGCCCGGAAACCCCCTCCAGCGAGGCGGGCACCAACCCGCAGCAGGGCGGCGTGACGGCCCAGGGTGAGCCGGTCCAGGGAGGCCAGAAGCAGTGACCGAACCCCATCTCGCCCCCCTGCCCTTTCACGAACTCCAGCAGAAGATCCTGCCGGAGCTGCACCTGATCGCCGCCCAGACCGGGATCGAGAACTACCGCAAGCTGAAAAAGGACGCCCTGGCGCTCGCCATCATGGAGCGTCAGGCCGAGGCCGAGGGGCAGGTCCTGGCGCGCGGCTTCCTGGAGATCAGTTCCGACGGCTACGGCTTCCTGCAATCGGACCTGCTCGACCCCGCGTCGCGCAGCGTGCTGGTCACGGCGGGCCTGATCAAACAGTTCCACCTGCGGACCGGCGACGAGATCATCGGCCGTGCCCGCCGGCCCCGCGAGAACGAGCGCTACGGCACGCTGGTGCAGGTCGAGGCGGTCAACGGCCTGGACCCCGACTCCGCCCGCCAGCGCCCCCGCTTCGACGACCTGACGCCCACCTTCCCCGACCGGCAGCTCGTGCTCGAAGACCCGCTGATGGACGACAGCCTGTCGCTCCGCGTGGTGGACCTGCTGGTGCCCATCGGGCGCGGGCAGCGGGCGCTGATCGTCGCGCCGCCGAAAGCCGGGAAAACCACCCTGCTCAAAAAAATCGCCAACTCCATCGTCAAGAACTACCCCGACGTGACGGTGATGGTCCTGCTGGTGGACGAGCGCCCCGAAGAGGTCACCGACTTCCGCGAGAGCGTGCAGGGCGCCCAGGTGATCGCCTCCACCTTCGACGAGCCGCCCCAGCACCACGTCCGCGTCGCGGAGTTCGTCCACGAACGCGCCCGCCGCATCGTGGAGGAAGGCGGCCACGTGGTGATCCTGCTCGACTCGATCACCCGCCTGGCCCGCGCGAACAACCTGGTCACGCCGCCCACCGGGCGCACCCTCTCGGGCGGTCTGGACTCCAACGCGCTGCACTGGCCCAAGCGCTTCCTGGGCGCCGCGCGCAACATCCGCGAGGGTGGCAGCCTCACCATCCTGGCGACCGCGCTGGTGGAAACCGGCAGCCGCATGGACGACGTGATTTTCGAGGAGTTCAAGGGCACCGGCAACGCCGAACTGGTCCTCTCGCGCCGCCTGGAAGAGCGCCGCATCTTCCCCGCGCTCGACATCCTGAAGTCGGGCACCCGCCGTGAGGAGCTGCTGCTTCAGCCCGAAGTGCTCAAGAAGATGTGGCTCCTGCGCAAGGTGATCAGCGACATGGACCCCGCCGACGCGATGGAGATGCTGCTGGGCCGCATGGGCAAGACGCGCAACAACGTCGAGTTCCTGCAAGCCCTCGCGGGCGGCTGACTCCGGCTGCGCCCAGCCCCCGTCCCCGGTGACGGGCGTCTTTTCGGCTGTTCCTTTTCGTTTCTGTGCCTGCCTGGCTGGCCCTTTGGCCATGCCGGGAGGTCGCCGAGCGGTCCCGCCCCCGGGTGGGTGCCGCGCCCCTGGAGGCCCCGTGCCTGAGTTTCCCACCTGCCCCCCCCGGGGTTCTTCGCGCCTGTCCCGGCGGCTGGCCCTGACCGGCCTCGCGCTGTGGGGGCTGTCCGCCCTCGTTCCGCCTGCCGCGGCCCGGCCCGAAGCCCCTGAGACTTCGGAACATCTGGCCACCCTGCTGGGTATCCCCGCGCCCGCCGAGCAGCTGAGCGCGGCCCTCCCCGCCGTTCGCCTGACCCGGCTGACCGAGCCGTCCAGCCTGCTGGTGGTCACCGCGCAGGCGGCGGCGCGTGTGGCGGCCCGCTACGGCGTGGCCCCGGCGGCGGTCGCGGCCCTGCCCCGCCCAGCGGGCGAGGAAGCGCGTGTCCTGCGCGTCCGGCTGCCGCTACCCGAGCTGGCCCGCCCCCCCGCCCTCCCCGCCTCGGTCCTCACCCACACGGTTCGTCCCGGTGAAACGCTGGCCGCCGTCGCGGCCCGCCACGACCTGAGTCTGGTGGACCTGCTGAGTGCCAACCTGGGCCGCGAGAGCCTCGACGACCTGACGCCGGGCGAGAGGCTCCTGATTCCCACCGCCGAGCGCGGTCTGCTGGTCCGGATCAAGCCCGGCCAGACGGCGCTGTCCCTGATCGCGGCCTACGGCGCGGACCTGACCCGCACCGCCCGCGCGAACGGCAGGCTTCCCACGGCCCTGACCGTGGGCGACTACCTGTTGCTGCCCGGCATCCAGGCCGAGAGCTTCCACAAACGGCTGATCGAGCGCCGCGCGGCCCAGGCCGAAGCCGAGCGGCAGGCGCGGGTCCAGGCCCAGTACGAGCGCTACCTCAGCTGGCAACGGGACCGCGAACGCGCGCGCCGGGAAGAACAGGCCGCCCGTCAGGCCCAGTACGAGGCGTACCTCGCCTGGAAAAGCAGCCCCGAGCGTCAGCGCCGCGTCGCCGAATACGAGCGGCAGGTGCAGTACGAGGCCGCGCAGGCCCTGGCGCGTGCCCGGCAGCGCCAGCAGGCCGCCGCGCAGCCGCTCAGCACCCGGGCGGCGGGTGTGAACGTCTCCGCCGGGGGCGGCCTGGCCTGGCCGATGCACAGTTACCGCGTCACCAGCCGCTACGGCGAGGCCGACATCGACTTCCACAAACAGGTCTTTCACGGCGGCGTCGACCTGGCCGCGCCCGCCGGAACGCCCATCTACGCCTCTGCGGCCGGCACCGTCACCGAGAGCGGGTATGGTGCGTACGGCATGAACGTCTACACGGTTCAGGGCAACAGCACCCTGGTCTACGGCCACCTCAGCCGCACCGCCGTCGCCGCCGGGCAGACGGTCCAGCAGGGCGAATTGCTGGGGTATGTCGGCTGCACCGGGATCTGCACCGGTCCCCACCTGCACTTCGAGATCCGGTTGGACGGGCAGGCCGTGGACCCGCTGGCGCTGCTGCCATGAGTGACCCGGCGGACGGACGGGCCGAACCGGAGGGCCTGCGCCTGCTGGTCGTGGACGACGAGGCGCAGATTCTCGAACTGCTCGACCTCACCCTGGGGCTGCACGGCTTCCGGGTCGCCACCGCCCGCAGCGGCCCCCACGCCCTGTCCGCCGCCCAGGCGGCCACCTTCGACGTGATCGTGATGGACGTGCTGATGACGCCCTGGGACGGCTTCGAGACGGTCCGCCGCCTGCACGCCGCCCTCGGGTGCGCCATGCCCCCGGTCGTGTTCCTCTCCGGCCTCAGCCGCCCCGAACACGTCCCCGACCTGGTGACCGAGTACCTGGTCAAGCCGTTTCGTCCCTCGCAACTCGTGGAGAGTATCCGCCGCGTCGTGCAGGCCCGCTCCCGCTGAACTGACCCCCTGATGTCCGCGCAACTGGCCCTGCTTCTGGGGCCAGTTGCGCGGCATACTGCCCGCATGACCGAACCCACGCAGACCGGAACCGCCCAGATCAAGCAGGGCTTCGCAGAGATGTTCAAGGGAGGCGTCATCATGGACGTGGTGACCGCCGAACAGGCCCGCATCGCGGAAGCCGCCGGGGCGACCGCCGTGATGGCCCTGGAGCGCGTTCCTGCCGATATCCGCGCCGACGGCGGCGTGGCCCGCATGAGCGATCCCAAGATGATCAAGGAGATCATCGCCGCCGTGACCATCCCCGTGATGGCCAAAGTCCGCATCGGGCACTTCGTCGAGGCGCAGATTCTCCAGGCGCTCGGCGTGGACTTCATCGACGAGTCCGAGGTGCTGACCCCCGCCGACGACCAGTACCACATCGAAAAGAGCCGGTTCACCGTGCCGTTCGTCTGCGGCGCGAAGAACCTGGGCGAGGCCCTGCGCCGTGTGGGCGAGGGGGCCAGCATGATCCGCACCAAGGGCGAGGCGGGCACCGGCAACATCATCGAGGCCGTGCGCCACGCCCGCACCGTCCTGGGCGAGCTGCGCTCCATCCAGGCCCGCCCCAGTGACGAGCTGATGACGGTCGCCCGTGACCTCCAGGCCCCCTACCACCTGGTGCAGTACGTCCACCAGCATGGCAAGCTGCCGGTCGTGAACTTCGCCGCCGGTGGCGTCGCCACCCCCGCCGACGCCGCCCTGATGATGCACCTGGGCCTCGACGGCGTGTTCGTCGGCAGCGGCATCTTCAAGAGCGACAACCCCGAGCGCCGCGCCCACGCCATCGTGAAGGCCGTCACCCACTACCAGAACCCCGACGTGCTGGCCGAGATCAGCGAGGACCTCGGCGCGCCCATGACCGGCATCAACATCGATTCGCTGATCCCCGAAGAACGCCTCGCCACGCGCGGCTGGTAAACGGAAGCGGCCTTCCCTATGACCCAACCCACCCCCATCGGCGTCCTGGCCCTCCAGGGGGCCTTCCGTGAACACCGGCAGCGTCTGGAATCGCTGGGTGCCCCGGTCCGTGAGGTGCGGCTCCCCGGCGACCTCGTGGGGCTGGGCGGCCTGGTCATTCCCGGCGGCGAAAGCACCACCATCGCCCGTCTGATGACCGACTTCGGGCTGTGGGCACCTGTCCGCGACTTTCACGCGGCGGGCGGGGCCATCTGGGGCACCTGCGCGGGCGCGATCCTGCTCGCGCGTGAGGTCGGGGGCGCGCCCCCACAGTTCGGCGGCCACCAGGACAGCCTCGCCCTGATGGACCTCACCGTGCGGCGCAACGCCTTCGGGCGGCAGGTGGATTCCTTCCATACGCCGCTGGACGTGCGCGGCCTGACGGCCCCCTTTCCCGCCGTCTTCATCCGCGCGCCGGTCATCGAGCGGGTCGGAGAAGGGGTCGAGATTCTGGCCCGCCACGCCGGCCAGATCGTCCTGGCCCGCCAGGGCCGCCTGCTCGCCAGCTCCTTTCACCCCGAACTCACGCCCGATGCCCGCCTGCACGCCCTGTTTCTGGAACTGGCCTACACCGCCGTCCCGGCCTGATTCCGGTCCTCTTTCTTAAGGCTCCCGCTCCGGTGGGGGCCTTTCCACTATTCTCCCCGGGTGCGATCCCTGGAATTCCGCTCCCGTGGCGCGACCCTCCGCTACGACCAGACCGGCCAGGGCGACCCCATCGTGCTGGTGCACGGGCTGAGCGGGTCAGGCCGCTGGTGGCGGCGCAATATCCCCGCGCTGTCCGCCGCCCACCGGGTCTACGTGCTGGACCTCGCCGGGTACGGCCAGGCCTACCGCCAGCGTGCGCTGGGGGTGCGGGACGCGGCCACGCTGATCGCCGCCTGGATGGACAGCCTCGACCTCCGGCGCGTCACCCTGATCGGGCACTCGCTGGGGGGGCATATTTCCATGCATGTGGCGGCGCTGCGCCCCGGGCGCGTGCAGAATCTGGTGCTGGCCTGCGCGAGCGGCCTGCTCCGGGGCAGCCTCTACCGGGTGGCCCTGAACCTGCCCCGCGCCGCGCTCACGGGCCGCCTGACCTTCGTGCCCCGGATCCTGGCCGACGCCGCCCGCAGCGGTCCCCGCAACCTGTGGCGCAGCACCACCGACCTGCTGAAAGACAGCGTGCAGGAGCTGTTGCCGCAGCTCACGGCCCGCACGCTGGTCATCTGGGGGGGCCGGGACGCCCTGGTGCCCCCCGCTCTGGGCCGCGCCCTCGCGCAGGCGATCCCGGGTGCCCGGTACGAGGAGATCCCCCGCGCCGGACATGTGGTGATGGTGGACGCCCCGGCCCGGTTCAACGCCCTGGTGCTGGACTTCCTGCGGGAAGGGGCGGGGGAGGCTTGAGCCTCCACACGGTCCGGGTGGAGGGCCTCCGGACGCGTGCCTGGGTCCGGGGCGCGGGTCCGCCGCTGGTCCTGGTGCCGGGGCTGGGGTGCGCGTCCTGGATGTACGTGCGGGTCTGCCGCGAACTCGCCCGCACGCGCACCGTCTACGCCTACGACCCCCCCGGCCACGGCTTCAGCCAGGGCCGCCCCGGCTACCCCCGCACCATCGAGGACCTGACCGACCACCTCGCCGCGTGGCTGGAGGCGTCCGGCCTGCGCGGCGCCCCCCTGCTGGGGCACTCGCTGGGCGGGGAAGTGATCTTCGACCTGGCGGCCCGCTTCCCGGGTTCCACCACGGCCCTGATTGCCTGCGCCCCCACCGGCATCCCCGAGAACCCCCACGTGTCCCGGCAGCTGCTGCGCCTCGCCCGCGACCTGCCGCGCGAGCGCCCGCAACTGCTGCTCCCCGGCGTGGCCGCCTACCTCCGCAGCGGCCCCGCCCTGATGTACCGCCTGGCCGAGAACCAGAGCCACCATCAGACCGGCCCCCTGCTGCCCCACGTCCGTGTTCCCACGCTGCTGCTGGACGGCACGCGCGACCCGGTGATCCAGGCCTGGACCGTGGACGCCCTCTGCCGCGTCATTCCCCACGCCATAGTCGCCGAGATCCCCGGCGGCACCCACGCCGTGACTGACACCTTCCCCAAAGCGGTGGCGAGGTACACGCTCGATTTTCTGCAAGCCGTCGAGCATTAAAGCCATGAAACAAAAAAATCACGACTAAGTTTATCGTGAGTACTTTCACTTACAATATAGAAAATGCCCCTACACCCGCTCCACCGTCCCCTTTGCCCGCGCCCGCTCGGCGGCAAAGGCCATCCGGTGCGAGTCGAGCGACTCGGCCAGGGGCGTGGGCACCCCGGCTTCTCCCCTCAGAAAGGCCAGCCAGGCGGCGACCAGCGCCTCGTCGCCGCCGCCGTGGTTGCCACTAGCGTCCACACGCAGGCGCTCGGCCGTGCCGGTGCGGAAGTCGTGGACCTCGATCTCGCCGCGTTCCATGTGGCCGCGCAGTTCGCCGTGGGTGCCCAGCAGCTTGAGGGTGCGCGTGTTGTTGTGCGTGAAGGCGCTGACGGTCAGCTGGGCCGTCACGCCGTTCGCAAAGGTGACGGTGACGGCTTGGTGGTCGGGGACCGTGTTGCCCGCGCCGTACACGCAGCGCCCGTAAGGCCCCCGGGCCAGGGCGTCCGCGAGGGAGACACCCCCCGCCGTCAGCACCGTGACCGGCCAGTGGGCCGGGTCGCGCCCGGCGTAGATGCGCCGCGCGTCATACGGGCAGTCCGGCACCGGGCAGGTCACGCAGCGGTCCGAGGCGCCCGGTGGGGCCTCCTCAGGCCGGAAGTGGTTCAGGCGGCCCTCACTGCTGACCCGCAGGGGCGGCGCGTCCGCGAACCAGCGCAGCAGGTCGAGGTCGTGGCCGCTTTTCGCCAGCACGAAGGGGGCGGCGGGCGGCGACTGCGCCCAGTTGCCCCGCACGTAGGAATGCGCGTAGTGCCAGTACGCCACGTTCTCCACGTGCTGAATCCCGACCAGCCGGCCCAGCCGGCCCGAGTCCAGCACCCCCCGCACCGCCCGGAAAAAGGCCGTCGCCCGCAGCACGTGACACACCGTCACCCGCCCGGCCGACGCCGCCTCCGCCGCGAGCAGCCGGCCCAGGTCCGCTTCCGCCAGGCAGACGGGTTTTTCCAGCAGCACGTCGTACCCGAGAGAGAGCGCCCGCACGCACGGCTCCACATGGGCGTCGTCGGGCGTGGCGATCACCAAGGCGTCCGCCACCCGGCCCAGCGCGAAAAAAGCGGCCTCGTCCAGAAAACACACCTCCGGCGCGAGGCCCAGCCGGGCCGCGACCTCCGCCAGCCGGGCAGGGCGGGAGTCCACCAGGTGCGTGACCCGCGCCCCCTGCGCCGTCAGGTGCCGGGCGTACACGTCGGCTCCCCGGTTGCCACAGCCGAGAATGGCGACGGTGGGCGTCACCGCCGCTCCACCCCCCACCCCGTTCCGGCCGGGCGTTCCAGTCGGCCCGCCGTCCAGCTCAGGCCCGTGAAGGGGTCGTCCGCCAGCAGCAGCGCCCCGTCGAGGTCGGCCCAGTCGCACAGGCCCGCGAGGTGGGCCGCCGCCGCGATGCCCAGGCTGCTCTCGATCATGCAGCCGATCATCACCTGCATGCGGTGGGCGCGGGCCAGCCGCAGCGCCCGCAGCGCCTGCAAGGGGCCGCCCAGCTTGGCGAGCTTGAGATTTACGCCGTCGAAAGCTTCCGCCAGCGCGGGCACGTCCGAGACATGGTGCAGGCTCTCGTCCGCCACCAGCGGCACGCGGGCCAGGCGGCGCAACTCCGCGTGCCCCTCGAGATCCCCGGCCGCCAGCGGCTGCTCGACCAGCTCCACCCGGGCCACCGCCAGCACGGCCAGCAGCCGCTTGGCCTGCGGGCGGGTCCAGGCGGCGTTGGCGTCCACCCGCAGCGCGACGTCCGGGGCCTCCTCGCGCAGCGCCTCCACGATCTGTTCGTCCTGCGCGGTGCCCAGCTTCACCTTCAGCACGCCCTGCCCGCGCGCGGCGGCCTCCCGCGCCTGCCGCCGCATGTCCTCCAGCGGCCCCAGACTGACCGTGAAGCTGCTCTCGGGCAGTGGGGACGGCGACAGCCCCAGCAGCCGCCACACCGGCACGCCCGCCGCCCGCGCGGCCCACTCGGCCGCCGCCATCTCCAGCGCGCACTTCACGCTGGGGTGGCCCAGCGGCATCCGGGCCAGGAGCCGCTCGTGCAGGCCGTCCCAGTCCCAGCCGTCGGTCAGGGCGTCCGCCAGCAGCGGCAGCACGGCTTCCACCGTGGCCCCCGTCTCGCCGTAAAAGGCGTTCGGGGCTGCCTCACCCCGCCCGGTCAGGCCGCCCTGCTCGAAGGTGACGAAGGTGCGCGGATAGGTCGAGTGCGTCCAGCGCGCGATGCCGAAAGGCTGCGCCGTGTGCAGGTCCAGCGTTTCCCAGCGGACCGTCACGCCGTCCACCGCCCGAAGCCCGTCAGGCTGCCGAGCAGCCGCGTGCCGTACTCGCCCTCGCCCAGCGTCTCCACCGTCACGCGCAGGTGCGTGGCGTTGGCGTGGACCATCCGCCGCCCATCCAGCATGACGCCCACATGGCCGGGAAAAAAGGCGAGGTCCCCGCGCTCCGGGGTGGCGACCGGGGACAGGAAAGCCTGCTGCTGGTCCGCGTCCCGTGGGAGGGCGCGCCCCCGCGCCGCGTAGGCGAGCTGCGTCAACCCCGAGCAGTCCAGCCCCCACGCGCTGCGCCCGCCCCACACGTAGGGGGTGTCCAGAAAGCGCAGCGCGTATTCCGCCGCGTCCAGGACAGGAGCAGGCGAGAAGACCCCCTCGCCCACCCAGGCCCCCGTCCCGTCCGGCAACTGCACCGGCACCCAGCGGCGGCCCCCCTCGCTGGCGATCTCGCCCGGCGCGCGGGTCAGCACGGCCCCCGCGCACAGTTCGGCCAGGATGGGGCGGCTGACCTGCGGCCCGGCAAAGGCGTGGGCACGCAGCGCGGTCACCCGCAGGGAGTCGCCTCTGGCAGCCTGCGGCAACAGGGCCTCCGCCCGCGCCCAGCCCAGATACCGGTCGTGCAGGGTGCGTACCCAGGCCCAGCCGCCGTCCCGCTGCGCGACGACCTCCAGGGCCTCGCCCGGCAACGCCTCGGTGACCTGCGGGGCGTGCGCCTCGGGGCGGGCGCGCAGGCTCACGCGGGCATTCCCGGCCCGTGCCGCACGTGGCGTGACAAAGCGCCAGCCCTCGCCCTCCAGCCGCCCGCGCAGGCCCTCCTCGGCCAGCCGGGCGGCGGAGTCGAAGGCGTGCGTGCGGGGGTCCGGGGGGGCAGAAGCCGTCATGCCCCCAGGCTAGCGTGTTCCCTCACAGCCAGCGGGTCAGCCAGCGCCGCCAGTTGCCGCCCGCCACCCCGGCGCGGTGGTCTTCCGGCAAAAGGTCCAGGAACCGCGGCACGTCCCGGTAGCGCTCCACGCCCGCCGGGGCTTTCTCCCGCCCGAAACCGCCGTCCAGATCGGTGCCCAGCCCGAGGTGCGCCCAGCCCACCTGCCCGGCGTACTGCCGGGCGTGCGCGGCCAGGTCCTCCAGCCCGGCGCGGGGCTGCGTCCGGTCCCACCCCGCCCGGATAAAGGTGCTCAGAAAGACCAGCCCGACGATGCCCCCCGTTGCCGCGACGGCCCGCGCCATCTCGCCGCTGAGGTGCCGGTTGCCGGGCACCAGGGCACGGCTGTTCGCGTGCGTGGCGATCATGCGCGCTCCCAGCTCCGCAGCCTCCCAGAACGAGGCGTCGTCGAGGTGCGAGGCGTCCAGCGTCACGTTCAGGTCCCGCATCGCCGTGACCAGCTCGCGGCCCGCGTCCGTCAGGGGACCGGGAGCCTCCGTGCCGCCCGCGTAGCGCGTCCGCCCCCAGGCCGGACCGATCACGCGCACGCCCGCCCCCACCCAGAAGGGCAGGTCGCCCGGGTCCCGCAGCGGGTCCGCCCCCTCCATCAGCAGCACCACGCCCAGCGGCCCCTCCCCGGCGGCGAGGTGGGCCGTGACCTCCGCCCCACTGCGCAGCAGCCGGACGTGGCCCGCGCCCTCCCAGCGGCGGTACTGGTCCAGTTGCGTGAGGGCCTGCATCCGTGCCCCCGCCTGATCCGTGTAGCCCTGCGGGCTGTCCGCCGTGCGGGGCAGGGCGAACAGCGTGCCGAAGCACACCCGCGTGCCCGCCGCCTTCAATTCTCCGAACGTGACCGTGGCCGTCTCGTCCGTGACCGGGTCGCGGGACCGCAGCGCCTCCAGCCCCAGGGTGAGGTCGCGGCCCCGGACCGCGTTCCAGGCCAGGTCGAGGTGTCCGTCCACCAGCAGGGGAGAGGGGGCACTCAAGCGGTCACCGGTTCTCCCACCAGCGCCAGCACCGCCCGCAGATCGTGAATGGCGTCCGCCGCCTGCCCGTGCAGGTCGATCCGTACGGCCCGCAGGCCCAGGGCGCGCGCCGCCTCCACGTTCTCGGCCTTGTCGTCCACGAACAGCACCGCCTCTGCCGGAAGCCCCAGCCGTTCCAGCGCGAAGTAGAATGCTCCCGGCTCCGGTTTGTGAACGCCGACCGTGCAGGTCGCCACCGCCACGTCTACCAAGTCCGCCAGGCCCAGCGCCTCCAGCGTCCGGTCGATGCTCGGCAGCGTGTTGCTCAGCACGCCGATCTTCAGTCCCCGGGCACGCAGCTCGGTCAGCACGTCCCGCGCCCCGGCCACCGGTTTCATGTACCGCTCGTAGGGAAAGGCCGCCAGCAGGTGCGGGATCTCTGCCGCGTCTAGCCCCAGCCGCGCGCTGAGCGCCTCGCCGTAGCGTGCCCAGAACGCCGCCTCGTCCTCATGCGTTCTGAGGTGCCACCACGCGGACGCCTGTTCCTGCCACTGCGCGGCCAGCGCCCGCCCCGCCTCGGCGGCGTCCAGGCCGAAGCGCCCGGCCAGCCACTGCGCCGCCTCGCGGTAGACCCCCTGATCGGTAGAGGCGAGCGTATCGTCACGGTCAAACAGGACGGCCCGGAGAGCATGTGCGTCGTTCATTGCCCGGGATTCTAGACGCTTTGGCAACCTGATTTTCAGGCGTGTGACTAAAAAAGTCACGACCAGATTTATCGTGAATACTTTCACTTGAGTTCCCAGAAGAAAAGGGGAGAACGCCTCCCCCCCTCCTTATTCCTGATCCCGCACCACCACCCCCACTTCGGCCAGCTGGGCGTCCTCGACAGGGGAGGGCGCCTGGGCCATCAGGTCCACGCCCCGGTTGTTCTTGGGGAAGGCGATCACCTCGCGGATGCTGCCCGCGCCCGCCATTACCATGACCAGGCGGTCGAAGCCCCAGGCGATGCCGCCATGTGGGGGCGTGCCGTATTCCAACGCGTCGAGGAAGAAGCCGAACTTCTCCTGGGCCTCCGCCTCGCTGAAGCCGATAGCCTGGAACATCTGCGCCTGCACGGCGGGGTCGTGGATGCGGATGCTGCCGCCGCCCACCTCGTAGCCGTTGAGCACCAGATCGTAGGCCTGCGCGCGAATCTCGCCCTGCCGGTCGGTGCCGAACAGCGGGATGTCCTCCGGGTGGGGAGCCGTGAAGGGGTGGTGCATGTAGGTCCAGGTCCCGGAATCCTCGTCCCATTCGAGCTGCGGGAAGTCCAGGACCCAGGCGGCGTGGAACTGCGGTCCGTCCGCCGCCAGGTTGAAAAGGTCACGCAGGGCCAGCCGCACCGCCCCCAGCGCCGTCACGGCCTTTTTCCAGTCGCCCGCCGCGAACAGCAGCGTGCCGCCCGGCTGGACACCGCTGCGCTCCAGCAACGCCGCCGCCTGCCCCCCCACGAATTTGCTGATGCCCCCGGTGAAGCTGTCACCCTCACGCCGGACCCAGGCCAGCCCCTTCGCCCCGTTCTGCTTCGCCACCCGCTCCAGCTCGTCGATCTGCTTGCGGGTCAGCTCGGGCGCGGCCAGCACCTTCACCGTTTCCGCACCGGCAAAAGCCGCGAACTCGCCGCCCCGGAACAGGTCGGTCACGTCCACGAACCTCAGGTCGAAGCGCAGGTCCGGCTTATCGGAGCCGTAGCGGTCCATCGCCTCGTGGTAGCTCAGGCGCGGAAAGGGGAGGGGCAGCTCGGTGTCCAGCACCACGCGGAACACGTGCGCCATCAGCCGTTCCTGCACCTCCAGCACGTCCTCCTGCGTCACGAAGCTCATTTCCATGTCGAGCTGGGTGAAGTCGGGCTGGCGGTCGGCGCGCAGGTCCTCGTCACGGAAACAGCGGGCCAGCTGGTAATACCGGTCGAGGCCCGAGATCATCAGCAGCTGCTTGAACAGCTGGGGCGACTGCGGCAGCGCGTAGAACTCGCCGGGGTTCAGCCTGGAAGGCACCAGGAAGTCGCGCGCGCCCTCCGGCGTGGACTTGGTGAGCATCGGCGTCTCGACCTGCACGAAGCCTTCGGCGTCCAGAAAGGCCGTCACCGCCGCCACCGCCTTGCTGCGCAGCATCAGCTGGCGCTGCATCTCCGGGCGGCGCAGGTCGAGGTAGCGGTACTTCAGGCGGATGTCCTCGGCGACCTGCTCCCCCTTTTCCAGCTCGAAGGGCGGCGTTCTGGCCGCGTTCAGCACGGTCACGCGCGAGGCGATCACTTCAAAGTCCGCCAGGCCGCCCTTGCGCTGCCCCTCGGGCCGGGCCTGGAAGCGGCCTTCGACCTCCACGACGTACTCGGCGCGCAGCGTGTCGGCGGCGGCAAAGGCCGCAGAATCCGGCTCCACCTGCACCTGCACGGTGCCCGAACGGTCGCGCAGCTCCAGGAAGATCAGGCCGCCCAGGTCGCGGCGGCGGTTGACCCAGCCTTGCAGGGTGACGGTGGTCCCGACCTGCGCCTGGCCCAGCTCTCCGATATACGAGGTGCGTTTCATGCTTGCTCCAGTTCTGCCTGTTCCAGAAAGGTCTTCAGGGCTTCCAGCGGCACTTCCCGCTGTTCGCCCGACGCGAGGTTCTTGACGTTCAACACTCCGCGCGCCGCCTCATTGCTGCCGATGACGGCGGCGTAGCGGGCGCGGCGGCGGTCGGCCTCCTTGAAGGCATTGCCCGGCTTGAGGGCGCGGTAGGCGAACTCCACGCGGGCGACGGCCCGGCCCTGGAGGGCCAGCCGCGCGGCCAGCCCGACGTTCTCCTCGTCCAGCGCGGCCAGGAACAGCAGCGGTCCGGCCTGCCCGGGCAGGGCCACACCCTCCGCCTCCAGCGCCAGCAGCAGCCGCTCGATGCCGAAGGCCCAGCCGATGCCGGGGACTTCCGGCCCGCCCAGTTGCGCCGCCAGCCCGTCATACCGCCCGCCCCCACCCAGCGCCGACTTCGCGCCCACCTGGGTGTGGTGCAGTTCCCAGGCCGTGCGCCGGTAATAGTCAAGCCCGCGCACGATGCTGGGGTCGAGGTCGAACGGCACGCCCCAGGCCGTCAGGTGGGCCTGCACCGCCGCGAAATGTGCCCGCGCAGCCTCGCCCAGGAAGTCCAGCATCGGGTTCACGTTCAGCTCGCGGATCAGCGCCTGGTCCTCCGCGCTCTTGGAATCGAGAATCCGCATCGGGTTGCGGGTCAGGCGGTCTTTGCTGTCGTCGGAGAGCCGCCCCTCGTGTGGCGTAAACAGTTCGCGCAAGTAGCTGTTGTACGCCTCACGGTCTTCGGGGTCGCCGATGGAGCCGAGCTTCACGCGCACGCCCGTCAGACCCAGTTCGCGCACGACCGCCCACATCAGCCAGATCGCCTCGGCGTCCACCAGCGGGTCCGTGGACCCCAGCACCTCGTAATCGACCTGGTGAAACTGGCGCAGGCGGCCTTTCTGCACGTTCTCGGCGCGGAACATCGGCCCGTGGGTCCAGAGTTTCAGCGGCGCGGGAAGCTGCTTCAACCCGTTCTGGAGGTAGGCGCGGACGATGCTAGCGGTGCCTTCGGGGCGCAGCACGTACCCGCCGTGGTCGCCGAAGTAGTACACCGTGAACATCTCCTTGCGCACGATGTCGGTCGAGCCGCCCACGCCGCGCCGGACGAGTTCGGCCTCCTCGAAGAGCGGCGTGCCGATGAACTGCGCGCCCGCCCGCTCCAGCACACGCCGGGCCGTGTCCTGCACGAAGGCGAAGGCGGACGCCTGCACGTCCCTGGAAAGTTTCGGACTGCCGTCCGGCAGGTGGTCCTGGGTGCCCTTGGGGCGCTGTAACGCCATAACCCTGGGAGTGTAGCAGCCGGCGGCCCGCGGCCAGCCGCCAGCGGAACAGGGGAGAGGGCGGCCCACCGCCAGCGGACCGCCCTTCCTTGTGAGAACGGGGGCCGCCTACCGGACGCTGTAGGGCAGGCCGGTGGAGGTCATCCCGCCGACTTCCACGAACAGCCACGATCCCCCGACGGGCGCGTTGTCGGGAATGGCCAGGACGATCTCGCTGTCGGTCCAGGACCGCACGGCGCTGGCGGGAAACACATAGCCCCCGGCCCCGGACATGTCAGCCCCGAGCCGGACGCGGCCCGTCGCCGGGCCACCGAGGTACCGGCCCTGGATGGTCAGGGTGCCGCCCCGCGCCGCCGGTTCCGAGACCTTGACCAGCAGGGGCGTGACGGTGACGCCGGGAGCCGCCTGCTGACGCGGCGCGCAGGAGGCCAGGGCACCCATGAACAGTAAAGAAGCAAAGAAGAAACGCACCATAGCAGTAGCCTCCGTGCAGGCAGTCTAATGAGCGCGTCATGACGGGTCAAACTCCCCCCCCCGGCGGCGCCCCCACCGCGACCACTCCCCCCGACCCGCGTCTGCAAGGCAAGCGTGTGCTGATCGTCTTCAATCCCAAAAGCGGCCACGGTGAAAGCACCCTGCCGGAGTTCGTGCAGCGGCTTCAGGAGGCGGGCGCGCAGGTCACCGAACGCGAACTCCAGCCCGAAACGGCCATGACCGAGTATCTCAGCGACCTGAAAAGCCACGACTATCTGGTCGGGGCCGGGGGCGACGGCACCGTCAGCAGCCTGGCCTACGCCGCCCGCTACCAGAATGTGCCCCTGCTCGCCTACCCGGCAGGAACGGCCAACCTGATCGCGCAGAATCTGGACCTGCCCCGCGACCCCTCGGACCTCGCCCGCATCGTCGAGGACGGCCACTCCGTCCGGGTCGATCTGGGCGAGGTCGAGGTGCAGGGCGAGAAGAACGGCTTCGCCATGCTCGCGGGTGCGGGGGCCGACGCGGCCATGATCCGCGACTCCGAGGACCTCAAGGAGCGGTTCGGCGCGATGGCCTACGTCATGAGCGCCATGAAGCAGCTCAACCCCAAGAAGACCACCTTTCACCTGGATATCGACGGCCAGAAGCGCACCTTCGAGGGCATCGGCGTGATGGTCGCCAACTTCGGTATGGCCAATTACCGCCTCCCCATCACCAGTGACATCAGCCCCAGCGACGGCCGCTTCACCGTCGTGCTGCTCAAGGCCGGCAACATCCTGCGTCTGGTGCCCAACCTGATCGACTCGGTCCGCGCCAAACTGAACCTCGGTGATCCGCTGTTCAGCGGCAATCTGGAAACGCTGGAGGCCCGCACCGTCACCGTGGACGCCGACGATCCCTTTCCCCTCCAGTACGACGGTGAACTGCACGTGGAAACCACGCCCTTCACCGCCCGCATCCTGCCCGGAGCCATCCGTTTCCTGACGCCGGCCAGGAAGGCCGATCTGGACACCTGACCGGGGGATGAAAGGGAGCAGGTCGCGCCGTCTCTGCCGGCTGCTCCCTTTTTGCTGTCTGAATCAGGCTTTTTCTGGTGGCCTCACAGGAAGGCCAGGAAGGGGCCTCGGCATGTTTCCGAGGGGTTCAGGTCGGGGGAAAACGGGTGGCGATTCCGGCCAGAACTGGAACGCACCGGGGAGCCGGTTAGGTTACACAGCTCGCAGGCGACGTCGCCCAGGCTCTGAGTGCCACCGCGCAGCCGAACAGGTCGAGCGCACTGTGGCCGTAGGCGCAAGCCTGAGCGGAGCGAATGAGGGGAGTAAGTAAGGTTTTCACTGTGGTGCGCCGGGTGACGGAACTGTTCATGAAGCGGGCGCTCTGCGGGCGAGGTGCTTTTGCTCTGGGATACTGCTCAAGCGGCAACCAGTGCACGCATGGGCAAACGACACCTTATAAGTGCTATAAGTGAAATTATGGAACCTAAAAAGGCGACGCTTTGAGTGGGGCATCCCCCGGTGGTCACGCCCTGGTCCTCGCTTCCCGCTGGGCCAATGCCGCCAACCGCCGCCGCGAGGGCCTGCGCGCGGCGCACGAGCAGAACGCGGAAGTGCTGACGGACCTGCTGCAAACCTACATGCGGCTCAAGTCGTCCCGCGCGGGCCGGACCAGCCCGGCCACCCTGAGTCACTACGCGGAGTCGGCCCGGCGGTTCCTGGCCTTCACGGGGCCACCCGAAGCGCCGGTGCGCGCCCTGAACCAACTGGAGGCGGAGGACTTCGAGGTCTGGTTGCTGGCATTGCAGGCGCAGGGGCTGTCGGCCAGCAGCGTCAAGCGGCACCTGTACGGGGTCCGCAACCTGATGAAGGCTCTGGTGTGGGCGGGCGTGTTGAAAAGTGACCCCAGTGCGGGCGTCAGGCCCCCCGCCGAAACCAACCCGGCCCACGGTCGAAAGCGGGCCATTCCCATGGACCAGTTTCAGGAACTGCTGACGCTCCCGCACACCCTGCACGAGGGCGACACCTTCCGCGCCAACCGGGACCGGGTGCTGCTGGAACTGGGCGGCAGTGGCGGCCTGCGGGCGGCGGAAATCGTGGGCCTGAACGTCGAGGATGTCAACCTGCACTTGCGGCAGCTCACAGTGCGCGGTAAGGGCGGGAAAACGAGGCTGGTCCCCCTGACGGGTGGCCTGACCGCGTCGCTGCGGGCCTGGCTGACTTCCCGGCAGGCCCTGATGGACCAGGCCGGAGGTGCGCTGCTCACGTCCCTGACCCGCCGGAACCTGGGCGGACGGCTGACCACCAAGGGGGCGCGCGATATCGCCCACGCCTACTACCACCAGCTGGGCCTCCCGCCTGAGATGTGGGGCCTGCACACGCTGCGGCGCACGGCGGGAACGCACCTGTACCGCGCCACCCGCGACCTGCACGTGGTGGCCGACCTGCTGGGGCATGCTTCGGTCACCACCAGCGCCATCTACGCCAAGATGGATGTGGACGTGCGGCGCGAGGCGGTGGAGGCGATGGAGCGCCTGCGGGCCGGGCCGGAGGGCGGGGAAAGCTGAGGGGCCTCTCCCCCACTCACCGGCCATCTTCCGGGACGGTCTCCCGGCGGTCCAGCCGGACGGCATAGACGAGCATCAGCGCTGCCAGCAGCAGCGCGGGCAGGTCCCCGACCCGCACGTAGACCGTCTGGCCGCTCAGCAGCCGCGGACGGACGTGCAGGGCACCTTCACCCCGTGAGAGCGTCCGCACCGGCTGGCCGAGGTCGTCCACCGACCCGGCGATGCCCTTGTTCACGCTGCGGACCAGCCAGCGCCGCGTCTCAATGGCCCGGACCCGCCCCATCATGAAGTGCTGCTGCACGCCCCAGCCGTCATACCAGCCGTCGTTGCTGGGGTTGACCAGCACCTGCGCGCCCTGGCGCACCAGTGTGCGGGCGACCCAGGGAAAGACGCTGTCGTAGCAGATGTAGGCCCCGTACGGCACACCATTCAGCGCAAGAGGCTGGACGTTCCGGGCGGGGGCGACGGCGGGAAGCTCGAAGCCGATGGCCTGCTCGATCACCCGGTAGGCGGCGTGCAGCGGCTGGTAGAGGGGGAAATACTCGCCGAAGGGGACCAGCTTGGCCTTCTCGTTGCGGGCGGTGACCTGGCCGGTGGCCGCGATGCCCACCACACTGTTGCGGTGCGGCGCGTCGCCGTAGGGGGTGCCCAGACCGCTGATGCCGGGACCGGGGAAGGCGGGCAGGAAGGTCGGCAGCCCCGCCGCCGTCAGGGCCGTCTCGCTCCAGATGACGACCTCACCGGGGGTGCGGGAGGCGCTGAGCCGGCGCTGCACTTCCAGCTGCTGCTCCGGCGTGAGTTGCCGGGTGGCCCGCCCGAAGGAATCGAAGTCGGTCCGCAGCACCAGCATAGGCTGCTCCGGTCCGCTGCCCGGCACGCGCGTGATGCCGTAGGCCAGGGCCGCCAGCCACGCGAAAGTGATCAGCCGGTGCGGCCAGCGGCTGCCCCAGCGCACGCTGACGAACGAGGCGGCGGTGGCCGTGATCAGCACACTTCCCAGCAGCACGCCGCCCAGGTCCGCGATCTGCATGGCGGGGGTGGGAAGCAGGGTGTAACCCAGTGTGGGCCAGGGGAAGGCGAGCGGCCCCAGGAAACGCAGCCATTCGAGGATCACCCAGCCGCCCGCCAGTGCCCAGACGCGCGCTTCCGGGGTGCGGACCAGCCGGGCGGCCAGATACGCCGTCAGGGCGAAGAAAGCGCCTTCCAGCGCGTACAGGGCCAGGGCCAGGACACCCATCGGCGCGAACTGGAAAATCTTTCCCAGAAAGGCGGTGAGCCACCACAGGTGGACGGCGCTGTAGGCGCTGCCGGCCCACCACATCCGGCCCGCCGCCTGCCGGGGCGTTCCCGCGCCCGCGACAAAGGCCAGCAGCAACGCGAGCGGCAGCGGCGTCAGGAAGCTCCAGGGGAGGGGCAGCCCGCAGGCGGCCAGGAAGACACCGAGCAGCGCGGCGATCAGGAAGGGCGGCAGGGACGGCACCGCGCCATGATACGGGCCGGGAGGCCCCCGGTCGGGGGAATCCGGCCCGCGCCGCACCGGCTTTGCATTAGGATGAGATCACTTTGAGACTGGCGTTTATCAGTGATCTGCACGGCAATATCCACGCCCTGACTGCGGTGAGGCGTTTTCTGGCCGAACAGGTGGTGAACCGGGTGATCGTGGTGGGCGATCTGGTCGGCTACGGCGCGTCGCCCGGCCCGGTGATCGACTTCGTGCGGCGCGAGGGCTGGCAGACGGGCCTGGGGTCCAGCGACGTCCGGGTGGCGCTGGAGCTGGGCGGAGGCACGGAACGGCACGGCGTCGCCGATCAGGTCCTGGGCTGGACCCGCAAGGTGCTGTCCCCGGAGCAGATGGAGTTTCTGCGCCGGTTGCCCCCGGGAGGCCGGCTGATGACGCCGGTGGGGCGCGTCCGGTTCTTTCACGGCTCTCCGCACGCCCCCGAGCAGCGCCTGGACCTGATGGCCCCCGAGCGTGAGCTGGAAGCCCTGGCCGAGGCCCTGGGCGCGCGGGTGATCGTGGTGGGCGGCTCGCATGTGCCGTTTGTCCGGGTAGTCGGCGACACGACCTTCGTGGACCCCGGCTCGGTCGGCCTGAGCCTGAACCACGAGCCGGGCGCGGACGTGGCCCTGGTGGACTGCGTGGGCCGCAAGCCCAAGGTGGCGCTCCACAAGGTGAGCTACGACTACGCCTCGTCCGCCTTCGACATCATGGCGTGGAACCTCCCGCCCGTGATCGCGGACGTGATCCGCACCGGGCGCATGGCGTAGGCGGGGTCAGAGGGGTGAATGAAGGTTCATCCCTCCCCTTTCAGGCCGGAACGGCGTTCAGGGCGTCCTCGAAGCGGCGGACCAGGCCGCGCTCGCCCAGCAGGTCTTCCAGCGCGGCCATCAGGGCGCGGTAGGGCGCGGGGCGCGCGGCCTCGCCCATCAGGCCCAGTCGCCAGATCAGGCCCGCCGTCGGCCCCAGACCGCCCGTCACGCTGATCTCGCGGGCACGCAAAGCCCTGCGGATGCCCGCGTCGTCGAAGCCTTGCGGCAGGCGCAGGGCCAGGACGGTGGGCAGGCGTGTGGCAGGATCCGTGACGTAGGGGGTAAAGCCCAGCGGCGCGAGGGTCGTCACGATGGCCCGGCCCAGCTCCGCCACGCGGGTCCGGCGGGCTTCCAGGCCCTCTTCCAGGGCGGCGTTCAGGGCAGCGTGGAAGGCGTAATGCAGATTCACCGGGACCGTGTGGTGGTAGCTGTGGTCCACCCAGTAGTCGCGCAGGCCGCCGAAATCGCAGTACCACAGGGGCGTGGGCGTGCGCCGCGCCGCGTAGCGGGCCAGGGCACGGTCGCTGATCGCCACCGGCGCGAGGCCGGGAGGGGCCGAGAGGCACTTCTGCGCGCCGGTGTACACGTAGTCGATGCCCCAGTCCCGCATCCGGAACGGCTCCATCCCGGCGGTCGTCACGGCGTCCACGGTCAGCAGCGCGCCGCTCCGGCGCACCAGTTCCGCGATCTCGGGGACCGGATTCAGCACGCCGGTGCTCGTCTCGCCGTGGACCACCGCGACCAGGGCCGCGCCGCCGAGCTGGGCGGCCACATCGGCGGGATTGATGGCCTCACCCAGGGGCGCGGTGACCTGCCGGACACGCGCGCCGTAGCGGCCCGCCATCTCCGCCATCCGCGCCCCGAAGGACCCGTTCACGCAGACCAGCACCTCGTCGCCGGGTTCCACCAGATTGGCGAAGCCCGCCTCCATGCCCAGGCTCCCGGTTCCGGCCAGCAGTGCCGTGAAGGTGTCCGGGGCCGTGCCGTACATCTCGCGCAGCCCCTGCTGGATCTCGCCGTTCAGGGCGAAGACCTCCGGGTCCATGTGCCCGAGCATCCCGCGTTGCAGCGCCCGCTGTGCCCGGGGGTGGATCGGCGTCGGGCCGGGTGTCAGGAGGATGTGCTGGGCAAACAGGTCCTGGGTCTCCTCGAACATGACCTTGAGTGTAGCACCGGTGGAAGGCGTGCGGGCAATCGGATTGCTGACGCCTGTCTAAATTGCACTTGTGAAGCAATAAGGTTGCTCTCCTCTCTCGATCTGGACTCGCAAGGGTCGCTTGAAGCTCTGGAGGGATGAAGCGGTAGACTCTTAAGTGAAACTATTCACGATAGATCTATTCGTGACTTTTTTAGTCATTCAGATGCGAGCTATCCGCGACCCGGCAGGCACGCCACTGGCCCTGATCCGCCAGTAGTTCCGTGACCGCCGTGTTGCCGTGGGTAAACCGCCCCTCGCGCCAGCTCTGCGCGGGGTCGGCGCGCAGGAGGCGGGCCAGTGCGGCCGACAGTGCGCCGCCGTGCGAAACAATGATCGGGGTTCCCTCCAGCCCGGTGGTCCTTTCCAGGGCGGCGAGGAAACGTGCCGCGACACCGCCCAGGCTCTCACCACCCGGAAAGCCGGGGGTGCCGTCCTCGTGCCGCCACTCGTGGAGATGGGTGTGCAGGTGGGCGTAGGGCCGGCCGGCCCATGTTCCCGTGTGGAACTCCTGCACCCCGTCGAGCACTGCCGGGGCCACGCCGAGGGCGTCCGCGACGGCTTCAGCGGTCTGGCGGGCGCGGCGGTAGGAACTGGAATACACGCGCGGGGCGGACAGGTCCAGGGCCGCGAGGTGGGCCGCGACGGCGCGGGCCTGCGCCTCCCCCACCGCGTCGAGCGGGTCGTCGTGGCCCGCGCCGAGGGTCTGGGCGACGTTGCTGGCGGTCCGGGCGTGGCGAAGCAGGAACAGGCGGTCGGCGGGCATGCGGGCAGGCTACTGCCTGAACGACTGCCTGAAACAGCCGCTAGGCTGGAGGCATGACGACCACGAGAACACGGCCACCCGTCCTCAAAAGGGGCACCCGCACCCAGGTGAACGCCCGCAGGCACACGCGGGAAGCGTGGCGCGTGGGGGTCGAGACGGTGGTGCTGTCCGGGGCGCTGTGTGCGCTGGGCGTGTGGCTCTCGCGGCAGGGGGGCAGCCCGTGGGTCACGGGGCTGGCGGTGGGGCTGGCCGTCATGCAGGGGCTGATGCTTCAGCGGATGTACATCGTGGGGCACGAGGTGGCGCACCGCAAGCTGATTCCCGGCCACCTGGGCTGGAACGACGCGGTGGGGCAGGGGCTGACGCTGCCCACCCTGATTCCGGTGGCGGTGTACCGCTGCGTCCACGACTTTCACCACGGGTTCAACCGCAAGGACGAGCACACCAGCGCGCTGGACGTGTTCGTGACGCGCGGGGAGATCACGCCGCTCAAGCGGGCCTACTTCCACACGCTGTGGCTGCTGGGCGTGTTCGCGGGCGGGTTCTACCTGCACAGCGTGGCGAGCGTGGTCGTGTTCCTGTGTCTGCCGACGCGGCTGGCGCTGCGGCTGAGTCCGGCCTTCCGCAAGTGGGGCGCGCGGGAGCGGCGGCGGGCCTGGGGGCAGTTTCTGGCGTGCGTGGCCTTTCACGTGGGGTTCGCCGCCGTATTCGGGACCTGGGCGTGGGTGCTGGCGCTGGGGTTCCCGATGCTGGTCTTCGCCTGGGTGTGGTCCCTGCTGATGTACATGTTCCACTTTCACACCAGCATCGGGCCGCAGGCGCGCTTCAACACCCGCAGCGTGCGGCGCGACCCCTTCTGGTCGTGGCTGCTGCTGGATTTTCACGAACACGCCACGCACCACATGTACCCAAATATTCCCTGGTACGCCTTGCAGGAACGCCGCGCCGAACTGCCGCCCGCCTACCAGGCCGTGAACGAGCGGCTCCCCTTCTGGCGGGCCGTGTGGCAGCAGTGGCGCGGCCCGACCATCCTCCGCCGGGACGGCCCCAACCCGGTCCCGCACCTCTTCGTGCGGTGGGAGGACTGATGCGCGTCCGGGCGGCGACCCTGGCGGACGTACCCGCCGTGCTGGAGATCAAGGCCGCGCTTCCGCTGCGCGCCGGGAGCAGCGGCGGCTTTCTGCTGGGGTCGAGTCTCACGGAATATGCCCGGCTGGTGGCAGCGGGCCGGGTGCGGGTGCTGGACAGCCCGGCGGGCGTGCAGGGCTTCAGCGTGACGCTGGACGACGCCTGGCTGCGCGCGGCCGGGGTGCTGGACACGCTGGCGGGGGCGAGGCTGGACGTGGACGCCGGGGCGCTGCTGTCCGGGCAACGGCTCGCGCTGGTGGACCAGCTGGCGGTGCGGCCGGGGGCGCGGGCACACGCGGGCGGCCTGGCGCTGGCGACGCTGGAACTGGCCCTGCGCGGGCACGACCTGATCGGCGCGGCCACCGTGTTGCGGCCCGTGCCGAACCGGGCGATGCTGCCCTTCCTGGGGGCGGCGGGCTTCGTGCCGGTGGGCACGCTGGCGGAGACGTATCAGGGGGTGGCGATCACGTCGGAGCTTCACCTGCTGACGGTGGGGGCCTATCAGGCGGCGCGGGCGCGGCCCCCGCTGAGCCGGTATCTGGCACGGGCCGCCGGCGCTGGTGACGTTCCATCCGGTCCCGCCGCGCCCGCCGTCCTATCCTGAGCCGTGCATTTCGACGATCTGCCCGTGCTGCCCGCCTCGCCCGGCGTGTACCTCTTCCGCAAGGGGGGGACGCCGATTTATATCGGCAAGGCGGTGAACCTGCGCTCGCGGGTGGCGCAGCATTTCAAGGCGGGCGGCAAGAGCGGCAAATTCACGGCGCTGGCCGACCAGCTGGAGTTCATTACTACCCGCAACGAGGTCGAGGCGCTGGTGCTGGAAGCCAACCTGATCAAGCAGCACCGCCCGCACTACAACGTGTTGCTCAAGGACGACAAGCACTACCCGTTCCTGAAGCTGACGAACGAGGCCTTTCCGATGCTGGTGGTCACCCGGCGGGTGCTGAAGGACGGGGGGAGTTATTACGGGCCGTACCCGGACGCGGGCGCGGTGCGGCGGGTCAAGCACCTGATCGACACGATGTTCCCGCTGCGCAAGAACTCGGGGTTGCCCCTTCAGAAAAAGCCGCGCCCGTGCCTGAATTACCACATGGGCCGCTGCCTGGGGCCGTGCATCGGCGCGGCGGACCCGGAAGCCTACGGACGGACCGTCGAGGATGTCAAGGCGCTGCTGGAAGGCCGCGCCGCCCCGGTCATCGCCCGGCTGAAAGGCGACATGCAGGGGGCCGCGCGCGGGCAGGACTTCGAGCAGGCGGCCCGGCTGCGGGACCGGGTGCAGGCGGTCGAGAAGCTGTTCGGGACCGAGCAGCACGCTTACGTCAGCGACGAGACCGAGCTGGATTTTCTGGGCGCGGCGCAGGCGGGCGAGTACGCGATGGTGCAGCTGTTCCGGCTGCGCGGCGGGCGAGTGGTGGGCCGCGACAAGCGCTTCCTGACCGACGCGGAGGGCGGCGAGAGCAACCTGGGGGAAATTGTCGAGGCCTTCGTGCAGGACTACTACACCCAGGCGACGCACGTGCCGCCGCTGATCCTGCTGCCCGCCGACTTCGAGGACGCGCCGGTCTGGAGCGCCTTTCTGAGTGAAAAGGC
The DNA here is from genome assembly GCF_000599865.1 of Deinococcus phoenicis. Lineage (GTDB taxonomy): Bacteria > Deinococcota > Deinococci > Deinococcales > Deinococcaceae > Deinococcus > Deinococcus phoenicis. Next base: position 80,074 of record NZ_JHAC01000033.1, on the reverse strand, counting down.
CGGGCGCAGGGTGGAGATGCGCACCCCCAAACGCGGGGACAAGGTGGACCTGGTGGACATGGCGCAGCGCAACGCGCAGACGGGCCTGGAGTCCGAACTGGCGCTGCTGGAGCGCCGGGGCGACCATCCCGGCCTGGACGCGCTGCGCGAGGTGCTGGCGCTGCCCGAGCGGCCCTGGCGCATCGAGGGCTACGACAATTCCAACCTCTTCGGCACCAACATCGTCTCGGGGATGGTGGTGTTCGAGGGCGGGCGCGCGCGGCGGGGCGAGCATCGCCGCTTCAAGGTGCGGGGGCTGGAGCACCCGGACGACTACACGGCGATGAAGCAGACCATCTCGCGCCGCTTTACCGGGTCACTGGCCGACAAACTGCCCCTCCCCGACCTGGTGCTGATCGACGGCGGGCGCGGGCAGGTGAACGCCGCACTCGACGCGTTGAAGGAGGCGGGCGTGCGGGTGCCGGTGGTGGGCCTGGCCAAGCGCGAGGAACGGATCATCCTGCCGGGGAGATACGGGGCGCAGTGGTGGCTGGAGACGGGCAGCGAGGTGGGCGTGGACCGTGAGCTGCTGCTGCCGCACGCGCACCCGGCCCTGCGCGTGTTGATCGGCGTGCGCGACGAGGTGCACCACTACGCGGTGAGCTACCACCGGAAACTGCGCGGCCAGGACATGCTCCGCAGCGTGTTCGACGACCTGCCGGGCATCGGGCAGAAGCGCCGGGACGCGCTGCTGGAGCAGTTCACCAGCCTGGAGGACCTGGCCGCCGCCCCGGTCGAGCAGATCGCGCGGGTGCCGGGCATGAACCTCAGGGCCGCGCAGAGCGTGAAAGACTTCCTGATGCAGCGGGCCAGCCGCACGCCGGCCTAGGGCGGGGCGCAGAAAGGTTGCCGCCTTTTGGCAACCTTTCCGAGCGAAGCGAGAAGCGCAAAAAGGGCGGCGCGCAGTGGAGTGGACGCCTAGTGGATGACCACAGCGATGTGGAGGCATTTCCTTTTGCTCCTCCCCCTTGAGGGGGGAGGCCGGGAGGGGGTGAACGGGCAAGGCCTCCCAGAAAAATAAGGATGCCCTTGCCTGTGGTCATCCACTAGGACGCGCGGCAACGCAACGGAGCGCCGCCCTAGTCAGCCACGTGAAGCGCCCCCTCTGAAACTGAGGGGGCGCTTCATCTGAGGTGGGTCGGGCCGGTGTCATGCGGGCCGGACGGGGCGCAGGTGCAGGGCGCTCAGGAGGGCGGCGAGGCGGGGCTGGGCGGGCGGTGCGGGCCGGGCCGCGCGGGCGTCGCGGTCGCGCTGGGCTTCGGCACGCAGGGCCTGGGCACGGTCACAGTTGAGCTGGAGATCGAGGTACATCTGGGCTTCCTTTCCGCCGCTCGGCGCGCTCGCTTCCCGGCTGCCCCCATGGTGCGCCGGTCAGCCCCGCCGGGGCATCCGCAGGGCGGCGCAGGGCGGGTGCGCCGAATGGCTCAGGGTGGGGCAGGCATTTCTGAATGTTTGCCGTGCGGCGTTTCCGGGCGGGCCTGCCTACAGTGGAGGGATGCACCGTGATCTGCCCGAGCTGCCCGTACGCCACTGGACACAGCTGGCCCTGCTGCTGCTGGGCGTGCTGGTGCCGCTGCTGCTGCTGGCCGACCTGACCGAAGACGTGTTCCGGGGGGGCGGCTTCACCTGGGACCGGACGATTCTGGCGTGGTACGCGGCGCACCGCACGCCGGGGCTGACCCGCGTCTGCGAGGCGCTCGCGGTGCTGGGTGGGCTGGGGGTCCTGCCACTGGTGGCGGCGGCCCTGGTGCTGGGGCTGGCGCGCGCCGGGGCGCGGGCGCACGCCTGGTTTCTGGCGGGGGCGGTCGCGGGCGCGGCGCTGCTGAACGTGCTGGCGAAGGTCATCTTCCAGCGGCCCCGCCCCACGGACCTGGGGGCGGTGCTGGTCGAGCCGGGCTTTTCCTTTCCCAGCGGCCACGCGATGGCGAATATGGCCTTCGGCTTTGCGCTGGCGCTGGTGTTCTGGCATACGCGGGGGCGCTGGCCGGTCGCGGTGCTGGGCATCGCCTGGGCGCTCGCCGTGGGCGCGAGCCGCAATTATCTGGGCGTGCATTACCCCAGCGACGTGCTGGCGGGCTTCGCAGCGTCGGTGGTCTGGGTGGCGGGCCTGTACCTGATCCTGGGGCAGCGCTGGCGCAGGCTGCGGCAGGCCCCGGCGGACCGCTAGAGCAGGGGTCAGAAAGGGACCTGCTTTATGACCGAGCGGGGCAGGCTGGCTCATGCGCGTCCGTTCACGACGATGCCCAGGCCAGCGCGTGAACCAGGGAAAGCGGCTCCAACGGCTTCATTCTCCCAAGCGCTCTAGCGCTTCCCCAGGGGCCGCGGGCTGCTACGCTGAGCCGGTGCCGACCGGTCCGCAGCTTCCGCCCCGCCTCCCGCCGGGAGAGGCCGTCACGGTGCGGGCGCTGCGGGCGGCGGACTTTGCGGAGGTGGCGCGGGTCGCCTACGCCACCGGGTTCTTCGGGGCACCGGCCACGCGCTCCTTCCCGGACCGGGGGCTGTTCGGGGACCTGTGGGTGCGGCCCTATTTCGTGGGTGCCCCGTTCGGGTTCGCCGCCGAGCGGGGGGGCGAGCTGCTGGGGTACGTGGTAGGCACGCCGGACTGGGGCACGTACCGGCGGGCGTTCGCGCGGACCTTGCCGGGCATTCTCGCCCGGGCGCTGCGGGGTGGCTATCCGGCGCTGCCGGGGTCGCTGCCCTATCTGCTGCGGCTGGTGCGGTACACGGGGCTGCACGCGCCGGAAGCGCAGTACCCGGCCCACCTGCACCTGAACCTGCTGCCGGAAAGCCGGGGGCTGGGCCTGGGCGGGGCGCTGCTGGACGCCTATCTGGGGGCGCTGAGAGCGCGGGGCGTCCCGGGCCTGCAACTCTCCACCACGCGGGAGAACCGCTCGGCGGTGGCGCTGTACGAGCGGCGTGGCCTGACCGTCTGGAGCGCCCGCGAGAGTGCGCTGTGGCAGCCCTGGCTGGGCCGCCCGGCCATCCACCTCGTGATGACGCGGAGGCTGGGCGGCCCGCCGGAGTGACCTGGATTCCGGTCGCTCGCGCCGTCTGCAAAAGGTCCGGGGCCGCGTGGCTCAGCGTCCGGGCGACCTCTCCGGGGCGGGCACGGGAGGCGGGCCGGGCCGCCAGGGCAGGGGCCGGTCGGGGGCGGGCTGGGGCGTCAGGAGTTCGTTTTCGCGCACGAAGGCGAGCAGGAAGCGGCTCATCAGGTCCATCTGCGAGCGGTGTTCGCGCAGGGCGCTCAGTTTGGCGTCCTCCTGCTCGGGGGTGAGGTCGAGCCGCTCCCAGGCGAGGTGGCGGCCACGCGGCGGGATCAGCAGCGGAAAGCGTTCGTGCAGTCCCTTGGGCAGCGGGTATTCCAGGCCGCCGTGCACGATCCAGAAGCGCAGGCGGCCCGCCTCACCGCGCTGGGCCAGCAGGCGCGTGACGAAATAGCTCGCGGCGCGGTGGTCGGGGTGCGCGTCCTGGGTGCTGGGGGCCAGCACCACGTCCGGCTGCACGCGGTCCAGGACCCGGCGCAGGTCGTGCTCGACGCTCTCGCCCGTGTAGGGCGCGCCGGGCGAGAGCGCCTGCGGATACGGGACATGGGTGGCGTGCGTGTAGCGGGACGTGAACGGCTGGGCGTAGTGCTCCAGAAAGAGGTGCAGCAGGCCGCCGTCGGGATACCCCAGAAAGATCAGGCGGCTTTGCGGCACGTTCAGGACGTGCATGGCGCGCCTGGCCTCCCCGATGCGGCGCTGGCCCAGCCCGGCGAGCTGCGCGCTGCTGGGCCGGGGCGAGCGGCCCAGCACCACCGCGTCGAGTTCGAAGCCGTCGCCGCTGGTCAGCCACACCACCCACACCTGGGCACCCGCCGCCTGCGCCTGCTGAATGCTGCCCGCGCAGCACAGGGTCTCGTCGTCGGGGTGGGGCGAGACGATCAGGACGCGCTGCCCAGCGTGGTAGGGCGCGGCGGCGGGCAGGCTGTCCACCACCGCCGCCGCACGCGGGTAGAAGAGCCGCAGGGCACCCGTGGTGTTGATGACGAAGGCCAGCAGCAGCAGCAGAGCAGCGGTCAGGACGGCGGGGCGCAGGCGGCGCGGCACGGCCCGCTCAGTTCGCCGCCGCTGCCGGTTCACCCAGCCGGAAGGCGGCGTGGACGGCGCGGGTGGCCCCCTCGACCTGCGCGTCCTCGATGGCGACGCTGATGTTCAGCTCGCTCGACCCCTGGCTGATCATCAGGATGTTCACGTCGTCCCCGGCCAGCGCGCCGAACAGCCGCGCCGCGACACCCTTCTGGCCGCGCATGCCCGCCCCCACGATGGCGAGGACGGCCACGCCGGGCTGCTCCTCGATGCGGAGTTCGCCGGTCACGGTGCGGCGCAGCGCGGCGAGGGTGCGGGCCGCGTCGGCGCTCTGCACCGCCAGCGACACGTTGCTCATGGAGCTGCTCTGCGACACCATCAGGAGGGTGATGTTCTCGCGGGCGATGGCGTCGAAGAGGCTGGCGACCACCTCGGGCACGCCCAGCACGCCCGCGCCGGTCACGTTGATCACGCTGACGCGGCGGATCGCGGTCACGGCCTTGACCGGCTGCCCGGCCTCGTTGTGGGGGGCTTCCTGGACCAGCGTGCCGGGAAAGTCGGGGTCGGCGGCGCTCTTGACGCGCAGCGGGATGCCGCTTTCCTGGAGGGGCGTGACCGCCAGCGGGTGCAGCACCTTCGCGCCGAAGTAGGCCAGCTCCATCACCTCGCCGTAGCTGAGCACCTCGATGTTGCGCGCGTCCCCCACCACGCGGGGATCGGCGCTCATCACGCCGTCCACGTCCTTCCAGGCCCAGACCTCGTCCGCGTCCAGCGCCTTGCCGATGATGGTGGCGGAAAAGTCGGTGCCGCCGCGCCCCAGGGTGGTGATGGCCCCCTCCTCCGTCTCGCCCATGAAGCCCGCGACGACCGGCGTGACGCCCGCGCCGAGCAGGCCGCCCAGGCGGTCGCTGATGCGCTCGTAGCTGCCGGGGAGGGGCCGGGCGTTGCCGAAGTGCGCGTCGGTCATGATGCCCGCCTGCCCGCCGGTGAGGTGGTGGGCGCGCAGGCCCTGACCTTCCAGCGCCAGGGCCATCAGCGGCGCGCTGAGGCGCTCCCCGAAGGCCACGATCAGGTCGCGGCTGCGGGGGGTCAGTTCGCGCAGCAGGTAGACGCCGTAGATGGACTGGCGCAGCGTCTCGTGCAGCTCGCGGATCTCACGCACCGTGTCCGAGTCGGGGGCCGCGCCGAGGTCCTGCGCCGCCGTGAAGTGCCGGGTCCGCATCAGGGCGATCTCGTCGTTGGCCGCCGCGATGTCGCCGCCCTGCGCGGCGTCGGCCAGCCGCAAAAGCTGGTTGGTCACGCCCGCCATCGCGGAGACCACCACGACCACCTTCACGCCTTCGCGGATGCTGCGCGCCGCGAGCGTGGCGCTGTGGCGAATGGCCTGGGCATCCTGCATGTTGGTGCCGCCGAACTTCATCACGAGGAGGGGGTGCGCCATATGCCCGGCATGATACGGCCCGCCTCGCGGGGGGCGCGGGCGGGCGTCTGGGCAGGAATGGGCTGGACAGGAGGGGTCAGGGCCGGGAGAGCCGGGCCTGTGGGTGCACGTGCGTGGGCGGGGGCGTGGTCACCAGGGCGGCGGTCACGCCCAGCACGGCCAGCAGCAGCAGGGCTTCCAGGGCGAGGTGGGGGCGGACGTTCGACGAGTGGGCGAAGGCGCGGCGAACGACCACGGCGGCGAGGAGGGCCAGCGCCACGCACGCCAGTTTGAGCAGCAGCGTGCGGCCATAGGCGCTGCCGGGCAGGGTCAGGAGGTTCCCGGCGTGCGCGAGGGTGAGGAGCAGGCCGGTGCCCGCCAGCAGGGCCACGCCGCCCAGCGCGACCGGCGTGAAGCGCCGCGCGAGGGCCGGTGTGGGGGCGGGGTGGGTGAGGAGGGCCAGGACGCCGCCCAGCCAGACGCCCATCCCGCCCGCGTGCAGGGCGGTCAGGGCACGGGTGGCGAGGCCGTGCGCGCCGCCGTGGCCCCCGCCCGCCTCGCCCCACAGCAGCACGCCCGACGCCAGCACCGGGAACAGGACCGGCCAGCCGGACAGCTCGGCGGCCAGCAGCAGGGCGGCCCCCATCACGCGCGTCAGGGCGGCGCGGCCCGGTCCGGTGTCCGTCAGATACGCGAGGGTATCTGTGGGCGTCAGGAAGCCGAGGCCGGCCAGGGTCCCGCCCACCTCCAGCGCCGCCCCCAGCGCGAGCAGCACCCCTCCCAGGCCCAGCCAGCGCGGCGCGGGGTGCGCGGGGGTCAGGGCGCGGCGGGCGAAGGTGCCGCCGAGCAGCAGCAGACTGCCCAGGAAGGTCAGGGCCTGGGCGGCGGCCAGGACGAGAATCACCCGCTACCGCACCTGGAAGGTGGAATGCCCGGTCACGGGATGCCCGTCTTCCGAGAGGAGGCGCCAGAGAATCAGGTAGGTGCCCGGCTTCAGTCCGCTGTGCAGCGGCAGGGTCACCCGGGCGGCCATGCCGGTCAGGACCGGGGCGGTATCCGCGCGCAGCTTCGCGTCGTCCTTGCGGGCGAGGGCCGCCGCCGCCGTTTGCGCGGCGTCCGCCCCGGCAGGCAGCGGGACCACCTTGAAGGTGGAAAAGCGCAGATTGACCGGTTCACCAAAGGTCAGGGTGACGGTTTTCGGGGCCACGACGCGGGCACCGGCGGCGGGCGTGATGCCCGTGACCTCGGTGTGCGCGAGCGCAGAGGCGAGGGTCAGGGCGGCGAGCAGGGAAAGCAGGAAGCGCATCAAAGGTCCTTTCGGTGGGGAGGGAGACGGATTCCGGGAGCTGGCCCGACTTCCGGGACAGGGCCGGAACCCGTCTTTTCTTCTTCTCGCGTCGGCTCAGATGGAATCACTCCGTCAACGATTCCACCCGGGTTCGTCATTACTTGACGGTCGTCTGGCTGGCGGGCGCTTTTTCCGCGTCGGTGTCGTCCCAGGCGACGACCGAGCCGTCGGCGTAGGTCTGGTAGACCTTCCAGCTGAGGGCGGCGGGCTGGTCGGGGTTGCGCGCCTGGAAGAAGAAGCGCGCGTATTCCAGCGGCGCGATGCGGCCCTTCCAGATCACCTCGGTCACCAGGCCCGCGCCATTCAGCCGCACGCTGCGGGTAAAGCCGGGCGTGACCTGAAAGCGGGTGATCGTCACGCCGGCCGGAACCAGCAGCCGCACTTGGGTGGTGCCGATGTTCTTCTCGGTGGGCACGTTCAGGCGGTAGGTCTCGCTTTTTCCGGCAGCGGATTCGGTGAGGCCCGCCTCGGTGCGGACGGTGGCGTGCGCGGCGGCGACGGGCAGCAGCAGGGCGAGAAGCAGGGGGAGGGCACGTGGGTGGGGCATGGAGTCTCCTGAACAGGGGCAGACGGGAGATGGCGCCCGGAGCTGAGCGGGGCGTCCTCCGGGTGAAGGGAGTGGGAAACGCTTCAGGCCAGCGGCGGTGGGGCGCGGGCATCCGGGTGAAGGGCAAAGACGTGGGCCGCGCGCGGGACCGGGGCGGGGGCGGGGGGCAGTCGCCCGACCCGGACCGGGAGACTCGGCCCGGGGGTGGGATCGGCGGAAAACGCGCCGGTCAGGCAGAACAGGCAGTGCGGCCCGTGGCCACCCTCGGTGGGGGTGGCCGGCTTGCCGTGGGGGGCGTGGTGGTGGGCGTGGCTCTGCGGAAAAACACCTACCGGCAGGGTGCGCAGCGGGTAGGCGAATCCGGCCAGGATCGTCAGCAGCGCCGCCAGCAGGCGGACGGGCAGGACGGGTCTCCGGGACGGCACGGGGTCCACTGTAAAGCTCACCCCCGGGCGCAGGTGTCCTGCACCGGCAGGCCGGCTTGGACGCGGTGCACGTTCTTCCGCTGTTCAGGACACAGGGACATGGGCGGGCGGGAAGGTGGGTTACACTCGCTGGTGCGTGGGGCAGGTTCCGCCTCGGAGCAGTTCTCACAGTTCACGTAGAGCGTTGAAGGAGGCAGTATGAAAGTAGGCATCAACGGCTTTGGCCGCATCGGGCGTCTGGTGTTCCGCAATCTGGTCGAGCGTGGTGTGGACGTCGAGGCCATCAACGACCTGACCGACACCAAGACGCTGGCCACCCTCCTGAAGTACGACTCCACCGCCGGGCGCTTTCCGGGTACCGTGGAATACGACGACAGCAGCATCACCGTGAACGGACAGCGCGTCGCGGTGCTGGCCGAGCGCGATCCCGCCAACATCAAGTGGGGTGAGCTGGGCGTGGACGTGGTGATCGAGTCCACCGGCATCTTCACCGACCGCGAAGGCGCCAGCAAGCACCTCCAGGGCGGCGCGAAGAAGGTCATCATCACCGCGCCCGCCAAGAACGAGGACCTCAGCGTCGTGCTGGGCGTGAACGAGCAGGAGTACGACCCCGCCAAGCACCACATCATCAGCAACGCGAGCTGCACCACCAACAGCCTGGGCGCGCCGATGAAGGTGCTGGACGAGGCCTTCGGCATCGAGAAGGCGATCATGACCACCGTCCACTCCTACACCAACGACCAGCGCGTGCTGGACCTGCCGCACAAGGACCTGCGCCGCGCGCGCGCCGCCGCCGTGAACATCATCCCCACCAGCACGGGCGCGGCCAAGGCCGTCTCGCAGGTGTACCCCAAGCTCAAGGGCAAGTTCGACGGCACCTCGCTGCGCGTGCCCACGCCGGTCGGCTCGATCAGCGACGTGGTCGTGATCCTGGGCCGCGACGTGACCGCCGACGAGGTCAACGCGGTGTTCCGCGAGGCCGCGGAGGGCAAGCTCAAGAACATCATCAAGTACACCGAGGACCCCATCGTGCTGCAAGACATCGTGGGCGACCCGCACTCCGCGATCATCGACGGCGGCCTCACGATGGCGATGGGCAACCTGGTGAAGTTTTTCAGCTGGTACGATAACGAGTGGGGCTACAGCAACCGGATTGCCGATCTGGTGCAGCTGGTGCAGGCGAAGGGCGCTTAAAAGGTTTTAGGAGTTAGGGGTTAGGCGTTAGGTTTTTCCTAATTCCTAATCCCTAACTCCTAACGTCTCCCAAGGAGGAACCATGCAAACCCTCGACCAACTGGACGTGAACGGTAAGCGCGTGCTGGTGCGCGTAGATTACAACGTGCCGCTCAAAGACGGCGTCGTGCAGGATGACACGCGGGTCACCGCCAGCCTGCCGACGCTGCAAAAGCTGCTCTCGCGGGGGGCCTCGCTGGTGCTGATGAGCCACCTGGGCCGCCCCAAAAACGGACCGGAGGAGAAATACAGCCTCCGGCCGGTGGCCGACGTGCTGGAAAAGGCCCTGAAGCGTGACGTGCGCTTTATCGGGTCGCTGCCTTCCAGTGAGGAGACGCTGCGGGAAGTGCAGGCCCTCCAGCCGGGTGAGGTGGCCTTGCTGGAAAACGTGCGCTTCGAGCCGGGCGAGGAGAAGAACGACCCCGAGCTGTCTGGCAAGCTCGCGCGCCTGGGCGACGCCTTCGTGCTGGACGCGTTCGGCAGCGCGCACCGGGCACACGCGTCGGTGAGCGGCGTGGCCGAACGGCTGCCGCACGCGGCGGGGCTGCTGCTTCAGCGTGAAGTGGACGCGCTTTCAAGGCTGCTTTCGGACCCGGCGCGGCCCTACGTCGTCATCATCGGCGGGGCCAAGGTCAGCGACAAGATCAAGGTGATCGAGAACCTGCTGCCCAAGGTGGACCGGATGCTGATCGGCGGCGGGATGATGTTCACGTTCCTCAAGGCGCAGGGCGGCCAGATCGGGAACAGCCTGGTCGAGGAAGATCAGGTGGCCTACGCCGGGCAGCTGCTCTCGCAGTACGGCGATAAGCTGATGCTCCCGACCGACGCGGTGGCTGCCGACAACTTTGCGGCGGATGCCCGGACGCAGGTTGTGCCTGCGGGCCGGATTCCCGACGGCTGGATGGGCCTGGACATCGGCCCGGAGACGCAGCGGGCCTACGCGGACGCCCTGAAGGGCGCGCGGACCGTGTTCTGGAACGGCCCGATGGGCGTCTTCGAGTTCCCGGCCTTCGCGGCGGGCACGAACGCGGTGGCGCAGGCGGTCGCGGACCTGGGGGACGGGGCGTATACGGTCGTGGGCGGCGGTGATTCGGTCAGCGCCATCAACAAGAGCGGGCAGGCGGAGAAGGTCAGCCACATCAGCACGGGCGGCGGGGCCAGCCTGGAACTGCTCGAAGGCCAGAAGCTGCCGGGCGTGGAGGCGATGAAATGACCACGCCTGTTTCCCGGCCGCGTCCCCTACTGGCCCTCAACTGGAAACTGAACAAGACGCCCGCCGAGGCGGCGGCCTGGGCGGCGGATCTCGCTGCGGCTCTGACGCCGGGGGCCGCCGAACTGGCCGTGCTGGCCCCGGCGATCGACCTCCCGGCCCTGGCGGCGGGCCTGCCGCCGGGCGTGGCCTACGGCGGGCAGGACGTTTCGCGACACGGCGCGGGCGCGTACACCGGCGAGATCAGCGCGGCGATGCTGCGCAACGTGGGCGCGACCTACGTGATCGTGGGCCACAGCGAGCGCCGCGAGTACCACAGCGAGACGGACGCGGTCGTGGCCGCCAAGGCCCGGCAGGCGCAGGCGGGCGGCCTCACGCCCATCGTCTGCGTGGGCGAGCGCCTGGACGTGCGCGAACGCGGCGAACACGTGGACTTCACGCTGGACCAGCTGCGTGCCAGCACCGAGGGCGTGGGCGAGAACCTGATCGTCGCCTACGAACCCGTCTGGGCCATCGGCACCGGCCGGACCGCCACTGCGGACGATGCCGAGGAGATGGCCGCCGCGATTCGCGGGGCGCTGGAGGGCCTCTACACCGCCAGGGACTTCCGCGTGCTGTACGGCGGCAGCGTCAAGCCGGACAACATCGCCTCCCTGTGTGCCCGGCCCAACGTGGACGGCGCGCTGGTCGGCGGCGCGAGCCTGAAGGTCACCGACGTGATCGGCCTGAACGACGCGCTGAAGTAGGGCGCTGAACCTCTCCCCCACTGCTGGAATGGGTGGGGGCAATGGTTTGTCAGGGCAAGTGAATAGATTCACGATATAGTTTGCTCGTGACTTTTTTGCCGCTTTCGCTGGAAGATTTTCCCCTTCCCCCTATAATTCCGCTCGTGACTTCAACCAGCACTCCTATTCATGATCTGAAAGCGCACGTGGGCGAGACGGTGACGCTGACCGCGTGGCTGACCGACAAGAGCGGCAAAGGCAAGATCCAGTTTCTGAAGCTGCGTGACGGCAGCGGCTTCGTGCAGGCGACCGTGTTCAAGAACGACGTGACCGAAGAAGTGTTCGAGGCGGCCAGACGGCTGTCGCAGGAGCAGGCGGTGCGCGTGACCGGCGAGGTTCGTGCGGACGAACGGGCGCCGGGCGGCGTGGAGCTGGCGGTGCGCGACCTCTCGCCCTATGCGGAGAACGCGGGCGAGTACCCGATCACGCCCAAGGAACACGGCATCGAGTTCCTGCTCGACCACCGGCACGTGTGGCTGCGGCACCGGCGGCCCTGGGCGATTCTGCGGGTGCGCGACTGCGTGCAGCGGGCCGTCACCGATTTCTTCCATCAGGAAGGCTTCGTGCGCTTCGACGCGCCCTTCTTCACGCCGAACGCCGCCGAGGGGACCACCGAACTGTTCGAGATCGACCTCTTCGGGGAAGACAAGGCGTACCTCTCGCAGACCGGGCAGCTGCACGCCGAGGCGGGCGCGCTCGCGTTCGGCAAGGTGTACACCTTCGGGCCGACCTTCCGCGCCGAGAAGAGCAAGACGCGGCGGCACCTGCTGGAGTTCTGGATGATCGAGCCGGAGGTCGCGCCCGCCACCCATACGGACAACATGGCCCTCCAGGAACGGTTCGTCAGCTTCCTGGTGCGCCGCGCGCTGGAGGAATGCCAGACCGAGCTGGAGGTGCTGGGGCGCGACCTGGAGAAGCTGCGGCCCGCCGCTTCAGGGAACTATCCGCGCGTCACGTACACCGGGGCGCTGGAGATCATCCGGAAGCACATCGAGGAGGGCGACTTGCCCCCGAACGTGCAGGCGGACGTGCAACCGGTCGAATGGGGCGACGACCTGGGCGCGCCGCACGAGACGATCCTGGGCTACCACTTCGACCGCCCCGTGATCGTCGAGAAGTACCCGGCGGCCATCAAGGCCTTCTACATGCAGCCCGACCCGGAAGACCCCCAGCTGGCGCTGTGCGACGACATGATCGCCCCGGAAGGCTACGGCGAGATCATCGGCGGCTCGGAGCGTATCCACGACTACGAACTGCTTCGCGCACGCATCGAGCACGAGGGCCTGCCCCTTTCGGCGTTCGAGTGGTACCTCGACCTGCGGCGCTTCGGCAGCGTGCCGCACGCGGGCTTCGGCATGGGGCTGGAGCGCGCCGTGGCCTGGATCACGGGCATCGACCACATCCGCGAGGCGATTCCCTTCCCCCGGATGCTGACGCGCATGGTGCCCTGAGGCTTTCCCCTTCTGCTGGAAAGGGCCGGGCATGCCCGGCTTTTCCTTCTGTTATTAAGTGATTTTATTCACGATAAATCTGCTCGTGATTCTTTTGTTGCTTGGCTTTTTAACGCATACGCTAGAGTGCCGTCATGATCGCGTATTGCGAGGTGAGCGCGTTCACCGATACGCCCGGGCAGGGCAACCGGGCGGGCGTGGTGCTGGAGGCCGGGGCGCTGTCCGAAGCCGAGATGCAGGCGCTGGCCGCCTTTCTGGACGCACCCGAGACGGTCTTCGTGACCCGGATGCAGGACGGCGCGGTGCGGGTGCGGTACTTCACCCCCACGCAGGAGATCGACTTCTGTGGACACGCGACGGTCGCGCTGGGCCTGAGGCTGGCGCAGGCGGGGCACTGGACGGGTGGGCCACTGGTGCTGGAAACGCTGGTGGGCCGTATTCCCCTGACGCTGGAAGCGGAGGCGGGCGTGCCGGCACGGGTTTGGATGGGCCAGCGGGGTCTGGAGACCCGCCCGGTCGCGCTGGGGCTGCGCCGGGACCTCGCGGAGGCGCTGGGGCTGGATGAGCGCATGATCCACCGGGGCCTGCCGCTCGCGTCGGCCAGCACCGGCCTGTGGAGCGTCTTCGTGCCGCTGCTCGACAGCATGATTCTGGACGGCCTGGAACCCGACCTGCCCCGCATCCATGCGCTGAGTGACGCGCTGGGCGTCGTCAGCGTGTATGCCTATGCCCCAGTGGGTGTGAACCGCTTTGCCGCGCGGGACTTTGCCCCGGCCGTCGGCATTCCCGAGGACCCGGTGACCGGCAGCGCCGCCGGGGCACTCCTGGCGCTGCTGGCGCGGGAAGGCCGCCTGCCGGTGCGCGGTGATCGGGCCGGGGGCGTGGTGTACCAGGGCCACGCGCTGGGCACGCCCGGCGAGGTGGAAGTCGAGGTCACGCTCGCCGGGCAGACGGTGCAGGAAGTCCGGGTGGGAGGCCGCGCCGCCTTGGACCGTGAAGGCTCCTGGACCTGGGAAAAGTAAGACTTCTGTATGTGCTCCGCAGTAAATTGAATGCACTTCGTTAAGAGAACTTCCTCTAACGAAGAGAGGCGTTGAATTCTGTCCTGTAAATCGGGCATCTCGGACAGGGTGAGCCAGTGATGCGACCGGCTTTTCGTTTTCCGCCGCCTTTGCAGATGCGGTCGGCTTTGATTCACCGGAAAGATAGCTTTTCGGGGAGGAGTTTATAATGCGTTACTTCAAGACTCTGGCGCTGGTTACGGCTCTGATGGTTGGCGGCGGGGCGTTCGCGGACGACAGCACGAATACCGATCACAACAACGCGTCGATGGAACTGACGACCAGCGGGACGCCCCTCGACGCCGTCAAATTTACTATCGCGCAGACAACCCTGACCATTCCTGCCGCTCAGGTTCGCCCCGGCGCAACCTTTACCGTAACGGTTCCCGTTAGCAACCCCACTACCAACCGCAAGATCAACGTAAGCGGTGTTGAGAGCAAAAAGACTGGCGACCTTGCCAGCAAACTAACTGTTACACCCGTCGCAGCGAGCAATGTTCCCATCACAGCCGGAGGAAAAGGCGACCTGACCTTTACCTTCAAGTTTGCCGATGCAGTACCGGGGGAGGCGGTCTATACGGGCGATGTCTCCGTCACGTTCACTGTTACCGCGACGGCGGATGACGGCCCCGAAAAAGACTTGACTTTCGGCAAATAATCTCCCCCATCCTTTCCAACAGGACGAGCCGCCCCGCTCGTCCTGCTCGCATAGGAGCCTGAATGAAGCGCGTTCTCTTCTTGCTTTTGGGGCTGCTGGGATTTGCTCACGCACAGTTCACTGCTCCGGGCATCAGCATCACTCCCACCACCGCCCAACCCGCGCCGCTGGAAGTTGCCCACAAAGTCCTCGTGCAGCCCTCCAAACTGGAAACCCGGCTGCAAACCGGCTACACCACAGGTACCCTGAACTTTACCCTCTTCAGCGAGGTCAACACCGAAGTCGTGCTGAAGGCCAGTGACCCGCGCCTGGTGTTCCGGGGCAGCGAGAACGGCATGCTGAGGCTGAACGCCTATACCCTCCAGAGCGTCAATTTCGTGGCGCTGGGGGCGCACAGCGGCACCATCAGCGTCAGCAACCGCGAAGGCCGGGTGCTGGAAACGGTGCCTTACACGGTGGCTCCGGCGAAGACACTGAATCAGAGCATGTCTCTCTATTACACGCCGGGCAACAATCAGGGGGCGCTCAGCTACTCGGTGTCGGGAAATCCGCAGTCGCCGCTGGACCCGCGCTGGAGCATGAACGTCAACCTGAACGTGAGGCCGAACGAGGGCAAGGTGGGCGGGAGCGTGGGCCTCAATGTGAGCTGGTAACGCGTGTTCGGGGAGCAGACCGGGTTCGGGGTCAGGCTGGAATGGGGCGAGGCAGGCGTGCGGCACCTCGCGCCCCTGGCTGACGCCGTGGTGATCGTGGACGTGCTGTCCTTTTCGACCTGTGTGGACGTGGGTGTCTCGCGTGGCGCGGCGGTGTTGCCGTTCCGCTGGCGGGATGCGCGGGCGGCGGCGTTTGCGGCAGAACGGGGGGCGTGGCTGGCGGGCGAGAGGTCAGTCGGTGGACCGTCGCTGTCGCCCGCCTCGCTGCTGAGCCTCGCGCCGGGATCGCGGCTGGTGCTGCCCTCGCCGAACGGCGGGACGCTGTGCGCACTGGCGCAGGAGGCAGGTGGGGCGGCGGTCTTCGCGGCGTGCCTGAGGAATGCGGCGGCGGTGGGAGCGTGGCTCCGTGAACGCTGTTCGCGGGTGCTGGTCGTCCCGGCGGGGGAACGCTGGCCGGACGGCACGTTGCGGCCCGCGCTGGAGGACCTGCTGGGCGCGGGCGCGGTGGTCAATGCGCTGGGCCTCTCCCCTTCCCCGGAGGCGGAGGGCGCGCGGGCCGTGTTCCGGGCGCTGCGGGAGCGGCTGCCCGGGGTGCTGGCGGCCTGCTCGTCCGGCACAGAGCTGACGGAGCGGGGCTTTCCGGAGGACCTGACGCTGGCAGCGGAGCTGAACGTGAGCCGCAGCGTGCCGCTCTTGCGGGGCGGGGCCTTCGTGGACGCGGCGCACTGAGGGCGGCGTACACTGCCCGGATGCTGGGACTCATCTGTGTGGACGTGGACGGCACGCTGATCGGCACCGACAACACCGTCCGGGAGGACGTCTGGGCCGCCCTGGCGGACGCGCGGGCGCGTGGTGTCCGCCTCGCGCTGTGCAGCGGGCGGCCTGCTTTCGGCAACGCGCTGGCCTATGCGCGGCGGCTCGACCCGCAGGGCTGGCACGTCTTTCAGAACGGCGCGTCCGTGGTGAACGTGGCGACCGGGGAAAGCCTGTCCGAGGCGCTGCCGCCAGACCCGCTGGCGGCGCTGCTGGCCCGCGCGCAGGAGACGGGGCGGCTGCTGGAGGTCTATACCGACGACACCTACGGGGTCACGCAGCCCGGCGACCTGGCGCGGCGACACGCGGAGCTGCTGGGCATCCCCTACGTGCCCCGCGACCCGGAGGCGCTGACCGGCACACGCGTCCGGGCGCAGTGGGTGGTGCCCACGGCGCAGTCGGAGGCGGTGCAGGCCGAACCCCACGCGGGGCTGGACCTGCACCCGGCGGGCAGCCCGGCCATGCCGGACGTGATGTTCATCAGCGTGACCCGCGCGGGCGTGAGCAAGGGCAGCGCCGTCACCCGGATCGCGGCGGCCTACGGCGTGCCGCTGGAGCGCGTCATGATGGTCGGAGACGGCCACAACGACGTCTCGGCCATGCGGGTGGTCGGGTACCCGGTGGCGATGGGCAACGCCGATGCCGAGGCCCGCGCCGCCGCCCGCACCCATGTCGGGCACGTGGACGCGGGCGGGCTGGCCGAGGCGGTGGGGCTGGCGCTGAGGCTGTAGCGGCGGCTCCCGGGGGGGCAGGCGGCGCAAGCTCCGGGCGGCATTGCTAGGCTGTGGGCCTGATGACCTCGCGCCCAGGCTCCGACACCGCGCCCACTGTCCCCACGACACGCCACCGCTCGCCCAGGAATGACCGATGAGCGGCGGACTGGTCGCCCTGCTGGACGATGTCGCGGCCATTGCCCGGCTGGCGGCCGCCTCCATCGACGATATCGGCGCGGCTGCCGGCAAGGCGGGCGTCAAGGCCATCGGGGTCGTCGTCGACGACACGGCGGTCACGCCGCGTTACGTGACGGGCTTCACGCCGGACCGTGAACTGCCGATCATCTGGCGCATCGCCCGGGGATCGCTGCGGAACAAGGTGGTGTTTATCCTGCCGGCCGCGCTGCTGCTGAGCCAGTTCCTCCCCTGGGCGATCACGCCGCTGCTGATGCTGGGCGGGGCCTACCTCTGCTACGAGGGGGCCGAGAAACTGTACGAGGCGGCAGCGGGCCACCCCGACACCCCCCAGGCCGAAACGGACAAGCTGACCAGCCAGGCGCACGAGCAGCAGATGGTCACGGGGGCGATCCGCACCGACTTCATCCTCTCGGCGGAGATCATGGCGATCGCGCTGGCCGAGGTGACCGATCAGACCTTTTTCCTGCGGGCGGTGATTCTGGTGATCGTCGCGCTGCTGATCACCGCGCTGGTGTACGGCGTGGTCGGGCTGATCGTGAAGATGGACGACCTGGGCCTGCGGCTCGCCCGGAGCGGCGCAGGCGCCTCGCGCGCGCTGGGACGCGGGCTGGTGAGGGGGATGCCGGTCCTGATGTCGGCGCTGTCCGTCATCGGCACGGTCGCCATGCTGTGGGTGGGTGGCCACATCATCCTGGCCGGGCTGGAGACCTTCGGCCTGGGCAGCCTGGCCCACGCGCTGCACCACGACGCCGTGGCCGCGGGCCACGCGCTGCCCTTCGCGGCGGGCGTGGTGGCGTGGCTGGTGGAGACGCTCGGCTCGGCCATGATCGGCATGCTGATCGGCGCGGTCATCGTGGCGGTGATGCACCTCGTGCCCCGCCAGCACGCCCACTGAACGCGGTGGCCCCAGAACAGCTTCAGGGGGACACGGCGGGGTAAAGCGCGGCCCCTTGAGCTGGGCCGGGCGCAACAGGACACCAAGCGCCCGCCGCGCGTCTGTTAGCCTGCCCCCTGGTATGGCGACGGTCGCGGAGATGCGGGAAAGGTTACGGCGGCCACTCGCGGCGGAACTCGCGGCGGGGTGTGCCGACCGGGTGGTGGCGGGCGGCGTGGAACGGCTGCTGGCCTCGCCGCTGGCAAATCCCTTTCCGGGCGTGCGCGAGGCGCTGCGCGGCTACGCGGGCCACGACGAGGCGGGCCGCGCCGAGGCCCTCCGGGCGGCGCTGGCGCTGCTGGACGGCCAGGACCAGGCGGCGAGCGCGCCCCGACCGGCCCGGCCCGCCGCAAAACCGGCAGTTCCGACGGCGGCGCCCGGTGAGCGGCTCCCCCCGGACGCGGAGGTCACGCGGCTGGACAGCGGGCCGGGCGGCGCGCGCAAGCTCCAGTCGCTGGGCCTGCGGACCCTGCGCGACGTGCTGCACGCCTACCCGCACCGTCACGAGGACCGCCGCGCCCTGCCGGATCTCTCGGAGGTGGAAGAAGGCCAGAAGGTCACGGTGGAAGGCACCGTCATCGCCAAGTCGAGGCGCAAGCCCAAACCCAACATGCTGATTCTGGACGTGACGCTGGAAACGCCCTCGGGCGGGCGGGTCAAGGCCAGCTGGTTCAACCAGCCCTGGGTCGAGCGGCAGCTGAAGGAGGGCGCGCGGCTGGTGCTGACGGGCCGGGTCAAAACGTTCGGGCGCAGCGTGCAGCTCGGGGTGGAACATCTGGAAACGGTGGAGGACGCGCAGGGCAGCCTCAGCACCGGGCGGATCGTGGGCGTGTACGACAGCAAGGACGGCATCAGCCAGGAATTCTTGCGGCGGACGGCGTTCCGGGCGCTTCAGGCGGTGCCGCTGGACGATTACCTGCCCGCACACTGGCGGCAGAAATACGGGCTGACGGACCTGGGCGACGCGCTGCACGGCATGCACTTCCCGCACGACGAGGCGCAGCTCGAACGCGCTTTTGCCCGCCTGCGCTTCGACGAGTACCTCTTTTTGGAACTGCGCGTGCTGCTGCAAGGCGAGGACGTGGTGCTGCTGGGCAAACGCTTCCAGGCGACCGGGCACGATATCGCCACCTTCGAGGCAGCTCTCCCCTTCCAGCTCACCGGGGCGCAGCGGCGGGTGCTGCTGGAGATCACCGACGACATGCGCAGTGAGCGGCAGATGGCGCGGCTGGTGCAGGGGGACGTGGGGAGTGGCAAGACGGCGGTGGCGGCCTGCGCGCTGTACCTCGCCGTTCGGGACGGCTATCAGGGCGCGCTGATGGCCCCGACCGAGATTCTGGCGCGGCAGCACTACGCGAATCTGGTCGGGTACCTGGGTAAGCTGGACGTGCGGGTGGGCCTTCTGATCGGCGCGATGACGCCGAGAGCCAAACTGGAGATGCAGACGCGCATCGCGGAGGGCGAGGTGGACGTGGTCGTGGGCACGCAGGCGCTGATTCAGGAAAACGTGCGCTTCGACAACCTGGGGCTGGCGGTGGTGGACGAGGAACACCGCTTCGGCGTGATGCAGCGGCGCAAATTGCTCGCGGGGCGCCCGGACGTGCTGGTGATGAGTGCCACGCCGATTCCGCGCAGCCTGGCGCTGACGGCGTACGGCGACCTCGAACTGTCGGTCATCGACGAGCTGCCGCCGGGGCGCACGCCGATCGAAACCAAACTGATCCAGGACACGCACCGGCAGCAGGCCTACGGCTTCGTGATGCGGCAGATCCGGGAGGGGCGGCAGGCGTTCGTGGTCACGGCCCTGATCGAGGAAAACGAGAATCTGGAGTTGCTGGCGGCCACCCAGCTCGCGGACGATCTGAAAGTGATCCTGCCGGAAGCGCGGATCGAGCTGCTGCACGGCAAGATGACGGCGGCAGAAAAGGACCATGTCATGGACCGGTTCCGCGCCCGTGCGTTCGACATTCTGGTCAGCACCACCGTGATCGAGGTCGGGGTGGACGTGCCCAACGCCAGCGTGATGGTGATCGAGAACGCCGAACGCTTCGGCCTCGCGCAGCTGCACCAGCTGCGGGGCCGGGTGGGACGCGGCAGCGCGCAGAGCTACTGCGTGCTGATCGCGGGGGAGCACAGCAAGAAGACGCGGCAGCGCCTCAAGATCATCGAGGGCAGCACCGACGGCTTCGTGATCGCGGAGGCCGACCTGAAGCTGCGTGGCCCCGGCGAGATTCGCGGCACCCGCCAGAGCGGCATCCCGGATTTGCGGCTGGGCGACCTCGCCAGCGACGTGGAGGTCATCGAGCGGGCGCGCGAACTCGCCAAGTACATCCTCGCGCACGATCCCCGGCTGGAGCATCCCCGGCTGCAATACCTGAAGAGCGAGTTGCAGAGCCGCAGCCAGAGCGTAGCCTTCCGTGAGGTGATTTGAGGCTGCCCGTTCATTCCGGTGAGGTCCGGTTGAGGACAGCGTCATAGTGTTGTGACAGCGTGCCCCTAGACTGAGGGCATCAGCGCAAGCTACATATGCGGGCCGGGTGAAGTCCGCGCGCCGGGAGGCTGACTCCACGTGGGTCAGCCTTGCCTTTTGGCTCCAGGGCCGCCGCCCGCGAGGTCCCTCTATGCTGGCGGGATGACGCAGGACATGAGTGGCAAGACCGTGCTGGTCACGGGCGCGACGAACGGCATCGGGCAGGTGACGGCGCGGGAACTGGCGCGGGCGGGCGCGCGGGTGGTGATCGTGGGCCGCGACGCGGAGAAGACGGCGTGGGTGGCGCGGGAGATCGGCGCGGCGGAGACGCTGGTGGCCGACCTGTCGGAACTCGCACAGGTGCGCCGCGCCGCCGCCGAGTTCCGCGAGCGGGTGGGACAGCTCGACGTGTTGGTGAACAATGCGGGGGCCTTTTTCGGCAAGCGGCAGGAGACGCAGGAGGGGACCGAACGCACCTGGGCCTTGAATCACCTCGCTCCCTTTCTGCTGACGCGGGAGCTGCTGCCGCTGCTGCGGGCGTCCGCTGACGCGCGGGTGGTGACGGTCGCCTCGGACGCGCACCGGAGCGGGCGGCTTCGCCTGGACGATCCGGAGTTCCGGCGCGGCTACCGGGGCTGGGCGGCGTACAGCCAGAGCAAGCTGGCGAATATCCTGTTTGCCCGGGAACTCGCGCGGCGCGAACCCGGCGTCAAAAGCAACAGCCTGCATCCGGGCCTGGTCCGCTCGGGCTTCGCGCACAACAACGGCGGGGGCATCAGCCGCCTGTGGCGCCTGGTGGACCGCTTCGGCATCACGCCGGAGGAGGGCGCGCGGACGAGCGTGCTGCTCGCCAGCGCCCCTGAGCTGACGGTCAGCGGGCGGTACTTCAGCGCCGGGCGGGAAGTGCGGCCCGCTCCGCGCGCCCTCGACGACGGCGCGGCCCTGAGGTTATGGCAGCTCAGCGAGGCGCAGGTCGGGGAGCGGTAGCTCTCAGGCGGACTTAAGAGGAGTCGAAGACGAGAGGCGAGAATAAGAAAAGACCGGCTGGCGGCGATGGAAGACCCCAGTGCGGCGTTCTGTTACGTCGCCGCATGTCACGGCGGCAACTTCACGGCACGCCGCCCTCATCACGGTTTCTCGCGCCGTTTGGCTCAGAAGGGGCGCGGCAACCTTTCTGAGCACCGCCCTCTGATGGTTTGTCCGGATGTTCTGGAATCAAAGCCAGTCGGGATCAGTACACCGCGATGTGTCCGTCTGCCCGGCTTTCCGTGCCGCCTTCCAGCACGCCCGTTTCGGGCCGACGCCAGATGATCTGGCCGCGTCCGAAGGAGCCGGGGTCGAGCTGCACCCTCACGTCGTGGCCCCGCGCGGCCAGGGCACGTGATATCTGCGCGCCCAGCGCGTGCTCGACCTCCACCGCCCGGCCCTGGAGCCACTGCCAGCGGGGCGCGTCGAGGGCCTGCTGGGGATTCATGCCGTAGCGCAGCGTGTTCAGCACGACCTGGATGTGGCCCTGGGGCTGCATGAAGCCCCCCATCACGCCGAAGGGGCCGACCGGCGTGCCGTCCACGCGCGACAGGAAACCGGGGATGATGGTGTGATAGGGCCGCTTGCCGGGCGCGAGGGCGTTGGGATGCGCGGGGTCGAGGTGGAAGTTGTGGCCCCGGTTGTGCAGCGCGATGCCGGTGCCGGGCACCACCACGCCGCTGCCGAAGCCCATGTAGTTGCTCTGGATCAGGCTGACCATCTGCCCCTGGTCGTCTGCCGCCGCGAGGTACACCGTGCCGCCTGTGCTGGGGGCGCGGGTGGCGGGATCGTGGGCCGTCTCCCCCAGGAAACGGCGGTGCGCGGCGGCATTGCCGTCCGAGAGGAGCCGTTCCACGTCCACCGGGACGTGCCGGGGGTCGCCCACCTGGGCATGTGCGTCGGTAAAGCCGCGTTTCATCGCCTCGATCTGGAGGTGCAGTCCCTGGGGATCGTCGCGGCGGTCGGGGAGGTCCAGGCCGTGCAGCACGTTCAGCGCGATCAGCGCGGCGATGCCCTGCCCGTTCGGCGGAATCTCATGGACGAGGTGATCGCCGTAGCGGGCGTGAATGGGGGTGACCCACTCGGAGCGGTGGGCGGCGAGGTCGGCGGCGCGCAGCAGGCCACCCGTCGCGCGGGCGTGGGCGTCGATGCTCCCGGCCAGTTCGCCCTCGTAAAAGGCGGCCCCGTGTGTCTGCGCGATTCTTTCCAGCGTGCGGGCGTGGGCCTCGCTGCGCCACAGGGCGCCGGGGGCGGGCACGAAGCCTTCCGGCGCGAACACCCGGAACCACTCTTCCAGCAGCGGGAGGCCCAGGCTCCGGTAGCTGCGGATGGCCCGTGCCCAGTTCGCCGCCAGGACGGGCGAGAGGGGGTAGCCCCCCCGGGCATAGCTGATGGCAGGGGCCAGCACGTCCGCGAAAGGCAGGCGGCCAAAGCGGGCGTGCAGGTCGGCCCAGCCGCGCACCGCGCCGGGGACGGTGACGGGCGTCCAGCCATGCTTCGGCATGTCGCCGCCCGCCAGGACATCGAGGGTCAGGGCGGCGGGGGCCGCGCCGCTGGCGTTCAGGCCGTGCAGCTGCCCCCCCGCCCACACCAGTGCGAACAGGTCACCGCCGAGGCCGTTGCTGGTGGGTTCGGTGACCGTCAGGGCGGCGGCGGTGGCGATGGCGGCGTCCACGGCGTTGCCCCCGGCTTGCAGCGTCCTCAGCCCGGCCTGCGCGGCGAGGGGCTGACTGGTGGCGACCATGCCCCGCTGGGCATACACGGGCTGCCGGACGGTGGGGGTATCAGGTTGGAAGGTCACGGAAGACAGGCTAAGGCAAATGGGGCTGGGCTGCCTTCCCGCCAGGAACAGGTGTCCGATCGTCGGGTGGGGTTAGCTTCTTTGCCTTCCCTCATCTTGCTGCATCACCAAAGTGCCTTGTATATATTCTAGGGAGACGCCTGGAAAGACCAGCGCCCCGACCACCAGGGGCCGGGGCGCTGACTAACACGCTTCACTACCGTGCCAGAGCGGCTTCCAGGTCGGCGGGCGTGATGGGGCGGGCCTGCGCACCGACGCGGGTGGCGGCGAGCGCCCCGGCAGCGTTGGCGGTGCGGGCTGCCTGGGCCAGCGACTGGCCGGTCAGGACCGCGTGGGCGAAGGCGGCGGTAAAGGTGTCGCCCGCGCCCGTGGAGTCCACGACCTTGCCCTCGGGCTTGATCGCGTCCACCAGTTCCGTCTCGGTGGGTGTCCAGACGATGCTGCCCATGCGGCCCACCTTCACGACCACCCGCCGCGCCCCGGCGTCGCCCAGCTGGGCCAGGGCGGCGCTGATGCTGGTGGTATCGGTCAGGGCGAGCAGTTCGTGTTGATTCAGGGTCAGGTAATCGGCGCCGATCACGTTCTCGATCAGGTCGGTGCCGACCTTGTTGACGGCCCCGGTGCCGAGGTCGATAAAGACGGGCACCGGCTTCTTCGCCTTCTGGGCCGTCTCGATGGCCTTCAGGGTGTAGTCGCGCTGCGGCCCCTCGGTGAGGCTGTAGGCGCTGACGATCACCGCGTCGGCCCCCTCGATGTCCTTTTTCTTGAGCTTGGCGGGGTCGAGCTGGCGGTTGGCGGCCCCGTCGCTGATCATGGCGCGCTGCCCGTCAGGGGTCTGCATGACCGTGATGGTGCTGGTGAGGTGGTCGGCGTCCTGCTGGATGGCGGTCTGGGAAACACCACTCTCGCGCACGCTGCTCAGGGCATATTCGGCGAAAGGGTCATGGCCGACGCGGGCGGCCAGCGTCACCGCGTGGCCCAGGCGCGCCAGGGTCACGCTGATGGTGCCGCCCGCCCCGCCGGGTTTCATGGTGGCGCGCGCGGGCACGACTTCCTCGCCCGGCGTGGGCAGGTGGTCGAGGTGGTAGAGGTGATCGACGGTGACGTCACCGATAACGAAAAACTTCACGTGGGAACCTCCGGGCCAGGTCGGGCAGCCCTTGAATGCACCGCGTTCCGGGGAACGGGGACGCTGGGTCAACAAGTTGGCGTTTGAAACGCGGCTCCTAACGTATCACGCCCGGCCCGGTCACACCCAGCCGCTCCGCGACGTTGTGCAGGTCGGCCAGCGGCACGTCCTCCGCACGCACGTCGGCGCGCAGACCGGCGGCCTCCAGGGCGGCGCCCACGGCCTCGCCCGCGTATCCGGCCAGCCGCAGGTTGTTGCGCAGGGTCTTGCGGCGGTGGTGCAGGGCCGCCTCCACGAACTTCAAGAAAGCCGGGTCGGGCAGGGGGCGCGACCGGTCGAAGTCCAGCCGCACGACGCTGCTGGTCACATCGGGGGCGGGCAGGAAAGCCCCCCTCGGCACGTCGCGCACGTGGCGGACGGTGCCGTGCAGGGCGGCCAGGGCGCTCAGGAAGCCGTAGTTGTCCTCGCCGGGGTGGGCGGCGAGGCGCTGCGCCACCTCCTTTTGCACCAGCACGGTCGCAGAGAGGACGTTCGGCGCGTGCATGAAGCGCGACAGCAGGACGCCGGTGATGTAGTAGGGCAGGTTGGCGATAACGCGGGTACCGGCAGGAAGCGCGGCGTAGTCGAACTCCAGGGCGTCGCCCCAGATCACGTTCACGTCCTGCCCGGCCAGCGTCTCGGTCAGTACCGGCTTCAGGCGCTCGTCCTTTTCCAGCGCCGTGACCTGCGCGCCGCGCGAGGCGATCTCGCGGGTCAGGACGCCCAGCCCGGGACCGACCTCCAGCACGGGCACGCCGCGTGCCGCCCCCCCCGCCTCCGCGATGGCGCGCAGGATGTTGCCGTCGATCAGGAAGTTCTGCCCGAGGCTCTTGGTGGGGCGCAGCCCGTGGCGCGTGAGCAGCTCGCGCACGCGGGCGGGCGAGTACAGCGGGAGGGTGGCGGTCGGGTCGGTGGCGGGGGTGGCTTCGGGCTGGGTCAAGGGGTCCTCGGGCGGCGCGGCCCGGTGTCCACGGCTCCGGGAAAAGCGGGACGGCAGGGCGCGCGGGCGCGTCAGTATACTCCGCGCATGACCGACCCCGGCCGTTCCCCCAGCCCACCGCTCGACGCTCCCCCCGACTGGGGCACCTTCGCCCGGGACGGCGAGTGGCGGCGGGCGCTGGCGGCGGCCCGGATCACGGTGGCCCCGGCGGAACTCCGGGAAGCGCTGGAGCGCGTGGTGGACCTGCAAGGCGCGGTGCGTGCCCGGCGCTTCCCGCAGGCGCGGCGGGCCTGGACCGGCCTGCAAGAAGCGCTGGAGGCGGCCCAGGGGCAGGGGCTGACGGGTGAGGCCGCGCTGCTGCGGTCGCTGGTGAGGCCGGACGCCCTCGGGGAGGCGTTGGCCGTTCTGGAGGGGCTGGGGCGCGGCCCGGGCGGCGAGACGGAACCGGACGCGCTGCGGGAGCGGCTGGCCCCGGCGTTCGCGCATCCCCTCACGCGGGCGGAGGCGCTGAATGCCGTCGGCGTGCTGCACGCGCTGCACGGGGAAGCCGAGCTGGCCCGCGCGGTCTTCGGGGAGGCGCTGGCGGCCGACCCCAGCCACTACCGCGCCGTCACGAACATCGGCAATCTGGAGCTGGAGGCGGGCCACCCGGCCCAGGCGGAGACCCGCTACCGCGAGGTCCTGCGTCTGAATCCCGACTACGACGGCGCGCACCACAACCTCGGGGTGGCGCTGCGGCGGCAGGGCAAACTGCACGAGTCGGTCGGCTCGATCCGCCGCGCCCAGCGCCTGGGCGTGAAGCGCTCGCAGGAGGACTCGCGCGAGGACCTGCGCGAGCAGTTCCGGGGCAACACGACGTTTCGCTCGCTGCGCTGGGTGCTGCTGGCCGCCGGTCTGCTGGTGCTGTTCCTGATCGTGCGCGGTCTGGTCGGCTGAGAGGCGGCCGGGATGCCACAGCTGCCCGAGGTCGTGTTCACCCCTGAGGGCGTGCAGGCGCTGGATGCCCGGCTCGCGGCGGCGGGCCTGCTCGACCCCGCGATGGAGGAGGCCGGGCGGGCGACAGCGGAGGCCGTCCACGCCCGGTTCCCCGGCGGCCGGGTGCTGTTGCTCGCGGGGGGCGGCGCGAACGGTGGGGACGCGCACGTGGCCGCGCGGCATCTCGCGGCGCTGGGGCACGCGGTCCGGGTGCTGGCCGCGCCCGCCCGGCATCCCCTGACGCGGGTGAACCGGCGGCGACTGGCCGCGTTCGGCATCCGGCCCGGACCCCTGACCGCACCGGCCGTTGCGCGCCTTGCCCGCGAGGCGGACGTGCTGGTGGACGGGCTGCTGGGCACCGGGTTCAGGCCGCCGCTGCGCCCGGCGCTCTCGGCGGTGGTGGCGGCGGTGAATGCGGCGCGGGCCGGGGGGGCGAGGGTGGTCGCCCTCGACCTGCCCAGCGGCCTGGACGCGGCCCGGGCAGATGTGCCGGGCGAGGCGGTCCAGGCCGACCTGACCGTCACGCTGACCGGCTTCAAGGCGGCGCTCCTGTTCGGCCCCGCCGCGCACCGGGCGGGCGAAGTCGTGCTGGCCCCGCTGCGGGTGCCGGGGACCTGGCGGGAAGACCAGGCCCTCGCCCTCCGGCCCGACGACGCGGCGGTGGGGCGTCTGCTGCCCGTGCGCTTCGCGGACGCGCACAAGGGCACCGCCGGGCGGGTGT
Source organism: Deinococcus phoenicis (assembly GCF_000599865.1). Classification (GTDB taxonomy): domain Bacteria; phylum Deinococcota; class Deinococci; order Deinococcales; family Deinococcaceae; genus Deinococcus; species Deinococcus phoenicis. The sequence continues at coordinate 53,418 of NZ_JHAC01000033.1, read as the reverse complement.
GGGTGATCGGCGGTCATCCCGGCACGACCGGCGCGGCGGCCCTGGCGGGGCTGGGGGCGCTGCGGGCAGGGGCCGGCCTGGTGACGGTCCACTCGGCGGCGGACGTGCCGCTGGTCACGCCGGAACTGATGGTGCGGCGGCACGCGGACCTCGCCGGGGCGCTGGAGGAGGCGTGGGCAGCAGGACCGCCGGACGCCCTCTGCCTGGGGATGGGGTTGGGGCCGCAGGCCGCCGATCTGGCGCGGCAGGTGCTGGCCTGGAACCTCCCGACCGTGCTGGACGCCGACGCGCTGCAACCGGACCTCGCCGGGGCCGGACACGCGGGCTGCGTCTGGACCCCCCATCCCGGCGAGGCCGCGCGGCTGCTGGGCGTCACCGTGGGAGAGGTGACCCGTGATCCCTTCGCGGCGGCGCGGGCGCTGGGGGACCGCTTCGGCGGCGCGGTGGTGCTGAAGGGCGGCCCCAGCGTGGTCGCGCACGCGGGCGGCCTGACGGTCAGCCGGGGCGGCCATCCCGGCATGGCGAGCGCGGGCATGGGCGACACGCTGGCCGGGGTGATCGCGGCGCTGCTGGGCCAGGGCCTGAGCGCGCCGGACGCGGCGGTGGCGGGGGTGCGGCTGCATGCCAGGGCGGGGGAACGGGCGGGGGAACGGCAGGGCTACGGGTTGACCGCCAGCGACGTCAGTGGGGAACTGGGCGGCGCGTGGCTGGACCTGCGAGGGGCGGCACGCCGAGAGGGATAAGAAATGCTAACCTGAGTCTCATACATGCAGGGACTCCTTTCCGACCTGCCCCTGATGGGGATTCTGGAACTGGTCAATGCCACCCGGCAAACCGGGACCCTCGACGTGAAGGCCGACGTGCCCTACACGGTCGCCTTTACCGGCGGCGAGATCGTGGGGGGCGGCATTCTCGACTGGCTGGGCGTGGATGCGATCCAGGCCAGCCCGATGCTGCCCACCAGCGGCTCTTTCGAGTTCAAACCCAGCGCCGTCACCGGTTCTCCGCTGGCCCCTTACGGCCACTTCACCACCGACTGGGCGCGGGCGAGCGACGAATGGGAGCAGGTCTGCGCCGTGATCGGCAGCCCCAGCCGGGTGTATCAGGGGGACGTGCCGCTCTTCGACGGGCCAGAGGGCCGCAGCGTGCGCGCCGCCGTGAAACAGGCCGAACTGCCGCTGTTCGAGGTCGCGCAGGTCCTGGCGGACGCGGTGCGGCAGGGCCGGGCGGAACCCACCGGCCGGTTCGCCTGGCACAGCCTGCGGCTGCGCTCCGGCACCACCCGCACCTCGCCCTCGCCGGTGGCGGCCGCCCTGAACGGCGAGCGCAACCTGGGCGAGGTCATCGCCGGGGGGCTGGACGAGCGGTCGGTGCGCGAGTACCTGCTGACCGAGATTCGCGCCGGGCTGCGCTTTCCGGGCAGTGGCTGGGTGCTGCGCGACCTGATCTGGGAACAGAACCATCTGGGCTGAGCAGGCGGGGGAAGGGCAACACCGGCGGCCGGGAAAGGAGCGTTCAACGCTCCTTTCCCGGCCTCGGCTAGAGTCGGCCTGCCGGCGCCGCTACAGCTCCACGTGCGCGGGGGCCAGCCGCTCGCCCTTCTGGCGGGTGGGCATGGTGAGGTCCGGCATCATCAGTGTGGCGAGGAAAGCGAGCACCGCCACCAGGATGGAATACCGGTAGATGCTGGCGATGGTGTCCGCGAAGGCGACCTTCTGCGCGCGGGCGCTGGCGAGGGCCAGTTTCTCGCCGTCATTCACTCCGGCGAGGGCTGCGCCGAGCGCCTGCTGCTGGGCCTGCTGGGCGGCGGCGGGTGCGGCGGCGTCCAGCCCCTGCCGGATGCCCGCCAGAATCTGCTGCCGGGCGGGTGCGCTGGCGAGGGCCTGCGCGGGAATCTGCGTGAGCCGCGCCCGCAGTTCGGCGGGCAACTGGGGATTGGCGGCGACGGCGGCCACCCGCGCGGGATCACCGCTGGAAACGGCCTGCTCGATGGCGCCGTAAGTCTGATTGAATCCGGCCCTCACGCCTGCCGCGACGCCCCCGGCGGGCAGGTCCGTGAGCCGCTTCTTCGCCTCCGCAGGCAGGGTCTTGTCGTTCTGGATGGCGGCGATGGCGGTCCGGTCCCCCGTCTCGATGGCGCGCGTCACGTTGCGGCGCAGGGTCGCGAAGTTCGCCTTGATCTGGTCGGCGGTCTGCGGGGTGGCGTTGCGGTTTTGCTGCGCGCTGCCCCCCTCGCCCTTGCGGATACTCTCCCCGATGGTCCGCAGGGTGGTGGCGACGGTGCCCTGTTGAGAGGCGGCCTGCACGGCAAACTGGGTGGCGAGGTGGCTGGTCAGGCCCGCCGTGAGGACAGCCCCGAAAATTGCGGTGCCGATGGTGCTGCCCATCTGCTGGAAAAACTGCCCGGCGCTGGTCGCCACGCCGATCTCCCAGGGCTTCACCGCGAGTTGCAGGGCCGTGGTGTACAGCGGCAGCGCCGGACCGAGGCCCAGGCCCAGCAGGACCATGCGCAGCACCACGCCGAGGTAAGGCGTGTCGGCGTTCAGGGTGCTGAGGCCGAAAAAGCCCAGCGCGGCGACGACCAGGCCCACCAGCATCAGCACCTTGTAGCGCCCGATGCGGCTGGCGATCTGCCCCGCCCCGACCGAGCCGATAATCAGGCCCACCGTCAGGGGAATGGTGGCGGTTCCGGCCTTGGTCGCGCTGACGCCCTGCACGTTGACCAGGTACAGGCTGAGAAAGAGGATCGCGCCCAGGAACCCCGCCCCGACCAGAAAGCGGGCCACCGCGCCCCAGGCGAAGGTCGGATTGCGAAACAGTGTCAGCGGCAGGATGGGGCTGGGGTGACGGCTCTCGGCCACCAGAAAGATGATCAGCGCGGCGAGGCTGAGGCCGAACATGCCCAGCAGAAGGGGACTGGTCCAGGCGTAGGTGTGGTCGGCTCCCCAGGTCAGCGCCAGCAGCAGCGGCACCGTGAACAGCAGGATCAGAAAGGCCCCCAGCCAGTCCACCCGCGCCTGAAGGCCGCTGGCGAGCCGGGGCATCTTGCTGGCGATAAAGGCCAGGGCGATCAGCCCCAGCGGCAGGTTCACGTAGAACACCCAGCGCCACGAGATCTGGTCGGTTAGGAAGCCGCCCAGCAGCGGCCCGATCACGCTGCTCAGGCCGAAGACGGCCCCGAACAACCCCTGATAGCGGGGCCGCTCGACCGGCTCGAACAGGTCCGCGATGATGGCGAAGGCCACCGAGCCGAGCGCCGCCGCGCCCACGCCCTGCAACCCCCGGAACACGACGAGCTGCATCATGCCGCCGCCGAAGAGGTTGTCCAGGAAAGCCTCGCCCGACAGGCCGCACAGCGCGGAGCCGAGCAGGAAAATGGCGATGCCGATCATCAGCACCGGCTTGCGGCCATACAGGTCCGAGAGCTTGCCGTAGATCGGCACCAGGGCCGTGTTGGTCAGCAGGTAGGCAGTGGTGACCCAGGCGTAGAGGTTCAGGCCGTTGAGGTCGGCGGCGATGCGCGGCATGGCGGTCGCCACGATGGTCTGGTCGAGGGCGCTCAGAAAGAGGCCCAGCAGCACGCCGAACAGAATCACGCGCTTGGTCCTCATGTCGAGCGTCTGCGCGTAGTTGATGTGCGCGGGCGGTGTGGGTGCGGTCATGAAAGCTCCTGGGAGGAATCGGGGGAAGCGGGGTCGAGTTCGGCCAGCAGTGCCCGGATGGAGGAGATGGCGGCGCAGATCGTCCCGGCCCGCAGGCCGCTGAAGGCCGCGATATAGGCCCCGATGAAGTGCTCGTCCATCCGGGTCACGACCGCCAGCCCCTGGGCACTCGGCACCACCAGTTTCTCGCGGCGGTTCTCGGGGTTCTCGCGCCGCCGGGCCAGCCCCCGGCGCACCAGCCGCTCGACCAGATGGCTGGTCGCGGGCACGCTCAGGCTGATGCGCTCGGCCAGCGCGGTGACGGTCAGGGGGGCTTCCGCGCGGAGCTGATGCAGGGCCGTCATCTGCGTGAAGCTCAGGTCGTGGTCCTGAAGGCCGCCTTGCATGTTCAGCAGCACGCGGCTGCTGATCAGGCGGTGCAGGCGGCGCATCTCCTGGCCGAGCTGCGCGGCGGCCGCCGTGCCCCCGTTGGGGGCGTTGGCCTGGGCTTCGGGGTCCCTCATGATTGCAAGCTTGAAAGAGTTCGAGTCATAAGAACGTAGGATGCCCCGCAGAGTGACGGCAATCAAGTCCGCCGGGAGCACTAGGCCAGAGCGCCTACCCCGGTGGCCTGAACAGCGAAAGCGGCGGCCTCCACGTCACTGGAGAACCGCCGCCACTGTCGTTCGCTCAGTCCAGCAGGCTGAGGGCGTACTCACCCATCTTGCGCGGGATGTCCACGCCCGTCGTGCTGACCGAGTTCTTGAATTCCATCGTGTGGTTGATCTCGATGACCAGCAGGCCGCCCCACTCGTTCCGGCGCTGCGGGTCCTCGACCAGGTCGACGGCGACGATCTCGCCGCCCACCGCCGCCGCCGAGCGCCGGGCGAGGTCCGCGATCTCGGGGGTGACGGGGCAATTGCTGGCCGTGGCCCCGCGCGCGGTGTTGGTGATCCAGTGGTCACTGGTGCGGTAGATCGCGCCGATGCACTCGCCGCCCACCACGAAGGCGCGGATGTCGCGTTGCGGCTTGTGAATCAGCTCCTGCACGTAGAATACGCCGTGCTGCGGGCCGCCCAGCACCTCCTTGTGTTCGATGATCGCCTCGGCGGCGTCGCGGTCGTTGATGCGGCTGACCATGCGCCCCCAGGAACCGACGGTGGGCTTGAGCACGACCGGATACCCCAGCTCCTCGATCAACGCGAGGGCGGCCTCGCCGTCGAAGGCGACGCCGGTACGCGGCGTGGGCAGGCCCGCGCGGGCCAGGGCCGCGTTGGTGGCGAGCTTGTCGCCGCACAGTTCGATCACGGGCGAGGGATTCACCACCCGGACGCCGAGGCCCTCCAGGGCACGGGTCACGGCGTGGCCGCGCGACTGGCTCACGCAGCGTTCCAGCGCGACCCGCCAGGGCACCTGCTGGCGGCCCTGCTCGTCGAAGGTGACTTTCAGGTGCGGCGTGTACACCTTGTCGTAGGGCACGCTCAGGGCGTCGAGCGCCCCAAACAGCATCTTCTCGTCGGGGCGGATGCGGTCGTAGAGGACAGCGAGGTCGGCCATAAGGTCCCTGGGGAGCCGTCAGCCTTCAGCGGTCAGCTTTCAGCCAAAGCGCTGACGGCTGACCGCTGAAGGCCGGGAGCTTACTCGCCCCAGTCCTCCGCTTCCTGCGGGGCCTGTTCGAGGCGGGGCGGGTCCACCGACACGACCTCATATTCCACACCCGTCTCGTCGTCGATGACGAGTTCGCCGAGTTCGGGGTCGGTGAGTTCGATGATCGCGCCCGTTTCCGGGTTTTCAAATTGAATGATGGGCATACCTTACTCCTTGCGTTTGATAGGCTATAACACGAACCGCTTATCAACCGATGTTGTCTAGGGAAGCCTCAGTCGGTCTCCTCGAATTCCAGCTCGATCTGGGCGCGGCAGTGGGGGCAGGCCACCACGCTCACGACGGTGCCGTCCGCGCCCTCCACCGTGGGGGCCGCCGCCAGCATGTCGTCGGTCACGTCGAATTCCTCGCCGCAGTTGGGGCAGACCGTCAGGATGCCCAGCAGTTCCAGTTCGAAGTCCTCGCCTGCGCCGTTGCGGGTCACTTCCATCTCGGCGTTGCACGAATCGCACACGATCACGTCGCCCACCACCAGATCGGCGCGGTCGGCGTCGGTGAGTTCCAGCACCTCGGCGCAGACGGGGCAATCAATTTCCAGGGTCGCCATACCCTGATCTTAGCGGGCCTCCCCGTCCATAGGCTCTCCGGGGTCCACAGGCTCTCCGGGGAAACGTCCGTACCGCTTGAAGAAGGCCAGGATGCTGCCTTCGCGCAGGGCCTCGCGCAGGAACTCGGGCGGCGGGGGGAGCTGGAACGTGTCGGCGCCGCGCGTCAGCACCCCGGTGTCCACGTCCAGCGTCACCTCGTCGCCGTCCTCCAGCACCCCGGTCAGGTCGGCCTCGAAGGCCGGAATGCCGAGGTTCAGGAGGTTGCGGTAATGGATGCGGGCGAAGGAAGGCGCGATGATACCGCCGATCTGCAACTTCTTGAGGGCCTGCGGGGCATACTCGCGGCTGCTGCCCAGGCCCCAGTTGCGCCCGCCGATCAGCACGTCGCCGGGCCGCATCTGCGCGGCGAACTCGGGGCGGATGTAATGAAAGGCGAAGGTCTGAAACACGGCCTCGCCCGCCATGAAGGGCGCGAACTTGCCGGGCAGGATGTCGTCGGTGTTGACGCCGTCGCCAAATTTCCAGATGCGGGGCATATCAGTGGGTCTCCCGGTGGTACGAGGTGGACTGTGCAAGGCCAGACGGGGCGGCCATGTGCCCGCAGCCCCTCACGCGCCCACCCAGGCTTCCACATCCCCTGGCAGGGCGATCCGGCCCATCACGGCCGTCGCAGCTGCCACCGCGGGCGAGGCCAGATAAACCCGCGCGTCCTTGTCGCCCATCCGCCCGATGAAGTTGCGATTTGAAGTGGACACGCACACCTCGCCCGGCGCGAGGACGCCCTGGTGACGGCCCATGCAGGGGCCGCAGCCGGGCGTGCCCAGTGCCGCGCCCGCCCGCTGGAGGGTCAGCAGCGTGCCGTCTTCCAGCGCCTGTTCCATCACCTGAGAGCTGGCGGGAATCACGAGCAGGCGGGTGGAAGGGTCTACCCGGCGGCCCCGCAGGACCTCGGCGGCGGCGTGCAGGTCCTCGATGCGGCCATTCGTGCAGGTGCCGATAAACACCTGATCGACCTTCAGGCCGCGCAATGCGGAGACGTCGTGAACGTTGTCCACCTCGCTGGGGGCACTCATGCGGGGGCGGAGGGTCGTGAGATCAATCTCGACTTCTTGTCTATAGTCGGCCCCCGGATCGGGATACACCCAGTCGGGAACGTCGTAGCCGTAGCCTGTCAGGATTTCGCCGCCGGGGACGACCAGCCCGGCCTTCGCGCCCGCCTCCACGCACAGGTTCGCCAGGGTCATGCGTTCGCCGCGCGTGAAGCGGTCCCCGGCGTGGATCTCGATGCTCTGGTAGGTGGCGCCGTCGGCCCCGAGCACGCGGATCATCTCCAGGGCGGCGTCCTTGGCCGTCACGCCGGGCTGGAGATCGCCGCTGAAGGTGACCTTCACACTTTCCGGCACGCGGAGCCAAGTTTTGCCGCTGGCGGCAGCGAGGGCGATGTCGGTGGCCCCCATGCCGGTGCCGAAGGCGGCCACCGCGCCGTAGGTGGTGGAGTGGCTGTCTGACCCCAGCACGATCCAGCCAGGCTGCGCGAGGCGTTCTTCCATCAGGACCTGGTGGCAGATGCCGCGTCCCACGTCGAAGAGGCGCACGCCCGTGGCGGCGGCATACGCGCGCGCCTCCTTCTGCGCCTGCGCGACGCTGACGGTCGAGGCGGGCGCGACGTGGTCGATGACGATGGAGACGCGCTCCGGGTACTTCGGCACGGCGGCGAGGTCCCGCTCCATCCGTTCGATAAAGCTCTGGGCGATGGAGTCCACGACCATCACCTGATCCACGTCCACGACGGCGAGGTCCCCGGCGTACACCGCCCGGTGGCCGCGCCGGGAGAGGATCTTTTCCGCCATCGTCTGTGGTCTGACCGGCGGGCGGGGGGGGGAAGCACTCATGCCGCCCATTCTGGCGTGCAGAGGCAGGAGAGGTATGAGATTGACTGCTCAAAGGCGGCGGTGGCCTGTCATTTGACAGGTTATGCAGTTCGCCTGCCTGTCCCGCCCTATCCTGCACGCATGGTCAAGCTGGAAGAAACCCCACTGCCCGGTGTAGGCGTGCGGCACGATTTTGACGGGCGCTTCGGCAAACGGGTGGGCGTGATCCGGCACCGCGACGGCCGGCGCGAAATCTTCGTCTCGCGCCGCGACGACCCCGACGCCTGCGCCCAGAGCATCGTCCTGAGCGACGAGGAAGCCGAGGCGGTGGCCGACCTGCTGAGCGGCAGCACCATCACCCGCCACGTCAGCCGGCTCACGCAGGACATCGAGGGGCTGGCGATGGACTGGGTGAGCCTGCCGGACGCCAGCCCCTACGCCGGGCGGCTGCTGGGCGACACCATGCTGAGGACCCGCACCGGAACGAGCATCGTGGCCGTGATGCGGGGGGGGCAGGCAATTCCCGCACCCGGACCCGAGTTCCCGCTGCACGCCGGGGACACGGTGGTGGTGGTCGGCACGCCGGGCGGCGTGGTGCGCGCCGCGAAGCTCCTCGGCGGCGAGAGCTGACCTCTTTTTTCCCCCTTCCCTGTTTGCACCTTCTGCACGCCGTTCCCGCCTCTTTCCTTTTTTCGTGAGGTTCGACGTGCCCCTGGCTCAACTGTTTCTGGAACTCGGCGCGGTGATTCTCGCGCTGGCCTTCGTGGGCCGGGCCGCCGGACGGCTCGGGATCACGCCCATTCCGCTGTACCTGCTCGCCGGGATCGGCCTGGGGGCCTCCGTGCACCTGGGCGACGCCCCCGAGGAATTCATTCATACCGGCGCGGAGATCGGCGCGGTGCTGCTGCTGTTCACGCTGGGGCTGGAGTACACCAGCCAGGAACTGCGCGACAACCTGCGCGCGAACCGGCAGGTCGGCTTGCTGGATCTGGGGCTGAACTTCACGCCGGGGCTGCTGGCGGGCTTCCTGCTGGGCTTCACGCCGCTGGCTGCCGTGCTGCTGGGCGGCGTGACCTACCTGAGTTCCAGCGGGATCGCCAGCAAGATCCTGGGCGACCTGGGCCGCCTGGGCAACCGCGAGACGCCCGTGATCCTGGCCGTCTGCGTGCTGGAGGACGTGGCGATGGCCGCCTATCTGCCGGTGGTCGCCGCCCTCCTGATCGGCGGGACGCTGGCCGCCATCGGCGTCAACCTGCTGGTGGCCCTCGCGGCATTCGCGCTCGCCTTCTTTCTGGCGCTGCGCTACGGGCACGTCCTCAGCGGTCTGGTGAACGTGCAGAGTAACGAGGCGCTCTTGCTCAGCGTGTTCGGGCTGGTACTGGTCGTGGCGGGGGCCGCCGACCTGCTGAAGGTGTCCGCCGCCATCGGTGCCTTTCTGGTGGGTATCGCCCTCTCCGGCGAGGTGGCCGACCGGGCGCGGCACCTGATCGAGCCGCTGCGGGACCTCTTTGCCGCCGTGTTCTTCGTGTTCTTCGGGCTGCAACTCGATCTGGGAAGCGTGCCGGGCGTGCTGCTTCCGGCCGTGCTGCTGACCGTCGTCACCAGCGCCACCAAGTTTTTCACCGGCTGGTGGGGGGCGGCGCAGGCAGGCGTGCAGACGCGCGGGCGCTACCGGGCGGGCACCACCCTGATCCCGCGCGGCGAGTTCAGCATATTGATCGCGGGGCTAGGCCTGGGCCTCGCGCCGACGCTAGGGCCGCTGGCCGCCGTCTACGTGCTGCTCACGGCCATTATCGGCCCGGTGCTGGCCCGCTTCGACGCGCAACTCGCGCCGCTGCTGGAGCGCCGGGGACGGGAGTTCAAGGCGGGATAAGGGGAGAGAAAAGCGGAGGGCCGGGGAATGCACCTCGGCCCTCCGCTCTTTCTACACCGCTGTTACACCGCCAGCCCCTCGGCGTGGGCGCTCACCTCGCGCGCCTCGTACTGGCCGGGCGGCAGGCTGATGGCGGGCGTGTTGATCTCGAACTCGTCGCGCCAGCCCACCTCGTCGAGTGCTTTTTTCCACGCGCCGATGCTCTCGTTGCGGTAGATCGAGTAGGCGGCCATCCCGACTTCCGGGCCGCCGCGCGCGATCACCGACTCGACCCAGGCCCACTTGGCGGACACGTTCCGCAGTTCGGCGGTGGTCCGCAGTTCCTTCTGGATGCGCTTGAGGCGCTTCTCGATGGTCTGGACACCGCCGAAGGGATCGGCAAAGTGGGGTGTGTGGCGCTTGGGCACGAAGGGGCTGATGCCCAGGGCCACGCGGTTGATCTTCGCCAGCTCCCGCGTGAACTCGATCAGCTCGGTGATGTCGTCGTCGTTCTCCGGCCCCAGGCCGATCATCATATAGACCTTGATGCCCTTGAAGCCCAGGTCGCGGCTGATGTGGGCGGTCTTGAGCAGGTCTTCCGTGGTGATGCCCTTTTTCAGCCAGCGGCGCAGGCGTTCGCTCGGGGCGTCGGACGCCACCGTGAAGGTCCGCAGGCCGCCCGCCTTGAGAATCTCGGCCAGTTCGGCGTCCACCGTGTCGGCGCGGATGGAACTGACGCCCAGCTTGATCCCCCGGTCGGTCAGGGTGCGCCCCACGAACTTGGTGTGCGGGAAGTCGGAGAGGGCCGCGCCCACCAGCCCCACCTTTTCCACCCAGTCGGGGATGGTGTCGAGCAGTTCCTGCGCCTGGTTGTTGCGGTTGGGGCCGTACATGGTGCGGGCCAGACAGAAGGTGCAGGGGCGCGGGCAGCCGCGCTGCGCTTCCACCAGGAACATGTTGCTCAGCTCGCTGTGCGGCGTGACGATCTGGCTGTAGGCCGGGAGCAGTTCCTTGGGCGCGGTGGCCCAGGTCGGCTCGTGGACGTGGCGGGCGGGCAGGAAGACGCCGGGCATGCCGTCCACGAGGTCGTAGAACTCCTCGCGGGTACTCGACTCACGCAGGGCCTCGGAGACCACCGGCACGATCTGCTCGCCGTCGCCGATGATGATCACGTCCGCGAAGGGCGTCAGCGGATAGGGGTTGGAGGACGTGAAGGGTCCCCCGATCATCACGACGGGGTCGGTGTCGCTGCGTTCCCCCCGCAGCGGGCGCATCCCGGCCACGTCCAGCATGCGGATGATGTTCGTCAGGTCCAGCTCGAACGAGACGCTCAGGGCAAACAGTTCGCAGTCGCCCGCGTCGCGCCCGCTCTCGACGGTCGGGAGGGCCTGGCCGGTGCGCTCGAAGGCGTCCACGTCGTCGGGCAAAAAGGCGCGCTCACAGGCGACGCCCTCTTCCTGGTTGAACATGCGGTAGATGACCTGATAGCCCAGAGAAGCCATACCGACGGAATAGCGGTTCGGAAACGCCAGCGTGACGCGAATCGGGGCCTGTTTGAAGAGGGTCCCCGTTTCCGCGTCCAGCAGCGGTTTGATGTCAGTGCGCCAGTAACTCAAAAAGCCTCCAATTCACCGAAGAACGCGCCGGCGCCGGAGAGCTTCAGACACTCAGGAAGGCAGCGCGCGTCACAGCCTCCAATTGTAGCGGAGTTTGTTTCCTGAACTGAAGCGTGGCTCACGGCGTGCGGGTCAATCGAGGCCGCCCAGAAAGACGTGCGTGCGGTAGGCCAGCGTGACGGTGCCGTCCTGCTGATGCGCGCCGAACAGGGCATCAAGTTCGCGCGTCATCCCGGGATAAGCCGCGTCCGTGGGCGAGGGCAGATAGCTGACGCTGGCCGCCAGGGCGTGCAGGCGTGCGCGGGTCAGGGTCAGGGGATTGGCAAAGGTCACGCGCTCGAAGCCGCCGGGCAGGAACTGCGGCAGTTCAGCCTCGGGGACGCGGGTGGCGAGGTCGGGCGTGCCTTCTTCCAGAAAGTGGGAGACGACCTCGCCGTATGCCGCGTTGAAGGCCGTCCCCTCGCCCCGCCAGTCGTTCCAGACCAGGAGGACGTGCCCGCTGGGGCGCAGGACGCGGCGGAACTCGCGGACGGTGGGCGCGGGCGCGAACCAGTGGGCGGCCTGGGCGGCGGTCACGAGCGAGACGCTTTTATCCGGTAAACCGGTGACCTCACTGGTTCCGGCGTGGACGGTCAACCGGCCTGCTGTCACCTCGGCAGCCAGCCCTGCCGCGAGCTGGGCGCGCATCTCGGGATTCGGCTCGACGGCGTGAACCTCTGCCCCACGCGCCAGCAGCAGGCGGGTAAACAGGCCGGTGCCCGCGCCCACGTCGGCCACGCCGCCCGCCAGCAATCGCCTCTCCGCCAGCCACGCGCCGAGGGCCTCGGGGTAGGAGGGCCGCGCCTGCGCGTACACGTCCGCGCGGCCCAGGAAGCGGTCGGGGGCGCTCAACGCCGGACCTCGCGGGCGGGTCGCCAGGCACTCGCGATGAAGTAGGCGAGGCCGCCCAGCCCGCCCGCCAGGGTCAGGAAGCCCAGGAGCCGCGCCAGCACGGCGGCCAGACCGACCACGAAGGCGCCCAGGCCCGCCAGCAGTTGCCCGGCCAGCCAGACCAGCGCCAGGGCGGTGACGGCGAGCAGCACCACACCGGCGAGGGCGAACAGGAGGCGAGTCATGGGGGGAGGATAGTGCAGAGGGCCTGAAGTGGGGGCGGAAGCCACAACAGCCTCCGCCCCCGCTTCAGACCCTCTGTCCTTTTGGCCTGACGTTTAGCCCGGGCTTTACGCCTGACGCATGTTCGCGATGATGCGGTCCGCGAACTCGCTGGTCTTGACCTCGGTCGCGCCTTCCATGCCACGCGCGAAATCGTAGGTGACGGTCTTCTGCGCGATGGTCTGTTCCAGGCCCTTCAGGATCAGGTCGGCGGCCTCGACCCAGCCCATGTAGCGCAGCATCATCTCACCGGAGAGAATCACGGAGGAGGGGTTGATCACGTCCTTGCCCGCGTACTTGGGTGCGGTGCCGTGGGTGGCCTCGAAGATGGCGTGACCGGTCACGTAGTTGATGTTCGCACCGGGCGCGATGCCGATCCCGCCGACCTGCGCGGCGAGCGCGTCGGAGATGTAGTCGCCGTTGAGGTTCAGGGTAGCAATCACGTCGTACTCGGTGGGGCGCAGCAGAATCTGTTGCAGGAAGTTGTCCGCGATCACGTCCTTGATGACGATGCCGTTCGGAAGCTGGAGCCAGGGGCCGCCGTCGAGTTCCACGCCGCCGAACTCCCGCTTGGCGAGGTCGTAGCCCCAGTCGCGGAAGCCGCCTTCGGTGAACTTCATGATGTTGCCCTTGTGGACCAGCGTGACGCTTCTGCGCCCGTTGGCGATGGCGTACTCGATGGCGGCGCGCACCAGGCGCTCGGTGCCTTCCTGGCTGACCGGCTTGACGCCCAGCGAGGACGTTTCGGGAAAGCGGATCTTGTTGACGCCCAGTTCATCGATCAGGAAGTCGCGCAGCCTGGCCGCGTCGGGCGTCCCGGCCTTGTATTCGATGCCCGCGTAGATGTCCTCGGTGTTCTCGCGGAAGATCACCATGTCCACGTCCTGCGGGCGCTTGACGGGGCTGGGCACGCCGGGGAAGTACTGCACCGGGCGGACGCAGGCGTACAGGTCGAGTTCCTGACGAAGCGCCACGTTGATCGAGCGGATGCCGCCGCCGACGGGCGTGGTGAGCGGCCCCTTGATGCCGAAGAGGAACTCGCGGAAGGCGTTCAGGGTCGCCTCGGGCAGCCACTCGCCCTCGCCGTAGACCTGGGTGGATTTCTCGCCCGCGTAGACTTCCATCCACTCGATCTTCTTCTGGTCGCCGTAGGCCTGCTCGACGGCGGCGTCGAGGACCCGCACGCTGGCGCGCCAGATGTCGGGGCCGGTGCCGTCACCTTCCACGAAGGGAATGACGGGGCGGTCGGGCACCAGGAGCTTGCCCGCCTCCATGCGGATCTTCTCGCCCTGCGCGGGCACCTTGATGTGGGGATCGGAAAGCTGAGTCATGACGGCCCAACTCTACCCTCCCGCCGCCCGCCGGGGGTATGCCTGTTCCTGTCACACGGACGGTGTAGACGCGGTTCAACATTCTGCCCGGGTTCTCGGCAGCGGTGGGGGCCGCCGGTGAGCCTTGACATCCAGACCGGTAAAGGTTGAGCTGGGAAACGGTAATGAACACCTGAAGCCGGGGTTCACCCAGCCCAGGCGGGGGCGCGAGATGCTGCCCTTACCCACTTCGGGAATCCAAAGCCAGGAGGTTCACACCGATGAGTGATGACAAAAGCACGCTGGAGAACATGGCCGACGCCGCCGGAGCCAAGCTGAAGGAAGGGGCCGACCGCGCCCGCGCCGCCGGGCACGACCTCGCCAGCAACTTCGGGGGCACCGTCGACAACCTGAAGGACAAGGCTGAGGCGGCCGAGGACCGCGCCAAGGCCGAGGTTCACAACGCCGAAGCGCACGCCGAGTACAACTCGGGCAAGCGTGAGGCGCAGGACGGCGACGGCCACTAAGTCCAGCAGAGCCGAGATGGGCCGGTCACCTTGTGGGGTGGCCGGTTTTTCATGCCGGGAGGGGCGGCGGATGCGTAGACTGCCGGGCATGACCACCACCCAGCGGCGCGAGTCGCGCCGGGCGCAGCACGCGCGGGGCGGAGCGGGCGCGCGCGTGACCGTGCGCAGCACCCTGATCGCCTACGCCTTCATGCTGCCCTTTCTCGCCCTGCTCGTCCTGTACCACACCTGGCCGGTGTTCTTCGGCACCTACCTGGCCTTTACGAAATACAACATCATCAGCCCGCCCGAGTGGGTGGGGCTGGAGAACTTCCGCACGCTGGCCGCAGATTCGCAGTTCTGGTCGGGGCTGAAAAACAGCCTGAAGTACATCCTGGTCGTGCCGGTGATTCAGCTGCTCGCCATCGGGGTCGCCCTGCTGGTGAACCGGCCCCTCAGGGGCATCGGCTTTTTCCGCACCGCCTATTATGTGCCGGTGGTGACCAGCTTCGCGGTGGTGGGCCTGATCTGGACCTGGATGTACCAGCAGGACGGTCCGGTGAACGCGGTGCTGGGCGCGCTGGGGCTGCACCGGGGCGGCAGCCTGCTGAACAATCCCCTGACGGCCCTCTATGCGGTGATGTTCGTGACGCTGTGGAAGGGGATCGGGTATTACATGGTGCTGTATCTGGCGGGATTGCAGGCCATCGGGAAGGAACTGGAGGAGGCCGCCGTGATCGACGGCGCGACCCGCTGGCAGGTCTTTCTGAACGTGACGCTACCGGGCCTGCGCCCCACCATTCTGGTGTGCAGCCTCCTGAGTACCGTCAGCGCCATCAAGGTCTTCGAGGAGATCTACGTGATGACGCAGGGCGGCCCCGCCGGGAGTACCTACACGGCGCTGTTCTACACGTACTCGCGGGCCTTCGTGGACTTTCAGTACGGGCTGGCCGCCGCGGGCGGAATCATCATCGCCGTCATCAGCATCCTGTTCGGGCTGCTGAATTTCAAACTGACGCGGGGGGGGAAGGCGGATGCTTAAAGGCGCTGTCCACGATCAGCCGACCACCGTCAGCAAGACCGCCGCCGACCTCAAGGCGCGGAAGCGGCGCAGGGAGCGGGCAGCGAATCTCGCCGCCTACCTCGTGCTGGGGGTCATCGCCGTCATCATGCTGTATCCCTTCTACTGGACCTTCATCACCAGTCTGGAACCGACGGGGAACATTTACCAGGCCAAACTGCTGCCCAGCGGCGTCAGCCTGAAAAATTACGTGGAGGTGCTGACCGGGACCACCGTGCCGTTCTGGCGGCTGATCCTGAACAGCCTGATCATCTGCACGGCGGGCGTGAGCCTGACCGTCACGCTGGCGGCGCTGGCCGCGTACCCGCTCGCCAAGATGCGCTTTCCAGGCCGCGACCTGATCTTCTACGCGATTCTGGTGCTGATGGTCCTGCCCAACGAGGCGGGCTTGATCGTCAACTACATCACGACCATCAAGCTGGGGCTTCTCCAGCAGACCAGTCCGGTGCTGGACGCCGTGCGGCAGTACGCGGCGGTCGTGCTGCCGGGCATCGCCAGCATCGTGGGGCTGTTTCTGTTGCGGCAGGCCTATCTGGGCGTGCCGATTGAACTGATCGAGGCCGCGCGGATCGACGGGGCCAGAGAGCTGACCATCTGGCGGCGCATCATGCTGCCGCTGGCGCTGCCGACCATCGTGGCCTTTTCCATTCTGGAATTCGTGGCGTACTGGAACAGCTTCCTGTGGGCGCGCATCATGCTGCCCGACAAGAACCTGATGCCGCTCTCGGCGGGCCTCCTGGAGCTGAGCGGCACCTTCAGCACCAACTCGCGGGCGGTGATGGCGGGGGCCGTCATCACGGTTCTGCCCATTCTGGTGATCTTCGCCTTCGGGCAAAAATACTTCATGAAGGGGCTGGAAGGGGCGGTGAAGGGGTGAAACAAGTGCGCAAGCAGCGTGGCGGCGCGAATGGCAGAATGACGGCATGAAGAGAATGCTGATCGCTGCCGCCCTCGCCCTGCCGCTGGGTGCCTGCGGGCTGATCAGGACGCCTAACACGCCGGGCGTGGCGGACGTGCAGTTCCCGGCCAGCGTGGGGGCTTCGGAGACCATGAACGTCGCCGTGACGGTGGGCCTGGGCTGTGGCCGCTTCGACGGCTTCAGCGCGCAGCGCACCGCCAGCCGCCTGACGCTGACCACGCGCGGCAGCGTTCCGGTCGGTGTGGCCTGTTCGGCCAGCGTGCGAAACGAGACGAGGACGTACACCGACCCCGGCACGCCCACCCGCACAGGCCCCTTCGAGATCGTCGTGAACGGCAAGACCTGGGGAACCACCGATATCCGGTAACCCGGCGGCGCTGGGGAAGCTGGGCGGCCCTGTGTACTCTGTCACCATGACTTCCACCGAGCGGCCTGCCGAGGACCCGTCGCGCCCGTACCGGATCGAGCCGGACACGCGCCATTCACCGCAGATCGGGGCGCTGCTGGAGATGCTGGCCTATGCCCGCCTGACCACCTTGCAGGCGGTGCAGGGGTTGAGCGTGGAACAACTGGACGCCACACCGCCGGGCTTCCGCAATTCCATCGGGATGCTGCTGGCGCATATCGCGGCGGTCGACCGGGTGTACCACTGGCTGTCGTTTGGGGGCCGCGACCCCTTCACCGAGAGCATCCCGGAGTTTGACCCGTACCGCTCCGGCCTCACGATGGGCGCGGAGGGTGAACCGGTGCGGGGTCGCCCGCTGGCGTGGTATCTGGACGAGCTGGAAACGTCGCGGGGGCACACGCTCGCCACTCTCGCGCAGAGGGACGACGCGTGGCTGGCCTCGCGGCTCAGTGTGCCGGGCTTCGACTTTCCGAACCACCACTGGGCCTGGTTTCACGTCATGGAGGACGAGGTGAGCCACCGGGGGCAGATTCGCCTGCTGCGCAACATCGTCGCGCCGAAACCGGCGGCGACGGCAGAGTGAGCGGTGACCTGCTGCTGATCCGCCATGCGCGGGCGAGTGGGCAGGCACCGGACGCGCCGCTGACGCCGGAAGGAGCAGCGCAGGCCGGGCGGCTAGCGGCGGACCTGGCCGCGCTGGGCATCAGCCGGATCGTGAGCAGCCCCTGGACGCGGGCAGTGGACACCGCGCGTCCCCTGGCCGACCGGCTGGGGCTGGAGGTCGAGACGGACGCGCGGCTGACCGAGCGGGTGCTGAGCGGCCGGGACCTGCCTTACTGGCGAACGGCCCTCAAAGCCAGCTTCCGGCTGCCCTGGCTGCGTCTGCCGGGCGGCGAGTCGGCCCTCACGGCCCGGCGACGTGTTCTGGCCGCGCTGGCGGATGCACGCGACCCGGACGGGGTGACGGCGGTCGTCACGCACGGCAATCTGCTGGCGCTCGCGCTGGGGCTGGATCATGCGGGCTGGGCGGGGCTGCGGAATCCGGACGTCTGGCGGCTGGCGGCGGAAGGACGCGCGCAGCGCCTGGAGGCGGGAGGATGACGAACGGGAGAACCTTCCACCCCGCCGACCCGCACGCCACCCCGCTGACGGGCGGCACCCCATATCTGATCGAGCGGCGCGTGCTGGCGGGGGTGCCGTGCCTGATCGAGCGGCCCCCGGAGGGGACCGGCGTCGAGGCGGCGTGCCTGGTCTACCACGGCGCCTGGGCCGCCAAGGAGGGCAAACTGGGCGTCTACAGCGCCCTGACGGCCAGGGGCTGGGCGGTTGTCCTGCCGGATGCGGCGCTGCACGGCGAGCGGACGGGCGACGCGCTGCCGGGGCTGAATGCCCGCGAATATGTCTGGGACAGCGTGCGCCGCACCGTGGCGGAGGCTCCGGCGGTGCTGGACGCGCTGGCGGAGACGTTCGGCCCGGTGCCCGTTTGTGTGACCGGGTCGAGCATGGGCGGGTACGTGGCGCAGACCCTCGCCCGCACCGAAAGGCGGGTCAGGCGGGCGGCGGCCCTCATCACTTCCGGCGTGTGGGACGAACCCGAGGTCAGGCGGGCTGAGCTGCGAGCCTTTCTGGCGGCCCAGCGCCCCGTCACGCACGCGGGCGACGCGCCGCCCACGCCCCTCCTGCTGGCGAGCGGCGACAGCGATCCGGTCTTTCCGCTGGACGCGCACCACGTCCCGACCGCTGCCGCCTACCAGGAAGCCTATGCGCGGGCGGGCTGCCCGGAAGGGTTCCAGGCGGCCGTATTTCCCGGCGTGGGGCACTACACCAGCCGGGCGATGCGGGACGCGGTGCTGCGGTTCTTTCTAGACTGACGCGCGTGACCCGCCTGCTGCTGATTCCGCCCGACACCCGCCCCCCCACGCTGGACCACCCGGCCCAGCTCGCGCGCATGACGGGGGCGGAGGTGCGGGTGCCGCCGCCGGAGGCCCTGCCCGACTTTTTTACGCCGGGCGACACGGGCACGCTGCGCACCTGGCTGCTGGACCAGGCCCGGGAGGCGGACGCCCTGGTCGTGTGTCTGGAGACGCTGACGCTGGGGGGCATGATTCCGGCGCGGCGCGTGTCGGACCCGCCCGCCACCGTGCTGAAGCGGCTGGCCGTGCTGCGGGAGGTGCGGGGGCTGAATCCGGGGCTGCGCATCTACGCCTTCGGGGTCATCGTGCGGGTGGCGCACGACAACGACCCCCACGAGGAAAAGCCCTATTACGGCGAGTGGGGGCACGCCCTGCGGGCCTACAGCACCGCCCTCGACCGCCACGCCCGCCACGGGGAGGGGGAATGGGCGGCCCTGGACGCGGCCCGCTCGGCGGTTCCCCAGGCCATCCTGGCCGACTGGGTGGGCACCCGCGAGCGCAACCGGGCGCTTCACCTCGCGGCGCTGGAGCTGCTGGCGGAGGGCACGCTGGCGCACCTGTGCCTCACGCTGGACGACACCACCCCCTATGGTCTGGCCGCGTTCGACCGGCGGCAGCTGGAAGCCCGCGCCGACGACCTGGGCGTCTGGGAGCGCCTGGACATCTACCCCGGGGCCGACGACGTGCCCTGCGCGCTGATCGCCCGCGCGCTGAGGCCGGAGCCGGTGCTGGCCCAGGTGCGCTACAGCGGCGTGAACGGGGCAGGGGCCGAGCTGATCTACGAGGACCGTCCGGCGGGGGAACTGGTGCGGGCACACCTGCGCGCGGCGGGTTGCCGGGTGGCGGACACGCCCGCCGAGGCGGAGTTCGTGCTGGCGGTGAACACGCCGGGGACGCGGCAGGCGAGTTTCCAGCCCAATTTCGCGACGGTGGACACGCCGCACCGGCATCTCCCGGCCTTCGTGGACGCCGTCAGGCATGACCTGGCCGTGGGGCGGGCCGTGACCCTCGCGGACATCGCCTATCCGAACGGGGCGGAACGGCGGCTGTGGACCCTGATGCAGGCGCTCCCGCTGGCCGACCTCGCCGGGTATGCCGCCTGGAACACGGCGGGAAACACGCTCGGCAGCGCCGTCGCCTTCGGAAAGCTCGCGCCGCTGGTGCGGGACCGGGCGGCCCACGCGGAAGCCCTCTTCGCGCGGCTGGTGGATGACGCCCTCTATCAGGCCTTCACCCGGCCCGAGGTGCGCGCCCGGCTGGACAATCCCAGTCCCTTCGACCTGGGCGGACAGCGGGCAGCGGCAGAGGCGCAGCTGCGTGAACTCATCACGCCGCGCATCCGGGCGCTGTGGGAGCACCACTTCGGGCGGACGGGGCTGAGGCTGGAGGTCGGAGAGGCGCACCTGGCTTGGCCCCGGCTGTTCACGGGGGTCTTTCCGCTGACGGTGAGCAGCTCTCCCCAGAGGGGGAACCTGAAGGCGCAACCCTGACTTTCGCCGGACATGGGGAGGACGGGCACCCAGACCGGGCAGGAACGGTGAGAATGGCTGCATGACTCCGGCGGATGAACACCTGGCCTCTCCCCTCCTCGCCCTCGATATCGGTGGCACGTCCATGCGTGCCGCGCTGGTGACCGGGGGGCGCGTGCGGCAGCGGCGGGAGACGCGCACACCGCAACCGGCCCTCCCGGAGGCGGTGCTGGCAGCGGCGCTGGACCTGGCCGCCCCCCTCCTCCCCGACGCGGCGGCGGTCGGCGTGGCCTGTGCGGGCGCGGTGGCGCGGGGGCGCGTCACGGCGACGGCGACGCAGACCTTTCCCGGCTGGACCGACATTCCGCTGGAACAGCGCCTCTCGGAGCGGCTGGGCCTGCCGTGCGCCGCCCTCAACGACGCGCGGGCCGCCGCCTGGGGTGAGTTCCGGGCCGGGGCGGGGCGGGGAAGCTCCGAATTCATGTTCATCACCGTCAGCACCGGCGTGGGCGCGGGGTTGGTGCTGGGGGGGCGGCTTCACCTCGCGGCCAACGGGCTGGACGCGGAACTGGGCTTCGTGAGTGTGCCTGCCGTGTGGCAGGGGGGGCCGGAGGTGCCGCCGCTGGGCCGTCTGGGACCGCTGGAGTTCGAGACGAGCGGGACTGCGCTGGGCGCCCAGGCACGGCGCCTGGGCTTCGAGGACAGCAAGGCCCTCTGCGACGCCGCCGAGGCCGGGCACGCGGCGGCAGACGCCGCGTACGCCCGATCGGCGGCGCTGATCGCCTGGAAAATCGCGGACGTGGCCGCCCTGCTGGGCGTGACGCGGGTGGCGCTGGGGGGCAGCGTGGGCCTGCGCGGCGGGTATCTGGCACGGGTGCAGGCGTCGCTCACCCAGTTCCCCGAACGCTACCGGCCCCAGGTCGTCCACGCCGAACTGGGAGCCGACGCGGGTCTGATCGGGGCGGCGTTGTGGGCCGGCGCCCCGGCTTTTCAGTCGTAAAGTCAGGGCCAGAAGCCGCGCCTTCCCTGGCACCTCATCGGCGTCAAGTTTTGCCGTCTGACAGCGGTTTTGCCCTGCTTTGGCGTGCGTGTTACTCTCGCGTCACTCTCAAGGAGGCAACACATGACCAGCACGCTGATGGAGGGCTTCCTCCCGTTTGAACACGAGCCGTACTTCAACTTTGGCCTGGACGCTGTGGCGGGCAGGCAGCGGGACGCTTACCGAATGGTGCGCGAGAAGTATCTGGGCCGGGCCTTCCCGATGTACCTCGGCGGCAAAGCCGTGGAGGGCACAGCCACGTTTGAGGTCCACAACCCCGCCGACACGCGCGAGGTGGTGTGGCGCTTTCCGAAGGCCACGCCGGAGCAGCTCGAAGAGGCCATCGGCGGCGCCAAAGCGGCGTTCGAGGAGTGGCGCTTTTCCGACCCGATGCAGCGCGCCACGATCTTCAAGCGGGCCGCCGACCTGCTGCGCGCGCGCCGCCTGGAATTCAATGCGGTGATGGGCCTGGAAAACGGCAAGAACTGGGCCGAGGCCGACGGTGAGATCGCCGAGTGCGTGGACCACTTCGAGGTCTTTGCCCGCGAGGCGCTGAAGTGGGCGCAGGGCAAGCCCGTCTATCCCATGCCCGACGAACACGTCACGATGGTGTACGAACCCATCGGCGTGGTGGCCGTCATCAGTCCCTGGAACTTCCCGGCGGCGATTCCGCTGGGGATGGCGCTGGGGGCCATTGCGGCCGGCAACACGGTCGTGTGGAAGCCCGCTTCCGAGACGCCGCTGAGCAGCCTGCTGCTGGTGGAACTGCTGTATGAGGCGGGCCTGCCCCGCAACGTGATCCAGTTCGTCACCGGCACCGACGACGTGCTGGGTGATCCCCTGGTGGACCACAGGGACATCCGCATGATCGCCTTTACCGGCTCCAAGGAGATCGGCTGCCGCATCATGGAGCGCGCCGCGAAGGTGCAGCCGGGTCAGAAGTGGCTCAAGCGCGTGATGGCCGAGATGGGCGGCAAGGACCCGACAGTGGTCTGCGCCGACGCCGACCTGGACGACGCCGCGCGCGGGATCGTGCAGGCCGCCTTCGGGTACGCCGGGCAGAAGTGCAGCGCGTGCAGCCGCGTGATCGCGGAAGCCAGCGTCTATGACGAGTTGCTGGACCGGGTGGTGACGCTGGCGCGCGAGCTGAAGGTCGGTTCGCCGGAGGAGAACGCCCCCCTCGGTCCGGTGATTCACGAGGGCAGCGCGGCCCGCATCATGGACTACGTGGAGAAGGGCAAGGGCACGGCCCGCCTCGTGCTGGGGGGCGAGCGCGCCGGGAGCGGGGAGCGGGAGGGCGGCTACATCGCGCCGACGATCTTCGCGGACGTGGACCCGCGCGACCCCCTCTTTCAGGAGGAGATTTTCGGGCCGGTGCTGAGCTTCACGAAGGCGCGCGACTGGCGGCACGCCATCGACCTCGCCAACGACTCCGAGTATGGCCTGACCGCCGCCTTCTACAGCCGCGACCCGCAGAAAATCAACGAGGCCCGCCGCCTGATCCACGCCGGGAACCTGTACGTGAACCGCAAATGCACCGGGGCGCTGTCGGGCACCCACGCCTTCGGCGGCTACGGCATGAGCGGCACGAACGCCAAGGTGGGCGGCCCGGATTACCTGTTCTGGTTCCTCCAGACCAAGACGGTGGCGCAGAAGTACTGAGTCAGCTTCCGGCGCTGGCCCCCAGCCAGTGCCGGGCCTCCTCCTCGGTACGGACAAAGCGGATCAGGCCATGCGTGGCGTGCTCGTGCGCCAGCTCGGCAAAGCGCGCACCGTGGGCCGCGAAGTCCGGCAGCACCAGGGCGACCCGGATGCGGTAGTTCGTGAACTTCTGGAACGCTTCGCCCGCCAGGCCGCTGCGCAGCTGGAAAAACGCCGGGGAGAGGTCCGCTTCGGTCAGGATCAGGCCGTCCAGCCCGAAGGCCGCGCCCACCAGGTCCGGCACGTCGGCCAGCGTCTGGAGGGTCAGGCCCAGTTCGCCCGCGGTGCTGATTTTCGGGACTTCGTTCGTCATCACCTGGCAAGGTAACAAAGCCTCCTCTTCTGCGAAACTGGCTTTATGTCTGATCCCCGACCCGACCGAAACGAGCGGCCCCAGCCCGCCCTCGCCCGCCTGCTCCCTAAGCTGTTCCGGGGGGGGCAGGCCTTCGTGGGCGTGGAGGCCGCGCTGAGTGGCCTGGACGCGGCCACCGCCGCCCGCCGACCCGACTCCCTGCCGCACAGCGTGGCCGAACTCGTCGCGCACGTGAACTGGTGGAACCGCTGGATGCTGGACGTGATTGAGGGCGGGCAGGCGATGCCGTCCCCGAAGCACGCGGCCGACCCCTGGCCCGCCGTGACGGAAGACGACTGGGGCCGGGTCCGCAACGAGTTCTACGAGTTGCTGGCCCGCATCGACACGCACACGGCCCGCCCCGACCTCGCCAACCCGGTGAACCACGAGGAAACCATCGGGGAACTGCTGGCGGATTTCGCGCTGCACACCGCGCACCATTTCGGACAGGTCGTGACGGTACGCCAGGCGCTCGGGGCGTGGCCGCCTCCCGGGGGCGGGGACACGTGGTAGAGGCTGGCCCCCTCGCCGTCACCGAACTGAACGCGGGCGACGCCAGCCGCGCCTCGCACGTGTGGCGGGTGGAGTCGGCGCAGGGGCCGGTCGTCCTGCGCCGGTCGTGGTGGACCTCGCCGGACGTGAGCGCCTTCATGCTGGGCCTGTCAAGGCTGTTCGGGGTGGACCCGCGTGACCTGCCTGCCACAGCCGCCGCTTACGGCTTCTGGCGGGGGCTGGGGGTCTGGTCGGTACCGGAAGTGCTGGGCACCGTGGACTTCCGGGATGCCCCGGCCTTGCGGGTGGCCTTTGTGCCGGGCGAAGCCCGCCACGAGTTGCAGCAGGCGGACGCGGCGGAACTGGGGCGGCGGGTCGCGGCGGTGCACGCCCACGCCGTGGACGGCTTCGGCCCGGTGACGGGAAACCCCTTGCGACCCCTCACCGACTTCTATCCGCACGCGCTGAAGGTGGTGCGGGAAGTCGCGGCGCACTTCGGGCCGGACGCCTGGGCGGACCACTGGCCGGAGGTGGAGCGGCCTTCACTGCCGCCCCCTCCCCCACCCGCGCCGTCCCGATGCTGCTGGACTGGCACGGCTCGCAGTTCGTGTGGCGTGACGGGCAGCCCTTTGCCCTGGTGGATGTGGAGGCGTCGGCCTTTGCGCCTTTGCGCCGCCGGAACTCGACCTGTGCCTCTGGGAAGTGCTGCTGGACCGGGCGGGGGCGCGGGCCTTCCGGGCCGCCTATTCCGAAACCCGCCCCTTTCCCGACCTCGGCCCCCACCGCCGCGTGTGCCGCCTGATTCTACGCGCGCTGGAAGTGGAAGGCTCACCGCCGCTGCCCGGCTGGCTCGCCCTCCCACCCCTCTTCGACTCCTGACGGCTGAACGCTGAAGGCCGGCAACTCCTGAAAGGCTCCGCGCATGACCGATTCTTCCTCCTCCAGCGTCTTCTACCGTTCCCGCAAGTCCTACCCGGTCGCCGTGCGTGGCGAGGGCGTGTATCTCTATGACGCCGGGGGCCGGCGGTATCTGGACGGCTCCTCGGGGGCGCTGGTGGCGAACATCGGGCACGGGCGGGCAGAGGTCGCGGACGCCCTGGCGCGCCAGGCACGGGCGCTGCCCTTCGTGCATGGGTCGCAGTTCACCTCGCCCGTGCTGGAGGAGTACGCGGCGCGGCTCGTGAGCTTTCTGGGGTTGCCCGGCTTCCGCTTCTGGGCCGTCTCGGGCGGGTCGGAGGCGAACGAGAGCGCGATCAAACTCGCGCGGCAGTACCACGTGGAACGGGGCGAGCCGGGGCGCTACAAGGTGATCACACGCCTTCCCAGCTATCACGGCGCCTCGCTGGGGGCGCTGGCCGCGTCGGGCATGGGGGCGCGGCGGGCCATCTACGCGCCCCTGATGAACGAGGCCGCCTGGCCGAAGCTGCCCAGGCCCGACCCCAGGCTTTCCGGCGAGGCCGACGCCGAACGCCTGCGCGCTGTGCTGGAGGAGGCCGGGCCGGAAACGGTCGCGGCCTTTATGGCCGAGCCGGTGGTGGGTGCCTCGGACGCGGCGTTGGCGCCGAACGCGGGTTACCATGCCCGAATTGCCGAGATTTGCCGCGAGTACGGCATTCTCTTCATCGCCGACGAGGTGATGAGCGGAATGGGCCGCTGCGGCTCACCGCTGGCCGTGCGGCTGGGGGGGGACGTGACCCCCGACCTCGTGGTGCTGGGCAAGGGACTGGCCGCCGGATACGCGCCGCTGGCGGGGCTGGCCGCGAGCGCGGAGGTCTACGGCACGGTGATGAACGGCTCGGGGGCCTTCAAGCACGGCTTTACCTACGCGGGCCATCCGGTCAGCGTGGCGGCGGGCCTGGCGGTGCTGGACATCGTGGAGCGCGAGGGCCTGACGGAAAGGGCGCGGGTCCAGGGCGAGCGGCTGCTGACGGGGCTGCGCGAACTGAAGGAACGTCACCCGCTGGTGCTGGACGCGCGGGGACACGGCTTGCTGCTGGGCCTGGTGCTGGGCGACCCGGCGACCGGAGAGGCCTTCGGGACGCCGGGCATCGCGGAGCGGGTGGCCAGAGCCGCCTGGGAACGTGGCCTGATTACCTATCCCGGCACGGGTGCGGTGGACGGCACGCGCGGCGACCACCTGTTGCTCGGCCCGCCGCTGAGCATCGCGGACGCGGAGGTGGATGAGCTGCTGGCGGCGCTGGACGGGGCACTGGGGGAGGCAGTGGGCTGAAGCCTACCGCCTGCCTGGGGCTTTACCCCCCGTACTCCGCGAACACCGCCCGGCTGATCACGAGCTGCTGAATCTCGCTGGTGCCCTCGTAAATCTCGGTCACCTTGGCGTCGCGGTAGAGGCGTTCGACCGGATACTCGCGGCTGTAGCCGTTGCCGCCGAAAATCTGAATGGCGTCGCGGGCGCAGTCCACCGCCGCCTCACTGGCCAGCAGCTTGGCGATGCTGGCTTCCTTGCCGTAGGGCTGGCCCTGATCCTTGAGCCAGGCGGCCTTGAGGGCGACCAGGCGGGCCGATTCGGTGCGGGCGGCCATGCGGGCGACCTTGAAGGACACGCCCTCGAACTCCCGGAGCTTCTTGCCGAACTGCTCGCGTTCACTGGCGTAGCGGGCGGCGTGCTCCAGGGCGGCGCGGGCGATCCCGAGGGCCTGCATGGCAATACCGATCCGCCCCGCGTCCAGGCTGGCGAGGGCGATGATCAGGCCCTGGCCCTCCTCGCCCACCATGTGGTCCTGGGGTACGCGCACGCCGTCAAAGGTGACGGTGGTGGTGTGTGCGGCGTGCAGGCCCATTTTTTCCTCGGGGCGGCCGAAGCTGAGGCCCGGCGTCCCGCCAGGCACGATGAAGCAGGACACGCCGCGCGCGCCGGGGCCACCCGTGCGGGCCATCACCAGGTAGGTGTCGGCCTGTCCGCCCGAGGTGATCCAGGCCTTGGAGCCGTTCAGCACCCAGGCGTCGCCGTCGCGCTCGGCCCTCAGGCGCAGGCTGGCGGCGTCACTGCCCGCGCCGCTCTCCGTCAGGCAGAAAGCCCCGATGTGCTGGCCGCCGGCGAGGGGGCGCAGGTACTGCTCACGCTGGGCGCCGGTACCGTACTTCAGGAGCATCTGCTCGGGCAGGCCGTTTTGCACGCTGACAATCACCGCCACGCTGGCGTCGGCGGCGGCGATTTCCTCCAGGCACAGGGCGTAGGTGACGGAATCGAGGCCCGCGCCGCCCCACTGTTCGGGCACGGTCGCGCCCATCAGCCCCAGCTCGGCCAGGCCGCGCAGTTGCTCACGGGGATACGCGCCGCTGCGGTCGTACTCGGCGGCCTTCGGGGCGATCTCGGCGCGGCAGAACTCGCGGACGTGCTGAAGGATCATGCGCTGGTCGTCGGAGAGGGCGAAGCTCATCCCCGTCTCGGAAGCGGTGGCGGTCATGGCCTCACGCTACCAAACGGGTGTTAGGGAGTGTGGGTTGTGGGAAAGACGGCAGGAGCCTTCTTATGCTTTTGCCCCCACGACCTACAAGCCGCGCCCCACCGCCTCTTCCAGCGCCTCCTCGATGCCGCGCCCGCGCCAGCCGGTTTCGACGGCGAGGCTCCCGCCCTCTGCCCAGCGCAGGGCCGCGCCGATCACCGCGCCGCCCGC
Organism: Deinococcus phoenicis; assembly: GCF_000599865.1. Classification (GTDB taxonomy): domain Bacteria; phylum Deinococcota; class Deinococci; order Deinococcales; family Deinococcaceae; genus Deinococcus; species Deinococcus phoenicis. The sequence goes on along the minus strand of NZ_JHAC01000033.1, from coordinate 26,247 downwards.
GATGGCGAGGGCCGCCGCCGTCAGGGCGTCCTGCGGGGCCTGCGGGCACAGGCGCGCTGCCGCCGCTTTCAGGGGCGGCGCGAGGGGCAGGGGCGGACGGGTCACGCGGACGCGGGCGGGCAGGCCGGGCGGGGGAGTCACGCGCCGGAGTGTAACGCCCATCCACGGGTCAGGCGGGGCCGGCATGAAGTTCTTCACAGCGCCCCTCCCCCGCCTCTCTAGAATGCCCGGCGATGACACGAGCGAGGCGGGGGGCAACGTGCGGGCGCTGAGGTGGGCCGGGGTGGTGCTGCTGACCCTGCTCACGCTGGCGCTGGCGGCCCTCACGCTGGGGAGTTTTGCCAGCCTGAACCCGAACGCGCCGCTGTGGCTGCGTTCGGTGGGCAGCGTCGAGACGATTCTCAGCCGGCAGGCCGGCGCCGGGGGCATCTCCAGTTTCGGACAGGCCGTCGGCCTGACGCTGCTGACCAGCCTGCTGGCGGGCCTGACGGCGTTCCTCAAGCCCCGGGCCTGAAAACTGCGGGCCTGAGCGGCCTGTCCGCCGTCCGGGGAGCGTCCGGGCGCGTTGGTAAGCCGTGCTACGCTTGGAACGTTTTGCCCGGGAGGGCTGCCCCCACCGGACGGCGGGGCGGGCGCGGGGCCGTGGGAGAACCGCCCCCGCCGCGCCTGTTTCTGTCCCCCTTGCCAAGGAGTGTCTGTTCATGGAACCCATCCTGATTCAGGACGTGCTGAAGACCCTGCCGCACCGTTTTCCCTTCGTGCTGGTGGACCGTGTATTGAGCGTGCAGGGCGGCGAAGTCCACGCCCTCAAGAACGTGACGGTCAACGAACCCTTTTTCCCGGGCCACTTTCCGCAGGAGCCCGTGATGCCGGGCGTGCTGATCGTGGAGGCACTGGCGCAGGCCAGCATGTTCTGCCTGCACGGTCAACTGGAACCGGGCACGGTGGGTTATCTGGCCGGCGTGGAGGGCGCACGCTTCAAGCGCAAGGTGATTCCGGGCGACCAGCTTCACCTGTACGCGCGGCTGGAATTCCTGCGCCGGGGCCTGGGCAAGACCACCTGCCGCGCCGAGGTAGACGGAGCGGTGGCGGCCGAGGCAACGATTCTGTTCGCGGTGGCGAAAGGGTGAGGGGAATGTGGGCTGTCGGGTGTGGGGTGTGGGGAGACGCCCTGTCTTGTCCCACACCCCACGGCCCACGACCCACGGCCCGCGCCGGGGGAGCACCGTGACGCGCCTCACCCGCTATGTCACGCGGGAACTGCTGCCGCCGCTGGTGGCGGGCGCGCTGCTGTTCACGGCGATCCTGAGTTTCGGGTACTTCTTCATCAGCAGCCAGTGGCTGCGGGGGGTGCCGCTGGGGCTGATTTCCCAGTGGATCGCCTATCAGGTGCCCGACACGCTGGTCAAGGTGCTGCCCATGGCGGCCGTGCTGATGACGGTGGTGGCTTACGGGCGGCTTGCCACCGAGCGGGAACTGGTGGCGGTGCAGTCGGGCGGGATCGGGCTGGGGCAGGTGGCGAGGCCGGCTGCGGTGGTCGCCGCACTCGTTACGCTGCTGGCCCTCTGGCTGAGCCTGTGGGTCGCGCCCCGCGCCAACGTGGAAACGCGCGGCCTGTACTGGGACGTGCTGACGGGCGGCGGCCTCTCGCAACTGGTGGGCAAGACGGTGGACCTGGGCGGGAACCTCACGCTGGCGCTGCGGGGCTATGACCACGCCGGGCGCGAGCTGCGCGGCGTGCGGGTGGAACGCTGGCAGGCGGACAACCCGCAGCGGGCCACCGTGATCTTCGCGGACACGGGCACCTTCGAGAACAACGGGCTACACCTGCGCGGCTACCAGGTCTATACCGTGGACTACGCCGCCGCCGCGCAGCTCGCCCGCGTGCCGGACAACGACCCGGCCGCCTTCCGCGAGGCGGTCCAGGCGGTCTTTCCCAGCGTGGTGATTCCCGAAGACCCCGCCAGCACCCTGAATCTGGACACGGGCCTCTCGCGCAAGCAAGCCATCGCGCAGTACGCCGACGCCATCGGCGCGGACGGGGAGGGGTGGCCGGAACTGGTGAGCAAGCTGAGCGCCCCCGGCGTCACGGACAGCGAACGGGCTGACGCCCGCCTCAACCTGAACCGCAAGCTGGCGTTGCCCTTCGGCAATCTGGTGCTGGCGCTGGCCGCCCTGCCGTTCGCGCTGCGCTACGGGCGCACGCTGGGCGTCTCGCTGGGGATCGCGCTGATGATCGCGGTGGCGTACTACCTCGTCTTCTTTGTCGGCCTGACCCTGGCCGGGGCGCTGCCGGGCTTCCCCGAACCCGGTGTCTGGCTCGCCAATGTGGTGTTCGCCGTGCTGGGCCTGCGGCTGCTGAGGCGGGCGTGAGGGAAGGGAGGCGGGAAGAGCCTAGCCCGCGCAGGCCCCCCGGCCCCGAGCTGCGCGCGTTGATCCTCTCGGCGTCCTTCGGCAGCGGGCACCACCAGGCGAACGACGCGCTCGACCGGGCGCTGCGGGCGGCGGGCGTGGACCTCCGGGCGCGGCACGCGGACTTCATCGCGTACCTGAGTCCGGTCGAGCGGGCGCTGACGGTCGGCACCTACGACGCCTGGCTGCGGTACGCGCCGGGCATGTACAAGGCGTTCTACGACTGGACCGATCAGGAAACCGAGCCACGGGCGCTGACCGGCACCTTCGGCTGGCTGGGCCTGCGCGGCATGCGGCGCGACGTGTGCGAGGTGCGGCCCGAGGTCGTGGTGAGCAGCTACCCGACGACGGTGGCGCTGGCCCATACCGCCCGCACGCAGCTGGGGGCCGACTTCCTGAACGCGCTGGTCGTGACCGATTACCGCGTACATCACCACTGGGCGCGGCCCGAGGCCGAACTGCTGATGGTGGCGACCGAGGAGGCGCGCGGGCAGATGGCCCGCTGGCGGATTCCGGAGGCGAGCGTGGCCGTGACCGGCATTCCCATCGCCCCGGTGTACCGGGAGCTGATCGGGGCCGACCGCGCGGCCCTGCGCGAAAAGCACGGCCTGAGGGCGGACGAACCCCTGATCCTGGTGTCGGGCGGGGGGACCGGAACGTACCGGGCGCTGGGCCGCGTGCTGGGGGAGCTGAGTCACCTGGGCCGGCGGGTGCAGGTGCTGGTGCTGGCGGGGGCGCGGGAACGCGGCGTGACGCGGCTGGGCGGCGCGACCGTTCACGCGCTGGGCTTTACCACGGCCTTTCCGGAACTGCTCGCCGCCGCCGATCTGGTGGTGGGCAAGGCGGGGGGCCTGACGGTGGCCGAGGCCACCACGCTCGGCGTGCCGCTGGTCATTTTCGAGCCGATTCCCGGCCAGGAGGAACACAACGCCGACTACCTCGTGCGGCACGGGGCGGGCCTGTGGGCGCACACGCTGGCGGAGGTGCGCCGCGCCGTGCTGCGCGCGCTGGACCCCGACGAGCGGGCCAGACTGGGCGCGAACGCGCACGCCCTCAGCGTCCCCGACGCCGCCGACCGGGTGGCCGCCGCGTTGCTGCGCAAGCTGGGCCGGGCATGAAGAAGAAAGCAGGGCTGGGCACGGCGCTGCTGGTCCTGTATGTCGCCCTCCCCTTCTTGCTGGCGCAGCAGCTCAACCTCGGCCTGGTGCGGGGGGGGAAGCAGCGCCGCAAGGCTCTGGCCCTGACGTTCGACGACGGCCCCGACCCCGTCACGACGCCCGCCGTGCTGGACGCGCTGCGGGAAGCCGGCGCCCGGGCCACCTTCTTCGTGATCGCGGGGCGCGCGGAGGCGCACCCGGACCTGATCCGCCGGATGCTGGCCGGGGGGCATGAGGTGGAGGCGCACGCGGCGCGGCATGTCCATGCCTGGGCGCGGACCCCCTGGGGGGCCTTGCTCGACCCCCTGCGGGCGGCGCGGCGTGTCTCGGCGGTCACTGGGCGGCCCGTACGCCTGCACCGGCCCCCGCACGGGGCCTATACCCTCGCCACCCTGCTGGGCCAGCGCGCGGCGGGCGTGACGGGCGCGCACTGGAGCGTGGAGGGCCGCGACTGGCACCCGGCCTTCACACCGGAAGGCGTGCGGCAACGGGTAGGCGCACTGGCCCACCCCGGCGCGGTGGTCGTGCTGCACGACGCGGGACCGGGTGCCAGGAACACGGTGCCGATGCTGCCCGGCCTGCTCGCGGATCTGCGGGGCCGGGGGTACGCGCTGGTCCCGCTGGGCGAGCTGGAGGGGGCCGCCCCGCTGACCGTCCGGGACTTGCCGCGCCGCCTGATGCGGGGCCTCGACCGGGTGTATGACCGGGTGGGCCACACCCGCCCCGCCGGGGGCCGGGCCGACAACCTCTTCCGGGTCGGACCGGCGCGTTTCCCGCTGGGGGGCGTCCGGCTGGCGGACGGCACGGCCATTCCCCGGGGCACGCCCGCCGCCGAGTACCACGTGAACAACCCCTTGCTGGTGGACCTGGGCCTGCGCCGCAGCCTGCGCCTGGCGCGGGAGGATTTCCGGGCCGTGGCCGCCGATCTCCAGAGCCGCCCGGACCTCGCGGACGCGCAGGTGGTCTTCTGCCTGAGTGCGCTGTCCTCACTGCTCGCCACGCTGGGCTTCGAGACGCATGACCTCTCCCCCGCAGACACGCGCCGCCTGCGCGCCTGGGCGAACGTGCTGAGGCGGGCCTATGGCAGCGGCCCGCACGCGCCCGCGCCGAAGTTGAGCGTGATGAGCCGGGCGGCGTTTCTGGCGCGGTACGGGGCAAGGGTGTAGCGGGACCTTCCCACACCCTGCACCCCACAACCCACTACCCTCTTTTCCGTGAACTACGACGATTTTGCCGACCTCTACGACCACCAGTACGACCTCTACCGCGACGACCTGCACTTCTACGCGGGGGTGGCGGAGCGCGTGGGCGGGCCGGTGCTGGAGGTGGGGGCGGGCACGGGCCGGGTGACGGCTTTTCTGGCGCGGCGGGGCGTGCGGGTGGTGGGCCTGGAGCCGAGCGCACGTATGATCGAGCGGGGCCGGGCACGGGCGCAGGAAAGCGGCCTGGACCTGACCTTCGTGCAGGGCGACGCCCGCAGCTTCCGTCTGGACGAACGCTTCGGGCTGGTGATCGCGCCCTTCAACGCGCTGATGCACCTCTACACGCCGAACGAGCAGTTGAGCGCCCTGGAGAACATCCGGGCGCACCTGACGCCGGGCGGCGCGTTCGTGTTCGACCTCTACGTGCCGCGCTACGGCGAGATGAACACGCTGCGCCACGAGGGCGAGACGTTTCACCGCCCGGACGGCTCGCGCACGGACGTGTTTCTGGTGCAGCGGCACGACCGGCCCCGGCAACACGTGACCACCGAGTATTACGCCGACACCACCGCGCCGGACGGCACGCTGAGGCGGCGGCACTACACGCTGACGCAGCGCTACTACACCCGCTTCGAAATGGAATGGCTGCTGCGCTGCGCGGGCTTCGAGTCGCCGCGCGTGACCGGGAGTTTCCAGGGCGGCCCCCTGGACGACAGCAGCGACGTGATGGTCTTCCAGACGCGGGCGCGGTAGGACCGGCCCCCCGCCCGGGGTTCAGAACCGCCGCCGGACCTTCTTCAGGCCGTGCCGCAGGCCGTGGTCGGGGCGCACCCCGTCGGCGATCAGGTGGAGCCACTGGCTGAGGTAGTAGCCGAACAGGAGAGGCAACAGGACCTTGAGGCTGGCGGGCGGCGGCAGGGCGGGCAGGGGAAAGAGGGGCCACACGAAGCACAGCAGGCCAACCAGCAGCCCCAGGACCACGGCCAGGTACGCCAGGCGCGTGAGCGGCCCCAGCAGCCAGGTGTGCGAGAGGCCCCGGTGGCTGAACAGCCTCCCGTAGGGCACCCACAGGACGCCGAGGCGGCCCCAGCGCCGCTTGCTGTCCACCCGGCCCTCGGCCAGGTCGAGGTCCGGCGAGAGGAGGAAGGTGCCCACGAAAAACCCCAGGGTGAAGTTCAGGGCCTGGGCAGGTGTGACGGTCAGGAGGCCCTGCCGCGTGGCGACCAGCACCCCGGCGGCCAGGACGCTGTAGGTGGCGATGTTGATGAGGTTATGAACGCGTCCGCTGGGCACGCCGGACATTGTGCCCCGTCGGGCGGCCTCTGTCTGCCACCCCCTCTCTGCCCTCTCTGCCGCACTTCACAAACCGTCAGATGGAATGCGGCATTCTGGGACGCACATGAAATCTCTTCCTGCCCTGCTCACGGTGGCGTTGCTGACAGCCTGTAGTGGTACGTTTCCCACGCTCTCGGGGCGAACGGTGCCGCTCGGCACGGCGCTGACCGGACAGACCTCGCAGCCCTTCACCGGAAGCTGGGAGGTGGACCAGAAGAGCCTGCCCGCGTGGCTCCGGGTGACGCCCCTGAAAGGCGAGGGCCGCATCGACCTGAAGCTCACGGCAGACCGGGCGCAGGGCACCCCCACGGCGGCGGACCGGCCGCAGCTCAGCGGACAGGTGACCCTCCACTGGACGCAGGGCCAGCAGAGCGGGAAAACCGTGTGGACGGTCACGGCCGACCAGTACGCCCTCACCGGGCGCGTGGTGGACGCCGCGCGCGTTCAGGGCAGCGACGTGGGCGCAGGGCAGCCCCCTGCGGCACGGGCGCAGGCCCCCGCCGGGGCGCGCGGCGTCATCGTGAAGTACCGCTCGGCGGCGGCGCACTCGCTCGCCCTGGGCCGCGCCGTCCCCAAAGGCACCCTCAGCGACGCGGCCCAGGCGACCACACAGCGCGTCCTGGCCCGGCTGGACGTTCCCCGTGGGGCACTGGACGACCTGGGCGGGCGGACCGTGCGCCTGGACACCCCGGACGTGGCGGGCGCGCTGACCGCCCTGCGGAACGACCCGAACGTGGAGTACGCCGTGCCGAATGCCGTGCTGCACGCGCAGGCCCTGAGCACGCCGGTGGTCCCGACCGATCAGTACGCGGGATTGCAGTGGGCCTACAAGCTGCTGGGCTACGGGGCGGTGTGGCGCGATATGGAGGCGGGCGGCTACACCCACCCCGTGACGGTCGCGGTGGTGGATACCGGGGTGCGCTTCGACCATCCCGACCTTGAGGGGGTGCTGTACGGACCGGGCGAGGGGGCGCTGGACGTGCTGGGCTTCCGGCCTGCCACCGACGACGCACCCTACGACAACGGCGACGGCGACGGCCCCGACACCGATCCCACCGATCCCGACACCCCCACGCGCACCAGCGGCAGCCACGGCACCCACGTGACCGGCATCATCGCGGCCCGCTGGGGCAGTATTCCGCAGTTCCCGGGGTGCGAGGCGTGCAGCACCAGCGGCGTGGTGGGCGCCGCGTACAAGGCGCCCGTCAAGGTGCTGCCGGTACGCGTGATCGACGCCTCAGACAACGCCGAGGCCGCGGACGTGATGAACGCCGTGCGGTACGCGGCGGGCCTGGACATCACCCTGGAGGGCCGGACGTACAGGAACCCACACCCCGCGCAGGTGATCAACCTGAGCCTGGGCGGCGCCGTCTCCGCCGCAGAAGCCCAGCCCATGTGCGAGGCGGTGGCCGACGCGACCCGCGCGGGGGCACTGGTGGTGGTCGCGGCGGGCAACGGCTACGGCACAACCCCCTATTACCCCGCCGCCTGCGCGGATGCGGTGGCGGTCGGGGCCGTGACGCTCTCGGGGGCCAGCGCGCCGGTCCATGCCGGCTACAGCAACAGTTACCCCCAGGTCATGCTCGCCGCGCCGGGAGGGGTGGACATCAACCAGGGAGCCACCTCGTTCAATGGCGGCACCCTGAACGGCGCGCCGTATCCGGACCAGATCTTCTCGACCGACTGGGACTATGCCAGGAATCAACCGATGTACAGCTCCAACGCGGGCACCAGCCAGGCCGCGCCGCAGGTCAGCGCCCTGGCCGCCCTGCTGCTCAGCAAGGGCGTCACCCAGGGGCCGGAAGACACGCTTCGGTGCCTGACCACCACTGCCACCGACCTGGGCACGCCGGGACGTGACGACGAGACTGGCTCCGGCATGATCAACGCCGCTGCGGCGCTGGGTGCCCCGGCGGTCAGCGATACCCTGGGCCTGCGGGTCCAGGACAACCGGGGTCTCATTTTCTCCCCGGCGCTGGACACCCTGGGCCGCTTCACCGCCTTCCTGCCCGACGGCACCTTCCAGGTGATCGGGGGCCGTGACCGCGACGCCAACGGCATCTACGGCGAAACCACCGAACCGCGCGCGGAGCGCTCCGCCACCCTCGGCCCGGCCAGTCCCCGCGCGGACCTCGGTGACCTGGTCCCCACCCCCTGAGCCGCTTCCGGCAGGGGCCGCCTCCTGCCGTGGCCGCCGGGGCCGCCGTTCCGGGCCGCGCGGGGACGGGGTCCGGCCCCTTACCTGACCGGGCTGCCTTGACAGCGTCCGGGGGCACCCCTACCCTGAGCGCACGCTTGTGCTTTAACTGCCATTCATGTCTCCTCGCCTGCCACCGGGCAGACGGGGCCACGCCTGGATCGGCACACGGAGGCTTCATGAAGAAACTGCTGCTGACTGCCCTGCTCGCCACGCTCCCCACCGCCGGGGCCGCCACGCTCGTGTTCGGCAACAACGGTGATCCCGTCAGCCTGGAACCGGGCAACATCACCGACGGCATCAGCATCGCCGTGCAGCGCCAGATCTACGACACGCTGGTGGACTTCAAGGACGGGACCACCGAGCCGGTGCCCGGCCTCGCCACCGCCTGGAAGGCCAACAAGGACGCGACGCAGTGGACCTTCACCCTGCGCAAGAACGTGAAGTTCACCGACGGCACGCCTTTCAACGCCGACGCCGTGATCTTCAACGTGGGCCGCTGGTGGGACCCCAAGCACCCCAACGGCTACCGCGACCAGGGCCACACCTATGAGATCTGGGGCCAGCTGATGGGCGGGTACAAGGGCGACGCCACCTCGATTCTCAAGAACGTCGTGAAGGTCAACGACAGCACCGTGCGCTTCGACCTGAACAAGCCCAGCAGCGTGTTTCCGGACGTGATCGGCTCGGGGTACTTCGGCATTGCCAGCCCGGCGGCGGTCAAGAAGGACGGCGCGAAGTACGGCACGCCCGCCAGCAAGCCGGTCGGCACCGGCCCCTTCATCTTCCAGAGCTGGCGCACCGGCGACCGCGTGACGCTGCTGCCCAACAAGCTGTACTGGGGCAGCAAGGCCAAGGTGGACCAGCTGGTGATCCGCTCGATCAAGGACGCCTCGCAGCGCCTCAACGAACTGAAGGCCGGCACCATCGACTTCGCCAACGACCTCACGCCCGACAGCCTCAAGAGCGTGCAGGCCGACAAGAACCTGATGGCCGTCAAGCGGCCCAGCTTCAACGTGGGCTTCCTGAGCCTGAACAACCGCAACCAGTACCTCAAGAACGACAAGGTGCGGCAGGCCATCAGCATGGCGATCAACAAAAAGGCCATCGTGGACGCCTTCTGGCCGGGGCTGGGCATCAGCAACGCCAGCTTCCTGCCGCCCGTGCTGGACTGGGCCAACTCCAGCAAGGTGCCCGCCGACTACAAGTTCGACCCGCAGGCCGCCAAGAAGATGCTGGCCGACGCGGGCTACCCGAACGGCTTCAGCGTGGACCTGTGGTACATGCCGGTCAGCCGCCCCTACTTCCCGCAGCCCAAGCCCATCGCCGAGGCCCTGGCGGCCGACCTGAGCGCCATCGGCATCAAGGTGAACCTCAAGACCGAGGACTGGGCCAAGTACCTCGAAGACCGCAACAAGGAACCCGGCTTCGACATGTACATGATCGGTTGGACCGGCGACTACGGTGACCCGGACAACTTCTACAGCGCCTACTACGGGCCGAACGCGGGCGACGACATCAACTGGAAGTCGCCGCAGCTCGACCGCCTGCTGGAGCAGGGCCGCGCCGCCGTGACCAAGGCGGAAAAGGCCAAGGTGTACGCCCAGGTCCACGACATCACCTACACGGCGAACTACCGCCTGCCGGTGGCGCACAGCCAGCCGCTGGCCGCCGCCCGCAGCTACGTGAAGGGCTGGGTGCCCAGCCCCCTGGGCAGCGAGGCCTTTAACAACATCAGCGTCGCGGGCAAGAAGTAACCGCGGGGCGGGGCAGGTGTGCGGGGCGGGCAGAGCATTGGCCCGCCCCGCACACCCCTGAAGTCCCTTCAGCCTTTCCGTCCTGAAGCACTCCAGAAGAGAGGGAGACTCCGTTGGGCAGTTATCTCATCCGCCGCGTGCTGCGGACCCTGCTGGTCATGATCGGCATCAGCGTGGTCGTGTTCGCGTTCGTGCGCTCGATTCCGGGCGACCCGGCCACCGCGCTGCTGGGCGAACGCGCCACCCCCGAGGCCGCCGCCGCGCTGCGCGAACAACTGGGGCTGAACAAGCCCTGGTTCATCAATTACAAGGACCCCGCGCACCTGCTCGATGCCCAGTTTCCGAAATACGTGGGGCAACTGGTCCAGGGCGACCTGGGCAGCGGCATCAAGAGCAACATTCCCGTGCGCGACGAACTGGCTGCCCGTTTTCCCGCCACCGCCGAACTGGCGATCGCGGCCCTGCTGTTCGCCCTCCTGATCGGCCTGCCCACCGGCCTTCTGGCCGCGCTGCGCCGCAACAGCGCCTGGGACAACCTCGCCACGACAGTCAGCCTGCTGGGCGTCAGTATGCCGGTGTTCTGGCTGGGCCTGCTGCTCTCGTACTTCTTCGCGGTGCGCCTGGGCTGGCTGCCCCCCAGCGCCCGGCTGGGCAACGACACGGTGCTGGAACCCGTCACCGGCTTCTATGTCCTCGACGCGCTGCTGCGTGGGCAACCCGCCGCCGCCTGGGACGCTGTCCGGCACCTGATCCTGCCGGCCATCGCGCTGGGGAGTATTCCGCTGGCGATCATCGCGCGCATTACCCGCAGCAGCCTGCTGGAAGTGCTGGGGCAGGACTACGTGCGCACCGCCCGCGCCAAGGGGCTGACCGGACGCGCGGTCACGCTCAAGCACGCGCTCAGGAATGCGCTGCTGCCGGTCGTGACCGTGATCGGCCTCCAGGCGGGGGCACTGCTGGGCGGGGCGGTGCTGACCGAGACGATCTTTTCCTGGCCGGGCCTGGGGTCGTGGCTGTACGACGCGATCAGCCAGCGCGACTACCCCGTCATTCAGGGCGGGGTGATCTTCGCGGCCCTGGTGGTCAGCGTCGTGAACCTGCTGGTGGACCTCAGTTACGCCGTGCTGGACCCCCGCATTCAGTACCGGTAAGTGGAACGTGGCGAGTGGAGGCCAGAGCCTTTCCGCTTTTGCTCCCGGCGGAGCTTTGTCCACTCGCCGCTGACCCCTCATACGAACTCCGATAGAAGCGTTGACGGAGTGATTCCATCCGAGCGGGAGGGCAGGCTTGCCCAGGCGAGTCCGCTCTGTCCGAAGAGCGAGAAGGAGAACAGACGGGTTCCGGAAGTCAAGGAATCGGACGGAACCCGTATCACCCCTAACCGAGGTAACCCATGACCACCCTTTCTCCCCCCCAGGCGGCCCCCAAACGGCAGCAGAGCATCTTCTGGCGGCGCTTCCGGCGCAGCACTCCCGGCAAGGTCGGTGCGGTCATCGTGGCCCTCTTCGTGCTGCTGGCCGTGCTGGCCCCGATTATCAATCCGTACGACCCGACCACCGACCGCAACTACCGGCTGAACCTCAAGCCGCCCAGCGTCTCGGCGCTCTGGAACAGGGACGTGGCGGACACCTACCGTGATCCCGCGACGGGAACCCTCAACGTCTGGGCGGCGCCCTTCGGCACCGACAACCTGGGCCGGAGCGTGGCGACGCGTGTGCTGCACGGCGCGCAGCTGAGTCTCAAGGTCGGGGTGGTCAGCACGGTGCTGGCGCTGATCGCGGGGACGCTGCTGGGCGTGCTGGCCGGGTACTTCGGCGGCTGGTTCGACACGGTCGTCGGCTACCTCAGCGACGTGATGCTGGCCTTTCCCAGCATTCTGCTCGCCATCGGCTTCGCCAGCATCTTTTCCAGCGATCACCCCCCCCTGCTGATCGCCGCCATGGACCGCCTGTTCGCGCTGCACAGCCCGCAACTGGTCACCGCCATGCTGGCCGTGTCGCTGGTGCAGGTGCCCGTCTACGTGCGCCTGGCCCGCGCGGTGGTCCTGAGCGTGCGCGAGCGCGAGTTCGTGCAGGCGGCGGGGGCGCTCGGCGCGACGCAGAGCCGCATGATCTTCCGGCACGTGCTGCCCAACAGCCTCTCGCCCCTGATCGTGCAGGGGGCGCTGAGCATCGCCACCGCCACCATCGAGGTCGCGGCGCTGGGCTTCCTGGGCATCGGCGCCCAGCCGCCCCTGCCCGAATGGGGCACCATGATCAGCGACTCGCGGCAGTACTACGTGGACGCGCCCTGGACCATGGTCTTTCCCGGCCTCGCCATCTTCCTGACCGTGCTGGGCTTCAACCTGCTGGGTGACGGCCTGCGGGACGTGCTGGACCCCCGCAGCACCCAGTAGGGCGGGCCAGAGAAGCGCGCGGAGAGCGGGCCAGAGAAGCGCGCGGAGAGCGGTCCAGGCCCTCCGCGCGCTTCTCTGGCCCGGATGTTTCTCAGGCCAGCTCGGCCACCAGCCCGGTCAGGTCTTCCGGACGGTAACGCTGTCCCGTGGCGTGCAGCAGTTGCCGGGCCAGCCGGAGCGCCGGGAGCGCCGAGAGATCGAGAAGGGCGGCCCCACTGGTGCCGGTCGTGCTCTGCCCGGTCAGGTCCGCCAGGGTGTGGTAGGGCTGGAGCAGACCCGCCGGGAGGGTGCCGCCGGTCAGGACGATCAGGTCGGCCCGTTCCGCCAGGGAGGCGAGCGCCGAGTCGCGGCGGCCCACCGCAAAAGCCCGCACGCTGGCGGGCACATCCCGGGCAAACCGCTCGGCCTCCGGGAGGTGATCGGCGACGATCCCGATATGCTTGAACCCCAGACGCACCAGCGGCAGCGCCCGCGCGAGGTCCGCCCCACTGCCCAGCAACAGGGCGCTCGCCCCGTGCGCCGCATAGCCGCTGGCCTCGACCGCGTCCATCAGAGCGTCAGCCAGGGTATAGGTGCCGTGGACATGCCCGCCGGCGGCTCCGCCGGTAAAGGCCACCGCGTCCACCCGGCCCACCCGCCGGGCATCGGGATCGGTGTCCACCGCGTCGGCCACCGCGATCTCCCGCGAGGGGTGGACGAGCGCGCCCGTAAAGTGCAGGGTCCGGCAAGCCCCCAGGACAGCACTCAGGTCGTCGTCGGGGACCGCCAGGGCGATCAGGCCCACTTCACGGAAGGCACGGGCGGCCAGGGACGAGTGACCGATCAGGGCGAGGGGCGCGTCAGGTGTGGCGGACATCAGGGGCAAGTGTACCGCGCGTCACGAAAAGGGCGGGCGGACACCACAGCGGCTGGCCCCTGCACGCCAAAAAAGGCTACCCCACAGAAGGGCAGCCTGACTGTCAAACCCGCCTGGAAGGTAGCTCAGTGGGTCTTGCTGGCAGAATCCGGCTTGTTCGTACCGGTCTGGTCGGGGCTGACCTGGGCGGTATTGCCCGCAGCACCCTGGGGAGCCTTCGGCGCGCTGCTGGCGGCGGCGGGTGCGCCGGGTTCCGCCGAGGCCCCCCAGGTGGCACCTGTCGTGGCGGCCTGCGTGCCTTTCGCGGCCCCGGGGGCAGGCGTCTGGGCGGGTTCCTCGATGCGCTCCAGCCACATGCTGCCCACCAGGTTCCGGGCGCTGCGGCCCGCCTTGTGCAGCCGTTCGGCGGCCTCGGGGCTGACACTGGCGACCGCGTCCAGCACCGCCTGACGGGCCGCCGGCACGCGGGCCAGCACCACCGCGCCGCCGCCCAGCAGAACCAGGGCGACCGTCCCGCCCCCGATCCCGCCGTCCGAGTCGGCCTGGGCCTTCTTCTGTTTTGCCTTCTGGGCTGCCGTCCGGGCGGCGACCTTCGCACCCTGGAAGTCGTGCTTGCCCTGCTTTTCCAGGCGGGCGAGGTCGTGTGCCGTCTGCTTTTTCAGGGACGCAACCCGCTTCTCGATGGCGCGCTCCAGCTTGTCGGCATCCCAGTGCCGTTTGGCGGACCGCAGCTCCTTCTCGGCCTTGCGGCGGGCCTGGGCCAGTTTGCGCTCGGCCTCGCGGCGCTGGCTGTCCAGGCTATCCTGGGCACCTCCGGCCAGGGACTGTACCCGGTCTTCCACCGCCGAGAGCAGGGATTGCCCGGCCTTGCGGGCCTTGTTCAGGTCGCGGCGGGTCTGGTGCTGCGCGCCGGACAGCACATGCTGGGCCGCCTGGCGGCGGTCGGCGGCCATGTCCCCGGCCTCCCGGACGGCGCTGCGGGCCTCGTGGGTCAGGTCCGCGGCCCGGGCGGTCACCCGTTCCGCCGCGTGCCCGGCGACCTCCTGCGCCCCTTCCAGCAGGGACTGGGCGCGGCTGGGCACCTCCTCCCGGAGCGTTTCCAGCGTTTCCGCGCCCTTGCTGGCGGCCACCTGCGCCACATGCTGCGCCTGGCTGGCGGCGGAGGCCAGAGCGGGCTTGACCGTCTCGTCGAGGGTTTCCTGGGCCGTGTCCAGCAGGGCGTGGGTGCCGCTGACCAGCTGGTGGCGGGCGTTGCGGTTCAGGGCCAGGGCCAGCAGGCCGCCGAGCAGCAGCAGACTGCGGCCACTCACCCCGGTGTCGTTGCTCTTCATGTGATGCTCCTTTCGCGTCCCTCTGCCTGCTCTCACGGCGCGGGCAGGGGAACCATGCGGCCCATTGTGGGGGCCTGCGCTGCGGGGAGTGTGGGGAAAACGTAACGCAGGTTTCATGTTCCAGCCCCTCACACCGTGATCCCCGCGCCTCTCTCCCCCCGGCCAAAGGCTCTACACTCGGGGGCGTGACCCGCAAGGCCCGCGCCGCCACAGTCCCGCCCGCACCGTCCATGCCCGACTCGGCTCCGGCGGCGGCCCTGTCGCGGCTGGCTCTGGCGCGGCTGGAGGTCCGCAACCTCGCCACCATCCGCGACCTGACGCTGGAACTGCGGGGCGGCTTCAGCGCCTTTACCGGCGAGACGGGCGCGGGCAAAAGCATCATCGTGGACGCGCTGGGGCTGCTGCTGGGGTCGCGGGCGAACACGGACCTGATCCGCACCGGTGAGGACGGCCTGCTGGTGACGGGCTTCTGGGAGGGGGCCAGCGGGGACGAGTTCAGCGCCAGCCGCCGGGTCAGCGCCCAGGGACGCGGCACCGCCCGCCTCGACGGCGAGGTGGTGAGCGTGCGCGAGCTTCAGGAGTGGGCCGCCGCGCGCCTCACGATTCACTGGCAGCACAGCGCCGTCAGTCTGCTGACACCCGCCAACCAGCGCGCGCTGCTCGACCGGCAGGTGACGGATGAGCTGGGCGCGTACCAGACGGCCTACCGGGCCTGGACCGACGCGCGGGCACGGCTCGACGCCCTGCGGACCGGCGAGCGCGAGCGGGCGCGGCAGCTCGACCTGTTGACCTTCCAGGTGCGCGAAATCGCGGAGGTGGCCCCCCGACCCGGCGAGGAGGAGCCTCTGACGGCGGAACTCACCCGCCTGTCGAATCTGGAGACGATCGCGCTGGGAGCGGCGGGCGCGCTGGACCTGCTTTCCGACGGCGAGACGAGCGCGGCGGGATTGATCGCGGAAGCCGTCCGGGCGCTGAATGCCGGGGCGAAGTACGACGAGACGAGCGCCCAGCTTCAGCAGGACCTGAGGGGGGCGCTCGACAGCGTGCAGGCTGTGGTCGGCGAGCTGCGCGGCGTGGCCGAGGACAGCGCGCCCGATCCCGAGGACCTCGCCCGGACAGAAACGCGGCTCGCGGCGCTGGGCAAGCTGCGCGCCAAGTACGGCCCGGCGCTGGAGGACGTGCTGACCTTCCAGGCGGAGGCGGAACGGGACCTCGCGGCCCTCACGCGCGACGAGCAGGACGCGGGCACGCTGGAAGCGGAGGTCAGCCGCCTGGAGCGCGAGGCGCGGCGGGCGGGCGAGGCGCTGGACGCGGCCCGGACCCGCACGGCCGGCCCCCTCGCCACGCAACTGCTGAACGTGATCCGCGAACTGGGGATGCCCCACGCGCGGCTGGAGTTCCGCCTCTCGCCCCTGCCGCAGCCCGGCCCGGCGGGCCTGAGCGACGTGACGCTGAACTTTACCGCCAACCCCGGCGAGGACCTCGGGCCGCTGGCGGACGTGGCCTCGGGCGGCGAGCTGTCGCGCGTGATGCTGGCGATCAGCACCGTGCTGGGGGCCGACACGCCCGCCGTGGTGTTCGATGAGGTGGATGCCGGGATCGGCGGTGCGGCGGCGCTGGCGGTCGCGGAGCAGCTCGGGCGGCTGGCGCGCGAACGGCAGGTGCTGGTGGTGACCCACCTGGCCCAGATCGCCGCGCGGGCCGACCACCATTACAAGGTGGAAAAGCAGGTGGAGGGCGGGCGCACCGTCAGCCGGGTCCGCCTGTTGACGCCCCAGGAGCGCCTGGAGGAAATCGCGCGGATGCTCAGCGGCAACACGTCCGAGGCGGCGCTGACCCACGCGCGCGAGCTGCTGGAAGGGCGGCCGGAACCAGCCTGAGGCGGGCCGCCGCACAGGCTCCATCGTGGGTGTTTGCTCAAGGGCACCTTCAGTCGGCCGTCAGGCCACGCCCCTAAGCTGACCGCATGAACAAGACCCTGACCGCCGCGCTGCTCCTGGGCGCGGGCCTCCTTGCGGGCTGCTCGATGACTGGCCCGGGCAACTTGAAGGTTCACGAGGTCCTGCTGTATGGCGGCACCCAGGAACGCATCGTCTGGGTGTACGGCAACCTCGGCAGCAGCGCCCAGACCAGCGTGAAACTGGGCGGCAGCACCGTGGACCTGCGCGCGCAGGTGCAGGACCCGCTGGCCGTGGCAGGTACCCTGAGCGCGAACGGGAAAGCCGTGTACCGCCTCCCCACGGCTCCGCTGTCCGCCAAGCTCTCGGTGACGCGTGACACGCGGGGTCTGTTCACGGTCGCCATGAACGACGCGGGCGGGAGCGTGTACTACACCGACGGGCGCACCTGGACCCGCCTGAACGCCCCCACGGGCAGCGGCGTGGGCGGGACGCCCGTCAGTGGGCTGCGCGGCGCGGGCAACCTGACGAACGCCGAGGCGGATGCACTGGGATCGGCGCTGCTGAACCAGGGCGCGCTGGCGGTCGCCGTCCTGAACGAGGCCAGCGTGCCCGACGGCCCCCTGACCACCGAACCCACGCCGGGCGAGTACCGCCGGACTGCCCTGTACGTGCTGCCCGGCGTGCCCACGGTCGGCGCGACCACCGGCGCGGTCACCCCCGGCACCCCCGCTCCCCCAGCCAACCCAGGAGGCCGCGTGACCTTTACCGAACTTGCCAGCGGCAGCAACGCCAACGTGGGGACCTCCGCCGTGCAGGTCGCCACGACCCAGGCGGCCCTCAGCACCCTTTACAACCTCGCCTACGGGCGGCAGACGGGCATGCCCAGTGTCCCCAGCCTGCCGGGCAACGACACGGTCGTCGGCGTGTTCCTGGGACAGCGGGCCACCGGTGGGTATAGCGTGCAGGTCACGGGCGCCAGCACACAGGGCGGCGTGCTGACCCTGACGGTGGCCCTCGGCGCACCCGGTCCGGGCAGCATCACCACGCAGGCCCTGACCAGTCCGTGGACCCTGGTGCAGGTGCCCGGCACCTATCGCGAGGTGCGTGTGGTGGACACCCAGGGCCGCCCCTTTCAGACCGGGGTGGGCAGCGGGCAGGTCCGCTGAGGCCGGGGCATCCGCACCCGGCCGGGGAGCCGCCGCGCAGGCGGCTTCTCCCTTTTCTGTCTCTTGATGCCGATCACGACGCCGTGTTTCTGCGGATGTAACAACACTAAGTTTGGTATGGAACCGGTTCCGGGGCCAGGATAGACGTGTTCTTCTAGACATCACGTCCCCTTGAAGCTTCGGGACTCCTCCCGCACGAAAGGAATCTGTCCATGAGCCTGACCCACACCTCTCTGCTGCAAGACCTCGGGATCACCGACGCGACGATTCACCACAACCCCGGCGTGGACGAGCTGTACGCCGCCGCCCTGCGCCTCGGTGAAGGCGAGCGGGCGGCCAGCGGTCCCCTGACGGTGCGGACCGACAAGACGGGCCGCAGCCCCAAGGACCGCTTCATCGTCGAGGATGACCAGACGCGGGACAGCGTGTGGTGGGGCGGCTTCAATACGCCGATTCAAACGGCCGTCTTCGACCGGCTGCTCGACAAGATGACCCACTACGCACAGGGCCGGGAACTGTTCGTGCAGGACGTGTACGCGGGCACTGACCCCCGGCACCGCATCGCCGTACGCGTGATCACTGAGATGGCCTACCACTCGCTGTTCGTGCAGAACATGTTCGTGCGGCCGACAGACGAGGAGCGCGGGAACTTCCAGCCCGAGTGGACGGTGCTGAATATTCCCTCCTTCAAGGCCGACCCCGAGCGCGACGGCGTGCGGAGCGACACCTTCATCCTGGTGAACTTCGAGCGGAAGATGATCATCGCGGGCGGCACGCAGTACGCGGGCGAGAACAAGAAGGGCATTTTCGGCGTGCTGAATTACCTGCTGCCCGCCTCGGGCGTGATGCCGATGCACTGCTCGGCCAACGTGGGGGAAGGCGGCGACGTGGCGCTGTTCTTCGGCCTCAGCGGCACCGGCAAGACCACCCTCAGCGCCGACCCCAACCGCCGCCTCATCGGGGACGACGAGCACGGCTGGACCGACGAGGGCGTCTTCAACTTCGAGGGCGGCTGCTACGCCAAGGTGATCAACCTCAACCCCGAGGCCGAACCCGCCATCTACCGCACCACCCAGACCTACGGCACCGTGCTGGAAAACGTGGTGCTGGACGCGGACGGGATGCCGGACCTGAACGACGGCTCGCTGACGGAAAACACCCGCAGTGCCTACCCGATCACCCAGATCGACAACATCGTGGAGGCGGGCCGCGCCGGGCACCCCAAGAACATCGTGTTCTTGACTGCCGACGCGTTCGGCGTGTTGCCCCCGCTGAGCCGCCTGACGCCCGAGCAGACCATGTACCAGTTCATCAGCGGTTTCACGGCCAAGATTCCCGGCACCGAGCAGGGCGTGACCGAACCGCAGCCCACCTTCTCCACCTGCTTCGGCGCGCCCTTCATGCCCCGCCACCCCGGCGAGTATGCCCGGCTGTTGGCGCAGAAGGTGCAGGAGAGCGGCGCGCGCGTCTGGCTGGTCAACACCGGCTGGACCGGCGGCCAGTACGGCGAGGGCCACCGCATGAGCATCAAGCACACCCGCGCGCTGATCAACGCGGCCCTGTCCGGCGAACTAGACGATGTGAAGTTCGAGCGCGAGCCGTTCTTCGGCCTGGAGATTCCCACCGAGGTGCCTGGCGTGCCCGCCGAGGTGCTGAACCCGCGCGACGCCTGGGCCGACAAGGACGCCTACGACCGCACCGCCCGCAAGCTGGCCGGGATGTTCCGCGAGAACTTCAAGCGCTTCGAGGACGGCGTGGACCCGGCGGTGACGGCGAGCATGCCGGAGCACGGGGAAGCATAACAGCTCCGATTCCATCACCGCCCCGGCTGCGACTGGGGCGGTTTTGCTAGAGGCAAACACCCCCGCTACGTCAAGGAGTGGTCTGATAACGGGGAGAGGCCCAAACCCGTCGGCCACGAGAACCTGAACGAACACTGAGTCGGCGCCGGGCACCTCCAAATCGGGGATAAGACCAAGCAGGCGGACGGCACCACCGGCGTCGTCGCCAACGTCGTCACCCTCCAGCAGACGCGGGAGATGTTCAATCTCACCGCTTCCTCAGTTGGCGGGTTCCGCCTCCACCACCTGCCGCTCGCCGCTCAGGCTGATGCCGGCGCTGGCCGCGATCACGCACAGCATCGCCAGCCATTGCAGGGCACTCAGGCGCTCATGCAGGAACAGCAGGCCGCTCAGGGCGGCGATGGCGGGTTCCAGACTCATCAGCACACCGAAGACGCGGGCGGGGAGCGCGCGCAGGGCCGCCATTTCCAGGCTGTACGGCAGGGCACTGGAGAGGACGGCGACGGCCAGCCCCGCGAGGAGCACACCGGGCACGAGCAGCGTGGCCCCAGCCTGCGCGATCCCGAAAGGCAACGTGACGGTTGCCGCCACGATCATCCCCGCGACCACGCCGGTGACGCCCGGCACCCGCCGGCCCACCGCCCCCCCCACCAGGATGTACAGCGCCCAGAAGGCTCCCGCCGTGAGGGCCAGGCCCGCGCCGAGCAGGTCCAGATGACCGCCTGCCCCCCCGTGCGGCGCGATCAGCACGATGCCCAGCGCGGCCAGCGCCACCCACACGAGGTCCTGAAGGCGGCGGGACAGGGCCAGCGACAGCACCAGCGGTCCCACGAACTCCAGCGTGACCGCCAGCCCCAGCGGCAGCCGCGTGAGGGACAGGTAGAACGTGAGGTTCATCAGCCCTAGGGCCACCCCGTAGGGAATTACTGCCCGCCACGCTGCCGGACTCAGCGCGCGCAGGCGGGGGCGAAAGACCAGGCTGAGCAGCAGGGCCGCCAGCGTCACGCGCAGGGCCGTGGTGCCCGCCGCGCCCAGTGTGGGAAAGAGCGTCTTGGCGAAGGCCGCGCCGCCCTGGATGCTCAGCATGGAGAGCAGCAGGGCCAGGATCGGCGGCGGGGAGGGCAGGGTGAAGCGCACGAGGGGCATTATGAAGTGATCCGCCGGTCAGCCGTGAACCGAGAGTGATGACCCGGCCCCGGAGGGCTGAGCCTCCGAATCCGCCACCCTGGGGAGAGCTTACCGCCCACGGCCCAGAGCCAGCCGCCCACCGCTGCCCTCAGGCCCACTTGATCAGTCCGGCCTCCAGGTCGTTGCTCAGCCCCTCGATCTCGGGGAGCATCCGCACGCCGACCGAATACAGGCCGCTGTCTTCCAGGGGCACCTGCGCGCTGTACTTGCCGTCGCCCTGCGCCTCCAGGGGCACGCGGGTGATGTGGTCGCCACGTTTCAGGACCGCCTCGACGCGCAGTTCCCCGGGCTTGATCCCGGCCGGGTTCACGGTCGCCTGGACCTCGACCTTCTCGCCGGGCCGGGCGGTGGCAGGCAGTTGCGCCGCCGCGTGCAGGCTGGTGTGCGGCCACTGCTGGCGCACCCAGCTTTTCCAGCTGGCGATCTCGCGGGCACGCTGGCTGCCACCAGCGGCAAGCAACGCGCCGCGTTCGGTCAGGGGCAGGTAGTACCCCTGGACGTAGTCGATGACCTGCCGCTGCATCGAGAAGCGCGGGCTGACCGTCTGGATGGCGCGGCGCACCGTCTGCGCCCAGCCGCTGCGGCCCCCGGCGTCCGCCTGGGGCGGGGCGTAGTACAGGGGCACGATCTGATTTTCCAGCGTCTGGTACAGGCTGTAGGCGTCGGCGTCGTCCTGCACGTTCAGGTCGGCGTATTCGCGCTCCTCACCGATGGGCCAGCCGTTGGTGCCGTCATAGCCTTCGCGCCACCAGCCGTCCAGCACGCTGAAATTGGGCGCGCCGTTGAAGCTGGCCTTCATGCCGCTGGTGCCCGACGCCTCCAGCGGGCGGCGCGGATTGTTCAGCCAGATGTCCACGCCCTGCACGAGGTGACGGGCCACGTTCATGTCGTAGTTCTCCAGAATCACGATCTTCCCCCGGAACTCGGGTTCCTGGGACATCCGGTAGATCTCCTGAATAAAGGCCTTGCCGGGGTTGTCGGCGGGGTGCGCCTTTCCGGCGAACACGAACTGCACCGGGCGCGCGGGGTCGTTCACGATGCGGCTGAGGCGTGCCCGGTCGCGGAACAGCAGGGTGGCGCGTTTGTAGGTCGCAAAGCGGCGGGCAAAGCCGATGGTCAGCGCGTTCTCGGACAGCACGCCCTCCACGGCGGCCAGGTCAGCGGCCCCCGCGCCGTTGCGGGTGAGCTGCTCGCGCAGGCGGCGGCGCACAAACGCGATCATCTCGCGCTTCATGTCCAGTTGCACGTCGGCCAGCTGCGTGTCGGAGAGTTCCTCGACCGCCTGCCACATCTCCTCTTCCTGAAGGCGCTCGGTCCAGTCCTGGGGCAGCACCGTCCCCAGCAGGTCGCGCATCGCCTGGGAGGTGAAGGTGAGGTTGTGGGCGCCGTTGGTCACGTGGCCGATGGGCACCTCCTCCGCCTCCGCGCCCTCGTACAGGAACTTCCACATGTCGCGGCTGACCTGACCGTGCAGTTCGGAGACGCCGTTGGCCGCGCGGCTCATGCTCAGGGCGAACACGGTCATGGAAAAGGTCGGGACCCAGTGGCCGTCCCAGAGCTGGTCTTGCCGCGCCAGACCGTAGAGTTCCTCGCGGGAGGTGTGCAGCCGCGCGGGCCACTGGCCCAGGTACCTGTCCACCAGATCGTAGGCAAAGGCGTCGTTCCCGGCGGGGACGGGCGTGTGGGTGGTAAAGAGCGTGTTGCTGGCAACGGTTTCGGTGGCGGTGCGGAAGTCCAGGCCCCCCTCCACCAGCTCGCGGACGCGCTCCAGGCCGAGCAGGGCGGCGTGGCCCTCGTTCATGTGGTAGACGCCCGCCGGGACGTTCAGCGCCCGCAGCGCGCGGATGCCCGCCACCCCCAGCAGGACGTACTGCTGAATCCGAAGTTCCTGGTTGCCGCCGTACAGCCGCGCGGTCAGCTTGCGGTCCTCCTCGCTGTTCTCGGGCACGTTGGCGTCGAGCAGCAGCACCCTGATCCGGCCCACCGCCAGTTCCCAGACACGCACATGCACGTCGCGCTCACCGATCTGGACCTTCACCCGGACCTCCTCGCCCCCCGCCGTGTGGGTGGGCCGCAGGGGCAGGGTGGTCAGGTCGAGTTCGTCGTAGGCTTCCTCCTGCCAGCCTTCCTTGTTCAGGAGTTGCCGGAAGTACCCCTGGTGAAACAGCATCCCGACGGCGGTGAAGGGCAAGCCCAGGTCGGAGGCACTCTTGCAGTGGTCGCCCGCCAGCACGCCCAGGCCCCCGCTGTAGATCGGCAGCGACTCGTGCAGGCCGTATTCCATGCTGAAGTAGGCGACTGGAGCCAGACCCGGCGCGTGCCCGCTGGCCCAGGTGTCCCGCTTCTGCATGTAGGCGTCGAAGTCGGCCATGACCCGCGTATAGCGGTCCACGTACTCGGCGTCGGCGGCAGCCTGCGTGAGGCGTTCCTGCGACACTTCCAGCAGCACCCGCACCGGATTGTGCTGGAAGCGCTCCCAAATTGCAGCGTCCAGGTCCCGGTACAGGTCCTGGGCCTGGGGGGTCCAGGACCAGTACAGGTTGTAGGCGAGTTCGGACAGCCGCCCGATCACTGAAGGCAGCTGGGGCAGTACGGTGACCTGACCGATGACGTTCATACCCGCTGAGCTTAGAGCATTGCCCGGCGGTGGGAGGCGCCCGCCACCTGGGCGCTCCTGCCGTTGCCCCGATTGCCCTAGACCGCGAGAACCGGGGGTCAGCGCCTCCCGCCTCAGCCCTGGCCCGACTGAAGTTCGCGGCGCTCCCAGGTCACGACCCGTTTCAGGACGGTGCGGAGCACGAAGACGGCAGCAAACAGGCCGATCTGGTTCCAGGTGGTGAGTTCCATGGTCCGCAGCAGCGTCGCCACCACCTTGAGGTTCAGCGCGAACAGGATGCCTTCGGCCACCAGCAGGCGGGCACGCAGCAGCCCTGTTCCCCGCACCAGGGTCAGCAGCGCGGCGACGAGGTAACCGAACAGGACCAGATTGGTCGCCAGTTCCACGAACAGCCGCAGCGCGGCGAGCATCTCCCCTACCCCTGGTCGCGCTGGTCCTGCTCGCGCTGAAGGGGGCCGGTGATTTTCGCATCCGCCCGCTGCCCCTCGGCCTCGCGCACCTCGCGCTGAAGGAAGTAGTTGAGGGCCGTGCGAATGCCCGCGATGGCCGCCAGTTTGCCGATGTCGTTCCAGTTGGGAGCCACGGCGGTCCGCAGAATGTCGGCGGCCAGCAGAAACTCCAGCACGACCGAAAGCCAGCGGCCCAGCCGCAGACGTATGGCCTCCTTGAGGGACTCGGGCGTCTCGTGCTGGACAAAAAACAGCGCCAGCGAGCGCCACAGCGCCTCGATCACCGCGATGCCCACGATGATGCCGGATGCGCCCTCGACGCCGGTGGCCAGATACCGCGTCACCTGGCCCACCACCGTCTCGAACTGGGTAAAGAAGCCCGCCACGTCGCCTTCCACGTCCGCAGGCTAGTCCCCAGAAGACCGCGCCGGTGATGACCGTCCAGAGAGGACATTGAGAAACTGGGGACCAGCGACACCCTGCCGCCCCGCACCGTGCCGCACGGTAGCCTGGAAGCATGACGGCGACGAACGGGAGTGCGGACGACGCGCAGGCGCTGCTGTACGCCGAGGGCGAACGGCTGGCCCGGCGGCTCACGCAGACGCTGGGGGGCGGCGAGGCAGACGTGGCCCGCGCGCACCTGCTGGGCCTGAGCCTGGCCGTGAACCTGGTGAATGCCCTGGTCCCCACCGTCGAGCAGGTGTCGCGGCACGCCGGGCGGCCCCTGCACGCGCACGTCACCGGGGACGACCGGGGCCGCGCGGTGGTCGAGACGGTCACGCCGGACGGCGAGCGGCACACCCGGTTGCCGGTGGACGATCTGCTCGACTCGGCCCTGTACCGGGGCGGGCGGCTGCATCCCACGGTCCACGCCCATCTGGCCGGGGCCATGCAGGGCAGCGAACACCACGCCGCGCGCGCCCTGGCCGCCTGCCTGAAAAGTGCGCCGGTGCTGGACGCCCTGCGGCTTCACCTCACGGCGCTGCTGAAAACGGCGTGAAGCGGGACGGGTTCCGGGACAGCGCCGGAAGTCCATCCATTTCCCGGAACCCGTCTGTTCTCCTTCTCGCGTCGTCGCGAACAGACGCCCATGAGGCCGCTGCTCCTCCCGCTCGGATGGAATCCCTCCGTCAACGATTCCATCGGAGTTCGTCTAAGCAGTGCGGCCCTTACAACCGCCGTCCCCCGGGTAGCCTGGGGGGATTCGTCCCGGCCACACGACCAGGGCGGGTCCCACAGGAGGGCAGATGACCACCACAGATCCCTGGAACGCCGGACATTACCGGGAGCGGCACGCCTTCGTCTTTGAGGCCAGCGCCGACCTGGCCGGCGAATGGCTGCACCCACAGCCGGGTGAGCGGATTCTGGACCTGGGCTGCGGCACGGGGGAACTCACGGCGCGGATCGCCCGGACCGGCGCCCGGGTGACCGGAGTGGACGCCAGCGCCGCGATGATCGGGGCGGCCCGCAACGCCTTTCCCGAACCCGGCTTCGAGGTGATGGAAGCCCACCACCTGACCTTCAGGGACGACTTCGACGCGGTCTTCAGCAACGCGGCCCTCCACTGGATGAAGCCCCTGGAGGGCGTCTTTCCGCGGGTGGCCGCCGCACTGAAACCCGGCGGGCGCTTCGTGCTGGAGATGGGCGGGGCCGGGAACGTGCAGACCACGCTGGACGCCGTCGCCCACGCGACCCGCACCCTGGGCCTGCCCGACCTGCCCCACCCCTGGGTGTTTCCGACCACCGGCGAACTCTGCACCCTGCTGGAGCGCGCGGGCCTGCGCGCAGAACGCACCCACGACTTTGTGCGGCCCTCGCTGCTGTCCGGCGAGGACGGGTTCCGCGCCTGGCTGGCGGGCTTCGGCGGCGCGTGGCTCTCTCCCCTGACGGCAGAGGAACGAGGGGCCGTCCTGCGGGAAGCCGAAACGTATGCCCGCCCGCACCTGTGGAACGGCACGGCCTGGGTCAGTGACTACCGCAGGCTGCGGGCGCGGGCCATCAAGCCGAACTGAGGCTCCTGAGCGCCCCCCGCACCGCGTCCAGAAAGATCCCGGGCCGCTCGGTGCTGCCCTGCGCCAGCGTGGGCCGCCCGCCGCCCTTCCCGCCCGTGACGCCGAGGGCGGCCCGCAGCAGGTCCCCGGCGGGAACATCAGCCCGCCCGCTGCCGATGCCGCAGCGGCCCTCCGGGGCGAGGGCCACCCGCACCTCCCCTTCCGGCGTGGCGGCGAGCGCGCCGGAGAGGAACGCCGGGTCATCCAGGGTGAGGACCCGCAGCGGCACCCCGGCCACGTCCTCCAGCGGGGCCGCGTCCGCCAGGGCACCCGCGAGGCGGGTTCGCAGGTCCAGCGCCTCGGCCCTGAGGGCGTCCCGCTCGGCCCCCAGCGCGGCGATCCGCTGCGGCAGGCTCTCGACGGAGGTGCTGAAGCTCTGGGCCAGGGTGCGGGCCTCCCGGTAGACGCCCGACAGATACTCGCTCGCCTCC
>NZ_JHAC01000032.1 GCF_000599865.1 Deinococcus phoenicis | reverse complement strand
TTGGGAGTACGGCCTCATACCCCACCTTACGCCTCCGGCAACCTTTCTGCGCCCCGCCCTAAAGCTATTGCTCCGTGTTACGCACCTGAGTTAGTTGCTAAAGAACAGCAGTGAGACCTAAATCGGCATACGGCTGGCTGTCAGCCTCCTCGGAACAAACGGTGGATGTTGAAAGCCGACCAGAGCCACCACGTCCCATTGCGGAGAAGAAGAACAGCAGTGAGAAAGGAGCACCACTTGATCCAGCATTCCCCCTGGGCGCGACGGGCCTACGTTGTGAACCATGACCCTCTAGGTCCACCAACCGCGCGGTGATCGCAGGCGGGCGGCCTCTCGACATGCGCCGCCATCCCTGTCATCCCTCAACTTCTACTCCAGGCCAACGGCTTGGGGTGACTCCCTGGCGACATTCCTGAACATTCCCGCTGCATCCCTGGCTTGCGGGCCGGGAGCACTTCAGGAGGCCTCTATGGCTATTTCTCAGGGACAGATTGACCTTATTCAGAGGGCGCATGCCCTTGGTTGCCTCGATCCGGCTATTGCTGTTCACGCCGGGGTGAGCTTGTCAACCGTCAAGCGGTACAGGTCCAAACTCGGGCTGAAAACCAACTGCCCGACAGCCCTGCGCGGGGAAGAAGGCGAGCAGCTCACGTTCAATGAGGCCCGGCGACGCGGACTGGATGCGTACTGGCGCGCGATTCATAACGAGAAGCACGACCTCTTCATCAATGGGAGGAGAGTTGACGCCAAAGCCTCCATGCGGCTCGCCGACGGTTCCTGGCGCTTCCGGTTGCCTGCCGAGCGTTCGAGTTTCTACGGCGAGTATTTCTACGCAAAGGATTACGCCGCCGATTGCGAAGTGATCGCACTGGTGGCCCTCTACCCCGAGGGCCGTGCCCCCGACTTCTATCTGCTGGAGAGCCGCAACCTGCCCGCCGATGTCCGTATCCGTCTGGGTGGGCCGTCTGACGCCCTCAGGAACGACTGGTCCTTGCTGGAGTTCCCTGGACCGGGGCTACAAGCCTAAAGCCAGGCGCGGCCTGAATACAAAATCTTGACCCCTGACGCTCCCCCGGTTCTGGCCGGGGGCTTGTTTTTCACCCCTCTCGCGGCATTGCCGCCCCTCTAAGAGAAACCATGCTTCAGTTGGCCCCTTCCCTGCAGCCCTTCTTTCTGCCATCAGTCTTCCAGATCCCGTCCGAACCGCATACGCCGCGCCCCAACATCACGCCCCCGGCGTACAGGGACGCCCTCACAGCCAAGAGTCTCAACACATTGCCCACCCCGCGCCCGGCGCTCTATCCAAACCGGGAGCTCCGCTGCCGACACCGCAAGTTCTTCACCACACGCTGGGAGGATTTGCCCGTACCGGAGGTTCCCCGGTACCTGGTAGAGGGCCTTCTCCCAGCGGGGGCGCTTGTTGTGCTGTATGGCGAGTCCGGCCTGGGCAAGTCCACGGAGGCGCTCCGTTTAGCTAATGCGGTCGCCAACGGGGAATCCCTCCATGAGCGACCAACCCGGCAGGCGGACGTGCTGTACTTGGACTACGAGATGGGAGAGAGCCAGCTCCGCATGTTCGGCACTCGCCTTGGGCTGCGGGGATACATCCGGGCCATGCACGACATTCCCCTGAGCGACCTCAAGGCGATCATCCTGCAGGCAGTGGCTGACGAGTGCGGCCTCGTGATTATCGATTCCTACGCCTCGCTGGCCAATCAGACCGGCTCTGAAAATGCAGTGAACAGCAACGGGGTGGCCGAAGCGGTTCTCAAGCCCCTGGCAGACCTCGCGCACCAGACCGGTGTTACCATTGTCGTCCTGCACCACACCAACAAGACCAACATGCAGTATGACGGCAGCCAGCGCATCAAGGGGCTGTCCGACTTTATGCTGCGCCTGCACCTCGACCGGCGGCATGAGCAGCTCCGGCTTACGGCGGACAAGACTCGCTTCGACTTCGAGCCTCTCGCCTGGGATGCCGCCGGACACCCGAACCTCAAGGGCCGGACGGAGGCCAGTGAGGATGGGGAAGAGCCAGGGGACAAACAGCTCGACTGGTTGCTGGAACGCCTTTCTGCAGGTCCGCTCTTCTCGGAAGACTTCAGGGCGGACTTCACGGCGGAATTCGGCGTCCACGAGAAGACGCTGGAGCGCACCTTAAGCCGGGGCATAGACGCCGCGCTGATTCACAAGGAGAAGCAGGGGCGGAAGAGTCGGTTCAGTCTGGCGGCGGATCCTCAACCTCCTGCCGTTGAATGACGACAGACACTCCCCCCTTAACAACCCCCGTGTCTGTCGCGGTGGCGGAGCGACAAGACACCGAGCAGCCGGAAGGCTGTCGGTGCTCTTGTGCTCCACCCCCGGCCTGGCGTCTGAGTCGGCTTGGAGAGAGCCCAGGTGCTGTCCGTCTGGCTTGCCGGGATCCACCAGTCCTCCCGTGCCGCCCACGTCTACCTTCCCCCTGAGCCTGTGGTGCAAAGCTGCAGGCCGTTCCATTTCTGGAGAATTCTATGCTGACCACCCTGAACTTCAGCACCGTTGTCCGTCGCGCCCTGATTCCCGCTGTGCAAACGCTCCTGGCTCCCCTGCGCCGCCCGGCGGCCCCACCCCCACAGGTCTCCGAGTCCCCAGAGCAGCAGGTCCTGCAGTGGCGCCGGCGTTTGCTAAAAGCGCTGGTCACCAAGCTCCGCCTTCCCGACCAGGACTGCCAACTGCCGGAAGCCCTGAACCAGCCTGCTTACCTCACGCTCTTTGGCCGGGAGCTACGTATTGTTGCCCGGACGCCGCATGCGCGGGAAGATAACTTCAAGTTCTCGTTAGGGCACCATCCCCGGGTGGGGAATCCTGCTTACCTTCTGCTGTGTGTGGATGAAGGCGCGGACGCCGTCCATGTGCTGCTGCTGACGGACGAGAAGAGCATGAGTTACGTCCGGTTTACCCGCGCAGAGGCACGGCACCAGGCACTCGTGTCCTTTCCCCTGAGCGCATGATCACTGTCCAGTGCAGGAAGGCGCGCGCCCCACCAGGGGTTCCTGGGAAGTTTGGCCGCACGATGCGCAAGTGAGGCAGTCCGCACACGGGCGGCCCCTTACCCTGGGGGCATGCGCCATCTCGTCCCACTGGCCGCCGCCCTGACCAGCTCAGCGCTGGCGGCCCCCCTGATCGGCAGTTCCGCCTCCTTCGCCGCGTCCGGCTTCTGCAAGACCTATGCCTGCAAGCTCAGCATCAAGGATCCGCTGGGAGCAGACGTCAGCGAGTACCGGTACATCGTCAAGGGGGAGTTCCCCTTCGATCCAGCAGTTCCCATGGAGCCTACAGTCCTCTCCGTCGTCCGGCAGGGGGAGCGCGTGGTCTCCCTGGGCTACACCACGGGCGTGCAGGACACTCTTTTTGGTCCGGGCGAAACTTACACCGGCCTCATGATCAGCCGCCTGGTTGAGCTGGGGACTGGGAAGCGGCCCACACCAACCGTCCTGTTCCAGCTCAACACCAAGTGTGAGGAGGGGCGCGGGAAGGAAGTCTTCATCCCCTGGTCCTCGGGCGGCAAGACGTACAGGCTGTCCTGCACGCTTTCGCATGAGTACGTGAACGCCTGGCGCCTGAACTTCCGGGTGTACTAAGTGCTGCGCCCGCTTCCCCTGGTGATGGCCCTGGTGCTGGGGGTGAGCAGCAGTGCCGGTGCCCCTGCTCTCCTGCCGGTACAGCTTCAACTTTTCCCCCATGCGCCTATCGCGGCGAGCAAACCCAACGAGAAGTGTGACACGCCGATGTGCCTCTCGCTGCTCCAGGCGCTTGACGGTGCCCGCAGTCAGATCGACTTCGCCATCTACGGTCTGCGGGGGCAGGACGAGGTGCTCACCGCCCTCGTGCGCGCCCAGAAGCGCGGAGTCCGGGTTAGAGGTGTCGTGGATGCGGACGTGGACGGGAAGAACTATTACGCCGATACGCCCAAACTGCTCCAAGCCTTGCCCGGCGTGCGAACTGACCAGGCGGCTGATCGGCGCACCCTGGCCAGGCAGCAGGAGCAGGACGGTGGTAAGGCTAAGGCGAAGTGCGTGCGGCCTGAAGGGCACGAAGGCCCGCTCTCCTGTTACCGCGCCACTGTGGGCGGGGTGCGCTATGAACTCGGCCAGGCCAGCGAGGAGCCTATCGACTTTGAGGGCGACATCATGCACCACAAGTTCTTTGTCGTGGACCGCCAGATCGTGTGGACAGGCTCCGCAAACATCAGCGACAGCGACGTGGGCGGGTACAACGCGAACGTCGCGGCTCTCCTGCGGGGTTCGGCCCTGGCCCAGGCCTATATGCAAGAGTTCGAACAGATGTACGCGGGCCGCTTCCACCGCGAGAAAAAATCTCAGGTTCGGCCAGCTATACCCCTGGTACAGGGCGGCACGGCCACGGTGCTCTTCTCGCCACAGGACGGGGCGATGAAGGCCGTCGTGCAAACCCTGAATGGAGCCCGCCAGAACATCAACATCTCGGTTTTCTACCTCACCAACAAGCAGATCGCTACAGCGCTGCTGGAGGCCCGCCGCCGCAAGGTTCAGGTGCGGCTGATCCTCGACGCCACTGCTGCCCGCAACGAGTACACCAAGCACGAGCTGCTGCGGTCGGCAGGGGTGCAGGTCAAGGTCGAGAACTGGGGCGGGAAGATGCACGCCAAGGCGGCCAGCGTGGACGGCCGCCACCTGATCTTCGGCTCGATGAACTGGACCTCGGCCGGGGATCTACGCAACGACGAGAACACCCTGATCCTGCGGGACGTCCCCCAGCATGTCCGCACCTATGACGCCGCCTTCGAGGCGATGTGGCGAAGCATCTCCGATGAATGGCCCAAGGCCAACCCGCGCCCGGAAGGTACCGAGTCCGGTTACGCCTGCCGGGACGGCATCGACAACGACTATGACGGCCAGGTGGACGGCAAGGATGCCGATTGCCGCATGCCCCCTGCCCCCTCGGGACGCGCCGCGCCGCAGGGAATGAACTGCCCGCCGGGCTTCCCCATCAAGGGCAACGCGGGCAGCATGATCTATCACCTTCCTGGGGGCAACTTCTACGCGAAGACCCGCCCAGAGGACTGCTTCCGCACCATGCAGGAGGCCCGGCAGGCCGGATACCGGGGGAGCGCCCGATGAGTGCCACAAATACGGTCATGGCGGCCTGCTCCAGCCTCTACAGTGGAAACCATGAGGCCCTTGCTGGCAACCCTCCTTCTCACGCTCACAGCGTTTCCGACCCTGGCAGCCCGTGATGATGTCCAGGTCCCAGGAACGAAGACCTGGTACTGGTTTCACCGGGACGTGATGACCGACAACAACCTGAGCGAGATTTTTCTCGACGAGCAGTATACCCAGGGGACCTACCTCACCATGAAGTGCTGGGGTCCCAGAGGTTTCGATTTCTCCCTGACCACCAAGCACCAACTGCTCCCGGAGCAGGGCACGGAGGAGCTGGACCCGGACGATCTCTATCTCGTCAACTACCGCGTGGGCACGGGGCAGCAGGCGACCATTTACAGCCTCACCAGGGTGGGCGTTGAGAATCGGCTGAGGCGTGACTCCTTCAGCTTTGCGGACAGTGCCGCCAACGAGGCCATCGCGGTGGGCCTGGGGACGGGGCAAAAGGTGTTCATTCGCGTGCAGGCCAAGAGTCCCCAAGCTCCGGTGAAACAGACGCTGACCTTCACCTTCCTGCCCGCGGGTTTTGTCCAGGCGTTCAAGGCCATCGACTTCTGTGACCTGCGTTGACCATCTGGGGCTGTGCAGCCCCTGAGGAGAGCCATGATCCATACCCCTGTGAAACTGGCCCTGGCTGTGGCCGCGGCCCTGACCCTGACCACGGCCCGCGCGATTGACCGCGTGCCGGGAACCCAGACGTACTATTCTTTTAGCAAAGATCCCATCACGGACGTCAACACCAGCTTCGTCGCCCTCTATGAAGTCAACGACAGCACCGGCGAGACTTTTTTCGCCGTACGGTGCGCCAGCTTCGATCAGGCCGAACTCTGGGCTGGCTTGAATACCAAGAACACGTTGCTGAGTGAGCGGGACGCGGACCTGGGTGTGCGACCCGCCGTGACAGTGCGGCTGGGTAACGATCCCCCCATCGTGCTTCCGGACAGCGAGTTGACGACCGTGGTCAACTCCAGGGGCGACGTGAATCTGAAGGCTGTCGCTATCCACAGCGCGGCTGTCCGCCGGATCGTGAGTGGTCTGAACGCGGGCAAGCGCTTGGTGGTCCGCATCAACCGCCCGTCGGGTGGGCAGGCCCTGACCTACACCTTCTCGGCCAATGGGTTCCCGGCCGCCTGGGGCCAGGTGCGGGCCTGTGGAGGAGGTCCAGCCGCCACCAGCCGCCCGCCCTCCCCGCTCGCCATCACCCCCGCCGCTGGGGACGCGGCTCCCAGGTTCACCCGGTGGTATTTCACGACCTGCCGTGACGCCTCGAGCGGCACCGTGCGAACGGGCCTCCTGGCGGGCCGCGCCCACCTGTGCGACCTGGTGATCGAGACCCTACCGGACGGGGCACGTCCGGTCAGTGCCGAGTTCCGGTACGAGCTGGAGTACCGGGAGGGTGGCCGGACAGGAAAGCTCGCGCTCGACAGCGTGGATGCCTGGCCGCCCGCCGGGGGACCCGTCACGAAGTTTCGGCAGAGCGGCAACAGCCTGATCTTCACGCTGCCCCTGAACGTGCGCGCCCGGGCCGACCGGATATACACCAGCATCAACGTGATCGCCACCGTGAACTTCGACAACGGGAGCAGCAAGCGGATCTACGAACCGTTGCCGGTCAAGCCCGCGTACTGACCCTGTTTGACACCGTTGTTCCAGCAGAGCCTGGGCACTGGGCCTGCTGGGTGTTGCGCCTGACCGCAGATGCGGCTCCGGGCCTGGCTCCGGACTCTATGCTGGAACACACGATGTCCGCGAATACCTCTGAAGTCGAGCGCCGCCTCTGGGCTGCCGCCGATAACCTGCGCGCCAACTCCAAGCTCCGCAGCCACGAGTACAGCACGCCCGTTCTGGGCCTGATCTTCCTGGCCTACGCCGACCACCGCTTCCAGCAGGCGCAGGAGGAACTGGGGCCAGACGCCGACCCCATCGACTTCCAGGCCGAGGGCGTGATGTACCTGCCGGAGCAGGCCCGTTACCGCCGCCTGCTGGCCCTGCCTGACGGGGCGAACCTGGGACAGGCCATCAACGAGGCCATGAACGCCATCGAGGCCGAGAACGAGGATCTGAAGGGCGTCCTGCCCAAGATTTACAACCGCCTGGACAACAGCGTCCTCACGCCCCTCCTGAAGGCGTTCAACTTCGAGGAGATCGCCGCCGGGCTTCAGGGGGACGCCTTTGGCAAGGTGTACGAGTATTTCCTGGGCGAGTTTGCCAAGCGCGAGGGCCAACTGGGCGGCGAGTTCTACACCCCGACCAGCCTCGTCAAGCTGATGGTCGAGATCATGGAGCCGTTCCACGGGCGCATCTACGACCCGGCCTGCGGCTCGGGCGGCATGTTCGTCCAGTCGGCACGCTTTGTCACCGAGCACCAGAAGAATCCCACCGACGAGCTGAGCGTCTTCGGGCAGGAGAAGACCGCCGAGACTGTGCGACTGGCCCGCATGAACCTCGCCGTGCATGGCCTAAGCGGTGACATCAAACAGGGCAACACCTTCTACGAGGACATTCACGGCAGCCGGGGCAAGTTCGACTTCGCTCTCGCCAACCCGCCCTTCAACGTCAAGGGCGTCAAGAAGGACGACATCGCGGCCGACCCGCGCCTCCCCCACGGCATCCCCAGCACCGACAACGGCAACTACCTGTGGCTCCAGTACATCTCCAGCAGCCTGAACGCCAGGGGCCGCGCCGGGGTGGTCATGGCGAACAGCGCCAGCGACGCGCGCGGCAGCGAACAGCTCATCCGGCAGCGCATGATCCAGAGCGGCAACGTGGACATCATGCTCGCCACCAGCTCCAACCTCTTCTACACCGTCACCCTGCCCGCCACGCTCTGGTTCCTCGACAACGGCAAGCGCGGCACCGCACGCGAGGACAAGGTGCTGTTCATTGACGCCCGTAACACCTACCGCCAAGTGACCAAGGCTGTTCGCGAGCTGACCGACGAGCAGGTGGAGTTCCTGGCGAACATCGCCAACCTGTACCGGGGCGAGAAGCCGGAGTTCAGGCACGGCAGCCAGGAGAAGATCGAGGAACTGTTCCCCGGTGGCGTGTACCGCGACGTGCCGGGGCTGTGCAAGGTCGCCACGCGCGCCGAGATAGAGGCGCAGGGCTGGAGCCTGAACCCTGGCCGCTACGTGGGGGTGCAGGCCCGCGCCGCCGACGACTTCGACTTCAGCGTGCGCCTGAGCGAACTGAACGAGGAGCTGGAAACCCTGAACGCCGAAGCGCACGAGCTGGAGGAGAGGATTGGGGCGAACGTGCAGGCATTGCTGGAAGTTGGGGTTTCGGCGTGAACGTCTGGCCTGAAGTTGTACTGCGTGACCTCTGCTGGAAAGTGCAATATGGGTACACAGCGAGCGCGAGCAAGGCCGAGGTGGGCCCCAAGTTCCTCCGAATTACGGACATTGTGCCTGACCTCATTGATTGGGAGTCTGTGCCGTACTGCGAAGTGACGGAGAAAGAGCGGCAGAAATACCTCTTACAAGAGGGGGATATTGTCGTCGCCCGCACGGGCGCAACTACGGGCTGGGCGAAGCGTATAAAGAATGCTCCAGAGGCCGTTTTTGCATCCTACCTTGTGCGCCTACAACTGAGAAAAGACGTTGACGCTGGCTTTGTCGGTGCCGTGGTGGAGTCGGCCATGTACAAGGAGTTCATCCAGAAGCACATGGGCGGCGCGGCGCAGCCAAACGCCAATGCCCAAGTTCTGACCTCCTTTCCTCTGAGGCTCCCCCCCCTCCCCACCCAGCGGAAAATCGCCGCCATCCTCTCCGCCTACGATGACCTCATCGAGAACAACACGCGGCGCGTGCGGGTGCTGGAGGAGATGGCCCGCGCCCTGTACCGCGAGTGGTTCGTGGAGTTCCGCTTCCCCGGCTACGAGGGTGCCGAGTTCGTGGAAGACGAGCAGGGGCGGAGGCCGAAGGGGTGGGAGTGGGGGACATTCAGGGATGCAGCCGTCGTGTTCAGCACCTCGCTCAACCCTGGGAACTTCCCAGAAGAGGAGTTCGAGCATTTCAGCCTTCCCGCTTTTGATGCCGGGCAGCTTCCAGCCTTGGAGAACGGCTCTGAAATCAAGAGCAACAAGAACCGCATCCCCAAAGACTGCGTGCTTTTACCGAAGCTGAATCCCAAGATTCCCCGTGTTTGGCTGCCTCCCGCCTCAAAGGGGGGCCGCCAGATTGCCTCAACTGAGTTTTTACCCCTCCTTCCCAGCGAGGCTATTCCAAGCACTGGCTCTACAGTCTGTGTTCGGCTCCGGAATTTCTGGAGCGTCTGGCTTTGATGGCCTCCGGCACCTCAACGAGCCATCAGCGGGTTTCTCCAAAGGGGTTGGCAATTCTTCCATTGCTCCTTCCTCCGGCGTCGCTCGTTGAACGCTTTACAGACTTGGCTGCACCACTCATTGATTTAACCGTTGCCCTTCGCCAGCGCAACGCCAACCTTCGCCGCACCCGTGACCTGCTCCTGCCCCGGCTGGTGTCGGGCGAGCTGGACGTATCGGGGCTGGCGGTGCGGGGGCCGGGGCTGGAGGCCGAAGTTGCAGAGCGGCGAGAGGAGGCGGTGGCGTGAAGGCTGAAGCAGTGTCGCTCTTCCGTGTGTTGCAGGGGAGCAGCGGGCGGCAGTACGAGGTGCCGATCTACCAGCGGACGTATAGCTGGCAGCGCGAGCAGGTCGAGCGCCTGTGGGACGACGTGCTGGAGGCGGGAGCGCAGGGTCGGCCGCACTTCACCGGGTCGGTGGTGTACGTCACGACTTCGGACGACGACATGGCGGACGTGACCCAGGCCCTCCTGATTGACGGCCAGCAGCGGCTCACGACGACCACCCTGTTCCTGATCGCCCTGGTTCGCCGCCTCAAGGTGACGGGCGGCTTTAAGGTCGAGAAGGACGGCTCGACTGTCAACGTGTCTGCCGAGAGCATCCGCAAGAACCTGCTGGTGAACCCGGACGTGAGCGGGCGGCTCCATCACAAACTGGTTCTGACCAAGAGTGACCGTGAAACGCTGGCCCGCCTGCTCGACAGCCTGGAGGACGAGCACACGCCGCTCCCGCCCAAGCCCTCACCTCGCCTGTTGGACACCCTCGCCTTCTTCGAGGCGCAACTGGGCAAGCCAGGGGTGGACCTCGCGCAGGTCTACGCGGGGCTGCAACGGCTCCAGGTGGTCCGTATCGCCCTCAAGGACGGCGAGGATGACCCGCAGCTCATCTTCGACAGCATGAACAGCACGGGCCTGGACCTCTCGGAGGCAGACCGCATCCGGAACTACGTGCTGATGCGGATGGGTGGTAAGAAGCAGGAGAAGCAGCAAGAGAAGCTGTACCACGAGCACTGGTTCCAGATGGAGCGCCTGTTCGACGGCACCGAGCCGGGCGCCTTCGACCGCTTCATCCGCGACTTCCTGAGCCTGCGCAGCAAGACGCCCATTCCGGCCCGCCTGGGCGACGTGTACGTGGCGTTCAAGCGGTACGTGGAAAGGGACCTGGAGAAGGACCAGCAGGACATCCCCTTCCTGGTGCGCGAACTCCACCGCGCGGCGGGGTACTACGCGGCGCTGCTCGACCCCCAGAAGCACGAGGCGGATGCCGAGGTTCGCCGGGCGCTGCTGAGCCTGCGGGGGCTGGAGCTGGACGTGTGGTATCCGCTGGTGCTGGACGCCTACTCGGCGTGGAAGGCAGGCGACCTATACCGGGAGGAGTTCGTGGAGCTGCTGGGTACCCTGGAATCCTACCTTTACCGCCGCTGGGTGTGCGGGGTCGGTACGCAGGGCCTCAACAAGTTCTTCCCGGCACTGCCGGGGCAGCTGCGGGGGCAGCCGTACCTCCAGGCCTTCAAGGATCAGCTCTATGGGCAGCGGTCCTACCTGCGCTTCCCGTCCGATGAGGACTTCCGCCAGCAGATCATGATCCGGCCCATGTACACCCCGCGTCACCTGAGCCGCTACACACTGGGGCACCTGGAGAACCACGAGGACAAGGAGCCCATCAACCCCGGCGACTACACCATCGAACACGTCATGCCGCAGAACAAGGCGCTGGCGACCGAGTGGCGGGAGATGTTGGGCGAGCACTGGGCCGAGGTACAGGAGAGGTACTTGCACACCCTGGGCAACCTGACGCTGACGGGGTACAACCCCGAATACAGCGACCGCCCCTTCCTCGAAAAGCGGGACCTGCTCAAGGGCAAGGGGAAGGGCTTCAAGTCGAGCCACCTGCTCCTGAACCAGGAACTCGCCGAGTTGGACGAATGGAACGAGGGGCGCATCCGTGAGCGGGCCGAGCGCCTGGCCGACCGCGCCCTCAAGGTCTGGCCGATGGTGCAACCCAGCGAGGAGCTGCGCGAGCAGTTGAGCCAGCGTGTGGCTCCGGGTGTTCACGCCCTCGAAGATCATCTCCTGGGCCTGCCGCCTGCCCTGCGGGTTCTCGTGGACGACCTGCGCACGGAGCTGCTGGACTTGCACCCCAAGGTGCAGGAAGTGCCCACGAAGAAGTACATCGCCTTCAAGGTGGGCACGAACTTCTGCGACCTTGTCCCGCAGCCTGAACTGGGCTCGGTGAAGTGCTGGCTGAACATCCCCTTCGCCGACCTTGACGATCCCCACGGGCTTGCCCGCGATGTGACCGAGGTGGGGCATCACGGGAACGGTGATGCGGAAGTGGTCGTGCGTCCTGAAACTCCTTTGGATGCCTTCTTGGAGCTGGCCCAGCAAGCCCTGAATTACCAGCTCAACCGCTCGGTTTCTGGCAGCTCCTCGCCCTCCAGCCTGTCCAGCCTGGCCGCCTCGCTGGAACAACTCGCCTGGGTGGCTCGGGAGGCCCTGGAGACGTTTGAAAGCAGGCTCGTGGAGATCGATCCGTCACTCACCCGCACAGTGACGCAGAGTTACATGGGCTATGGGCGTCCAGTTGAGCTGGTCGTGCTGCTCCGCAGCGGCGCGGCTTTGGTTGAGGTGCAGCCCCGCGACCCGGACATCCTGCTCCCGGCTCTCTTCGAGGGCTGGGAGCCTCGGAGCAAGGATCGCTGGGCCTTCCCCCTGCGGACGGCGGAGGATGCCGAGCGCGCCCTTCCGCTCGTTCGGGCCGTGCATGAGCAGTTCCAGCAGGGCATCGCTTACCGCGAGCCACAGGTGCGCCAACTGGTCCAGGCCCTTCGCGCGGCGTTCACGGCTCAGGGGGTAGGTGTCAAGAGCTCCAAGGCGGCGGACTACTTCATGCTGGACGAGCGCGACTTGGCGAGGCTGTGGATCAACCGGGAGGGCGTGTATCTGGCTCTCCGGCACCCCTACGGGGAGTTGGAGAACCCACAGGGGCTGGGAGAGGCTCAGGTGGGCCAGCCGCTCTCGGGCTGGGAACCGGGCTACTTCAACGGCCGCTTCAGCCACCCGGATGAAGTCTCAGCCCTAGATCCCCTCCTTCGTCAGGCTGTGGAGGCGCACCGTGCATCTGTTCTCTGAAGACACCCTGGTTGAACAGACCGCGGTGGCGCTGCTGGGCCTCCTGGGCTGGCGCACTGTCAATGCGATGGAGGAGGACTACGGCCCGGCGAGCCTGCTGGGCCGGGACAGCCGCCGGGAGGTGATCCTGGAGCGTGAGCTGATGAACGCGCTGCGGAGCCTGAACCCCGACCTGCCCGAGGTGGCCCTGAGACAGGCCTTGGAGGCTGTGACGCTCGACCGCTCCGCAATGACGGTCGTGCGGGCCAACCGCGAGCTGTACGAGCTGCTCAAGTCCGGTGTGGCCGTGACGTTTGAGGGCGAGGATGGCGAACAGGTCATCGTGCGTGTGCGGGTGGTCGACTGGGACACGCCGGGAAATAACCGCTTCCTGGCCGTGCAGCAGCTCTG
Source organism: Deinococcus phoenicis (assembly GCF_000599865.1). Taxonomy (GTDB): domain Bacteria; phylum Deinococcota; class Deinococci; order Deinococcales; family Deinococcaceae; genus Deinococcus; species Deinococcus phoenicis. The sequence continues at coordinate 97,602 of NZ_JHAC01000032.1, read as the reverse complement.
GGTGACCAGTCCGAACGGGCTGTACCTGCGCCGCCCGGACGTGGTGGGCTTCGTGAACGGCCTGCCGTGGGTGCTGATCGAGCTGAAGGCGGCCCACAAGAACCTAGTGGACGGCTTCAACGACAACCTGCGCGACTACCGCGGCACCATCCCGCAACTGTTCGTCCCGAACGCCTTCATCATCGTGTCCAACGGGCTGGAGGCCCGGGTAGGCAGCCTCACGGCGGGCTGGGAGCATTTCGTAGAGTGGAAGAAGGTCGAGCGCGAGGACGAACCCAAGCGCCCCGGTCTGGAGACGATGCTCCGGGGCATGGCCGTGCCGGGGCGACTGCTTGATCTCGTGGAGAACTTCATTCTCTACAACGAGGGAGACGGGCAGATCCTCAAGCTCCTCGCCAAGAACCACCAGTATCTCGGGGTGAACAGCGCCCTGCAGGCCCTGGAGCAGGCCAAGGCCAATGGGGGAAAGCTGGGCGTGTTCTGGCACACCCAGGGTTCCGGGAAGAGCTTCAGCATGGTGTTCTTCGCCCAGAAGGTGCTGCGCAAGGTGCCGGGCAACTGGAGCTTCGTGATCGTCACCGACCGGGAGGAACTCGACGGGCAAATCTACAAGACGTTCGCCCGCACGGGAGCTGTCACCGAGCCCGAAGCGCAGGTGCGGGCCGAGAGCGGCGCGGGGCTGCGGCAGCTCCTGCAGGCGGATCACCGTTACCTGTTCACCCTGATCCAGAAGTTCCGGACTGAGAAGGGCGAGGTGTACCCCACCCTCACTCTGCGAGATGACGTGATCGTCATGACGGACGAGGCGCACCGCAGCCAGTACGACGTCTTCGCGGGGAACATGCGGCAGGCGCTGCCCAATGCCGCGTTCATCGGCTTCACTGGCACCCCGCTCATGGTGAGGAGAAGACCCGGGAGGTTTTCGGGGACTACGTGTCCGTGTACAACTTCCGGGACGCCGTTGAGGACCGGGCCACTGTCCCCCTGTACTACGAGAACCGCACGCCGGAACTGGAACTCGCCAACGAGGACTTTCAGGGCGACATGGAATGCCTGCTTGATGAAGCCTCGGTGGACGAGGCGACCGAGAAGAGCCTGGAACGCTCCTTCGGGCGGCAGTACCAACTGATTACCCGGGACAGCCGCCTGGAGGAGATTGCCCGCGACATCGTGTCGCACTTCATGGGCCGCCTGCAGTTCGGCAAGGCGATGGTCGTCAGCGTGGACAAGTTGACTGCCGTACGGATGTACGACAAGGTGCAGCGCCACTGGCAGGACGAGATCGCCCGGCTGGAGGCCGAGCTGGCCCGCACCTCCGGCGACGCCCGCGACGCCCTCCTGGTCCGGTTGAAGTTCATGCGGGAGACCGACATGGCCGTGGTCGTATCGCAGGCCCAGAACGAGATTGCCGACTTCGCCGCGAAGGGCGTGGACATCCTGCCCCACCGCAAACGCGTGGTGGAAGAAGACCTGGAGACGAAGTTCAAGGATCCTCAGGACCGGCTGCGGATTGTTTTCGTCTGTGCCATGTGGATGACCGGCTTCGACGCACCCAGCGTGAGCACCATCTACCTCGACAAGCCCATGCGCAACCACACCCTGATGCAGACCATCGCGCGGGCCAACCGAGTGTGGGAGCAGAAGGTCAGCGGCCTGATCGTGGATTACATAGGCGTCTTTCGGGATCTGCAACGCGCCCTCGCCGTCTATGGGGCAGGGTCAGGGAGTGGCGTGGAGCTAGGCGAATCCCCGGTGCAGCCCAAGGAGGAACTGTTGGCTCATCTGCAGGCTCAGGCCGACAGCCTGCGCACCTTTTTACAGGCCCGAGGTATTGAACCCGGTGCGCTACTGTCTACCAGCGGCTTTGATCAGATGCAGTTGCTGGCGGACGCGCGGGATGCGCTGCTGGAATCCCAGGATGTCCAGAAGCACTTCCTGGATGGGGCGGCCGTGATTAACCGGTTGTACAAGGCCGTGCTGCCTGACCGGGCCGCCCAGGCTTTTACTCAGGAGCGTGCCCTGTACGTGGTGCTGGCTGAGATGCTGAGGGCCGTGACTGGAGGGGAGAATCCCCAGGACGCCGGGGTGATGGCAAGGGTCGAGGAACTCCTGGACGAGTCCGTGGTCGCCCAGCGGTACCGGGTACGGGAAGGCGGGCCGAAACTTGACCTCAGCCGCATCGACTTTGACCAACTGGCCCAGGCATTCCGGCAGAGCACCCACAAACGCACCGAAGCGGAGAAACTCAGGGCTCTGCTGACCGGGCGGGTGAACCAGCTCACCCGGCTGAACAAGACGCGGGTGAACTTCGCCGAGAAGCTCCAGGCCATGATCGAGGAATATAACCTTGGCTCGGCCAACATCGAGGGCTTCTTTCAGGAGCTGCTGCAATTCGGGCGTGACTTGGACGCCGAGGGGCAGCGGGCCGCCCGTGAGGGTCTGACGGAAGAGGAGCTGGCCATCTTCGACCTGGTCGTGCAGAGGGCACCCGAACTGAGCCGCCGGGATGAGAAGGCCGTCAAGGCGTTGGCCCGACAGCTCGTTGGAAAGCTCAAGACCAGCGCCCTGGTCCTGGACTGGCGAAAGAAACAGCAGACCCGCGCCCGCGTCCGGAAAGCGATTCGGGACGAGTTGCGGGCGTTGGGGGCGCAGGAAGGAGAACTGGGAGCGCTGCTGGGCAAGCTCTATGCCCACGTGTATGAAGCGTACAGCGATGCTGATACCTCGATCTACGCCTGACGCTTCTTCCTGGACTCCTGCCGGACGACATTCTGGTGAACACCACCCAGGACGACGCCTACGTGCTGGGCGTGCTGAGCCGCCGCATTCATGTGACGTGGGCACTGGCGCAGGGGAGCACGCTCGAAGACCGCCCGGTCTACGTCAAGACCCGCTGCTTCGGGACCTTCCCCTTCCCGGCGGCCACGTCCGAACAGCAGGCTGCCATCCGCGAGAAGGCCGAGGCACTGGATGCCCACCGCAAGACACGGCTGGTGCAGCACCCGGCGCTGACCATGACCACCATGTACAACGTGCTGGAGAAGCTGCGGGCGGCCACACCCCTCGACCCCAAGGAGCAGGTCATCCACGACCAGGGCCTGGTCACGACGCTGCGGGTGCTGCACGGCGAGCTGGACGCCCTAGTGCAGGCCGCCTACGGCTGGCCTCACCGACCAGGACGTGCTGCTGCGCCTGACGGAGCTGAATGCCCTGCGTGAGCAGGAAGAACGCCAGGGCCTGATCCGCTACCTGCGGCCTGAGTACCAGGACCCCAAGGGCACGGCCATGCGTGACCTGGGCCTGGACATGGCCACCGTGGCTGCGCAGGAGGCCGAGCGCCCCACCTACCCCCAGACGTCAGGCCCTTCAGTCGGCCCCTGCACCCCTCACGGCTCAGCAGGTCGCCCGCCTGTTCAAGGGTGCGCGCATGGCGTCAGTGGACGAGGTGCTGGAAACACTGGTGGCACTGGGTCAGGCCCGGCAGGTGGGCGACGCCAGTGTGGCCTACGCCGCGTAGCGGCCCCCGGGCGCAGCCCGCAAGGTCTACCAGCCGACGCTGCCAGGTGATAGGTCGGTGCGAGCTGTCGCTCGCGGGTCGCTTCGCTTCAGCAGCCAGGGTGAAGTCGGTTTCACCTTTTTGGCAATTTCCGGCCTAAACTGGCAGCATGATGGCTCACCTGGAACTGGACCGCTTCGGGCGCGTCCTGCTGCCCAAGAAGCTGCGCGACGCCCTGGGCCTGCAACCGGGCGAGCAGCTGGAAGTCGAGGTAGAAGCTGGCGTGCTGCACCTGCGTCCCCTGACCCGGCCCGTTCAGACCATCGAGCATCATGGCCGCCTGGTGCTGGACGGCCCCGGACTGATCAGCGGCGACCCCGTCGAGGACATGCGCGAGCAGCGCCTGGATGACCTGCTGGGGCGCTGGTAAGCGGGTGCTGACGGTCTTCGACACCAGCGCCATCGTGGCCGCCCTGACCCGCAACCACCCCCGCTTCCTCTGGGCCGACGAGCAGGTGACGGCTGCCGACCAGCCTGCCCTGTGTGCCCACAGCCTCGCGGAGAGCTACGCCGTGATGACCGGCCACCCCCAGCTCCGGTATCCCCCGGCGCAGGTGCGCGAAGTGCTGGAACGGCTAAGCCAGACCTGGACCGTGCTGCCGCTGACCCCTGCCGACTACCTGGACGCCGCGACGCGCTGCCGTGACCTGGGCCTTCAGGGCGGAGCCATCTACGACACCCTCATCGCGCAGGCAGCCCTGCGGGCCAGTGCGCAGGGGCTGGTCACCCTCAACGCGAAGCACTTCCGCCGCCTCGGGCCGGATGTCGAGGTCCTGGTCCGGTCGCCGGAAGTTTGACCTTCAGCCTTTGGACAGCCTTTCCAGCAACGCCGCGTAGTGCTGCTGGGCGAACGCGAGCGCCTGATCGTTGCTCATCCTCGGCTCCGGACGTACAACCTTGTCGGACTTCTTCGTCTGGGGCTTCGTCGGCTTGCTCATGGTCAAACTGTACGGCGTTCGCATGTAGGCAACTGCGATTCATGCCCGTGATGCCCCTGCCGGAATTCTGGACGTAGCCCCGCAACAGCGCCCGACAAGGTTGTCAGGACTCCCCCCCACTCCCCGGGGGGTGATGGCGAAGCGCCCTGGCGTGCCCTTTGTGCCGCCTCCTGCGGGTCAAAAAGGACAGCAGTGAGGGCCACCGACAGGCCCTAAGGAGGAAACACCATGACAACAACCAAGACCGACGTTTTCTACACCCTGCGGACCCTCAACGTCCGCCAGCGCCACATCATCCCTGGCGCACTCGTCTGCCTGCAGGTCGACGACGCCTTCAGCCCGATGCTGCGCTCCGAGGTCATCTGGGTGCGGGTGCAGGACTGCACGGACAGCGGGGTTTACCGGGGTCGCGTGATCACGGACGTGGAGCAGTTCGACGAGCTGGAGCGCGGCGATGACCTGTACTTCAGGCTGGAGCACGTGCTGTTCGTGCAGGGTGAAGGCGTCTCGGCGTGAGGGGGGAGCCGTGCTGCGGGCAGTTAAGACTCTCGAACGGACCGACGCCACCCTTAACATGCGCCCATGCCCAACCCTGCCGTTGCTTATTACCGGGTCAGCACCCAGAAGCAGGGCCAGAGCGGCCTCGGTCTGGAAGCCCAACAGGCTGCCGTGCTGGCCTACGCCCGCAGCAAGGACCTGACGGTGGCAGCCAACTTCACCGAGACAACCGTGCAGCATGATGATGCCCGGCAGCCCAGGCTACCCGTTTCGCCCAGGAGGACTGATGAATCCCACAGAGCAGCAGGAACTCAAAGACATCGAGAGCCGGTACACCAAGCACATGGCGTCCCATGCGGCCGCCCTGAAGACCATCATCGGCGAGATGACGGCACTTCGTACCCGCGTGCAGACGCGACTGAATGAGGTACCCGAAGAACCGGAGTTCGTTGACGACCCCGACGAGTTCGCTGAGGAGCGCATCAACCTCGAGGCGGTGATCGATGACCTCAGCAATGTTATTGACGAGCTCGGGGAGCAGCGTGAGGCTGACAGGGTGGACTTCAGCGTTCTGTATTGACGGTGCTCACTGTTGCTCCACCCTCCGTCACTGCTGGAACCAGCCTAGCCTGGAGCAGGTGGTACGCCCGTTCCAGCACGTGGCGGCGTTTGAGGGTGAGCTGCTTGCCTCCATGGGCCACCAGGACCCGGCGCAGCAGTGGCTCCGGGTTGCCATCCATGTCCAGCATCGGCTCAAGGCGCAGCATGTCATGCATCAGTGCGGCCAGTTCCAGGGGTGGGACGTCGGTCAGGTCCCGTGGCCCGCGCTCCCGCAGGCGGACTGCGGGTGTGCCAGCGAGGCGGACCACCTTCTCCACCTGGCCCGGCGTGCCCCACTCGTCGGTCTGCTCGAAGATTCCAGCACGCAGGCCCTTGGTCACGGCCTTGTTCAACTGGCTCTGCACCGCCTTGCCGTAATTCACACCGGCCGCCCGCGTGTAGGTCTGGTATGCCTGACGGCACAGCATCGGTCCCTCGGCGGCGATGATTTCCCTCAGTCCCTCAACCAGGGGGTCAAGGCTGTCCACGTCGCGGGGGTCCGGCAGGGTATGCGCGGACCAGTGGGTGTAGGCGGCGAGAGCAGGGCGGTGTGGCGCGTCCCCGAACAGTGCATCCACACTGTCCACCTCCTCCGTCATGCCAGAGGTGAGCGCGTCCGTGTGACTGGCCTCTTCCGTCAGGCTGCTCGCTTCCTCGGAGACCTGCAACTCTTCACCCGAGGGAACCAGGCCCGTGTCGTCGGGCAACGCTTCGTAGTTGCGGGGGTCGCCCTCCGGGAACACGCCGCGGGCGTCCAGCGTTCGCCAGAGGTCTTCCAGGGCCACCTCCGGGTCGCGGGCGTAGGTGCTGCCCCGAACACGCCAGAACTGCATCCCGGCACGCTCCAGAGTCTGCTGCCGGTGCAGGTCCTGGAGGTACCGCTCCGGTCCGTGCCAGTGGTCCCCGTCGCATTCCACTGCGAGGCGGCCACGCAGGCCCTCCACGACCAGGTCGACGCGGTAGCCGTTCATCTCGTACTGCGGAACCACGCAGTAGCCGCGCTCCACCAAGCTCAGGTACACGTCCACCTCGAACCAACTGTCAAAGGGGGCGGGCGCAGGATTCCTGCCCCGGCCGGGACGGGCCGCCTGCTCGCGCAGCTCCAGCACCCGCTGCCGGGCCAGGGGCTGGAACTGCTCCAGCTCCGGGGCGCGGACATGCCGGATCAGGGAAGCACGCAGGTCGTCCGGGTGCAGGTGTGGCAGGTCCACGCTGTGGAAGAGCCAGAGCTGGTCACGGGCACGGCTGACGGCCACGTTGTACCGCGGCTGGAACGTGCCGTCGTCGCGCGAGCGCAGGGTGGAACGCCGCCCCTCCGCCGGACTGTCCACCATGCTCAGGAAGATCACGTCCCGCTCGTCCCCCTGAAAGCTGTAGGCGTTGCCGCATACCAGGCGCCGCCGTTCCAGCTCGGCCTCGGGCACCTCTGCCCGCAGGAGCGCGGCAATCTCTTCGGCCTGCGAGTCACCCAGCAGGCTGATCACCCCGAAGGTCTTTCCGGCATAGCGGGGGGAGTTCAGGCAGGCCTTGATCTGATCCACGATGGCCCGCACCTCGGGCGGATTGACCTTGTCGCCCCGCTTGCTGAGGGTGTACCCGTTCTCGACGTGCCGGGCCACCAGGGGTTGCAGGCGGTCCGCCCCGAACTGCCGCAGCGCCATGAGAGGGTGGTTCTCGTAGCTCAGATCACTGGAGAACTTGATGATCTCGGGCATGCAGCGGAAGTGTTCGCGCAGGCTGATCATCGGTGGGTAGGTGTAGGCGCCGAAACTGAACAAACTGGCTTTGGGAGAGGAGATAATCCAACCCGCTGGAAAGTCGAAGAGGAAGCGGTGAGCTAGCGCACTGACCTGTGCGAGCTGGAGACCAACGCCTTCCGGCTCGATCTGCTTGTCGTCCCCGACGATGATGATCTTCTTGGCGATAAAGGCCAGGAACAGAGCTTCCGGTCCAGCCTGGCTGGCCTCGTCCACGATCACCACATCGAACATGCTAGGCTCCATAGGAAAGCTTTCCGCCACGAGGTGCAGGGGCATGATCCAGGCAGGGATAGCGGTACGAGCCTGCTCCAGCGCCTGACGGGCAAGGCGCCGATACAGATCGGCATTCTTGCCAGTTCCTTTGCCCAGTTTCTTCATGGCCTGTCGCCAGGCTTCCAAGCCTTGGAGTTCCTTGTTCTGAAGTCGATCTAACGTGTTCTTCCATGCATGGGTCGCGGCGAGGTCGCGCAGCGTGTCGCGGATGCGCTGGCGAGTGTGGACCAATTGCTCGCGGACGTCCACCTCGGTATCCGGGTTTGCAAGGTACGCGAGGCGGGCCTCTGCCTGCTGCCAGCGCCACGCGGCTTCTAGGTTCCCCAGGCGTTCGTCCCACGCGGTCTCACGGGCGCTGGCCGTCAGCTCGTCGGCGAAGGCAGGCGCGGCAGAACGCAGCTTCCCCAGCAAGTCTTCACGCCCGGCCAGCCGTTCGCGCCGGGCTGTCAGGTGCAGTAGGCGGGCGTGCGCCTGACCGTACGCGGCACTGTCGCGGGCCTGGGTGGCCTGGCGAAGTTCCTCTACGACGGGGTGGGCCTCCAGTGAGGTGAGCAGCACGTCCAGCCTGGGGAGCAGGTCCTCCAGCATCTTGCGGCGTGCCTGCGCGTCAAGCTCGGTGTCCGCTGCCTGCGCTGCCCGCACGAGTGCCCGCAGCTCGCCCGGCTCCCACCACTGGGGCTGGGGAAGGCCAGGGAGAGCCGCCACGGCCTGCCGGGCCTGATCCAACTGCTGCTTCAGGTTGCTCAGGGACTGAAGGAGCGCCTGCTGCTCGCCCCAGTACCTCACCCGCAGCTTCACGGGGCCGCTGGTCTGCACCTCTGCCGCCTGCCACACAGCCTCCAGCCGGGCAAGCCGCGACGTGAGGGCCAGGTATTCCAGCAGGTCCCGGAGTGCCTCCGGCGTTTCAGCGGGCCGCCCGCCCACGCGCACACTGTCCTTGAGGTAGAGCCTCCCTTTCACCGCCGCAGGCTTGCCGAACAGCCCACCCCACTTGCCGCCCCCCTCAAGGTGCGCCAGCACTGCCCCTGCGTCATTGCGGACCGTCTGCGGGTCCAGGCCCTCAAGCCCCGTCACGCCGGTCTGCTCCAGCCAGTCCGCGCGGCGCTGCAACTCGGGGAGCAACTCGGTGGTCCGGGACTGAATCTCCTCCCAGAGGCTCGTCTGGCCCTGGAGCAGCGCGGTGACAGCGCGGCCCAGCCAAATGCTGGGGTGACGTCGCCCGGTTTCCGCTGCAGCGTCCAGGGCCTGCACCGTAGCCAGGAGCGTCTGCCTGGCCTCCGGGGTGGCATCGCGCAGGATGGCGTAGTGGGGATGCGCCCGCGCCGCCTGATGCTCCTCGGCCCTGGCCTGGGATTCCCGCTCAGCCAGGGTGAAGCGCACGAACTCCTCCGGCGACACGAGCGCCGCCGTGTCCGGCCACTGCTGCCGCAGCTCCCCGATCTCGCCTTCCCCGAAGTCCCGCAAGAGGGCCAGCAGCCGCAGGGCCTCCGCATCCGTCAGGGGAGCAGGACGGTCGGGAGAGACCAGGTCGGCGATCCATGAGAAGGCCGCCTCCTGCTGCCGCAACTGCTCCCCGATCCGCTGCGCGGTGCCCTGATAGCCGAACAGGTCGAGGGTGTTCGTCTCGCGTTCCCGGATGTCGCGCAAGGTGTCCAGCAGCCGGTCTTCCTGCTGACGGTCGGTCTCCAGGCGCGCGGAGAGCAGTTCCAGGGTCTGCCGCTCCTTGCGGGCATCGCGGGTGGTGGAGCGCTCCAGAATCTGCTGGACGGACCCCTCCAGCATGGCCCTGGCCCCCTCCTCGCCCCGCAGGTGGGTCACGCACAGGGCCGCGAGTTCCGCCGGGAACTTGTCCCGCAGCACCTTCAGCGCCCGCGCCGTGTGGCTGGTCACCAGTACCCGCTGGTCGGTGGCCAGCAGGTGCGAGACGAGGTTCACGATGGTGTGCGACTTGCCCGTGCCGGGCGGCCCCTGAACCAGCACGCCCTGTTGGCGGCCCAGCCGCCGGATGATGTCGAGCTGCGCGTCGTTGGCGGGTAGCGGGAAGTACACCTCACCCGACTGGCCTGTACCTTCGCCCGCCGGGCGTTCCTCCGGGGTGCTGATGAATCCGGCGAGGTTCCTGGGCACACTGTCCAGCTCCGGCAGCTTGCGCAGGATATCCCCGTAGGCGGCGCCCAGGCTGCGCTCCCCCCGCCGCCGCAGGATCAGGGCGGGTGCCCAGTGGACCACGGGGTTCGACGTCACGCCGCCCGGCGAGAGGGGCGTCAGCTCTGGGACATAAACACCCCGCCCCTCCACGGCATTCACCCACTGTTGCAGGACCTTCGGCACCACGTTCTCGCTCCAGAGGTCCTCGCCGTCCTCCGCCAGCACCCTCTGGATTTCCTCGGTAACCTGGGTCAGGGGTCGCTGGTGCGGCTCCAGCATGTCCTGTTCCAGAGTGGTACGCGCCCCGTCACCCCCGGCAGTGACACTCAGCACGCCGTTCAGGGCATCGAAGGTCAGGTTGGCCTGGGCCGTGAGCAGGTGGCGGCGCACCTCCACGCCATCCGGCGTGCGCCACGCGAGGTACCCGAACCCCAGGCGCAGCTCGTACGTCTCCCCGAATGAGGCGAGCTTCTGGTGCATGTCGAACAGTTGCAGGTATTTCGCCTGCACGGTCCGTGCCCGCCGCTCCTCTGCCGCCCAGGTCTGCCAGCGCCGTTCGTAGTCCGTCCAGAGGGCCAGCACCTCTGGCTCCTGATCGAGGAACAGCGTGTCCTGGATGCGCTGCGGCAGCAGGTCATCGTCCAGGATCTGGGTCTCCACCACCCGCTGTGTGTGAACTGCCGGGGGCTTGTCCGCCTGATCCAGAGGTCCCTTCACCCAGGGCTCTAACAAGTCGGGCAGCGTTGGGGCGGGGTGCAGCTTCGGCTTGCGGATGACCAACCACTCGTCCGGCGTCCCCTCCCGAGCACTGAGCCGCGCGGCATGCTCGATCTCCTTCTCCTCCGGCAAGTTGCTGAACCACAGCAGGCTGTCGTTGTCACTGGTGCGCTGCGGTTTGAATTTCAGCGCCGTGAACTCCTGTAGGAACTGGAAGAGGCGGCGGGCGCGGTCCTGTGTTGCTGTCTCCATCGGGTACCTCAAGTGGAGAGCGGCCTGCTCCCCACGTCATCGCTCGGGTTGCGGTATAGCTGGTGCCGGGTGGGTGCCCACGCCCGCAGTAAGAGGGAACGCGCCATTGGCCCTAGCCTAGCCCACGCCCTCTGACGGCGGTGATACAGATGCCGCCTGTACGGTGAGAGCAGGCGGCCAGGGCACTCGAACCGCTGACCTAACGACTGCCTCCCACCTCCGGCTTCGCTAACTTGAGGCTGGGGTGGGAGTACCTTCGTCCCATCCGGTCTTTTTCTAGGACAGTGACGTTTGGGAAAAGTCATGGGCGGGACTGTGGGCGGCACCTGGAACGTCGAACCCCTGACCTTCCGATGTCGTGTATTCTTGAGCCTCTTGAACTCAAGGCAAATCCGTTTTATGCTGTCTGGGACGGGGTTTTCGCTCAGCTGGTTAGAGCGAACGACTTATAATCGTTAGGTCCCCGGTTCAAGTCCGGGCATCGCCACCAAGAGAAAAAAACCTCGTCCTGGGACGGGGTTTTTCTCTTTGCCGCCGGGGGTGGTGGCCGCTGTCCGCCTCACCCCACTTCGTGCTCTGCCAGGGCCCGGTAGGTCGCCGCTGCGGCGAGGCCCCCGGCCAGATACCAGCCCACTGTCAGAAGCGGGGTCAGCGGGGCCTGTTCGCCCGGCTGCCGCCCCAGCCCGAGGGGACGCGGCAGCAGCGCCCCGCCCACCCCGGCGGCCAGCCCGAGCGCGCCGCCCCACGGCCAGGCCTTCCGGGGCGACCCGGTCCCCACCAGGCTGTAATACAGGCTGTTGGAAACGATGTCTGCCAGCAGGGTCCAGCGGTAGAGGGCCTCACCGTGCGGCGGCGGCACATCCGCGGCCCGCAGGGAGCGGCTGAGGGCACGTTCCCCAATCACCTCCATGCGGGGGGCGTGGGGCAGCACCCGCCGCGCGCCCTCGTTCAGCAGCGTCACGGTGACGGCCCCCACCAGGCCCGCCGCCGCCACCGGCACCCAGCGGCCGGGGCGGCCCTGGCTTTCCTCACGCGGCTGGAGGTGCTGGCTCCCGGGTGTCTGGTCCTCGTGTGTGCGGGCCTGGTTCTCGTTCATCGCGTTCCCCTTTCGGCGTTTCCTCCCTGTGTACCGCATGGGCGGCGCGGCGGGCCGTTTTCTGAAGAATGGCTCTGGAGGGGCCTGCTGTTCCTGCCCCAGGCACGCGGCCAGCCCGGCGGGAGGGTCTACGCTCGGTCCATGACGACCCTCATTTCCGGGCTGGACCACATCCAGGTCGAGGCCCCGGCGGGCTGCGAGGCGGACGCACGGGCCTTTTTCGGGGTCTTCCTGGGCCTACCGGAACGGCTCAAGCCGGAGGCGCTGCGTGCGCGCGGTGGGGTCTGGTTTGCCTTGCCCGACGGGCGGCAACTGCATGTGGGCGTCACCCCCGATTTTGTGCCGCGCGAGAAGGGGCATCCGGCGCTGCGGTGCCCCGACCTCGCCGCCTTCCAGGCCCACTGCGACGCGCACGGCGTGCCGTACCGCGCGGACGCGGAGGCGGGCGTGGCGCGGGTGTTCCTGCGCGATCCCTTCGGGAACCGGCTGGAGGTCGTGGCGGGCGGGCATGAAAGCGTCCCGCTGAACGTTGCCCCCTGAGTGCCGCGCCTAGAATGCACCCCATGACGGACCCCACCCCCACGCACACCCAGCGCGGCCCTGCCCCCCGAGGAGAGGTCGAGCGCGACACGCTGGTGCGCTGGCTGAACGAGTATCTGAACATCGGCGCCTATCCCGACCCCAGCCTCAACGGCCTCCAGATCGAGGGCACAGGCGTGATCCGGCGGGTCGCGGCGAGCGTGGACACCAGCGTCAAGACAATCCAGGACGCCGCCGACAGCGGGGCGGACCTGCTGCTGGTGCATCACGGGCTGTTCTGGGGCCAGCCCCTGGCCGTCACCGGGCCCCACCGCACCCGCGTCCGCACGGCGCTGATGGCCGACCTGAACCTCTACGCCGCCCATATCCCGCTGGACGCCCACCCCGAGGTCGGCAACAACGCGATGATCGCCCGCGCCCTGAGCCTCCAGAACCCGCAGCCCTTCGGGGACTGGCAGGGCCACAAGATCGGTCTGGCGGGCGAGCTGCCCTTCCCGCAGTCCCTCCAGGACTTTGCCGACCGCGTGCAGAAGCTCACCGGCGAAATCTGCCTGGTGCATGGGGGCGGGATTCCCCAGGTTCACCGTCTGGGCATCGTCAGTGGCAGCGGCGCGGGCGCGGTGGCGGAGGCCGCCGCCGCAGGCCTCGATACCCTGCTGACCGGCGAACCCGAGCACAAGCACTTTCACGACGCTTTCGAGTACGGCGTGAACGTGGTGTTTGCCGGGCACTACGAAACCGAGGTCTTCGGCGTGCGCGCCCTCGCCGCCCGGCTGGAGGACGAGTTCGGCCTGCCCTGGCAGTTTTTGCACCACCCGACCGGGCTGTGAGGGTGGCCTGTGACGTGTGGCGTGCCGCTTGGAGAGGAGGCCTGTCTTCAAGCCACCGGCCACGGGCAACAGCCCACGGAGCCGCATGACCCCCCCCTTCATCACCTTCGAAGGCCCCGAGGGCGCGGGCAAGAGTACGCAGCTCGCGCGGCTGGCGGCGCGGCTGGCGGAAGCGGGGGTGCCGCATCTGGTCACGCGCGAGCCGGGCGGGACACCGCTGGGCACGCGGGTCCGCGAAGTGCTGCTCGACCCGGCGTTGAGCATCGACCCGCTGCCCGAGTTCCTGCTGTACTCCGCCAGCCGCGCGCAACTGGTCGCCCACGTGATTCGTCCGGCGCTCGCACGTGGTGAGGTGGTGGTGTGCGACCGCTACGCCGATTCCAGTCTGGCCTACCAGGGCTTCGGGCGGGGGCTGGGTGCCGCCTTCCTCGCGGACCTCACGCGGGAGGTGACGGGCGGACTGGTGCCCGACCTCACGGTGCTGCTCGACCTCGATCCGGCGGTGGGCTTGAGCCGGGCGGCCTCACGGGGTGCCCCCGACCGCCTGGAACGTGCCGACCTGGGCTTTCATACCCGCGTGCGGGGGGGCTTCCTGACCCTCGCGGCCCGCGACCCCGCCCGATTTCTGGTGCTGGACGCCACCCGCGATGTGGATGCCCTGGCCGGCGACATCTGGCGGGCGGTGGAGGAGCGGCTCTAGTCTCCGGCCTCAGCGTCCCGTCCGGCCCCGCCCGGTGGTGCCCGTCTCCGGCTTCAGGCCCGGCACCTTCACCTCGTACACGGTCGGCCAGCGTTTGCCGGTCAGCAGCAGGGTACCGCGCTCGGGCACATAGGCGACGCCGTTGGGCACGTCGTCGAAGGTGAGGGGCTGCCCGGCGCGGGCCGCGTCGGCGCTGGCCTCCTGCATCAGCGGGGTCACGTCGAGCCAGGCCGTCACGTTCCCGCTCTTCGGGTCGATCCGCGCGATGCGGTTCGTGAGCCAGACGTTGGCGTAGACGCTGCCCTGCACGTATTCCAGCTCGTTCAGGTTCTTGACCGGCTGGCCCGCGTCGGTCACGCGGAGGGTGCGGGTCAAGGCAAAGGTCCGGGGGTCGCGCCAGAACAGCGTGTTGGACCCGTCACTCATGATCAGGCTCTTGCCGTCGTTGGTGAGGCCCCAGCCCTCGCCCTGATAGCGGTAGCGCCCCACCTCGCGCAGGGTCGCGGCGTCGAAGGCGTAGGCCAGCCCCGACTGCCAGGTCAGGTGGTAGGCGACACCGTCCAGCACGCTCACCCCCTCCCCGAAGGCGCTGGCGAGCGGCGTGGCGACCGCCGCCAGCACCCGCCCGCTTTTCAGCTCCACCCGCCGCACCCCCGACTCGCCCACCTGCCCGGTACTCTCGGCCAGCAGCCCGTTTCCGAGGTATTGCAGCCCCTCGGTAAAGGCCGCGCGGTCGTGGGGATAGCGGGCAGTGACGGTGGGTCGCAGGACCGGCGTGGGCTGCGCGAGGGCTGCCGTCAGGGTCAGGGTCGCCAGGGTGGGCAGAACAGCAGGCAGGAACAGGCGGGGGCGCATCACTCCTATGGTAGCGGGGCCGCCCCACCTTCCGGCGTTCAGCAGTCGTTCACCGACTCGGCGGCGCTGCGTCAGGCCTGCGTCTCCACCGCCGGTTTCACGAAGGCCGCCGAATCGTAGTAGGTGCGGAAGGAGCCGACCTGCTGCCCGTCGTGTTCGATCACGCTCGCGCCCCGGTAGGCGATGTCGGTGCCGTCCTGGAGCTGGCCGGTGGCCTCCCACTCCATCAGCCCGGTGTGGCCGTCGTCGCTGTGGTGGGTGAACTGGCTGCGAATGGTCTGGAAATTGCCCAGATACGCCTCCCAGAACTGCCGCGCCCCCTCCTGGCCCCGCCAGAGCTGCGTGGTGAGGTTTTGCAGCGTCGCGCCTTCTCCGAACAGCGCGACCAGTTCCGCCGGATCGCCGCTCTGCTCGGTGGTCTGTAACGCCCGCATGAAGTTCTCGGTCAGATTCGCCATGGCCCACGACACCATGCAGAGGAAGGGAAAAGCGTGGCCGATCACCCAGGCGGGCGGCTTATGAAGCAATGCCTAACGAGCGGGCCGCCGCCTTCCGCACCGCCTCGTGGGGGTCGTCCAGCAGGGGCCGGAGGTGCCCCACCTCGCCCCATTGCCCGAGTGCCCACGCGGCGGCCTCGCGCACTTCCCAGGCGGGGTCCTGCACGCCGGCCAGCAGCAGCGGCCAGCCTTCGGGGGTACGGGTGTTGCCCAGCACGGTCAGCGCGTTGCGGGCCATGCCCTTGCGGCGGGGGCGCAGGAAGGCGGTGCCCGCGAAGCGGCGCTCGAACTGCCGCTCGCCCACGCCGAAAAAGGCGCTCAGGTCGGGGTGTGCCAGTTCGGGGTCGGGCCTGAGGAGTTGTGCGAGCGGCCCCGCCTTCTGGCTCCAGGGGCAAACCTCGCTGCACACGTCGCAGCCGAAGAGCCAGTCGCCCGTCCCGGCGCGCAGTTCCGGCGGCACCGGCCCCCGGTGTTCGATAGTCAGGTAGGAAATGCAGCGTCGGGCGTCGATGGCCCGGTCAGGCCCGATGGCGTTCGTGGGGCAGGCGGCCAAGCAGCGGAAGCAGCGCCCGCAGCGGTCGGGGTGGGCCTCCTGCGGCCCCTCGAACGGCAGGTCGGTCAGCAGCACCGCCAGCGTCACGAAGGCCCCCAGCCGGGTGCTGATGTTCATCCCCGACTTGCCGCGCCAGCCCAGAAAGGCTCCCGAGGCAAAGAGGCGCTCCATCACCGGGCCGTGGTCCACATACCCGCGTGCCCGCACGCCCAGCCGCGCCGCTTCCTGCTCCAGCCGGGTCAGGACGGGCTGGAGCTGGTCGTGGTAGTCGGGGGTCCAGGCGTAGCGGGCCACCTGCCCGACCCGCACGCCGCCTGCGGGCACGCCGGGGTCCGCGAAGGCGTGCGAGACGCCCAGCACCAGCACGCTCGCCGCGCCCTCCAGACGGCTCGCTGGGTCCGAGCGGGCCGGAAGTTGCCGCTCCAGATAGCCCATGCCCGCATGCCGTCCCGCGCCCAGCCACGCCGCGTATTCGGCCACCGCCGACGCTGGAACGTGCGCGGGTGCCCAGCCCACCGCGTCTGCGCCCAGCGACAGGGCGAGGTCGGAGAGGAGGTCGGCGCGGTTCACGGGGGAGAGTATGGGGCCTGGGGGGCGGGGCCTGTGGGGTGGAGGGAACAGAAGGGGGCTGCCTTCTTCGGGGGTGTGGGCGGGAGGTTTTTTTGGGGCAGGATATCTTGCCGCGAGTTTCCCCCACCCCCCCAGCCCCCCTACCCCCAGAGGGGGCAGTGGGGAGCGGCGCTGCGCTGGGCAAGGGAGGTTCCTGGCGGTGGAAGGCTTGCCAGGCTTCGCTCTGGTTTCCCCCTCCACGCTATCTCCGTCCATGTGGCGGCTGCGGGCCTGCGGCCCGAAAGCTCCTCTGCCGTGACGGTGGGTGTGGAAGGCGGGTATCGGCCACCTGCTGCAAAGTTTGAAAAGAAGGCAAGAGCTGTAGCTGCCTGGGGCGGGCTGGGTGTTTGGGTACGTCTTCTGCCGGGCTGTCAGCAACACGGATGCTCGCTCCCGATCGCCAACCCGGACAGCGGCAGCGCCAAACAAAGAAGGCGGGGGAACACCTCCCCCACTCTACAAGCGACACGCTACAAGCTATACAGGCCCAACCTCACTTCCCGAACGTCCCCGCCCGCACCACCACCAGATTCGCCGGGTCCACGTACTTCCGCAGGGCGTCCTGGGCCATCTGGGGCGTGACGGCCTTCAATTTGGCCTCGAAGTCGGCGGTGAAGGCGTAGGTGCGGCCCAGGTAGAGCTGACGGGCCAGTGCCCCGGCCACGTTGGCGTCCTCGCTGCGGGCCACGCGGGCTTCTTGCAGCAGGGCGGACTTGGCGGCCTCGATTTCCTGGGCGGTGAAGCCTTTCTGGCGGGCCAGGTCGAGTTCCTCGCGCATGGCGGCCGCCACCTTGCCCGTCACGTTGGGGTTGAAGATGGCGTAGGAGGTAAAGCTCGCCTTCTGGTCCTGGCTGGAGACGCTGACGCCGCCGCCCGCGCCGTAGCTGAGGCCCTCTTTCTGCCGCAGCCGGTTGAAGAGGCGCGAGTCGGTCCCCGCGCCGAAGACGCGCATGGCGACCGCCAGGGCCGGGTAATCGGGGCTGTCGTCGCGCAGCGGGAAGTTCAGGCGGGCGAAGTACACCGCGTTGGCCTTGTCGGGCACGTTCAGCACGAGGTCCTGCGTCTGCGGCGTGGTCAGTGGCAGGGTCACGCGCTGGTAGGGCACGCCGCTGCTGAAGCCGCCCAGAATCTCGGGCAGCGCCGCGCGGATGGTCTGCGGGTCGAAGTCGCCCACTACCGCCACCTGCGCGCGGGCCGCGCCCCAGACCTTGCGGTAGTAGTCCTGCACCTGCGCCAGCGTGACGGCGCGGGTGTCCGCGATGCTCTCGTCGAGGGTGGGCGCGTAGCCCAGGTCGCCGCGTTTGGCCCCCGGCTGCATAAAGACGCGCGCCAGCGCCTGCCCCGCCACCGCCTGCGGCTCGTTGCGGCCCGCTTCCAGGCTGTCCAGGGCGGCCTTTTTAATCTCGTCGAAGTCGGCCTGGGGGAAGACGGGTTCGCGCAGCACCTTGCGGACCAGCGCCAGCGCCTCGGGCAGGTGTGTGCGGTCGGTGCTGACGGTGACGGTCACCCCGGTCGCGCTGCCGTCCACTTGAAGCTGCGTCTTGATGGCCTCCAGGCGGTCGTTGAGTTGCTGGCGCGTCAGGCCCTGACTCCCGCGCGTGAGCAGCGGCGCGATGAAATCGGCGGCGTCCTTCCCGCTGCGGGCGGTGTCGGGGTTGCCGAAGTCGAGGCTCAGGACGAACTCGACCCGCTCGCCGCGCGTCTTCTTGGGCAGCAGGGCCACGTCCGCGCCCGCCACCTTCTCGCGCGTCACGCGGGCTTCGAGGGCGGCGGGTTCGGGCGCAATCGTTTCACCCGCCGCGAGGGCCGCGCGGCCCTGGTAGCCCTTGAGCAGTTCGGCGGCGCTGGGGGCCGCGCCCACCGTCACCCGGTCGGGTTGCGCGGTCGGGACGAAGAGGCCCAGCGTCCGGTTGGTGGGCTTGAGATACGTCGCTGCCACGCGCTGCACGTCGGCGGGGGTCACCTTGTCCAGCTCGTCGCGCAGCTTGAACAGCAGCCGCCAGTCGCCCGCCGCGATGTACTCGGACAGGGCCAGGCCGACCGACTCCGGCTTGGCGAGCAGTTGCTCGTAGCCGCTCACCACGCGGGTGCGGACGCGGGCCACGTCCTCCTCGGTAAAGGCCGTCTTGCTGGCGTTTTCCAGGGTCGCCAGCAGGGTCGCCTGGGCGGGCGCGGCGTTGTCGTCCTTGCCCAGGACCGCCGCGTACAGCATCAGGCCGGGGTCGTCGGCGCTGTTGGTCAGGCTGCCGATGGCGGTGGCCTGTTTGGTCTGTACCAGCGCCTTGTACAGCCGCCCGGCGGGTTCGTCGGCCAGAATCTGGTCCAGCACCAGCAGGGCGGGCATGTCGGGGTGCCGCACGCTGGGCATGTGGTAGGCCGCCAGGATAATCTGCTGGTCGCCCACGCGCCGCACGGTCACGCTGCGCTCGCCGTCCTGCGGGGGTTCCACGGTGTAGAGCGGCGGCAGCGTGCGCCAGGGCTTGCGAAGGGGGCCGAACTCGGCGGCGATGAGCTTCAGGGCCTGATTCGGGTCGAAGTTCCCGGCCAGCGTCACCACCGCATTGTCGGGCTGGTAATACCGCTGGTAAAAGGCCTTGAGGCGGTCCACCGGCACGTTCTCCACGTCCGAGCGGTTGCCGATGGCCGTGTTCCCGTAATTGTGCCAGTCGAAGGCTACCGAGCGGACCTGCTTGTACAGCAGGCCGAAGGGACTGTTCTCGCCAGACTCGAACTCGTTGCGAACCACCGTCATCTCGGTCTTGAGGTCGTCGCCGCTGATTTTCGAGCGCGTCATGCGGTCGGCTTCGAGGTGAACGGCCCAGGCAAGGTTGTCCCCGGTGTTCGTCAGCGTCTCGAAGTAGTTGGTGCGGTCCTCGCTGGTCGTGCCGTTGAAGTCGGCCCCGCGCTTGCCCAGGCCCTCCAGGATGTTGCCGCTGGTCGGCGTGCCCTTGAACAGCATGTGTTCGAGCAGGTGCGCCATGCCCGTCTCGCCGTAGTTCTCGTTCTTGCTGCCCACCAGATACGTCACGTTCAGGGTAAAGGTCGTCTTGGACGTGTCGGGGAACAGCAGCACCCGCAGCCCGTTGCGGAGGCGGTACTCGCGGATACCTTCCACCTCGGTCACGAAGGTCACGCCTGCGGGGAGGGCAGCTTGAGCGGTGGTGTTGGTTGGAGCCGCAGCGGGCGCGGTCTGCGCGGAGGCGATGGTGCCGGACAGCAGCGCGAGGGTGAGGAGCAGGGCCTTACAGGGCCGGGCCTTCTGGGAAAAGCGGACAGACATGCAGCCTCCGAAAAAGGGGAGAGAAGGAAAGGTCAGCGAGAATGCCAGGACCGGATACGGGCTGAACCTGAGTGGAGTTCCGCCCCGGAGCTTAGCGCCCGCCCCGTCCCCCGGCGTCCGACTTCGGGAGGAGGGCCGCAGAAAAGGCCCGGACACCTGGCCCGGACCTCCTCGGAAGCGGAATGCCTATCGTCCGAGGTTTGCTGCCGCCGCCTCGTCCAGAAACCACAGCGGGGCCTGCACGCGCGCGACCGGATAGTCGCCCTCGCCCGCCTGCACCCCCCGCAGCACGTCGGCCTTGCCCGCGCCGGTGACCAGCAGCCAGCGGGCGCGGGCGGCGTTGATCTCGGGAAAGGTGAAGGTCAGCCGTCCGGTGTCCAGCTTCGGCACCCAGTTCGCGGCGACCCGGCCCGTTGCCTTCAAAGCCTCGGTGCCGGGAAAGAGGCTGGCAGTGTGGCCGTCCTCGCCCATGCCCAGCAGCACCACGTCGAGCTGCTCCGGCAGCCGGGCCGCGTAGTCCCGCGCCGCGTCCTCCAGCGGGCGGCGCTCGCCTTCCAGACGGTGAATCTGGGCCTCGGGAATCGGCACGTGTGTCAGCAGTTCGTCATGCGCCAGCCGGTAGTTGCTGTCCGGACTGTCCGGCCCCACGCTGCGCTCGTCGCTGAAGTAGATATGCACGGCTTTCCAGGGCACCTGCGGCAGGTTGCGCAGTGCGCGGTACATCAGCTTCGGGGTGCTGCCGCCCGACAGCGCCACGCGAAAGGCCCCGTGCGCCGTCACGGCCTCCCGCGCCGCCTGGGCGAAGGCCTGCGCCGCCGCCGCTGCCGTGGCCTGCGCGGTGGGGAAGACGCGGAGGTTCATTTCTTCTCCAGGCTGGCCCGCGCCAGTGCCCAGGCCCGCTCGAAGACTTCTCGGCGCTCAGGGCGGGCCATCACGCGCGCCAGGCCCTCGGCCAGACTCATGCGCGGCACGTTCAGCTCGGTCACGCGGTCCATGCCCGGCCAGTGGCATTCGGTCCGCACCAGGTCTTCGCCCTCGGCGCTCAGCGTGAAGCGCACACCGTCTCCCGCGAGTTCCAGGCCGCACAGGTCGCCGTTCTCGCGGCCACAGCGGGCCGCGCGGAAGGTCACGCCCTCCAGGTCGGGCCACCCCAGCGTGTCGGCCACCCAACCCGCGAAGAGGCGGGCGGGAAGGTCGTTCTTGCCCGCGTAGCGCACGGTCAGCCCGTTCACCTGCCCCAGTTGCCGGGCGGCGTCGGGGCTGTCGAACACCTGGGCCAGTGCCTCGCGCCAGTGGGCCGAGCGCGACCAGCCCAGGTCGGCCAGGGCGTAGTGCCGCGCCGGGGGAATGTCCAGCGTGAGGCTGTCGGCGATCACCTGATCGGCGATGTCGGTCAGCTCGCGCAGCAGGACGCCGCTGGGCCGGGCGTCCGCGCCCCACCACACGTGGTTGACGGTGGCCGGGCGCAGCAGCGGCAGAATCGCGCCCTGAAGCTGCTCCGGGCTGGCGTCCAGCGTCAGCCGCTCGATGTACAGGCCGCCCGGCTGCGGCACCAGGCTGACCCGCACCCGCACCTCGTCCGTGCCGTTCAGCACGCCGATAATCTGCCGCCCCGCGTAGCGCCCCTCCAGCCCCGCCAGGGCTTCCTCGACCCGGCCCAGATGCTTTTTCACGGTCAGCGCGATGATGTTGCCGGTGTACGCCCGCGTCTCCACATCGGTCTGCACCCACAGCTCGTCCAGCGTGGCCTGCGCGCGGCGCACGGTCGTCTCGACCGGGCCGAGGGGGCGAAGGTCGGTGGCCTGGGTCATAAAGTACCTCGGCTGGGCTGCTGTGCACGTCCGAGGGGGGAGGCAGGACGCAGGACGCGGTGCGCGGTGAACGGCCCCATCTTTTCCTGCGTCCTGCGCACCGCGTACCGCGCCCCTCTCACAGCCGCCTCCAGCGCCGGTCCTGGCCGATCAGGTTGTCGGCGGCCTCCGGTCCCCAGGTGCCGGCGGGGTAGTTGGGGAAGTCGGGGGCGGCGGCGTCCGGTCCCTCCCAGGCTTTCAGCAGGCCGCTGACGATCTGCCAGGCATGGTCCACCTCGTCCTCGCGGGGGAAGAGGGTGGCGTCACCCAGCATCGCGTCGAGCAGCAGCCGGGAATACGGACTTTCGAGCTGTGCGCCGAAAGCGTCGTAGCGGAAGTCCATCACCACCTCGCGCAGCACCATTTCCTGCCCCGGCGACTTGCTGGAGAACTTCAGGCTCACGCCCTCGTCGGGCTGGATGCGGAAGGCCAGCACGTTGCGTTCCAGCCCGCCCGGGAAGATGCCCAGCGGCGGGCGCTTGAACACCACCGCGATCTCGGTGACCTTCTTGGGCAGCCGCTTGCCGGTTCGCAGAAAGAAGGGCACGCCCTCCCAGCGCCAGTTGTCCACCTCCAGCTTGATGGCGACGTAGGTGGGTGTGGTGCTGCCGGGCTGCACGCCGGGTTCCTCGCGGTAGCCGGGCACCTTCTCACCGTACAGGGTGCCGGGGCCGTACTGGCCGCGCACGGCGACCTCCGGCACCCGCTCCACCGGAATGGGCTTCACCGACCGCAGCACCTTCACCTTCTCGTCGCGGATGGCGTCGGCGTCGAAGGCGGCGGGGGCTTCCATCGCCGTCAGGGTAAACAGCTGCATCAGGTGGTTTTGCAGCATGTCCCGCACCACCCCGGCCTCCTCGTAGTACCCGGCGCGGCCTTCCAGCCCCAGGTCCTCGGCGGCCGTGATCTGCACGTGGTCCACGTAGCTGCGGTTCCACAGCGGCTCGAAGATGGCGTTGCCGAAGCGGATCGCCATCAGGTTCTGCACCGTCTCCTTGCCCAGGTAGTGGTCGATGCGGTACACCTGAGACTCGTCCCAGACGCGGTGAATGGCGTCGTTCAGCTCGCGGGCCGAGGCCAGGTTCCGCCCGAAAGGCTTCTCGATGATGATGCGCCGCCAGCCCTCCGACTCGTCGGATAAGCCCAGGCGGCCCAGGCCGTTGCTGATCGGCTCGAAGAGGCTGGGCGGCGTGGAGAGGTAGAAGAGGGCGTTCTTGCGCCCGCCGTGCGCCTCCTCCGCGCGGTCGAGTTCCTTTCTGACCAGGCTGTACACCTCGTCCGCGCCGAAGTCACCGAACTCGTAGTACAGCAGGTCGCGGAACTTCTCCAGCGCGCCGGGCTGCGGCGTGTCGGTTTCCTTGCTCGTTTGCAGGGCCTCGATCACGAAGTCCTTGAACTGCTCGTCCGTCATCTCCTGCCGGCCCACGCCCACGATATTAAAGGCGCTCCCCAGCAACCCGTCCTGCCACAGGCCGAACACGGCCGGCAGCAACTTGCGCTTGGCGAGGTCGCCCGTCGCGCCGAAAATCACCAGCGTGGCGGGTTCGGGGGCGCGGCTGCGGCGCATCAGGGCGCGGAAGGGATTTTCTCCGGTGTCCTCCGCTCCGGACTTCGGCGTGCGGGCGCGGGTCTTGCGGGGCTTTTTAGCGGGGGGAGCAGGCTGGGCCACGTCGACGTTCTGCGCTTCCATCTTCTGGGTCACGGCCTGCTGGAGCGGGTCTGGAGCAGGCGGCGCGTCGGAGGCTCGGGCGGCCTGCTCTTGTCCCGCCTGCTGTGAGGGCGCGGCTTTGCTCCCGGTCTTGCCCTTCGTCATACGTCACCCGTGACAGGCTGCTGGCCCGTCTCGCCCAGTTGCTCGGCCTGTTTCTGGCTGCCGGTGTCGGGCCGCGCGGCCTGGGTGGGAATGTTCTCCGGCGCGGCGGCCTTGGGGTGTTCGCCGGGCTGCACTTCCGGCACCACGCCTTCCTGCCGGTTGGTTTCCAGCGTCTTGACGGCGTGACCCCCGAAGGCGCGGCGCATGGCGCTGAGCATCTGCCCGGCGTAGCTGACCTCCTGCTGCGAGCGGAAGCGCATCTGGGTGCTGAGGGTGATGACCGGGGTGGGCACGCCCAGTTCGATGGAGTCGATCACCGTCCAGCGCCCCTCGCCCGAGTCGGCCACGTAGTCCGAGAGCTGCGAGAAATCGGCGGCGTTCTTCAGCGCCTCGGCGGTGAGGTCGAGCAGCCAGGAGCGGATCACCGAGCCGTGCCGCCACAGTTCCGCGATCTGCGCCATGTCCAGCCCGAACTCCTGCTTGGCGTGCAGCAGCTCGAAGCCCTCGGCATAGGCTTCCATCATCCCGTACTCGATGCCGTTGTGGACCATCTTCACGTAATGGCCCGACCCCGCAGGCCCCATGCGGCCCCAGCCCTCGTCCGGCCCGGGGGCCAGCACCTCGAAAATGGGGCGCAGGCGCTCGACAGCCTCCTCGGGGCCGCCGATCATCATCGCGTAGCCTTCCGTCAGGCCCCAGACCCCGCCCGAGGTGCCCACGTCCACGAAGTGCAGGCCCTTTTGCGCCAGTGCCTCCGCGCGGCGCATGGTGTCCTTGAAGTTGGAGTTGCCGCCGTCGATGATGATGTCGCCCGGCGCGAGCCTCGCCGCCAGATCGTCGATCACCGACTGCGTGATCGCGCCCGCGGGGACCATCACCCACACGGCCCGCTGGCCCGGCTCGCCCAGCTTGGCGATCAGCTCGTCCATCGTGCGGGCCCCCCCTGCGCCCTGCGACTCGACCAGCGCCACATTGTCCGGGTTGCGGTCGTAACCGACGATCTGCTGGCCGCCCTGCGTCAGCCTCAGCACCATGTTGCCGCCCATCTTGCCCAGCCCGATCATGCCCATCTTCATGTGTACCCCCCCGGCACCGGGCTGGACACGGAAGCGCTTCCAGCCTCAGCACCTACTGATGGGCATGATACGCGCGGGGTAAAGGGTGTTTCCCTTCCTGAAGGGGAGATTTAGGTGCGGCCCGGCGCGCTCAGCACTCGGCCCCCAGTGCGCGCACCTGCTCGCGGTTCAACCCCTGATAGCGGTCGGTGAGGGGCAGGGTCAGGCCGGGGTCTTCCCGGAACCGCCGGAAGTCTTCCTCGCTGATCTGGACCCGGGCCGCGTACTCCCCGATACCGCACTGCACCATGAACAGCACGCAGGGCTGCCCGGTCTGTGGATGCCGCCCCAGCGAGAGGCGCAGGTCCCGGAAGACCGTTTCTTCCCGCAGGTCCCACAGGTCCATGTCTGCTCCCCCATTCCCCTGCCCGGCCCCCACCGGGCTACTTCCTGCGCCGCGCCGCTTTGGCCGCCGCCTTCGCGGCCTGCTGGTTTTCCTTCTGTTTGCGCTGCATCTCGCGGCCCATGTCCTCGACGAGTTGCGCGCCCTGGGCGTCCACCTGACGCTGGAGTTCCACCAGGGTGGTCATGACCAGGTTGTGCAGCATCCGTTCCAGGGGCTTCAGAATCCAGCGGTAGCGCACCCGGCCATTCAGCGTCAGCGTGACCTCGGTGCCGCCGGGCATGGCCTTGAAGGTCCAGCCCTGCGTCAGCTTTTCCAGCGGTCCCACGTTCCGCACGCTTTCCCAGCCGCCCCGCAGCGGCGCTTGCAGTTGCCCGTATTTGGCGACAAAGCTCAGGCCCAGCAGCCGCCGCGAGAACTTGAAGCGCACCCGCGCATTGTTGGTCAGCCGTCCCTCGCCGCCCTCGTACTCGGCCTGGACCAGATTGGGGTCCCAGCGCACCCGCCGCTTGGGTTCCAGCGCGAGGCGGTACAGCACGTCCGGGCGCGACCGCACCACGATGCTCTGTTTGATGTGGATGTCTTCGGACATGTCGGGGGTCACTGTAGAGGATGTGGGGCGTGGGATGTGGAGGCGTTGGCCTGAGCTTCCGCTTGTGCTCGCCTACGCCCGGCAATCCATACCCCCTCAGTCCAGATACGCCCGCGCCCGCAGGTGGCTGGCCCGCAGGTTGAACCGTTCGGCGTACTTCACGCCCGCGAGGCGGCCCAACGCGGCGCGGCCCTCGCGGAACTGCTCGGCGGTCCAGGCCCACTTATAAAAGTCGCGGTAGTACCCGGCCACGTCCTGCGCGGCGCCGAACGTCTCGCCAACGTCCACGAACACGTCGGGGTAGGGGCTGGCGGGCGCGTAGTACTGGTAGAAGCGCACCGGCTCGCGCCACGCTTCCAGGCGGGTCACGTCCTCGCCGCTCTCGACCGCCTCGTCGCCGCTGAGGTTGGGGGCCGGGGGCATCGCCGCGCCGCCGCCCGACTCGTTGATGATCTTGGGGATGCGGGCCAGCGTGATCGCGTCGTAGGCGATCTTGGCGGTCATGCGGTGGTCGGGGTGCGGATGATCGTCGCTCCAGGTGATGACCGCGTTGGGGCGGAAGTGCGCGTACAGCCGCGCGAGTTGCAGCGCCTCGCCCCGCCCGCCGGTCATGCGGCTGTCGCCCATGTCGAAGAAGTGGTACGTCGCCCCGATGCGGTCGGCCACCCACGCGCCGTGTTCGCGGCGAATGCGCGTGACCTCCTCGTGCGAGGCGTCCCCGAATTGCGACGCCAGTTCGCCCAGCGTCGTCCAGACCAGCATCACCTCGTCGCCGCGCGCCGCGTGGGCCGCCAGCGTCCCGATGCACCCGATCTCGTCGTCGGGATGTGCAAAGACCGCCATGATTCGCATGTGGAGAGGATAGGGGTTGTGGGCTGTGGGGTGGAGGTTGTGGGGACGTTGGCCTGAGCTTCCGGCTTGTCTACAACCTCCAGCCCACTACCGGATAAACCGGATGCTCAGCGGATAGCGGTACGCCCGCCCCTGGTTCACCCGGATCACCGCAAGCAGCATCACGACCAGCGGGAAGGCCCACAGCACCAGGCTGGCGGGGATGAAAAAGGCGAAGAAGGCCGCCAGCGAGCCGAAAAAGGCGAAGGCGCCCAGGTCCGGGGCACCCGTCGCCGCGCCGAAGGCCCCGCCCAGCAGCCCCAGGCTGAACAGCGCGAAGAACAGCAGCCCCACCAGAAACGAGTACAGCCACACGCTGAGTTGAAAATTCAGCGCCTCCCGGCCCTGGTCGTCCAGCACCGGGGCGCGGTCGCGGTAGGCCAGCCACGCCGCCAGCGGCCCCAGCACGTTGCCCAGCGCGGGCAGCACCAGCCCCAGCAGCGGCGAGAGGTGAATCACCAGCGCGGGGGTGCGTTCGGCTTCCGGGATGAAGCCCGGGGCATGGACGGGGGCCTGGGGCAGTCCGGGGAGGCTCATGTTGACAGTACGCGCCGGCCTTCCCTACAGTTCCGGGGAGATGACAGGACTTCCGAAAATTTCCGTTCGGTTTCCGGGAATTTTCCGAGCGGAACCCCTAAGGCGGTGCTCAGAAAGGTTGCCGACCCTTTCTGAGCCGAACGGAGTGAGCAACCGTGATAAGGGCGGCGCAAAGTGGAGTTGCCGCCCAACATATGCGGCAACGGTACGGAGCGCCGCCCGATGACCCGGCCCGGCGCAAAACCGCAGTTCAGAAAGTCCGCCGCACAAAAGGCCCAGGACGCCGCCCGCGACCTGTTGCCGATCAAGGCGGGCATTCAGCCGGATGTGCCGGTCGCCGGGGAACAGGTGGAGCTTTACAGCGACGGGGCGTGCGATACCCAGGCCGGTCACGGCGGCTGGGCGACGATCCTGAACTACAAGGGGCAGGAGCTGATTCTCAGCGGCAACGAGGAAGGCACCACCAACAACCGCATGGAACTGCGCGGCCTGCTGGAGGGCCTGTTGGTGCTCAAGCGGCCCTGTCAGGTCCGGGTGGTGACCGACAGCCAGTATCTCCGCAAGGCCTTTACCGACGGCTGGATTCTGAAGTGGCAGCGCAACGGCTGGAAAACGGCGGGCGGCGACCCCGTCAAGAATCAAGACCTCTGGGAAGAACTGATCGCGCAGGCCAGAATCCACGCCCTGACCTTCGTGTGGGTGCGCGGGCACAACGGCCACGGCGAGAACGAGCGGGTGGACGTGCTGGCCGTGCAGGAACGCAAGAAACTCAGGGCCGGGTAAGGGTACAGCCGAAGCGTGCCCTTCCCCAACGACTCGGAATGGGCGTGACCATGAATCCAGCCCGGCGGTAAAAACCCACCGCGTCCTCATCCGTCTCCGCAACCACGCGCGCCGCTTTCAGATGCTCTGCCAGGGCGTGCAGCAGCGCCCGCGCGTAGCCCCGCCCTTCCTGGCCCGGCGCGGTGCCGAGGTGCAGCACCTCCACCTCCTGCCCATGCGGCCGGAGACCCGCTGCGCTCACGGGTCGCCCCTCCAGCGTCCAGGCAAAAATGCGGCGCTCCGGGTCGCTGCGGTAGCTCTCCAACGTGCGGCGAATGCGCGCGGGGTCGGGGAACATGGCGCGGGCCAGCAGCGCCCCCAGCTCGGGGGTGAGGGCGTCCGGTTCGGTCAGCATGGGGGCAGGGTACGGCCCCGGCCCTCTGCCCCCGCCATCTGACGGATGTGCGGCCCAGTCCGCAGGGCCTACGCTGCCCGCGATGAAGGCTGCGCCCACCGCTGATGCCCCCGCGAACGGCTGGCGGACCTTCCTGTGGCTGTGGGGGTCGCAGGCGCTGAGCGTGCTGGGCGGTGGCCTGAGCGGGTTCGCGCTGAACATCTACCTCACGCAGACGCGCTTTCCGCTGGACACGCAGCGGGCGGAACTTGCGGCGGCCCTGTCCCTGACGGCGCTGGGCTGGACCTTCGCCGCCCTTCTGGGTGCGCCGCTGGCCGGTGCCCTGGCCGACCGCTGGGACCGCCGCCGCATGATGCTGACCTGCGACCTGCTGGGGGCGCTGGTGCTGGCGGGTGGCGTGGCCCTCGTCACGCTGACCACCCCGCCCGTGTGGGCGCTGGTGGCCTTCACGGCGACGCTGGGCCTGATCGGCACCTTTCACGGCTCGGCCTTTGACACCAGTTACGCGGTGCTGGTCCCCAGAGCGCAGCTCCCCCGTGCCAACGGCATGATGCAGACCATCTGGAGCCTCTCGGGCCTGCTGAGTCCCGCGCTGGCGGCGCTGCTGATCGGCCTCCCGGCGCTGGCCCGCTCGGGGGGTGGCCCGGCCTGGCTGGCGGGCATCGGGGACGGTGTGCCGCTGGCTTTTGCGCTTGACGGGGCCACCTTCCTGCTGGCCGCGCTGGTGATCTCGCGGCTGCGGATTCCCACCCCGCCGCGCCGCGACCTGCCGGGGGGAGAAACCGGACCGCGTCCCAGTCTGGGGCAGGACATGCGCTTCGGCTGGCGCTTCATCTTTGCGCGTCCGCCGCTGCTGCACCTGCTGCTCACCTTCGCCGCCGTGAATCTGCTGACCAGTGGGGTCGGCGTCCTCCATCCCCTGCTTGTCCGGTTTGCCCTGCTGCCCGACGCGGCGGCGCGGGGCCTCTCGCAGGGGGCGGCGCTGGCGACCCTCTGGACGGCCTTCAGCGCCGGGGGGCTGGCGGGCGGCCTGCTGGTGAGCACCTGGGGCGGCCTGAAGCGGCGGCGGGTGCTGGGCGTGCTGGTGCCGATGGTGCTGGCGGGCGCGGCGCACGCGGCCAGCGGGGTTCTCGGGGCGCTGGTGCCGGTCTGTATCGCGGTGGCCTGTTTCGGGTTGATGACGCCAGTCATGAACGCGCACTCGCAGGCGATCTGGCAGTCGCAGGTGCCGCCGGACATGCAGGGCCGGGTCTTCAGCGTGCGCCGCCTGATCGCGCAGTTCACGGCCCCCGTCAGCACCGCCCTGGCGGGTCTGCTGGCCGCCCGCACCGCGCCCGGCAGCCTCCTGCTGTGGTCGGGGCTGATTCTGGTGCTGGTCGCGGGCGTGCAACTGCTGAATCCGGTCATTCGCCGGGTGGACTCTCCGCTGACGCCCGCCCCGGTGCTGGGAGCCGAAGTGGGCGACTGATCCGGCGGGGCAGGATGGGGGGGGAAGCAGCCCGGCGCCTTCTTTCCCCTCCACTGAAGCTCGCCGATTTGCGTCCGCCCGATCACACCACCCGTTCTAGACTGCCGTGTCATGTCCCCAACCCACTTCCCTGACGCCCGGGCGGGCGGCTGGCGCACGTTTCTGGCCCTGTGGGGGTCGCAGTCGGTCAGCCAGATCGGCAGTTACGTCGCGTGGTTCGCGCTGAATGTGTACGTCGCCCAGACGCTCTACCCCGACCCCGCGCAGAAGGCCCCGCTGGCGCTGGCACTGGGGGCTTTCGCCATCGCCGCCACGCTGGGCGCGGTGCTGCTGGCCCCGGTCGCCGGTTCGGTCGCGGACCGCACGCCCCGCCGGCGCGTCATGCTGGTCTGCGACGTGCTGAGCGGCCTGCTGACCCTGGGCCTGTTCGTGCTGATGACCGCCATGGTCGTGCCCTTCTGGCTGCTGTTCGCCTTCGTGGTCGTCACGCAGGCGCTCAGCATCTTTCACGAGGCGGCGCTGGAAAGCAGTTACGCGATGATCGTGCCCGAAGAGCAGCTCACGCGTGCCAACGGCATGATGCAGACCACCCGGCAGTTCGGCAGCCTGCTGGCCCCGACGCTGGCGACGCTCCTGATCGGTGTTCCGGCCCTGCTGGGGCACGGTCCGGCGGCGGGGGGGTGGCTCGCTCACCTCAACAGTGGCGTGCCTTTCGCGCTGCTGGTGGACGGCGCGAGCTTCCTGATCGCCGCCGCCTTTCTGGCCCGCCTGCCCATCCCCAGCCCGCCGCCTGCCGAGGACCACGGGGGGGCCGCTGCCAACCTGAAGGCCGACACGCGCCTGGGCTGGACCTACCTGCTGCGCCGCCCGCCGCTGCTGCACCTGCTGTTCCTGGCCGCCGCGCTGAACTTCGCCACCGCCGCGATCCCGGTCTATCAGACCCTGCTGACGACCTTCACGCTGGAACCCGACCGTACCGCGCGCGGCCTGAGCTTCGCCGCGACCCTCGCCATCATCCAGACGGTGACCAGCGCGGGCATGTTCCTGGGGGGCCTCGCCATCAGCACCTGGGGCGGGCTGAAGCGGCGGCGCGTGCTGGGCATCCTGCTGCCCTCCCTGCTGTCCGGCGCGGGTCTGGTCCTGATGGGCCTGTCGGGCAACGTATACCTCACCGCCGCCGCCTTTGCCCTTGCCGTCTTTGTGATGCCGATCACCAATGCCCACAGTGCCGGGATCTGGCAGAGGCAGGTGCCGCGCGAACTCCAGGGCCGGGTGTTCGCCGTGCGCCGCATGGTCGCCCGCTTCACCGTGCCGCTGGGCATGGCCTTTGTCAGCGGGCTGTCCACCACCCTGCCCCCCGGCCCGGTGATCGCCGCGCTGGGCGTACTGGTGATCGTCATCAGCGGGCTGCAACTGCTGAATCCCACCGTGCAGCGGGTGGAGGACAAGGCGTATCTGGAGGCGCTGGCGGCGGCGCGGGGAGAAGGCCCCTCGGCCGCAAGGGGGAAGGAAGCCGATTCCACAGCCGGGACGGGATGAACCCTTCTAGGCAAAGGAAACAGTGGTCAGCGGGAGTATCCCTCCGCTGACCACTGTGCACTCCCCACTTACTGCCGCTCCAGCCACCCCGCCAGCCAGGGCAACTTCTTGCCCACCCCCTCGCGCAGCCCGCCCCAGTAGCGGCGCGACCAGCCTTCCAGGGTGCGCTGTTTGCCGCGCGCAATCGCCAGCGCGCCTTCCGGCACGTCCTCGTGGACGGCGCTGCCTGCGGCGATAAAGGCCGCGTCCCCCACCACGCGCGGGGCGATCAGGGTGGAGTTGCTGCCGATGAAGACGCCTGCGCCGACCTGGCTCTGGTGCTTCTGCACGCCGTCGAAGTTGGCGACGATCGTGCCCGCCCCGATGTTCGTTTCGGCACCGACCGTCACGTCGCCCAGGTAGGCGAGGTGCCCGGCTTTGACCCCCGCCGAGAGCCGCGCGTTCTTCGTCTCCACGAAGTTGCCGATGTGGACGCCCTGGCCCAGCACGGTCCCGGGGCGCAACCGGGCGAACGGTCCCACGTCGCTGCCCTGGCCGACCTGCGCGCCTTCCAGCACGCTGTGGGGCTTCACGGTCACGCCCGCTTCCAGCACGCTGTCGGTCACCACACTGTAGGCCCCGAGGGTCACGCCGTCCGCCACGCGCGTCTGGCCGCGCAGGATCACGCCCGGCTCGACCGTCACGTCGCGGCCCAGCGTCACGGTGTCCTCGATGCGGGTGGTGGCGGGGTCCTGCAAGGTGACCCCGGCTTTCATGTGGGCCGTATTGATGCGCCCGCGCAAAATGGCCTCGGCCTGGGCGAGCTGGGTGCGGTCGTTCGCGCCCATCACCTCGTCCGGGTCGTCCAGTTTGAAGGCGCGGACCGGCGCGCCCGCCTGCCGGTACAGTTCCAGCAGGTCGGTGAGGTAATACTCGCCCGCCGCATTCTGGTTGGTGATGCGCCGGGCCAGCTCGGGCGCGCGGGCGTCCATCACGTACACGCCGGAATTGAACTCGCGCACCGCCTTTTCCTCGGGCGTGGCGGCCTTTTCCTCTACGATGCGTTCCACGTGGCCCTGCGCGTCCCGCAGAATGCGGCCATAGCCGGTCGCGTCGGGCAGCTCGCCCGTCAGGATCGTGAAGGCGCTGCCCTGCGCGTCGTGGGCGGCGAGCAGCGCGCGCAGCGTTTCCGTGCGGAGCAGCGGCGTATCACCGTACAGCACCAGGATGTCGGCGTCGCCCGTGTCGCCCAGAGCGTCGGCCCCGACCAGGAAGGCGTTGCCGGTGCCGAGCTGCTGGGCCTGCCGCGCAAACTGCACCCCGGAGCCTCCCAGCGCCGCCTCCACCTGCTCGGCCCCGTGCCCGGTCACCACCACGATCTTCCGCGCGCCCAGTTCCTGCGCCGCCTTGACCGCCCAGGCCACCATCGGCCGGCCCGCGACCGGGTGCAGCACCTTCGGCAAGGCCGATTTCATGCGGGTGCCCTGACCCGCCGCGAGAATTACCACGTCCAGCGGACGTTCTGTCTGTGTCATGCAAAGTCACCTGTCCGGGGGTCAGTGTAAGGGAAGGGGTGAGGGCGGCGCACCGTTCGGCTCGGAAAGGTTCGGCAACCGGTCACGGCACTGCCCCAGGCGTTAGAGCATTTGTCCGAATGACACCGCCCTGGGGAAAGCGCCGCCAACGGTTCCATTCTCCCAAACGCTCTTCCTATTGCACTCGCTGTCTTAAGCAGAACGGACTGTCGGTCAGAACGGACTCGCTTGAGCAAGCCTGCCCTCCCCTTGAGGACGCCTGCCCGCCCACTCGGTCAAAAAGAAGGTCTCTTTTTGACAAATGCTCTAGGCAAAAGAAGGAGGCGGTGGCTCGCCCTTTCCGCGACCACCGCCCCGCCGGTTTCTGCTCTACGCGCTTTGTACTTCTTCCCGCGTGTCCGGCTTGTTCCGAATTCGCCACAGCATCCAGAGGCTGACCAGAATCAGCGGGATGCTGATCAGGTGCGTCTCGGTCCACAGACCGATGCCGGGCTGGTCGAGGCCCTGGCTGAGATAGGACTTGAGGGGCAGCGGGTTGAGGCGGAAGGTTTCTTCCAGCCCGGCGCGCAGAATCGAATACCACAGCCAGAACTGCCAGAAGGCCCACCCCGCCTTGCGCGACCGCAGCCAGAAGAAGGCGGCGACCGATAGGATGATGCCGATGATGACGCCGTACATCTGCGTGAAGTGGACGGGCGCCGTCATCACGAGCTGCCCGCCGATCTCGCGGCAGTACTGCGAGAGGTCCAGGTCCGGGTTGGGGTTGGGCACGCACATGCCCTCGTGAAAGGCGCGGGCGGAGGCGGGCCAGTGGTAGCCGATGGGCCAGCCGGTCACGCGGCCCACCGTATCGGTGCCGTTCATGATGTTGCCGATGCGCCCGCCGATGATCCCGAAGGCCACGCCCGGCACGCACAGGTCGGCGTACTGGTAGAAATTGAGCTTGTAGCGCCGGGTGTAGTAGATCAGGACCAGGATGCCGCCGATCAGGCCACCGTGAATGCTGATGCCGCCCTGGCGCAGATTGATGATGTCCAGCAGCACGCGGGGAAAGGGAATGTGCTCGAACTGGTGCCAGGAGGTCGCCACGAACACCAGCCGCGCCCCCACCAGCCCCCAGATGATCATCCACAGGATCATGTCGTTGAAGAGGTTGACGTTCAGGCCGCGTTCACGCGCCATCTTCGTCCCCATCCACACGCCCGCCACGATGCCGAGCGTGATCAGCACGCCGTACCAGGCAATCGTGAAATTGCCGATCTGCAAGAATACTGGGTCCATAAGTCGTGTGCAGTCTAGCCGGGTTGCGGCCCCCCGACACGCGGCCAGAAAAAACCCGGCCACACTGGGCCGGGCGGGGTCGGGGAAGGCTTTAGAGCCTTTGTCAAAAAGAGACCTTCTTTTTGACCGAGCGGAGCGAGTGAAAGAGTGAGAGCGTTTGGGAGAATGGAACCGTTGGAGGCGCTTTCCCTCCAACGGTGTAATTCGGACAAATGCTCTAGGTGCCGCTGCCGATGGCGTTACTCTCCTCCACCGGAACCACGCGGAATGCGCGTGAGAGCAGCACGCCCAGTTCGTACAGCGCGTACAGCGGCACGGCGACCAGCAGCATGCTGCCGGGGTCCGGCGTCGGCGTGATGATGGCGGCGGCGATCATGATGGCGACCAGCGCGATGCGCCAGCCCCTGCGCAACATCGTGTGGTTGACGATGCCGATGCGGGTGAGGATCACAGCCAGGATCGGCAGCTCGAAGGCCAGCCCGAACGCCACCAGGAACGTCACCACCATCCCGATGTAGTCCTGGAGGTCCAGCAGCGGCGTGACCACCCCGTTCAGGAAGTCCACGAAGAAGCGCACCATCGTGGGCAATACCAGCGTGTAGCCGAAGACCACACCGGCCAGGAACGACAGGCCGGCCCCGATGATGAAGGGCAGCCCCCAGCGGCGTTCGTGCGGATACAGGCCCGGCGCGATAAAGGCCCACACCTGCGACAGGATGAAGGGCAGCGCGATCGCCAGCCCCGCCCACAGCGAGAGGGTGAAACTCAGCAGGAACTGCGCCGTGAGCTTGGTGACGATCACCTGCACCTTGTGCGCCTGGTACAGCTCCGAGTATTTCAGCGGTTCCTTGATCAGATCGATCAGCTGGACCCGGTACTGGAACGCGATCACGACCCCGACCGCCAGGAAGATCAGGCTGATGATGATGCGTTTGCGCAGCTCTTCGAGGTGCTCGAGCAGCGGCGCGCTCTTGAGTTCGGCTGAGGCCTGGGGCGCTGGGGGCTGGGTCATCGCAAAGCCTGGTCCTTACGCGCGGTGGTCGCGCTCGGTGACGGTCTCCACGACTTCGGCCACGCGCCCGTCCGCCGTGCGGGTCACTTCCGTGGTCACGCGGGTCTGCGGATCGAGCGGGCGGGCCTGCACGTCCGTCACGGCGGGCACCACCGGGTCATGAACTTCCTTCTTGAACTCCTTGATGCCCTGGCCCAGCCCCTTGCCGAGCTGCGGCAGCTTGCTGGCCCCGAAGACCAGGGCGATCACGACAATGATCAGGATAATTTCGAGTGGTCCGAGTGACATGTGCTTCCTCCTTGGGGGTGTGGTCCCGGGGGACCCACGTGGTGACGGGCCGGTGCGGCTGGCGTTCAGCGTAGCGCCCGGAGGTGAAGAAGACCGGTGTCTCGTCACACGCCAGGGTCCTGCTGCCCTGTTTCTATGCGGGCGTGCGTCCTTCGGATCAGCACGCGGCCCCACCATTCCTTAACCTGCGCCGATCAGATGCCCCAGCCGCCGTCCACCAGCAGTTCCTGCCCGGTGATGTACCCGGCCTCGTGGGTGGCGAGAAAGGCGGCGGCGGCCCCCACCTCGTTCGGCTGGCCGAAGCGGCGGGCGGGAATACGGTTCTGGAGCCGCTCGGCCTCGGCGGGGTCGGCGTGTAAGGCCCGCAGGCGGTCGGTGGCGGTGTAGCCGGGGGCGACGGTGTTGCAGGTGATGCCGTTCGGCGCGACCTCCAGCGCCAGGGTCCGCAGGTAGTTGGTCACGCCCGCCCGCAGCGCGTTGCTGACCGGCAGATTCGGCGCGGGCCGCCCCACCGTCAGGCTGGTGACGGCGATGATGCGACCCCACTTCCGATCCCGCATGCCCGGCAGCACGGCTTCCGCCAGCCGCACCGTCGAGAGGAAGGTCACGTCGAAGCCGCGCCGCCACGCCTCCTCGGTCACCTGGCTGGGGAGGCTGGGGGGCGGGCCGCCCGCGTTGCTCACCAGGATGTCCACCGCGCCCGCCGCCTCCACCGCCGCGCGGACGCCCTCCGGCGTGCCCACATCGGCCACCACGCAGCGTGCGCCCAGGGCGTCCGCCGCCGTCCGCAGCGCCGTTTCCCCACGCGCCGCGATGGTGACGTGCGCCCCCAGCCGCGCCAGCGCGTGTGCCGCCGCCAGCCCGATGCCCTTGCTGCCGCCCGTGACGAGCGCATGCTTGCCGTCCAGCCTGAAAAGCGTCATGGACCAGGGTAATACGAACTCAAGGTGAGCCGCAGACGAGGGGCGAGCGCAGCGGGCATGTGTCCTCAAGGGGGGGCAGGCTGGCTGAGGCGAGTCCGTTCTGACCGGGAAGGCATCCGCTCACGACGACAGGTCGTTTGGCACCGGAGCCACTCCGTCCACGCTCAGCGCGCAGGGTGGGCTGTGGCCTCCTCCGCCGTTCCCTCCCCGTAAAAGGACTCGATGCGCCGCCGTGCCAGGTCCGGGTTGATGCTCAGCGCGAAGTTCCGCAGCAGCCTCAGCGCGCCGCCCGCCTGCCCGATCTCACCCAGTTGCCGCGACTGCTGTACGGCCGCGTTCGCCACCCGCTCACGCGAGTGCTGGTAGCGCGTCAGGGCTTCCTCACGGTTGGGGTAGACCATCAGCGCCTCGGCGAGGGCCTCGGCGTCCTCCAGGGCCTGCGCGGCCCCCTGCCCCAGGTTGGGACTCGTCGCGTGCGCCGCGTCGCCCAGCAGCGCCACCCGGCCCCGCCACCAGTTCGGAATGGGGGAGAGGTCGCCCAGTTCCACGGCGCTGATGCGGGCCTCGTCGGTGTTGGCCAGCAGGTCCGTCACCTGCGCGGGGAAGTCGCGGTATAGACGCAGCAACTCCGTCTTCTTGCGCCCGAACACGTTGCCGGGGGCCTGCTGAACCGGCGCGTGCCAGTACGTGAGGCCCTCCCCGATCCGGAAGAAGGTAAAGCGGCGTCCGCTGCCCCAGAACTCCCCGAAGGTGTCCCGCCACCCCGGCAGCGGGTCGGTCTGCGCCACGCCCCGGTAAGCCGTCTGGCCATTCGGCACCAGCCGCGTCTCGGGCAGGAGCAGTTGCCGCGCCTGCGAGGAACGCCCGTCCGCCGCGATCAGGAGGTCCGACAGGGCCTCCTGTCCGTTCCGGAAAAAGGCCGATACCCCGTCGAAGTGATGCTGGATGCGCTCCAGGTGATGCCCCGGCAGGACCGTCCCCGCCGGCAGGCTCTCTGCCAGGGCGCGGTGTAGGGCCGTGCGCGCGACGGCGTAGAGGGGCCGCCCGTACTTCTGCCGCACCTCCCCCTGTTCGCGGCGGTACAGCAGCTTACCGCCCGCGTCCAGAATCTGCATGTCCGCGAGGGGAACGGCCCCCGCCAGCACCTCGCCCAGCCCCAGGTGTTCCAGAATCCGCGCCGAGTTGGGCGGAATCAGCAGCCCGCCGCCCAGCGACACCATCTGGGCGTTGGATTCGTAGACGCGCGGCTTCAGCCCCCGCAGGTGCAGCGCCCGGGCCACCCCCAGGCCGCCGATGCCCGCACCGATAATGTTGATGTTCAAACCCCGTACTCCTTCAGAACACGGCCGCCGCCACCCGGCGGCCCCCGCCCGAACGTAGCAGCGGCCCCGTCACAACACTCTCACTGGGCTACCATGCCCCCATGAACGTGCCGCGCACAGCCGTCACCCTGATCGCGGGCCTGAGTGCCGCCCTGATCGCCTACAGCGCCTTTTACGTGCGGGGCGACACGGGAGGCGTGATGCAGTACCTGCGCGAGCGCGGCGACGTGCGGGATCTCACGGCGAGCGGGGCGGGCGCGGCGCAGGTGGCGGAAGCGCACCGGCACCTCGCGGCGCTGGGGGCGCGGGTGGCCGACCCGGACTTCGCCCTGCGGATGCTGCCTGCGGCGCTGCTGCTTGGCCTGCTGGTCGCGTGGCTGGTGTGGCGGGCCTTCGGGTCGCGGGTGGAGCGCCCCGCGCGCGGGGACGTGCAGGAACGCATGGTGCTGCGTCTGGCCTACCGCAAGGGCGGACGCTTCACGTTTGAAGACCTGCGCGCCGCCTCGCCCCTCTCGGACGAGCAGGTGCAGGCCGTCACGCGCCGGATGCTGGACGCGGGCCGCCTCACGCGGGAGGGTGACACCTTCCGGCTGGGGCGGTGAGCGGCGGTGGCCTTCATGCCGCACGACCTCGCCCGGCTGCTGCTGGACGCGCACAGTGGGCCTCACTACAGCGTCCGCGCGGCCCTGGCCCTGGCCGACGGGCAACCCCCGCCGCGCATCGCGGGACTGGTGACGGGGCTGACGGGCAGCAAGCGTGCCCTGTGGATCAGCATCGCGCGGGTGACGGGGAGCGCCGCGCCCCCTGACGACGCGGGGCTGATGCGGCTGGCCGAGTGGGAGGTGGAGGCGGCCCGCGCCCTCACGCCCGAGCAACTGGGGCTGCGGCTGGGTGGCCGGGTGGTGGGGGAACTGCTGCTGGAGCACGTGCGGGAAGTGATGTGGACCGCGGGGCAGATCGCGGCGCAGGCGAACCGGGTGCGGTTTGCCTGAAGGGGTGGGGACCTCGCTTCCCGCCGCGCTAAGGGACGGTTTTTACCACAGGCGATCCATGAGCTTGCGGGCAGGTCGTGGGTCTGGGCCGTCCACTCACCTGTACGAATTGGGCGTCCAGGGTGACGGTTGTTGAAAGAGGACTGAGCGGAGGCTTTGATGCTCCTCTGCAAGCAGCTCTAAAAGTCTCCCCAGCGTGGGACGCTTGAGAGGCCGGGAGGAGAGAGCGGGCACACCGTCCCAGCCCCCACTTCCCCAACGCTCAGCAAACGTTCTCTATCACCCCTCCTCCTCCCGCAGCCAGGGCCACCGCTTCCGGTAATCGGCCACTTTCGCGGCGTACAGGCCCGGCGTGTGGTTGTGGGCGTTCGGGCGCAGGCGGCCCGCGGCGAGGTCGGCCAGGCCGTTGGGCGCATACAGCTCGCCCCGTTCATCCACGCCGACGCAGGTGCATGCCACCAGGAACTGATCAATCCCCTCGCGGGTGCTGCGGAGGGGTGGGCGGGTCTGGCCGAATTTCTGCGGGAACCACAGGTGGACGCGGGCCTGGTTGCGGACCTCCACCTGGACGCCCAGGTCGGCAAAGAGGGCGTCGGCGCGGCGGATCACGGCGTCCTCGGCCTCGTAGCTGGTGTCGGCGTCCCAGTAGAACAGGTCGTAGTCGCGGATCTGCGCCTGCGGAGGCTGCCCGCTTCGCACGTTCCACACGGTCCCGAACAGCGCCCCGGCGACCAGATGCGCCTGCGGTGCCCGCAACTCGGGGAGGCGGTCCAGCAGGGCGGCATTCACCCGGTTCAGGCGGATGGTGTGCAGGAACTCAGCCCCGGTCACGTGCGCCTTTCAGGACCGCCGGAAAATGCCCTGTGCAGAGCCAGTCCCGTTCCCAGCCGGGCCAGGTATGCCCCAGGCGCAGCGGGGGGAGGAGGTGCGCCGGAAGCTCCAGCCCGCGCGCCCCGGCCACCGCCCCGGCCACGCAGGCCACCGTGTCGCTGTCGTCGCCCAGCAGCACGGCGGGTTCCACACAGGCCAGCCACGTTTCGGCCCGCGCGTGGGCAACCGCCGCTTCCAGCGTGTCCAGCACGAAGCCGCTCTGAGAGGTGACGTGGCCTTCCAGCCCTGAACGGACGCGGGCGCGGACCTGTGCCCTGGCCCCCCGCTCCCGGTCGCGGAAGGTGGTGTGCGCCTGCTGCGTGGACAGGCCGAAGATGCCCGCGTCCAGCAGCGTGCGGCGGGTGTCCAGGCGGTCCATCACACGCAGGGCCGCTTCCGCCGCCTCACGGTAGGGTTGCCCCGCTTGCAGCGCCTCCAGAAAGGCCGTCAGAAAAACGCTGGCCGCCACGCAGCGCGGGTCCGTATGCGTGAGGGCCGTGACCGCCGCCGCTTCACGCGCCAGGGCCTCTCCCGTGAATCCGGCCACCCACACCGCCGCGATTCGCATCAGGCCGCCGTTCCCGGCACTCTGAAAGCCGCTCGCGGCCCAGGCCCGCGCGCCGCCGTCCAGCGTGCCGGAGCGCAGGGCCGAGCGGGTCAGGCCGCCCACATCGGGGGGGCCAGCGTCCAGCCAGTCGCGCAGGGCGGCCAGCACGCCCTCCAGCCCTCCGCCCCGTCCGTACCCCAGCAGGGTCGCCACGGTCATCTGGCTGTCGTCGGTGGCCTCGCCGGGCGCAAAGCCGAACACACTGCCCGGCTGGTAATCGGTGAACGTCTCGCCGGAGTGGGCGCGGATCACTTCCGGTGTCTTGAACTCGGTCGCCGCCCCCAGCGCGTCGGCGGCGGTCAGCGAGAGGAGGGTGTGCAGGTGGGGGTCGTGCATCTGCTCAGTCTGAAGGGTCCAGCCACGGAAAGCCCCAGGGGTCCAGGCGCGCGAGGGCGTCCACCCGCGCCGCGTCGTGGGTCCGCACGGGCAATGGGAAGTCGCCGGGCATGACGGGCACGCACAGCCGGGGCCGCACCGGATTCGGACTCACCCAGTGAGGCTCCCGCACCGTTCCCAGCCCCGGCCACCCATACGGCGGCATCTGCTCAAAGCCCTCTGGCGGCAACACATACACGAAACCGGGGGAGAGGAGGTCGCGCCCGTCCGTCACCGCCGGGCCGCGCGGGGCGAGCGAGAGGAAATAGCGCATGGACGACCAGCCTCCGCCCGCTTCCTGCACCTGAAGGGCCATGTTGAGCATCCGGGCCACACGGGAGCGGTCGCGCAGCGCGTACATCATGGCCCACAGCCCGTCCGAGGCGGCAAAGACGCCGGTGCGCTTGCTGAACTCGTCGGGGCTGAGGTCATGCGGCGTGCGCGGTTCAAACCCGGTCAGGTCGCCCCGCGCCGAGCCGTGCAGCAAAAAGCCCTGTCTGGCCAGCCCGTCCAGAAAAATCCAGCGGGGGACACCTTCCGGCAGCAGCCCAGGCTCTCGCGCCATCAACGCGGCCTGAAACGCCTGCGCCGCCGCCTCCGGCAGCTTGACCCGTGGGGCTTCCAGCATCCAGGGGCGCAGGGAGGCGTCAGCCACTCTCCACCTGCTCCTCCAGCAGGTACTGGAGCCGTGTCTGTGCGTTCTCCTGACTCCCGTACACGCTCCGCAGCAGCTCACCGCCCGGCGCGAAGGCCAACCAGTGGGGCGTGCCCTCCGTCTCCCAGGCGCGCGCGAGGTCGCCGGATAGGTCCAGGGCGACCGGAAAGGGCAGCCGGGCATAGTCCCGCGCAAAGCGCACCAGCGTTGGCTCCACGTCCTCACGCGGCAACAGGCGGTGGCCCCGGCTGGTGTGCAGGGCCATCAAGTGCGCCCGCTCCCCGAACTCGGTGTGCAACCGCTTCAGGAAGGGAATCCCCCGCGACACGCAGCCCGGGCACTCCAGATTGAAGACCATCACCAGGCCGGGCCGGTCCCACGCGGCGGGCGGGGGGAGGGGGTCGCCGTGAACGAAGTCCTGGGGCGGGGGCCAGTCCATGCAGGCCAGCCTACCCTCCGGCGGGGCCGCGCCTATGCTGGGGGCATGAAGCGTTCCTTGCTGGTGCTGCCCGCCCTGCTGCTCGCCTCCGCAGCGCTCGCCACGACCGTCGCGGAGGTCAAGCAAAAAGGTGTGCTGGTCCTGGGCACCGACCCGACCTTCGCGCCCTTCGAGTTCAAGGGGCCGAATGGGGAGGTGCAGGGCTTCGACATCGATATCGCCCGCGCCCTCGCCAAAGACCTCGGGGTGCGGCTGGAAGTGCGCCCGGTGGGCTTCGGCGCGCTGATGCCGCAGGCGGTCACCTCCGGGCGGGTGGACATGGCGATGAGCGGCATCACCATCACGCCCGAGCGGGCGAAGGTGGTCAGTTTCAGCGGGCCGTACTACCGCAGCGCGCAGGTCTTTATCGTGCGGGGCGGCAACCCCGGCAAGTTCACCTGGCCCGCCGACGTGAAGGGCAAGACGATAGGGGTGCAGGCCAACACGACCGGCCAGTACGCGGCGGGGGACCTGCTCAAGCCGAAGGGCGCCGCCCTCAAGGTCTACGACGACTTTGCGGCGGGCCTCGCGGACGTACGGGCGGGCCGCATCGCCGCCCTGCTCGGGGACGCGCCCACCGTCGCGGACCTGAAACGACGCCTCCCCGGTCAATTCACTCAGGCCGGGAAGGAACTGGTCGCCGAGGATTACGGCATGGTGTTCAGGAAAGGCAGCGACCTCGCCGCCGCCGCGAACCGCACATTGAGCCGGCTGAAGGCCAGCGGCGAGTATCAGAAGCTGCTGAACAAGTGGATCGTGCAGAAGTGACGGCGCTTCTCTAGACTGACCCGCCATGTCCGACCTGCTCAGCGGCTTCCAGACCATCCTGGCGGGCGAGTACCCGGCGCTGCTGCTGTCCGGGCTGCGCCTCACGCTGGCCGTGAGCCTGTGCGCGCTGGGGGTGTCGGTGGTGGTGGGCACGGCGCTGGGCGTGGCGCGGGTGTTCCGCCTGCCGCTGCTGGGGCCGCTGGGCAATGCCTATGTGGAAGTGGTGCGCGGCATTCCGCTGATCGTGCTGCTCAGCGTGGTGTATTACGGCCTCCCCGCGTTGGGCCTCACCCTGGCGAGCTTTCCGGCGGCGGTGCTGGCGCTGGGGCTGTACTCGGCGGCCTACACCAGCGAGATCGTGCGCGGCGGCCTGAACAGTGTCCCCCCCGGACAGATCGAGGCGGCGCGCAGCCTGGGCCTGGGCCGCGCGGGGGCGCTGAGATACGTGGTGCTGCCGCAGGCGTGGCGGGTGGCCCTGCCCGCGCTCGGCAACGAACTGATCAGCCTGATTCTGGGCAGCAGCCTCGCCAGCGCCGTCACCTTGCAAGAACTCTTCGCGCAGGGCAAGTACATCACCGGCGTGACCTACCGCCAGTTCGAGGTTTACGCCGTGCTGGCACTGATCTACTTCCTGCTGACCTTCATCCTGACCCGGCTGGTGCGCCTGCTGGAACGCCGCCTCAGCCGGGGCGAAAGGTTGGAGACGCGGCGGGTGATCTAGGAACGGCCCTCAGTACCTCCCTCAGTGGCCCAGGTGCAGCGCGGCCACGCTGCCCAGAATCAGGGCCAAGCCCGCCCAGGCGCGGGGCGTGAAGCGCAGCCCTTCCAGCTTGCGGCTCAGCAGCGCCGCGCCGACGATGCCCAGGCCGCCCCAGACCGCGTAAGCCACGCTCAGCGGCACCGCCCGCAGGCTGAGGCCCAGCAGCCCGAAGGCGCACAGCACCAGCGCCAGCGCCGCCACGCCGGGCAGCGGACGGCGAAAGCCATCCGACGCCTTCAGCAGCAGGTTGGCGACCACGTCCAGGCCCGCCGCGCCTGCCAGACACAGCAGGGCCAGCGCGGGGGTCATGCTTCACCCCCGGCCTGCGGGTGCTGGGTCCGGGTGCCGCCGTGCAGCATTCGCGCGCCCAGCAGCAGGCCGCCCAGCGCCAGCAGTTGCACGGGTGTGAGGTGATCGCCCAGCAGCCAGACGCCCAGCAGCGTGATCAGGGCCAGCCCCACCGCCTCCCAGACGGCAAAGGCGACCGCCATCGGAATCCGGCGGAACGCGAGCGACAGCAGCAGGTAAGAGAGAACGATAGAACTGCCCGTGACGGCGGCGGCCAGCCAGGGCGTATGAACGCCAAACAGCTTGAGGGCCAGCGTGCCCGTGACTTCACAGGCAATGGCCGAGAACAGCGCGATCCAGGCGCGCATAGAACAACACCTTCCTTACAGGTTGTGGTCCAGACAAGTGACGTGCAAAAAAAGAAAAATAGAGTGGAGATCGTCAAAACAGCTACGTCCAGCTGCGGACGTGGAGGGTGTCTCTGAGCAATTCCAGGACGGTTGCGTTTCGACACGCATCTCTGCGCATTTGTGTTTCACCCGGCACTTTGTTAGGAATGCGGGCCACCTGCGGCCCGTGCGCGGCCCCTGCCCCTGCTGGGTGGACGGCGGCGACTGGGGAGCAGTCTAGCCCAGTGGAGCCAGGCGGAAGTCAGCCTGGCTCACCTTCAGGGCTAGACTGGGCGGTGCATGGTTGAACCGCTGCGTCACGTGACCCCCTTCTGGCCCGCGTTCTGGCGGGGGTTTCGCGCCCTGATGCCGCTGTGGCTGGGCATCATTCCCTTCGCGGTCGCCTACGCCGTCACGGCGCGGGCGGCGGGGCTGGGGGTCGGCGAAACGCAGCTGATGAGCCTGACCGTCTTCGCGGGAGCGTCGCAGTTCGCGGCGGCGGGCCTGTTCGCGGGGGGCGCGTCCGCCTGGGGCATCGTCGCCACCACCTTTCTGCTGAACGCGCGGCATGTCCTGTATGGCCTGAGCCTGGCGCGGCAGGTGCCCCTCACCCGCCCGGAACGCGTCCTGGCCGCACAATTTCTGACCGACGAGGCCTACGGCGTGACGGTCGTCCACGGGGCGCGCGAGCCGGGCGGCCTTTCCTTTGGCTTCCTGCTGGGCGCGGAACTCAGCCTGTA
Organism: Deinococcus phoenicis; assembly: GCF_000599865.1. GTDB lineage: Bacteria > Deinococcota > Deinococci > Deinococcales > Deinococcaceae > Deinococcus > Deinococcus phoenicis. The sequence continues at coordinate 53,313 of NZ_JHAC01000032.1, read as the reverse complement.
TGCGGTGTGGAATGCGGCGACCTTTGCCGGGGCGCTGGCGGGTGCGGTACTGCCCGACCCCGCCGCGCTGGGCGTGGGCGTGGTCTTTCCGCTGGCCTTCCTGGGGTTGCTGGTGCCGCTGCTGGTGGACCGCAAGGCCGTGATCGTGGCGCTCGCGTCCGGTCTGGGCGCGTGGGGCCTTTCGCGGGTGCTGCCCGGCGGCCTGGTCGTGCTGCTGGCCGGGGTCGGGGGGGCGCTGCTGGGCGCGGTGCTGGTCACGCGGCGGGGGGAAGCATGAGCGTTCCGCTCGTCACCCTGCTGATGTGGCTGGTCACGTACCCGGCGCGGCTGCTGGGCCTCAGCCTGGGCCGCCTGAAGTTGCCCCCCTTCTGGCTGGCTTTTCTGCGCTTCGTGCCCGTCAGTGTCTTTGCCGCCCTGATCGTGCCCGACGTGCTGGGCAGTCCCGAGTGGCCGCGCCGGCTCGTGGGCTGCGCAGTCGGCGTGGGCCTGATGTGGCGCACCCGCAACCTCGCGCTGGGCATCCTGGGAGGCTTCGGGGCGTACTGGCTGGCGCGGCTGGCGGGCCTGTGAGGGCCTGGGCCGGTGCCGGTTCCCGGGCGCGTGGCCCCCGGCGGCCCCCGACCCGCGCTATGCTGGGCAGCGCATGACGGGTCAGGCGGCAGCAGTCATTGACGGAAAGTACCAGGTCGTGCGGGAACTCGCGCGCGAGGGGCATGTGACCCTCAGCGAGGTTCGCGCGGGCGAGGGGGTCACGCGCCGCGTCGCGTGGTTCGACGTGGCCTCGCCCGCCGCGCGGCAGGGCTTTCATGCGTACCGCGCGGCTCTGCGCGCCATCAATCCGGCGGGGCTGACCGACGTGGTCGCGCGGCCCGGGGCGTATTACGCGGTGTGGCAGCCGGTCACGGGCACGCCACTCCCGGAAGTGGCGCAACCCCTCAAACAGGAAGAAACCGTCCAGGCCGTGCAGGCCCTCGCCGCGCGGCTGGCCGAACACGGCTACGCCCTCTCCGACGCCGATGTGGTCGTGGAGGGCCGGGACGTGCGCGTGGCCTACCTGCGCCCCGCCCCCGAGGGTCGCACGCCCGAGGAGGTCGCCCGCCTGAACGCGGAGGCGCTCGCGCCCCTGACGGGGGGCCGGGTGCGGCGCAGGCGGCAGCGGCAGCCGGGAGCCTGGCTGACCTTCGTGCCGGGGCTGCTGTTCCTGGGCGGCGCGGTCTACCTGGGGGCGCAGGCTGGGCAGGTCTATCTCAACCCGCCCGTTCGCGAGGTGCTGGCGGTCACGGGCCAGCCCGCCCCGGACGCCGCGCAGAAGCTCACGGCGGCGGGCTTTCAGGTCGTCTATGCCAAGGGGGACGTGGCGGGGGTGCCGGTGGGGGCCGTGATCCGGCAGGACCCGGCGGCGGGGACCACCCTCCCGGTGGGCCGCCTGGTGACCCTGACCGTCAACAATCCGCCCTCGCTGACGGTGCCCCGGCTGGAGGAACTCACGGTGGACCAGGCCCGCGCGGCCCTGCGTGACAGTGCACTGGCCCTGGGCAAGGTCGTGCGGGTGGACGGCAGCCTGACCAAGACCCCCGAGGGCCGCGTCATCGCGCAGGTGCCGGAGGCGGGCGCGAACCTGCAACGCGGGCAACCGGTCCAGCTGATGGTGTCCAGCGGCGTGCGCGGCAAGGAAACCTGGCTGGCGAACCTGTCGGGGCTGACCTACGAGGCGGCGCGCGAGCACGCCCGGATTGCCGGACTGGTCGTGACCCGCGTCATTCAGCAGCCCAGCGACGCGCCCGAGAACACCGTGCTGGAGCAGACCCCCGCGCCTTACGTACGGGTGGCGGTGGGCAGCCCCGTGACCCTCACGGTCGCCGCTGCCCGCTACAGCCCACCCAGCCAGCCCGCCGGCAGCCTGCCTCTGCCCCCCCCCTACGTGCCGCCCCTCCCGGAGCAGGGCAACCCGGAGCAGAACAACCCGGATCAGAGCAACCCCGCTCAGGGCGCGCCCGATCAGAACAGTTCGGGGCAAGGCGGCTCCGGTTCGGCGGAAACGCCTGTTGCCCCGCCCACCGCACCGGAAGGCACCCCGGATCAGGCCCCGGCGATTCCGGCCACCCCCCCGGAGGCCCCGGCCACCTCGGCCCAGGGCGCGGCGGCCCGGTCCGTCCATTTCCGCTACGCCTTCTCCGGCGACCTGCCCGCAGGGTCCTACACCATCACGGTGCGTGACGCCAGTGGCGAGCGCGAGGTGCAGGCGGCCACCGACAGCTCGCAACTCGCGGGCGCGACCGCCGAGGGCGACCTGACCGTGCGCGGGGACGCCGTCTTCATCATCCGGCAGAACGGCAACGAGTTCGCGACCGTCACGCCGTAGGGGGAGGGGGTAGAGGGGGAGGGGCTGCCACCTCCGCTTCAGCCCGCCGGCAAGCCACAGCCCGCAGACCGCCGCCCACACCCATGATCTACCTCGACTACGCCGCCACCCACCCCATGACGCCCGAGGCGCTGGCCGCCTACGCGCAGGCCGCCGCGTTGCCGGGCAATCCCGCCAGTGTCCACGCGGCGGGGCAGGCCGCCCGCGAGCGGCTGGAGGAGGGCCGCGCCCGCGTCGCCGCCGTCCTGCGGGTGGACGCCCGCACCCTGCTGGCGAACGGCGGCGGCACCGAGGGCGACAATCACGTGCTGTTCGGCGTGGCCCGCGCCTGGGAGGAGACGCGCGGGCGGCCCGGCCACCTCGTCACCACCCTGACCGAGCATTCCGCCGTGCTGGCCCCCGCCCGCGCCCTCGCCACGCAGGGCTGGGCGGTGACGTTCCTGCCGCCGGATGCCCAGGGCCGCTACTCGCCGGACCAGCTCGCGGAGGCGCTGCGGGACGACACCGCCCTCGTCTCCATCCACCATGCCAACAACGAACTAGGCACGGTGCAGGACACGCCCGCGCTGGTCGCGGTCGCCGCTGCGCGCGGCATTCCCTACCACACCGACGCCGTGCAGGCGCCCGGTGTGCTGCCCCTGGACCTCACCGGCTGGGGCGTGACGTTCGCCAGCTTCAGCGCCCACAAGTGGGGCGGGCCGCGCGGGGTGGGCTTCCTGTACGTCAGGCGGGGGACGGTCCTGCCCGCCGTCACGCTGGGCGGCGGCCAGGAGGGCGGCCTACGCCCCGGCACGCAGAACACGGCGGGCGTGTATGCGGCGGGTGTGGCCCTCACGCAGGCCGAGGCAGCGCGGGAGGACACCTTCGCGCACCTGTCGGCCCTGCGGACCCGCTTTCTCCAGGGGGCCACCGCTCTGCCCGGCTTGCGCGTCAACCACCCGCCGGATGCCAGCCCCAAGGTCGCCTCCGTCACCCTTCCCGGCGCGGACGGCGAGGCGCTGCTGATGAATCTGGACCTGCTGGGCATTTCCGCCAGTGCCGGGAGCGCCTGCGCCGCCGGAACGATGCAGCCCAGCCACGTCCTGACCGCGCTCGGCCTCAGCGAGGCGGACGCCCGCGCGACCCTGCGCTTCAGCTTCGGGCGGGCCACGACCGAAGCCGAGGTGGACGCGGCGGCGGACGCGCTGCGGCAGGCGGCGGCGTTCAGCCGGGGCTAACGCAATTCCGCCCACTGGGCCAGTTCCGCCGCATCAGGCCGCTGAAACCAGCCGTCCCACTCTTCAAGTTCAGCCCGCGTGACTGGAAACGTGTCGGGCGGAAGGTTCCTGTTCCGCTCCTCCAGCCGCCGCCACAACTCGTCCAGCGGCACGTCCAGCACATGCAGTTCGGCCCGCACCCCCAGCGTCCTCACCCGCTCGCGGTACAGCGCACGTTCCTCGCGGGACCACAGGCCGTAATCCAGCACCACGCTCACGCCCAGGCTCAGAGCACGCGCCGCTACGCCCCAGAGCAACTGCCGCTCCAGCACGTCCCGTTTCCCGTCCACGTCGCCCGCGCCGAAGAGGGGCAGCATCCACTCGTCGGGCGAGAGGCGCAGTGCCGCGTGTTCCTGTTCCAGCTGCCGTGCCAGCGTGGTCTTGCCGGAACCGGGGAGGCCGACCGGAAGGTGGAGGGTGGGGGGCATCCTGTCAGCCTAGCGGCGGGCGGGCGAGGTTCCCGTCTCCGCCAGCACCTGCTGGAGGCCCTGCTCGAAGCGGCGCACCGTCCCCTCCACGTCCCCCAGCTTGTCCAGCCCGAACAGGCCCACGCGGAAGGTCTTGAAGTCCTGCGGCTCCCCGACCTGGAGCGGCACGCCCGCCGCGATCTGCACCCCCGCCTGGGCAAACGCCTTGCCGGTGTGGATGGCGTTCGCGTCGGTGTAGCAGACCACCACGCCGGGAGCCTCGTACCCCTCGGCAGCGACGCTGGCAAAGCCCGCCGCTTTCAGCACCCGGCGGATGCGCCCGCCGAGGTCCCACTGGGCCGCCTGCGCCTTCCCGAACCCGTAGGCTTTCATTTCCAGCACCGTGTCGCGGAACTGGCGCAGGCCGTCGGTCGGCAGGGTGGCGTGGTACGCGAAGCCGCCGCCCTCATAGGCCCGCATGATGTTCAGCCACTTTTTCAGGTCGAGGGTGAAGCTCACCGAGTCGGTCGCCTCCACCCGCGCGACCGCCGCCTCGCTCAGCAGCACCACCCCGGCGCACGGCGTACTGCTCCAGCCCTTTTGCGGCGCGGTAATCAGGATGTCGATGCCCAGCGCCCGCATGTCCAGCCACACGCAGCCCGAGGCGATGGCGTCGATCACCAGCAGGCCGCCGACCTCGTGCGTCGCCTGGGCAAGCTGGCGAAGGTAGTCTTCGGGCAGGATGATGCCCGCCGAGGTTTCCACGTGCGGCGCGAACACCAGCGCAGGTTTCTCGCGCCGGATGGCGGCCACCGCCTCCCCGATGGGATAGGGCGCGAAGGGCGATTGGCGATCCGTACCCTGCTCCTCCGCCTTCAGTACCGTCACCGCTCCCGGCACGCGGCTCATCTCGAAAATCTGCGACCAGCGGTAGCTGAACCAGCCGTTGCGGATGACCAGGCACCGCTCGCCCTGCGCGAGCTGATCCACCACGGCTTCCATCCCGGAGGTGCCCGATCCCGGAAGGATCGCCAGCGCGCCCGCGTGATAGACCGCCTTCAGTTCGGCGGAGAGGTCGCGCATCACCTCCTGAAACGCGGCGGACATGTGGTTGAGCGAGCGGTCGGTGTAGACCACCGAGTATTCCAGCAGGCCATCGGGGTCAATGTCGGGGCGCAGTGCGGGCATGGGGCCTCCTTGGGGTCGGGAAGAGAGAGCGGCGGGCGCTCTGGTCTGGAGAGGGCGGAGAAGCGTGCTTACCAGGGAGAGGATAAACGGAAGCGCGAGAAGCAACCGTCCCTCCCATAGCCCTCCTGCCCCCGCTTGCGCCCCGGCCCCGCCCCCCCTACCCTGCCAGGAGATGACAGCGCCGAGGGAAGAACAGGAAGGACTACCGGAGGGATGGGCGAAGGTTGAATTGGGTCAGTTGGGGATCTGGGGAAGTGGGGGAACACCACCGCGCACCAACCCAGCCTTTTACGCTGAATCGGGCATTCCCTGGCTTGTCATCGGTGACTTAAATGATGGCCTTGTCTTCGGTGCTAAAAATCACATTACCGAAAGCGGCTTAAAAAACAGCGCGGCAAAGCTGCTAGACCCTGGAACCCTGCTCGTTGCCATGTACGGTTCCATAGGGAAGATGGGTATAACTGGTATGCAGTGTGCAACTAACCAGGCCATTGCCTTCTGTATTCCCAGTGAAGGATTGACGCACCTAAAGTTTCTGTTCTACGCACTCAAGAATGAGCAGCAAGCTTTAGTCGCACAGGGGCAGGGTGGAGCGCAGCAGAATATCAGTCAGACAATTCTAAAAGCCCATCCTGTCCCACTCCCCCCTCTCCCCGAGCAAAAGCGCATCGCCGACAAGCTCGATGCCCTTCTTTCCCGTGTGGAGGCTGGCCGTGAACGGCTGGAGCGCGTGCCGAAGCTGGTCAAGCAGTTCAGACAGGCGGTGCTGAGTGCGGCGGTGAGCGGAGAACTGACAAGGGAGTGGCGAGGGGGTGGGGATGCGGCGTGGGAGGAAACGACCATCGGGGAACTGCTCACGGGCATTGAGGCGGGCTTAAACGTGAAGTGCGAAGAACGCCCCCCTTTGGAAGCAGAACGAGGCTTGGTCAAAATCAGCGCGGTGACTTGGGGAAGGTTTCAGCAAGAGGAAAGCAAAACCCTGCCGCCAACTGAAGAAGTTCCAGAAACCCGAAGAGTTAAGAGGGGCGATTTTCTTATTTCCCGCGCCAATACCCTCGAACTTGTCGGCGCATGTGTCATTGTGGAAAGAATTACAAAGAAGTTATACCTCTCGGACAAAGTGTTGCGTCTTAACTTCAAAAACGACGGGAATAAGGTGTGGGCTTTGTATTGCCTCCGCTCGGGTCTGGGCAGGCAGCAAATCGAGTCTCTGGTGAGTGGAAATCAACTTTCAATGCGTAACCTCTCGCAAGATGCACTCCGCTCCATTGTCTTGCCCCTCCCCCCCCTCCCCGAGCAAGTCGAAATCGTGCGCCGTGTGGAAGCCCTTTTCGCTATCGCGGATCGCCTTGAACAGCGGTATCAATCCGCCCTCGTCTCCTTCCAACGTCTGACGCCGGCGCTGCTCGGGAAGGCGTTCCGGGGCGAACTGGTGCCGCAGAACCCGGCGGACGAGCCTGCATCGGTGCTGCTGGCGCGTGTCCGGGCGCAGCGGGCGGCAGAAGGCACGGGGCCGAAGCGCGGACGCAAACCGGGCAAGGCAGCGGGCCAGGACGGCGCAGAACCAAAACGCCGGGGCAGACCCCCCAAGGCGCAGGCCATCCCCACGGCCATGAACGAGGCGGAGGCCCTCCGTCTGCTGCAAGAGCGCAGGCAGCAGCGGGCGGAGGGGGCGCGGCTGGTGGGGCTGTTCGAGGACTGATACGAACTTAAGGTGAGTCGAAGACGAGGGGCGAGCGGAGCGGGCAGGCGTCCTCAAGGGGAGGGCAGGCTTGCTCAAGCGAGTCCGTTCTGACCGACAGTCCGTTCTGCCCAAGACAGCGAGAATAAGAGAAGACCGACTTGCGGCGATGGAAGAACATCTGGTGGTTTGTCCAGATGTTCTGGAATCAGAGCAAGTTGGTATGAGCTGCGGCCCGGAAAGAAAGCCCCCACCACCCTCCGGCGCGGGGACTTCCTGGCTGACGGCTGAGCACGCTACGCGAACTGCGCCAGCACCGCCTCCAGCCGCTCCTTCTGCGCCCCGAAGTCCTGCACCCGGCGGCGTTCTTCCTCGATCACCTCGGCGGGAGCGCGGGCCACGAAGCCCGCGTTGCCGAGCTTGCCCTGGGCCTGCTTGATCTGCTTGTCCAGCTCCGCCAGGCGCTTTTTCTGCTTGCCCAGCCAGTCGGCGATGTCCACCGTGCCTTCCAGCGGGGCGCGGATGGTCACGCCCTGCTCGACGGCGCTGAGGGTGCGGCCCGCTAAGGCAGGCACCAGCGTCACGCGGGCGATGCTCTCCACCACGCGGGCGTTTTCCGTCACGGTGCCGCTCAACTCGCCCTCCACGGCCACGTTCAGGCGGTCCTGGGGCGACAGACCCAGTTCGTTCTTGAGGCTGCGGGCGGCGCTCACGGCGGCGCGCAGGGCGTCGAAGGCGCGGGTGGCTTCCGGGTCGTGCAGGGCGGGGACGAACTGCGGCCAGGCGTGTAGCGCAAGCTGGCGGCGGTGGCCCAGCGAGGCGTACAGCTCGGAGGTGATGAAGGGCATGAAGGGATGCAGCAGCTTGAGGATGTGCTCCAGCACCGCCTTCAGCGTGGCGAGGGTGCCCAGTTGCCCCGCCGCCAGCGCGGGTTTGGCCGCCTCGATGTACCAGTCGCAGAACTCGTCCCAGGTAAAGGCGTACAGCGTGCGGATGGCCGCGCCGATGTCAAAGGCGTCCAGTTGTGCGCTCGCCTCGGCGGTCACGGCGTTCAGGCGGCTGATGATCCAGCGGTCGGCCAGCGTGAGGTCTTCGCGCGTGGGGAGCTGGGCGAGCACCTCGCCGCTCCGCAACGGTGGATGGTCGGCGGCGTTCACGGCGCTGCGGACATAGCGGGTCAGGTCGTCCCCGGCGGTCAGTCCGGGCGCGGCCTCCGAGAGGCGCAGCAGGGCGAAGCGGGCCGCGTTCCACAGCTTGTTGGCGAAGTTGCGCCCCTGCTCGAAACGCCGGGGGTCGTGCCGGATGTCCTGCCCGCCCGTGCTGAGGCTGGTGAAGGCGAAGCGGCAGGCGTCCACCCCGTACTGGTCGAACAGTTCCAGCGGGTCGATGCCGTTCCCCTTGCTCTTGGACATCTTCTGGCCCTTGGCGTCGAGGTACAGGCCGTGCAGCATCACCGTGCCGAAGGGGGCCTGGCCAGTCATCGCATACCCGGCCATCTCCATGCGCGCCACCCAGAAGAACAGGATGTCGTAGCCGGTCACCAGCACCTGCGTCGGGTAGAACTTGCGGTAGTCCTCGCAGTCGGTGTCGGGCCAGCCCAGGGTGGAAAAGGGCCACAGGTTGGAGGAGAACCACGTATCGAACACGTCGGGGTCACGGCGCAGGTTAAGGTGCGCGTAGCGGGGGTCCTGGTCGCAGTCGAGGTCGGGATTCTCGGGGTCGGGCACGTAGACGTTGCCCGCCTCGTCGTACCACGCGGGAATCTGGTGGCCCCACCAGAGCTGGCGCGAGATGTTCCAGTCGCGGATGTTCTCCAGCCAGTCGCGGTTGACCTTGCCGTACCGCTCGGGCGTGAGGGCAATCTCGCCCGCGTCCAGCCCCTCCAGCACCCGCTGGGCCATCGGCTTCACGTGGACGAACCACTGGGTACTCACGATGGGTTCCACCGGCACCTTGGTCCGCTCGGACAGGCCGATGGCGGTGTCGTGGTCCTTTTCCTCCAGCAGGTCGCCGGATTCGGTCAGGGCCTTCACGACCGCCTTCCGCGCCGCGAAGCGTTCCATGCCCCGGAAGGCTTCGGGCACGAGGTCCGACGTGAGGTTGCCGTGCAGGTCAATCACGCTGGGGCGCGCGAGGCCGTGCCGCTCGCCCACCTCGAAGTCGGTCGGGTCGTGCGCGGGCGTGATTTTCAGCGCCCCCACGCCGAACTCCCGCTCCACCGCCTCGTCCGCGATGATCGGCACGAGGCGGTCGGTGAGGGGAATCCGCGCCTTTTTCCCGACGAGATGCGCGAAGCGTTCGTCTTCCGGATGCACCGCGATGGCCTGGTCCGCGAAGATGGTTTCGGGGCGCACCGTGGCGATACGAATCTCGCCCGCCTCGCCGTTGCTGGCGGGCGTTTGCGGGTCCTCCAGCTTGTAGCTGAGGGTGGACATCTTGCCCTTGCGGACCTCGCGGTCGATTTCCAGATCGGACAGGGTGGTCTGGGAGGCGGGGTCCCAGTTCACGATGCGCTCGCCCCGGTAGGCCAGGCCCTCGTGGTACAGCCGCACGAACTGCGCGCGCACGGCCTTCGACAGCCCCTCGTCCATCGTGAAGCGTTCGCGCGTCCAGTCGGCGCTCACGCCCAGGCGGGTCAGCTGGTTCAGGATGGTGCCGCCCGACTGCGCCTTCCAGCCCCAGACGCGCTCTAAAAAGGCCTCGCGGCCCAGGTCGAAGCGGGTCTGGCCCTCCTCCTTGAGCTGCCGCTCCACGACCACCTGGGTGCTGATGCCCGCGTGGTCGGTGCCCGGCAGGTACAGCGCCTCGAAGCCCTGCATGCGCTTGTAGCGGATCAGGGTGTCGATCAGGGTGTTGTCCAGCGCGTGCCCCAGGTGCAGGCTGCCCGTCACGTTGGGCGGCGGAATCACGATGGAGAAGGGCGGCTTGCCGCTGCTGGCGTCGGCGCGGAATGGCTCGCTGCGCCAGCGTGCGGCCCAGCCGGGTTCGATGGCGGCGGGGTCGAAGGCCCGGGCGAGGGTTTCCGCATCGTTGCCGGGCTGTTCGGGGGTCGCCTGTTCGGGCAGGGTGTCCTGGGGCAGGTCAGTCATGGGCTTTCTCCTTGCAGAAGGGTTTGCAGCGTGGGCAGCGCGGCCTCTTGGCCGTGGCCCGGCGTCAGGTCAGGGGAATGGCGGGGGGCGAAGCGGCAGAGGAAGGTCAGCCCGGCATCCCGCTCACCCTGCGTGACGCGGTGGGACCAGGTGTCCGGGGTCTGGGGCGGCGCGGCCAGCCACACGTAATGCCAGACCTGCCCGGCCTCCCCCCGTTGCCAGTGCCAGGAGGCGAGCAGGACGGGACCCCTCAGGTGCAGCCCCGTTTCTTCCCAGGTCTCGCGCATGGCGGCTTGCTCGGGCGTTTCCCCCGGTTCCAGGCCTCCGGCAGGCACCTGAAGGCCCGCCTCCGGGTACTCGGCGGTGTGCTCGAAGACCAGCAGTTCATCCGGCTGGCGCGTGACGTAAGCCAGGACGCGCTCGCGCAAGCCGTGCTGCCGGGCCAGAGCGCGGGCGGCGGCCAGTGGCAGGGGCGTTCCGGTCAGCGGGGCCAGGGTGGGCGGCAGGGTTGGGGAACTCACGGGATACCTCCAGGGAAAACAAAACGCCTCGCCCGCCGGAGCTGAACTCCGAATGCGGACGAGACGAGGCAGGTTGTGCACTGTGTCCCGCGGTACCACCGCCGTTCCGCTCCCCCACTTCAAAGGTGCCGGGGGTGCGGCGCTTCTCGCGCGCTGTGTCGGGCGCACCCGGAAGGCTCTACGCACCACGCACCTGCTCGCGGCTTCTGCCCCCTCGCTCGCGGGCGACTTTCCCCGGCGGCGCTCCCGACCCCGCTCTCAATCACGACCGTTGTCGCGGCGGGGCTTTCCTGTGGGTGCCGTTTCCGGGTACTCCTCCCGGTCACTGCACAGGCAGTATACGGCGGCCCGAAACGGAATGCATGCGCCGGCTGGCGCAGGGTGGGGGAGGGGGTGGGGCGTCATGCCCGGGGGGTGCCGGGAGTCACGGACCTTACCCGGTATTAACGGGCCGTGCGCGGCGTCCCCTGCTGCCCCTGAACGCTCTCCGTCCTGTTTTTCTCGCCCGTTCACCCCGCGCGGAAGGTATGCCCTACAAAAATCCGAGAATGCCCACGCTCCAGCCGGACGCGCCCCACGTGCTGGACCGGGGCCGGGTGCCTCTGACTGGCTTGGGGGACCTCCGGGCCTGAAGCTCAGCCCACCTCTACCAGACCCGCCGTCAGGAAGGGGCGCAGCGTTTCCAGGGTCACGCGGGGCGGCTGGCCCGCGCGTTCCAGCAGGGTTTTGAGGGGCAGGGCTTCGGAAATCAGGCACAGGGCCGCGTACTGTGGGCGGGTCACGGGCTGCGCCTCGGTCCAGCGCGGCGTGAACCGTAAGGGCCGGTTCCAGTCGGGAAAGACCCGCAGCAGCCCTGCCCAGGCGTCCGCGTCATCGATCAGTCGGCGCAGGGCCGCGTCCCGGCGCAGCGCCAGCGTCCGCTCGGTGGGGGGCACGTCCGGCGCGAAGGTGAACTGTCCGCTGTCCAGGCTGCTCATCACCTGGAGCGCCGCCTCGCCGGTCAAGGCCCCGGCCCGCGCGTGGACGATCTCGCCCGGCTCGAACCACAGCTCGCCGCCCCGCGCATGCGAGACGCTCAGCCGCCCGGCCCGGCCACTCGACAGCAACATCTGCATGACAGGCATGAAGGGAAAGACCGCCAGATCACCGCGCACCATGAAAACAGTCTAAGGGTCTAACGGTCTGACCGTCTAACGGCTGAGGTTCTTCCGCCCATTGGGGGGAAAAGCAAGGAGAGCCGCGCGAAGGCGACTCCCCTTAGACCGTTAGACTTTTTGTCCGTTAGACAGGCGCGCCAGCGCCTCAGTCGATGCTGGCCCGCCAGCGCCATTCCGAGGCGCGCTTCATCACGTGGGCCAAGCCACCAGTGATGGCGAGCTTCTGATTCCAGGGAAGCTTCATCCAGCCGACGGCCATCAGGCCGCCGAGGCTGACGAACTCGCCCAGGGTGGTCGGCTCGTAGGGTTCCAGTTCCTCACCCTTCGCCAGGCGCATCAGGTTCTTGCCGGTCAGGCGGCCCTGCTGCCCCGCGTGCTGCGCGGTGGTGGGCACCGGCTTGCCTTCCTGGTTGAGTGCCAGACCCATGTCACCGATCACGAACACGTCGGGGTAGTTCTTGGCGCGCAGGAACTCGTCCACCGCGATGCGCCCGCCCGGCCCCTTCTCCAGCCGCTCGCCGCGCACGATGTCGCGGGCCTGGATGCCGCCGGTCCAGATGATCTTCCCGGCGGGAATCACCTGCTGCTGACCGTCGGCGGTCTGCACGGTCACGCTGTCGGCGGTGGCGCTCATCAGGCGGTGGCCCACCAGCAGGTGGATGCCGTAGTCGCGCAGCGTCTTTTCGGCCTTGGCGCGCAGGGCGTCGTCGAGGACCGGGAGAATCTTGGGACCGGCTTCGACCAGGTAGATCTGGACCGGGGGCAGGCCGCGTTCCCGGCTCAGCACCTCGGCGCGCTGCGCGAGTTCGGTGACCAGTTCCACGCCGGTCAGGCCCGCGCCGCCCACCACGATGTCGCGGTTGCCCTGGTAGTCGCTGCCGTAGACGCGGTTGATGAAGTTGAAGATCTCGTCGGCGTCGCTGAGCTGCTTGAGTTCCGAGGCGTTCTCGGCCAGGCCGGGGATGCGGTAGAAGTTGGTCACGCTGCCCAGGCCCACGACCAGTTTGTCGTAGGTCAGCACGCGCCCGTCCTTGAGGGTGACCTCGCGCTCGTCGAGGTTCACGTTCTCGACCGCCGCCTGCTCCAGATGCACGCCGGTGCCGCGCAGCAGCGGCGTCAGCGGCAGGGTCACCGGCGTGTTGTGCGCGGCGGCCTCGTGCAGGCGGGTTTCGAAGGTGTGGTAGGCGTTCTGCTCGACCAGCAGGGCCTCCAGACCGGGGGTGGGTTTCAGTTTGGTGGCGACCGCGAGGCCCGCGTAGCCAGCACCGAGGATGAGGGTCTTCATGCAAACACTCCTGTGAACGAATTCACGAGTAGGCTCCGGGGCAGACTCCGCCCACAACAACCCGCCGGGGACTCACCCCGGTCGTGACAACAGCGTACACCTTACACCAATTCGGTCTGTCACTCTGCATACCCCAGGGTTCTTCACGGGGCGACCCGGTCAGCCTCCTGTCTCCCGGGCTGAGGGCTTCTCTCCTGGCCGGGTACGGCGCAGGCCCAACCTGCGCGCCCGTACTGGATTCGTGCTTGAATAGGGACCGTAACCACAACCCAGGCGCAGTCCGGTTCGTCCCAGGCGGGCTGGTCTTTCCAGGCCCTACGTCTCGCCGCACTTCCCCCACACCCGGAGGTCGACCATGCAGGAGAGGAAACGACGTATCCCCCCGATTCACGGAGACGCAGGCCGTGGAAACCGGTGTGGAGGTCGCCCGTGAACGTGACTGTGACCGTCAATGGCAAGGCCTACACCCGTGATGTGGAACCGCGCACGCTGCTGGTGCAGTTCCTGCGCGAGGACCTGGGCCTGACCGGCACGCATGTGGGCTGCGACACCAGCCAGTGCGGCGCGTGTACCGTCCACCTGAACGGCGACGCGGTCAAGAGCTGTACGGTCCTCGCCGTGCAGGCGGACGGAATGAGCGTGACCACCATCGAGGGCATGGGCACGCCCGCCGACCTGCACCCCCTCCAGGCGGGCTTCTGGGAAAAACACGGCCTCCAGTGCGGTTTCTGCACCCCCGGCATGATCATGAGCGCCGCCGAACTCCTGAAGCACAATCCCGACCCCAGCGAGGAAGAAATCCGCCACCACCTCGAAGGCAACTACTGCCGCTGCACCGGCTACCACAACATCGTCCTCGCCGTGCGGCAGGCGGCGGGGGCGCTGCGGGCGGCGGCGTTGGCGGAGCAGGCGGCGGACGACTGAAGAGGGTCTAACGGTCTACCCGTCTGACGGTCTAACGGCCAAAAGATGCTCTGCCGTTCGACGGTTCGACTTTTAGACCTCTAGACGCCGACCAACGGGAGGCACCCAATGACCGAATCCAGACCCGACAAATACATGGGCCAGGCCCTCAAGCGCAAGGAAGACCCGCGCTTCATTACGGGGACCGGGCAATACACCGACGATTTCGTGCTGCCGGGGACACTCCACGCGGCAATGGTCCGCAGCCCCTACGCCCACGCGCGGATCACGAACATCGACCGCAGCAGCGTGGACGGGATGCCGGGCGTGGTGGCCGTGCTGACAGGGGAGGACGTGCAGGCGGCGGGCATCGGCCCCATTCCGGTGGGGTGGCTGCTGCCTGATCTGAAGGTGCCCGCGCACCACGCCGTCGCACAGGGCGAGGTCAACCACGTCGGGGACATCGTGGCGGTGGTGGTCGCGGAAACGCGGGCGCAGGCGGAGGACGCGGCGGCGCTGCTGGCGGTGGATTACGAAGCCCTCTCCTCGGTGGCGCTGGGCAGCGCGGCGCTGGCCGAAGGCGCGCCCCAGGTCCACGACGACGTGCCCGGCAACGTCGCGTTCCAGTGGGAGATCGGGGACGAGGCCGCGCTGAACGAGGCCTTCAACCGGGCGCACAAGACGGTGAAGGTGCAGCTCCGCAACCACCGCCTGATTCCCAACGCCATCGAGCCGCGCGCCAGCCTCGCGCAGTTCTCGCCCGCCAGCAGGGAATATCTGCTCTACACCACCTCGCAAAACCCGCACATCCACCGGCTGATCCTGGCGGCCTTCGTGATGGGCATTCCCGAACACAAGCTGCGCGTGATCAGCCCGGACGTGGGCGGCGGCTTCGGTTCCAAGATCTTCCAGTATCAGGAAGAGGTGATCGTGCTGCTGGCCGCCCAGAAGCTGGGCAAGCCGGTGAAATGGACCGCCCGCCGCAGCGAGAGTTTCGTCTCCGACATGCAGGGCCGCGACCACGAATCCGTGGCCGAGCTGGCGGTGGACGACCAGGGCAAGATGCTGGGCCTGCGCGTGAACACGGTCGCCAACCTCGGCGCGTACCTGACCCTCTTCGCGCCCGCCGTGCCGACCTATCTCTACGGCACACTGCTCAACGGCGTGTACAAGTTCCCCGCCGTTCACGCCAGGGTGACCGGCGTGGTCACCAACACCGTGCCGGTGGACGCCTACCGGGGCGCGGGCCGCCCGGAAGCCACCTACCTGATCGAGCGGACGGTGGACGTGATGGCGCACGAACTGGGGATGGACCCGGCCGAGTTCCGCCGGATCAACTTCATCCAGCCCGACGAGTTCCCGTACCAGACGCCGGTGGCCCTGGTCTATGACAGTGGCAACTACGAACCGGCGCTCGACAAGGCGCTGGAGATGATGCACTACCAGGAGTTGCGCGCCGAGCAGGAGCGGATGAAGGGCACGGGCAAGATTCTGGGCATCGGCCTGATTTCCTACCTGGAAGCCTGCGGCCTCGCGCCCTCCGCGCTGGTGGGGCAACTGGGCGCGCAGGCGGGACAGTGGGAAAGCTCGCTGGTGCGCGTGCATCCCACCGGCAAGGTCGAGCTGTACACCGGCTCTCACAGTCACGGCCAGGGCCACGAGACGGCCTTCCCGCAGATCGCCGCCGACGAGTTGCAAATCCCCATCGAGGATATCGACCTGATTCACGGCGACACGGGCCGGATGCCCTACGGCTGGGGCACCTACGGCAGCCGCTCGGCGGCGGTGGGCGGCTCCGCGCTGAAGATGGCCCTGGGCAAGATCACCGCGAAGGCGAAAAAGATCGCCGCGCACCTGCTCGAAGCCTCCGAGGAGGACGTGGAGCACGAAGGCGGCGTCTTCCGGGTCAAGGGTGCGCCCTCCCAGAGCAAGACCTTCTTCGACGTGGCGCTGATGGCCCACCTCGCCCACAACCTCCCCGAGGGAATGGAGCCGGGCCTGGAAGCCACCGCCTTCTACGACCCCAAGAACTTCGTGTATCCCTTCGGCACGCATATCGCCGTGGTCGAGATCGACACCGACACCGGCGTGGTGCGGCTGCGCGGCTACGGCTGCGTGGACGACTGCGGCCCCCTGATCAACCCGCTGATTGCCGAGGGCCAGGTGCACGGCGGCATCGCGCAGGGGGCGGGGCAGGCCCTCTGGGAGGAAGCCGCCTACGACGAGGACGGCAACCTGCTGGCGGGGACCTTCATGGAGTACGCCGTGCCGCGTGCCGACGACCTGCCCCATTTCCAGACCGATCACACCGTCACCCCCAGCCCCCACAATCCCCTCGGCGTGAAGGGCATCGGTGAGGCCGGCACCATCGCCAGCACCGCCGCCGTCGCCAACGCCGTGATGGACGCCCTCTGGCACGAGTGCCGGATCAAGCACCTCGACATGCCCTACACCAGCGAGAAGGTCTGGCGGGCGATCCGGGAGGCGCGCGGCGGGATGGGGCAGGCAGCGGACGACTGAAGGGGGTCTAACGGTCTAAGCGTCTGACTGTCTGACAGCCAAAAGATGCCCTGCTGTTCGACGGTCAGACCGTTTGACCGTTAGACGCCAACTGAAGGGAGGCAAACATGTACCCAGCCAATTTCGACTACCAGAAAGCTTCCAGCGTCGCTGAGGCGCTCGCGGTGATGGCGGCCAATCCGGACGTGAAGGTGATCGCGGGGGGGCATTCGCTGCTCCCGGCCATGAAGCTGCGGCTGGCGCAGCCGCCCGCGCTGCTCGACGTGTGGGGCATCGAGGAACTGAAAGGCATCCGGCGTGAGGGGGACTGGTTCGTGGTGGGCGCGATGACCACCCACGCGGACGTGTTGCGCTCCGAACTGCCCCTGTTTCCGGAAGTCGCGTATGAGGTCGGGGACCCGATGGTGCGCAACCGGGGCACCATCGGCGGCTCGCTGGCGCACGCGGACCCCAGCGCGGACTACCCGGCGGCGGCCCTCGCACTCGGCGCCGAGTTCGTGATTCGCGGGCCAGAGGGGGAGCGCACGGTGCCCGCAGGCGAGATGTTCCTGGGCATGTTCGAGAGCGCGGTGCAACCCGGCGAACTCCTCACGCATGTCCGCATTCCCGCCACCGTGCAGGCGAGTGCCTACGAGAAATTCAAGCACCCCGCCAGCCACTATGCGATTGTCGGCGTGGCCGTCATCCGGGACGCGAACGGGCAGATTCGCGCAGCATACACCGGCGCGGGCGAGAAGGCCGAGCGGCTGCACCGACTGGAAGAACGCCTCAACAGTGGCCAGCCGGTCGGGACCGGCCTTGTGGAATCCGCCACCCTCCTCGGGGACCGGTTTGCCAGCCCGGAGTACCGCGCACATCTGGTGGACGTGCTGGCAGAGCGAGCGGCGGCGCGGGTCTAGGGGAGCCGGCAGCGGTCAGCCATCCGTAAAAGAGATCAGGAAAAGAGAAGGTGGGCCACTCCGACCGGGGCTGCCCACCTTCCTCTTTTCCCACGACCTACAACCTCACTCCTCGTGGTCGTGCATGTCCCCGGCGTGCGCGTGGCCGTGTTCCAGTTCCTCGGCGGCAGCGTCGCGGACGCTCCTGACGGTCACGTCGAAGTTCAGGACCTGTCCGGCCAGCGGCGGGTTGAAGTCCACCTGCACGGTGTCGCCCTCGACGCCCACCACGGTGAAGGGCAGGACGCTGCCGTCCTCGGCCTGGGCGTAGTAGGTCGCGCCGACCTCCGGCTCGTCGTCGAAGTCGCTGCGGTCGAGGTCCTCGACGTTGTCCTCGTCGCGCTCGCCGTAGCCTTCTTCGGGCTGGACGGTGACGTGCAGGCTGTCGCCGGCCTTCTTGCCCTCCAGGGCCTTTTCCAGACCGGGGATGATGTTGCTGTGGCCGTGCAGGTAGGTCAGCGGCTCGCCCGGCTCGCTCTGGTCCACGACCTCGCCGTCCACCTTCAGCACGTAATCGAGTTCGACAACCTTGTCCTGGGTGATGTTCATGTGCGTTCTCCGTTCGGTGAGGGCTTGGGGCAACTCCGACTTGCCCCAGAAGTGTACCCTCTCATCCGCTGGGAAGCGGGACGCGGTTCCTGTCCCAACGCTTAACCGATGAGCCTGCGCGGCCTGGGCCTATGCTGCCCCCATGACTTCCGCCCGCACTGGTTTTCCCATGCACGTCAGCGTTCAGGAGGCGCGCGACATGCTCGCCGCACTGCTGCCCGACCCTGGGACCGGGACTGTGCCGCTGGCCCAGGCACGCGGGCGCACACTCGCCGCCGACCTCGCCGCGCGGGTCAGCCATCCCAGTGCGACCGAGAGTGCGCTGGACGGCATCGCCGCGCAGGAGGCCGACACCCTCACGGCCACGGCCGCCGCGCCCGTCCGCCTGCGCGTGGTGGGCGAGAGCCGTGCCGGGGTGCCCTTCACGGGCCAGGTCGGGCCGGGCGAGTGCGTCCGCATCTACACCGGTGCGCCGCTGCCCACCGGGGCGGACGCGATCTGCCCCGTCGAGCAACTGACGGAGGACGGCCCCGGGGCGGTCCTGCTCGCCCGGCCCGCCAGTCCCGCCGACGTGCGGCAGGAGGGCGGCGATTTCCGGGCGGGCGAGGTCGTGTTGCGGGCCGGACAGCCGCTCACGCCGCCGCGTGTGGCCCTGGCGGCAGCACTCGGGCACGCTGAAGTGCCGGTCCGCCGCCGCCTGCGGGTCGCCCTGCTCTCGACCGGCGACGAGGTGATCGAACCCGGGCGGCCCCTCCTGCCCGGCCAGGTGTACGACAGCAACCGCTACGGCCTGCACGCCATGCTGGAGGACTGTGGCTGCGAGGTGCTGTCCCTCGGCCATGCCCCCGACAGCCCCGAAGCCCTTCAGGACGCGCTCGCGGGGGCGGGGGGTGCGGACGTGCTGCTGACCAGTGGGGGCGTCAGCATGGGGAAATACGATTTCATGCGTGACCTGCTGCTGGAGCGGGGGCGGGTCGCCTTCTGGAAGGTGCGGATGCGCCCCGGCGGTCCCGCGCTGCTCGGTGGCTGGAACGGCCTCCCGGTGTTCGGGTTGCCGGGCAATCCGGTCAGCAGTCTGGTCGTGTTCCACGTGATCGTGCGTCCGGCACTGATGGGGCAACCGGTCCAGACGCTCCGCCTGCGGGCCGCCACGCCCTTTCGGGGTCTGCCCGACAAGACCGCCTTCTGGCGGGGGCTGCTGCGGGACGGCGAGGTCCACGACTACGGCAAGCAGGGCAGCGGGGTGCTGCGCTCGCTGAGTGACGCGAATGCGCTGGTGGTGGTGCCGGAGGGGGGAGCGGTGCAGGCAGGGGAGGATGTGGACGTGCTGTTGCTGTGAGGTCGCGGGTGGCCCCCACCCCCCAGCCCCCTACCCCGCCGGGTAGGGGGAGAGGCGCTGCGCTGGGCAAGAGTCGTCCCGGAAGGTGGCGGCGTTGCCTGACTCGCCCGGGTTCCGGCCTCGCCGCCATGCCTGGCCTGTTTGGAAGGCCTCGGGCCTGCGGCCCGAACGGCTCGTCTGCCTGGAAGGTGGAGGGGGAAGGCGGGCATCAGTCATCGGCAGGCACGGAAAAAGCAGGGGAAGCGAGAACGCTCTCGCTTCCCCTGCTGCCCGCTCCCTACAGCAGCGCCCGGTGGTCCGCCAGCATGCAGCGGTCCTGAATCACGTCGATACCGCGTTCATTCAGGGTCCGGGCCACTGCGTCGTCGCGGATGCCGAGTTGCAGCCAGACCACGCGCGGGAGGGGGTTCATGTTCAGGATGTCGGCGAGGTGTTCGTGGACCTTGTCGCTGCGGCGAAAGACCTCCACCACATCCACAGGAACCCCGATGTCCGCGAGCGTGGACACCGCCTTGTGGCCGAAGAAGCTCTGGCCCCTGGCCGCCAGGGCCGGATTGACGGGGATGATGGTGTAGCCCTGGCGGTGCATGTATTCCGGCACGTAGTGGGCGGGCTTCATCGGGTCGGGGTGAAAGCCCACCACGGCGATGACCTTATTTTCCTTCAGCACGCGAAGGACGTCACTGGACTGCTGGAGCTTGGTCATGCGGTTCCTCCCAGGTGGGCGTAGGCGGTGCGGGCGGCGTCCAGCGTCGCATCCAGTTCGGTGTCGGTGTGGGCGGCACTGATGAAGATGCTCTCGAACTGGCTGGGTGCCCAGTAGATGCCCTGGCCGAGCATGCCCTGGAACCAGGTGGCAAAGGCGGCGGTGTCGCTGCGCGCCGCGTCCGTGTAGGTGCGGACGGAGCCGTCCGGCGCGTCCTGAAAAAAGGCCGTCAGCATGGAGCCGACGCGGTTCACGCTGAGGGGCACGCCCGCGTCCTGCGCCGCCGCCTTCAGGCCCTCGGCCAGCCGCGCCGTGTACGCCTCCAGCCGTGTATAGAGGCCGGGGTCTCCCTCCAGCACCTCCAGCGTGGCGAGGCCCGCCGCCATCGCCAGCGGGTTGCCGCTCAGTGTGCCTGCCTGATACACCGGCCCCTGCGGCGACACGAAGTCCATCACGTCGGCCCGCCCGCCATACGCACCCACCGGCAGCCCCCCGCCGATGATCTTGCCCCAGCAGGTGAGGTCGGGCGTCAGGCCCAGCAGCCCGGTCGCGCCGCGCAGCGAGAGGCGGAAGCCGGTCATCACCTCGTCGGCGATCAGGAGCGCGCCATGCTCCCGGACGCGGTGCAGCGCCGCCAGGAACTCCGGCGTGGGCACCAGCACGCCCGCGTTGCCCACCACCGGCTCGAAGATCACCGCCGCGATTTCGTGCCCCCGCTCGGCCAGCAGGGCGTCCAGTGCCGCCGGGTCGTTGTACTCGCTGACCAGGGTCAGCCGGGCGTAGTCCTCGGGAACGCCCGCGCTGCTGGGGGCCGAGCGGCCCAGTGCCCCCTCCGCGTTCGTCAGCAGGCCGCTGCCCGCCTCGACCAGCAGGCCGTCGGCGTGGCCGTGGTAATTGCCCCGGAACTTCACGATGAATTTTCTGTCGGTAAAGCCCCGCGCCAGCCGCAGCGCGCTCATGGTCGCCTCGGTGCCGCTGTTCACGAAGCGCACGCGGTCCACCCCGGTCAGGCGCGTGACCGTCTCGGCCAGGCGCACCTCACCCTCACTGGGGGCGCCGAAGCTGGTGCCGCGCGTCAGGGCCGCCGCGACCGCCTCCCGCACCGCCGGATGGTCGTGGCCCAGGATCATCGGCCCCCACGAGCCGATGTAGTCCAGCAGGCGGTTTCCGTCCACATCGGTCAGGTACGCGCCGTGTGCCTCGCGGATAAAGCGCGGCGAACCACCCACGCTCCGGAAGGCCCGGACCGGACTGTTCACGCCGCCCGGCGTCACCGCCCGCGCCCGGGCAAACAGCGCCGCCGACTGCGCGGTGGAAGGAAGAGTCTCCATCGTCATGCCGCCCACCTTACGGCAAGCTGATGAGGGCGCGCGGGGAGGGAAGCGACACTTTGGGGGGCCGGGCATCCTGATCAGGTTGGCCCCCATCCCCAGAGGGCGCAGGGGAGCAGCGCGGCGCTGGGCAAGAGTCGTCCCGAAGGCGGGCAGGGTTGCTTGATCCCTCGCGGTTCCGGCCTCGACGCCATGCTTGGCCCGTTTGGAAGGCCCCGGGCCTGTGGCCTGGACGGTTCGGCGGCCTGGAAGGTGGAGGGGGAAGGCGGGCGTCGGCCACCGGCAGACACGGAAAAGCAGGGGAACGCGAACGCTCCCGCTTCCCCTGCTGACCGCAGGCGTCCTCCTCTTCCCTTCCTACAACCCCAGCAGCCCCAGTGCCGCCGTCTGCGTCAGCTCGGCGCGGTGGGGCGCGACCAGGGCCTTTTCCTGGGCGGTGGCGGTCTGCACGCTGGTGTTCAGGTCGGGGAGGCGTCCGCTTTGCAGGGCCTGCGCGGCCTGGGCAAAGTCCACGTTCGGCACCCCCAGGGCGCGGTTCACGGCGCTGCGGACGGCAGCGTACCGTTCCAGGCTCAGTTCCTCGCGGGCCAGGGCGGCCGCCTGGGCCTGCCGGGCGTTGCCGATGGCGGTGCCCGCGTCGCGCAGCACACCCGTAACGGTCCACAGGTTGGGCGTCTGCCCGTTCTGGATGTCGGTCCAGACTTGCTGGAGGCCCGTGAAGCTGGTGCCCAGGGCGTCCCGGATGTCGCGGCGCACCCGCACGAACCGCTCCACGTCCGCTTTCGTCAGCGGGGCGTTCACGTTGCCGGTGGGGGCAGGCGGGGTGGCGGCGCCGGTCTGGGGCTGCGTTTGCGTCTGGGCGGGTGCGCGCCAGGCGTCCAGAAAGGTGCGGGCGGGCTGAATGACCAGGAACCAGGCCAGTGCCCCCAGGACCACCAGCACCAGCAGGGAGCCGCCCCCACATCCCAGGCAACCGCAACCGGGTCCACGTCGTCTCATGGTTTCAGGATACGGGGGGTGGGGCAGGAAGGTTCCCGCGCTGCGCCGGCGTGCCGGGTTGACAGCGCCGGAACGCCGGGCCTTAAATACGGATGTTTTCCCGCAAGACAGTTCATGGACGCCTGGTTCTTCCGTCTCTCTGCACCCCGGCGGCGCAGAGGCCGACCCCTTCCCGCTTCTGGAGGTTTCATGACCGGTACCCCGACCCATGCGGCTGTTCGTCCCGTTCGCGCCCTGGCCCTGCTGGGCTGCGGCCTCGCGCTCGCCGGGTGCAGCCTGCTCACGCCCGCCACCGAGATGCGCCCGCAGGACACCCGCATCTTCAAGGCCGTGGAGCCGGCCACCGAGCCTCTGGCGGGCGCGACCCTCTACAAGGGCCAGTATGCGGGCATTCAGGGACCGGCGAGTTACCTGATCGAGGTGCCGGACAACTGGAACGGCACGCTGGTGATGTACGCCCACGGCTACGCGGGAACGGGGGAGAATCTCACGGTCGCGCCGCCTTCTATCCGCCAGGTTCTGCTCGACCAGGGGTACGCCTGGGCGGCCAGCAGCTACTCTGCCAACTATTACGACGTGCGGGCCGGGGTGGAGGACACCAACGCGCTGGCCCTGGCCTTTGGCCGGCTGACAGAAGGCAAGTACCGGCCGCCGGACAAGTACCTGATTATGGGCGTCTCGATGGGCGGTCATATCGCCGGGGCCGCCGTGGAAAAGGAGACGCTCGCCACCGAGCGGAGCAAGGTCAACTACGCCGCCGCCCTGCCGCTGTGCGGCGTGATGGACGAGGAATACGAGTTCCAGTGGCTGGGCGACTACACCACGGCGGCGGCGCAACTGGCCGGCCTGGGCGCGCGCAGCTACCCCCAGAGCGACTATCAGGCCCTGCTGCCCGACATCAAGGCGGCGCTGTTCAGCGACACTTCCGGTCCCGTCTGGCAGGAAAACGCCGTGCAGGGCACCCGGCTCCGCGAACTGGCCCGCCGCCTGACCGGGGGGGACCGGCCCGTCTTTGAGCTGGGGTTCCGCCTCGGCGCGTACCAGAACGCCGTGTTCAGCACCGGCGGCTCGGACGGCACGCTGAACGGCGTCCTGAACAAGAACGTCTACGGCAATCAGGACACCGTCTACCGCTGGACCGACGGCCCCAGCCCCACACCCGCCGAGGTGGCCTTTAACGCCGCGATTCTGCGTGTGAGTGCCGACCCGAACGCGAACGCGGCCCGCCGGGGTGGCCTGCGCTGGCTGCCGCGTGTGAGCGGCGAATTCAGCGTGCCCGTGCTGACCATGCACACCCTGGGCGACTTCTATGTGCCCTTCGCGCACCAGCAGAAGTACCGCCTGGCCGCGCAGGCACACGGCAACGGTGACCGCCTGGTGCAGCGGGCCATCCGCGCGGGTGGGCACTGCGAGTTCACCGGTCCCGAAGTCGTGGAGGCCTTCAGTGACCTCGTGGCCTGGGAGAAGACGGGGCAGAAACCCGCCGGGGACGATGTGCTGACGCCCGCGACGGTCGCCGATCCGAACTACGGCTGCCGCTTCACGCGCGGCGTGAGGACCGGCGTGGCGGCCTGCCCACCCACGTCCTGAGGTCAGGGAGACACCGGGGGACATTGCCAGACCGGGAAGTGCCAGACCGGGGCGCTCCCCCGCCGCGAGCGCCGCGCCCTGTAGGACCGGCTACCAACTAAAGAAAACCTTCTGGGCAGGGCCGCCGGGGAAGGGATAGGGTCGACTTCCGTCCCTCCCCACCGAACAGGAGATGTCCTATGCCTAAATCCAGTTTTCTGCTGCTGTCCGCCCTCACCCTCGCCGCCGGTTCCGTCGCGCACGCCGAACTCGCGGACGTGAGAAAGAGCGGCGAACTGCGCGTCGTGATGAGCGGCGAGTATCCGCCCTTCTCGCAACCGGCCCCCGACGGCTCGCTGACCGGCTTCGACGCCGACGTGGCGCGCGAGATCGCCCGGCGGCTGGGCGTCAAGGCGCGGCTGATCAAGGCCGAGTTTCCGTCGATCATCGCGGGCTTGCAGGCGCGGCAATTCGATCTCGCGGTGGCCTCGCAGAGCAAGACGCCCGAGCGCGAGCGGGCCGTGGATTTCCTGAGCAAGCCCTACTACTACGACGGCTTCCAGCTGTTTGTGCCCACCGGCTCGGCGGCGAAGAACCTGGCCGGGCTGGGCGGCAAGCCCGTGGCCGTGGCGCAGGGCACCGTGTTCGAGAAGTTCCTGCGGGACCAGAAATACCCCAATGTCGCCACCTACAGCGGCGAACAGGAGATCTTTCTGGCGCTCGCGGCCGGGCGCGCGGCGGGGATGATTACCACGCGCACGGTGGGCAGCGTCGCCATCAAGAACGGGCAGAAGCTGAAGCCCGCCGGCCCGGTGCTCCAGCAGGACAATCCCTACATCACCCTGGGCAAGAACCAGCCGCAGCTCAAGGCCGCCGTCGAGAAGGCGCTGGCCGCCATGCGCGCCGACGGCACCCTCAAGCGCCTGAGCCTCCAGTACCTGGGCGCGGACATCACGGTGCCCACCAAATAGGAGCCGACCGGGGAAGACAGGCCGCGCCACTGACCCGCGCGGCCTTTTTCGCTGTGCAGAAGGAAGGCCGGGAACGCCGCTTCCCGCTCCGGAAGGGAAAAGATCATGCTGGATGTCTTTACGTCGGAAGCCCTGCGGGCGCTGTGGCGCGGCGCGCAACTGACCCTCTCGCTGACCCTGCTTGCCAGCGTGTTCGGCCTGGTGCTGGGGCTGATCGCCGGGCTGGGGCGGAGGTCGCGCCTGGCCCCGGTGCGCCTGCTGGCCGGAACCTACATCGAGATTTTCCGGGGCACGCCGCTGCTGGTGCAGCTGTTCTTTCTGTTTTTCGCCCTGCCGCAGCTGACCCATGTCTCGCTGCCCGCCTTCAACACGGCGGTGCTGGGCCTGAGCCTCTTTGCCGGGGCCTACGCCGCCGAGATCATCCGGGGCAGCCTGAATGCGGTGGACCGGGGGCAGGTGGACGCGGCGCGGGCGCTGGGCCTCGGCCCCCTCCAGACGCTGCGGCTGGTGCTGATCCCGCAGGCGGCCCGCACCGCCGTCCCCGCGCTGGGCAACCAGTTCATCGGGCTGCTCAAGGATTCCAGCCTCGCCAGCGTCATCACGGTCTCGGAACTGCTGCTGACCACGCGCGGCCTGGTGTCGATCACCTACCAGCCGGTGCCGCTTTACCTGGCGGTGGCCCTGATCTATTTTCTGCTGTCCAACGTGGCGGCGCGGCTGTTCCGGCTGCTGGAGCGCCGCCTGAACCGGCCCTACCGGACCAGCGCCGTGTGAGGCTCACGGCGCGCTGGCTTCCCCGGCATGCAGGACGGTGACCAGCGCCAGCCCGCCCTCCAGGCTCGCCCTGACCCGGCCGCCCGCCGCCTCGTTGCTGACCGTCCAGCCGCTGCCCAGCGGCACGTCCGCCTGCCGGAGGGGCCAGCGCACGCCCGTAAGGGTCAGGCCGTGCAGGTCGCTGACGGCCAGCACGCTGAGCGTCGTGCCGGGGGGAAGGAGGTCCAGGCCCACGTCCGCGCCCGGCAGCAGCGGATGCCCGCTCTCGTCGCCGCTGTGCAGGATCACCTGGAGGCCCTCGCGCGCCAGACGCACGCCGCCCAGCACCAGCGCCGCCGCGTGGTCGAAGCGCCCCCCGAAAGCACCCAGGAAGACCAGCCGGGTCGCGCCCCGTTCACGGGCCAGCCGCACGGCCAGCTCCGCGTCCGTCTCGTCCTTGGCCGTCGGGTGAACCTCGCGGGGT
The DNA here is from genome assembly GCF_000599865.1 of Deinococcus phoenicis. Taxonomy (GTDB): domain Bacteria; phylum Deinococcota; class Deinococci; order Deinococcales; family Deinococcaceae; genus Deinococcus; species Deinococcus phoenicis. Next base: position 27,305 of record NZ_JHAC01000032.1, on the reverse strand, counting down.
GCGTTCAGCGTGAGCCCTGCGGAGGAATCGAAGTCGCCCACCCAGGCATCCACCTTCACGCCCAATGCCGCCGCGTGCCGGGCACCGCTGTCGGCGGCCACCACGAAGTCGGGGCGGGGCAGGGCCAGCAGCGCCGCCGTCCGCACCAGCCGCCCACCGACCAGAATCCAGGCCGTCATGCGCGCTCCCGGTCGTCGGGGAGGGTCAGGACGCGGGCGGGGTCCACCGTCAGACGCAGGCTGTCCCCGCAGAGGTCCGCCGCCTCCCGCGCGCTGAGGTGCAGCGTGAGGGGGCCGAGGGGGTGCCCCACCGTCACTTCCGTCCCGGTGTCGGTGGTCTGCCGCGCGGTGACCGGAAAAGCTTTCCCCTCGCCCAGCCGTACCGCGTCCTCGGGAATGAGGCGGGCGCGGCCGTCCGGCCCCGGCAACACGTTGGCGTGGCCCAGAAAGGCGGCCACCCACGCCGTCGCGGGCCGCGCGAAGACCTCCCGGGCCGCGCCCACCTGGACCAGCCGACCCGCGCGCATCACCGCCACGCGCGAGGCCACCGCCAGCGCCTCCCGCTGGTCATGGGTGACGAGCAGCACGCCCGCTTGCAGGCGCGCGAACAGGTCGCGGAGGTCGGACCTGAGCCGCGCGCGCAGTTGCTCGTCGAGATTGCTGAGCGGTTCGTCCAGCAGCAGCAGGGGCGAACCTGTCGCCACCGCCCGCGCCAGCGCCACCCGCTGCGCCTGCCCACCCGAGAGTTCGGTGGTGCGCCGCCCGGCCAGGGCCTCCAGGCCCACCAGCGCGAGGGCTTCCCGCGCCCGCCGCTCCGCTTCCGCCCGCCGCGCGCCGCGTATGCGGGGGCCGTAGGCCACGTTCCCCAGCACACTGAGGTGTGGAAAGAGGGCGTAATCCTGAAACACCAGCCCGACATGCCGCGCTTCCGGCGGCAGGGCCGTCACGTCCCGTTCCCCGATACACACCTGCCCCGCGTCCGGGCGCTCCAGGCCCGCCACGCAGCGCAGCACGGTGCTTTTGCCGCAGCCGCTGGGACCGAGGAGGGCGACGGTTTCGCCCGGACTGACGGTGAGGGACACGTCTTCCACCGCCGGCACGTTCCCGAAGGCTTTGGCGAGGTGGGCTACACTTAGGGCGTTCACGGCGTCGGCCTGCCGGCGGCCAGTGCCGTGAGGGTCGCGTCCAGCCAGCGCACCAGGGCCGGAATCTGGCGCTCCATGTCCTCGGCATCCAGCGTGTCGCTCCCGTCGTTGAAGTAGGCGTAGGCGAGGACCTGGCCTCCAGGCAGTTCCGCCGCGCCCGTCAGCGTCAGGATGCGCCAGCCGCTGCCCGCCTTGGCTCCCCAGAACGGTGCGGGGAGCGTGGGGTGGGCGGGTTTGCAGCAGCCGTCCGCCAGCCAGGCCCGGTACAGGCGGCGGGTGGTGGGCTTCAGGTCATTGCCGGGCAGGGTCCGGGCCAGCAGGCCCGCATAGGCCCGCGCGGTGCTGGTGTTCTGCACGGCCAGTTCGAGCGCCGGGTCATAGTCTGGGCCGTGAAAATAACGGTCGAGGGCCGCCTCCACCTGCGGACCGGTCAGGTCCTGCGCGCGGCGGTTGAGGGCCTGCGCGACCGGCAGACGTTCTTCCAGCGGCAGCGCGGCGGAGCCGGCACCGTCCACACCGGGCCGGAACACGTCGGGCAGCAGCCCCGCCTGGGCCGCCCACAGCGCCTTGGTGGTGTGCAGGATGCGGGTGCAGGGGCTGAGTGCCCCCACGGCGCGCGCCACCCGTTCGGGGCCGGCCGCCAGGTGCAGGATGTCGCTGGCGGTGTTGTCGCTGCGCACCAGCGCGAGGCGGGCCAGTTGCTCCACCGTGTTGCGCCCCGCCGGATACCCCTCGATACTGCGCCGCCCCGGCGTCGTTTCGAGCCGCGTGCCCAGCGAGAGCCGCCCCGCGTCCACCTCCTGCAAGGCCGCCCGCACGACCAGCGGCTTGAAGGCGCTCGCCAGCGGGTGCAGGGCGTCCACGTCGCCCAGTTGCACGGCCCGCAGGGGCTGGCCGTCCGTCCCATACACGGCTGCATAGAAGGCCACCCGGCCCGTGATGCCAGCGGGCAGGGGCCGCACCGGGATCGCGGAACCGGGCGGCCAGGGACCGCCTGACGGGTCGGGCGCTTCCTGGCAGGACAGCGCCGGGGCCTGGGACGGGAGCGGGGCTGATGTACCGAGCGCACCCGCCAGGCTGCCCAGCAGGAGGAGGGCCAGGGCTGCCGGCCAGCGGGCCGCGCGGCGCGGGCTGAGGCGGGCGGGCACGAGGGAGCGCACCCGGCCATTGTGGCGTGTGGGCCGGGCGGTCACGTCACCTCTCCCTCGCCGCCGTCCAGCAGCGTGAAGCTCAGGCCCGCCAGCAGCAGCAGCACTGTCGCCAGCGCACACGCCTCGCCCAGGTTGCGTTCGCCGGGGCGGCCCAGGCGCTCGTACAGGCCCACGCTGAGGGTGGCCCACTCGGGCCGCGTCAGCACCAGCGTCGCGCCGAACTCGCCCAGGACCGTCGCCAACGCGAGGGCCGCCCCGCCCCGCAGTGCCGGGAGGGTCAGGGGCAGCGTGACCGTGCGGTGGGCCGCCAGGGCACCTGCCCCCAGCGTGCGGGCCGCTTCCAGCGTGCGCGGCGGCAGCGCACGCAGCGCGGGCAGCACGCTGCGCGTCACCAGCGGAAAGCCCAGCAGCGTGTAGGCCGCGATCAGCATCGGCAGGGTGGCCGACAGCGCGGGGTAGGCCAGCAAGTAGCCCACCGCCAGGCTGACGGGCGACACCATCAGCGGTAGGAGGGACAGCAGATCCAGCGTGCGCGACCGCGCCAGCCACGCCCCCAGGGCATGCAGCGTGCCCAGCAGCGCCGCACCGACCAGCGCCAGCAGCCCGAAGCGCAGCGTGTTGCCCAGCAGCAGCGGCGTGTCCGGGTCGGTCAGGACGCCCCGCCAGTAGGCCAGGGTCGGCCCGCCCGTCCCCAGCAGGCCGCGCGCCACCACGGCCAGCAGCGGCCCGAAGCAGATCAGCACCACCAGGGCCACCAGGGTCCACAGCAGGGCGGCCACCCCTCCCCGCGCCGTCGGGAGGCCCGGTGCAGGCACGCCCACCCCACCGCGCAGCAGCCGCACATAGGTCCACGTCGCGGTCAGCGTGAGCAGCAGTTGCCCGGCAATCAGGGCGCTCGCCTCGCTGAGCCGCAGCTGGTAGGCCGTCAGGGTGTAAATCTCCACCTCCAGCGTGGCGTACCGTTCGCCGCCCAGCGCCAGCGGCAGCCCGAAACTCAGCGCCGAGTACAGGAACACCAGGATGAATCCGGCGCTCAGCCCCGGCAGGGCCAGCGGTAGGGCCACCGTCAGCGCGGCCCGCAGGCCCGACGCCCCCAGCGTGCGCGCCGCGCCGGTCAGGGTCGGCGACACCCGCGAGAAGCCGCCATACGCGAGGCGCACCATCACCGGGAGATTGAAAAAGAGATTTCCCAGAATCAGCAGTGTGGGCGTGCCGTCCAGATCGATCCCCAGCGGCCCGGTCAGCCAGCCGCGTGGCCCCAGCAGCGCCGTGAGGCCCAGCACGGCCACCAGGGTCGGCGTCACGAACGGCAGCAGCAGCAGGCGCAGCAGCATGGATTTACCGGGCACGGCGTAGCGCGACAGCAGGTAGGCCAGCGGCCCGCCGACGGCCAGTGCCAGCAGGGCCGTCGCGGTCGCCTGTCCCACCGTCCAGGCCAGCCGGCCCAGAAAGTAGGGGTCTTGCCAGATGGCGAGCTTCACGCCGCCCTCGGCCAGGGTGCGGCCCAGCGGCAGCACCAGCAGCAGCAGGATAAAGAGGACCGGGGGGAAGGCGAGCAGCCAGCCGCGCAGGGCGGGGGAGGGGGTCATGGGTGGCGGGGCAGCCCGCTGCGGCTGGCCCCCACCCCTCGGCCCCTCACCGCCTCCCGGTTCCGGCGTGGCACCTCCTCTCCCACGGCCTCTTACCTTGCCCGCAACACGTTCGTGACCCAGGCGTCCACCAGCCGCTGCGGGTTGGCGGTCACGCTGGCCTTGACCGGCAGCACGTCGGGCTGCTGGGCAAACTTGAAGACCGGGTCGAGCCTGGTGCCGCTGACGGCGGGGTAGACCCACATGCGGGTGGGAATGTCGGCCTGCACGCCGCCGGAGAGCATGAAGTCCACGAACTTGCGGGCCAGGGCCGGCTGTTTCGCGCCCTTCAGCACGCCCACGCCTTCGAGTTGCAGGAAGGTGCTGCCCGGCAGGAAGAGGCTGGCCGTGGGCGACTGGGCCGGGAGCTTCCGGGGGTCGAAGCCGTCGGCGTAGAACACCTCGGCGGCGGGGCTGCTGGCATAGCTCAGGACGATGGGGTACCGGCCGCCGTTCTTGCTGAAGTCCTTTTCATAGGCGTCCGACCAGCCGCGCGTGACCTTGAGGCCGTTCGTACGGGCTTCCTTCCACCACGCCCACGCGCCCGCCTCGCCGTAGTGGTTCACGGTGGCGAGCAAAAAGGCCAGGCCGGGGCTGCTGGTCGCGGGGGACGGCACGACCGTCAGGCGCGCGTACTGCGGCTTTTTCAGGTCGTCGAGGCTTTTGGGGAGGGGCAGACCCGTCCTGGCGAAGGCGGCGCGGTCGTAGTTCAGCGCCACGAAGCCGTAGTCCACGGTGTTCAGCAGCCCCGCGTCGTCCAGGCGATAGGCGGCGGGGACCTTCGCCAGATTCGGGGACCGGTACGGCTCCAGCAGCCCGGCCTGACGGGCGCGCGGAAGCAGGGTGTTGTCCAGACCGTAGACGGCGTCGGCCAGCGGGGCGCGGCGGGTCAGGATCAGGCGGTTCAGGAGTTCCCCGGTGTCGCCGCCCTTCACGAAGCGCACGCGGACGCCGTTCGCCTTCTCGAACTGCGCGACCAGCTTCCTGTCCACATCGAAGGAATCGTGGGTGATGACCGTCAGGGTCGCCGGTGCGCCCTGGGCGTGGGCCGCGCCCGCGAGCAGCAGGCCGAGCCGCAATGCATTCTTGAACATGACTTGCTTGAACATGAAAAATCCCCCTCGCGTCACGAAGGGGAGAGGCCAGGGGCAGGTCGTCTGTGGGCTGCCCCGTCACGCTCCCTCCGCCGGTATGACCCGGATCAGGTTCTTTGGGGTGTTTCTCAGCCCGGCCCGGCCTGTTGTGGCACGGTGCATGGGCACCCCCGGTGACGCAGGAGGCAGGATAGCAGGCGGCGTGATGGCCGTCAGCGTCCGCGCTCACGCCGGAGACTGCGGCTGGTGGGCGCCACAAGTCGCGGTGGTGAGTGTGGCCGCCGGGCGGGGCGAGAGGCATCATGGGCTGACTTGAGGCGACGCCGGGCGGGAGAACCATGCATTCCAGACCACAGGACATCAGCCAGCAGGCCGGACCACGGGCCACCCCAGAGGACAGCCGTCCCCAGAAGCTCGCCCCGGCGCGCCCACCGACGGCGACCCCGTTCCTGATTCTGGGCATCGTGGTGGTCGCGCTCAACCTGCGCCCTACCATCGCCGGGTTCGGGCCGCTGCTGGCCCAGATTCAGGCGGAGCTGCACGTGAACGCGGCCACGGTGAGCCTGCTGACCACCATTCCGCTGCTGTGCTGGGGCCTGCTCGCGCCGCTGGCCCCGCTGCTCACGCGGCGGCGCAGTTCCGAGACGGTCATTCTGGTCAGCACCGCCGTGATCGGCGTGGGGGCGCTGCTGCGGGTGGGGCCGAGCCTGCCGTGGATTCTGCTGGGCACGGTCCTGATCGGGGCGGGCATCGCCATCATCAACGTGCTGTTGCCCAGCCTGGTCAAACGCGACTTTCCCGAGCGGGTGGGCCTGATGACGGGGGTGTACACGCTGGCGGTGGTGAGCGGCGCGGCGCTGGCCTCGGGGCTGGCGGTGCCGCTGCGGGGGGCGCTGGGCGGGTCCTGGCGGGCTTCCCTGGGTATCTGGGTGTGGTTGGCCGCCGCAGGCGTGCTGGCCTGGCTCCCGGCGCTGTTCGGGCGGCAGACGCACGAGCGGGCGGCCCGGCAGGGGCCTGGGGTGTGGCGCAATCCCTACGCCCTGCCCGTGACGCTGTTCATGGGGTTTCAGGGGCTGGTGTTCTTCACTTGGCTGACCTGGCTGCCGCGCGTGCTCCAGGACCACGGCCTGAGCGCCGCCGCGAGCGGCCTGCTGCTCTCCGCCGGGAACGTGGTGCAACTGCCCTTCACGCTGGCCGTGCCGATTCTGGCCGCGCGGCTCCGGAATCCCGCCCTGCTGGTGGCGGGGGCGGCGGCGCTGATCGGCGCGGGGTTGCTGGGGCTGCTGCTCGCGCCGGGGTGGCCGCTGCCCTGGATTCTGCTGCTGGGGGCGGGGTGCGGCAGCACTTTCCCGCTGGCCCTGGTCTTCATCGCGCAGCGGGCCGCCCACCCGGCGCAGGTGCCGCAGCTTTCGGCGCTGGCGCAGGGCTTCGGGTACCTGCTGGCCGCCACGGGACCGTTCATCTTCGGGGCGCTGCACGACCGCACGCACGGCTGGAACGCGCCGCTGGGCTTCCTGCTCGTCTGCACGGGCCTGACGCTGGTGACAGGGCTGCTGGCGAGCTGGCCCCGGCGTTTCCCCTAGAACATTTGTCAAAAAGAGACCGTCTTTTTGACCGAGCGGGCGGGCAGCGGGCAGGCCCCATCCGGGTGCCGTTTTGCCCAAGAAGGCGTCCTCAAGGGGAGGGCAGACTGGCTCAAGCGAGTCCGTTCTGACCGACAGGCCGTTCTGGAGGCGTGGCGTGCTCCTGCGCGTCCGTTCACGACGATGCCCAAGACAGCGCGTGTAAAGAGGGAGAGCGTTTGGGAGAATGGAGGCGTTGGAGTGTCCTTCCCCAGAGCGGCGTCATTCGGACAAATGCTCTGAGCCATTACCCTGGGCCATGACCTTTCATCTGGTGGCCTGGCTGGTGCTGCTGGACCCTGCGGGGCGCGTGCTGTTGGGGCGGCGCGTGGGCGTTTCCTATGGGACGGGCCTGTGGGGCCTGCCCGGCGGCCACGTGGAGCCGGGCGAGGGGCTGGCCGAGGCGGCGGCGCGCGAGGCGTGGGAGGAGGTCGGCGTGCGCGTGAATCCGGCGGACCTCCACTTCCTGGGCGTCAGCCGCTACGACCTGGACGGCATGACGGGGGCAGATTTTCTCTTTCTCGCCCGGACGTGGGAGGGGAGGCCCGAACCTCGCCAGCACACCTCGGAGGTCGCCTGGTTCGCCCCGGATGACCTGCCGGCCGACGTGCTGCCCTGGTTACTGGGGGTGCTGACCGCCCACCTGTTGCAGGGCATACCCCTCTCCGAGCAACTGGACGGACTGGCGGGCCTGCGCCTGTTTCCCGGAAAGTAACAAAAAGTGAAGCCTCCAGCTTCTTCCAGGTGAAATACTTTCAGATGAAATGATTCGCTCTGACCCTTCCCATTCTTCCGACGAGGTGTACCGGCTGGTCCGGCACACGCTGCGGCTCTCGCGGCATTTCCGGCAGGCGCTGGACGAACCGCTGGAACAGGCCGTGAATCTCAACACCAAGGAAGTGCTGGTGCTGGGGGCCGTGATGGACGGGCTGGACACGCCCGGCGCGGTCGCCGAACACCACCGCCTGCCCGCCCCCACCGTCACGCGCATCGTGACCAAGCTGGCGGGGCAGGGCCTGCTGGAGCGGGTGCCCGACCCCACTGACCTCCGCAAGCAGCGTTTGCGCCTGACCCCGGCGGGCGAGACGGCCCGCGCCCGCACCCGCGCCGCTGCCCACGACATCGTGCGGGCGCAGTTCGGCCACCTGCCGCCCGCGCAGGTGCACGCCGCGCTCCTGGCGCTGGAGGGGCTGGAGGCTGCCCTTACCCTGCACCCCGGGAAGCCGCGCGCTGAAACGCCGATCCGCGAGGAGGTGGGCGCATGACCGCTCCCGTCGCCTCACCCGCTGGCGCAGGCCTGACCCACCGCGACAAAATTCTGGCCTTTGTCGGGATCCTGACGGTGCTGTTCCTGTCCAGCCTGAACATGACCGTGGTGGGCAGCGCCATGCCGCGCGTGATTTCGGACCTGGGGGGCTTTCACCTGTACGCCTGGGCCTTCACCGCGTACTCGCTGGCGACCACCATCACCGTGCCCATCGTGGGCACCATCAGCGACCGCTATGGCCGCCGCCCGCTGATCCTGCTGGGCATCGTCGTCTTTGCCGTGGGTAGCGTGCTGCTGGGCTTCGTGCAGAGCATGGGGCAACTGATCGCGCTGCGTGCCCTCCAAGGCATCGGCGGCGGCACCCTGATGGCGATGAGCTTCACGGCGATTGCCGACCTCTTCACGCCCATCGAGCGCGGGCGCTACCAGGGTTACACCGGTGCAGTCTGGGGCATCAGCAGCGTGGTGGGGCCGCTGGTCGGCGGCTTCCTGACCGACCACCTGGGCTGGCGCAGCGTGTTTTTCGTGAACGTACCCTTCGCGCTGCTGGCGCTGTACTTCGTGGGCCGTTTCTTCCGGATGCCCGCACCCACCGGGCCGCGCACCCACCGCCACTTCGACGCGCTGGGGGCGCTGCTGCTGGCCGGAGCCGTGATCACGCTCACGCTCGCGCTCTCGTGGGGTGGCGGCACCTATGCCTGGGGCAGCGCGCGCATCCTGGGCCTGCTGGCGGGCACGCTGGTGCTGGGCGGGTGGTACGTGTGGCACAGCCGTCATCAGGAACAGCCCATCCTGAACCTGCGGCTGCTGCGCGACCCGGCCATCTCGCTCGCCAGCCTGGCGGGTTTCCTGACCAGCGCGGGGATGTACGCCGCGATTCTGTACCTGCCCCTCTACATGCAGGGCGTGCGCGGCAGCAGCGCCAGCGGCAGCGGCCTGGCCCTCACGCCGCTGATGTTCGGCCTGATTGTCACGAGCACCCTCAGCGGGCAGATCGTCAGCCGCACCGGGCGCTACAAGCTCCTCATCGTGGGCGGCGCGCTGGTCGCCACCGCCGCCCTGCTGCTCAGCACGACCCTGGGCACCACGACCCCGCTGTGGATGGCCGTCGGGTTGATGGTGCTGCTGGGCCTGGGCCTCGGCCCGGTGAACAGCCAGCTCACGCTCGCGGTGCAGAACGCCGCCCCGCGTGACCAGCTCGGCAGTGCCACCAGCGGCAACCAGTTTTTCCGGCAGATCGGCGGCACTCTGGCCGTCAGCCTCTTCGGGGCGCTGGTGAACGCGCAACTGGCGCAGAACCTCGCCGCGAAGCTGCCGCCTGAGGCCGCCCGGCTCCCCGCGCCCGTGCAGGACGCCATCGCCAACCCCAACGTGCTGTCCAGCCCGCAGGCCACCGGGCAACTGGAAGCCGCCCTGGCGCGGCTGGGCCACGCCGACCTGGTGGCCCCCATCCTGACGGCCCTGCGTGGGGTGATGGCGGGCGCGATTGACCACGTGTTCCTGATTGCGGGCCTGCTGGTCGCGGTGGCCTTCCTGGTCACGGTCCTGATGCCCGAGCGGCCCCTGGTCGGGCGAAAGGCCGGGGTGCGGGTGGAAGGGGAAGGTCGGGGACAGCAGGCGGCGGCGACGGACTGAGCCGGGAAACGCAGCCTTCGGGGGACGCTCTGCACGGGGCGTCCCTTTCTCGTTCAGGTCAGGCAGTGGGCCTGCTCTCGCAGCACCCGCTCGATGACCACGGCCACACCATCTTCCGCGTTGTTCAGCGTCACCTCGTCCGCCGCCTCCAGCGCCTCCGGTTCCGCGTTGGCCATCGCCACGCCGCGCCCGGCCCAGGCGAGCATCTCGGCGTCGTTGGGGGCGTCGCCAAAGGCCAGGACCTCCTCCCGCGCGATGCCCAGCCGCGCGCAGAGCCGCTCCAGGCCCCACGCCTTGCTGACGCCCTCGGCCAGCACCTCCAGAAAGGGCGCGCCGGAATGCGTGACCGCGAAGCCGCCCAGCCCCAGTGCCCGCAGTTCGGCCAGCAGTTCGCGCGGCGTGAGGGCCACGTGCCGCACGATGAACTTCAGGCTGGGGCGGGCCAGCACGTCGTCCAGGGTGAAGGTGCCCATCTCGCCTGGCTCGCGCTTGTGGTCCTCGAAGTGGGCGATGGCCGCGTAACCGTCCTGCGCCACAAAGACCTCCCCACCCTCGCGCACACTGACGAACAGCACGCCGGGCACCCGCGCGGCGAGGGCCTGCGCCACGGCCCGCTGCACCGCCTCCGGCACGTGTGCCTCGAAGAGCGTCTCGCCCGTGCCCAGGTGAACGCTGTGCGCGCCGTTGCCGCACAGGGCGTAGTCGGTGAAGCCCGCGGCCTCCGCAATCCGCCGGACCCCGCGCGGCTGCCGGGCCGTCACCGGGACGACGTGGATGCCGGCGACCCGCGCCGCGTCCAGGGCCGCCCGCGTCCGGGCGCTCACGGTCAGGTCGGGGCGCAGCAGCGTGCCGTCGAGGTCCGTGGCGATGAGGCGAATCACCGCCCCTCCAGCACCACGACCGCCGAGGCGTGTTCCTTGGTGTGCGTCAGGGTCAGGTGGGCCACCCAGCCGCGTTCTTCCATCTCCGCCGCAATCTCGGGCGCGAAGCCCAGCACCGGCGGCGCGAAGGGAAAGGGGCCGTCCGGCGTGCGCTCGCGCTCCACCCACACGTCGCGCCAACCGTGGGGGCGCGGCCAGACCTTCTGAAACGCCTCCTTCGCGGCGAAGCGAGCCGCCAGGGAGGGGGCGGGGTCGGCCAGTCGGGCGCAGTAGGCGAGTTCGGCGGGTGCGAACAGCTTCTCCGCCCGCCGCCCCTCCCGCGCGAGCATCCCCCGAATGCGCTCGATTTCAATCAGGTCGTGTCCGATGGCGACAATCATCACGGGGAGGATAGGCGGCTGACGTGTGGCCTGTCGCCTGGAGAAGCTGGAGCTTTCGCAAAAGCGGCCCCTTCCACAAGCTGCAAGCCACAAGCCCTATCCTGCCCCACGTGTCCACCCCGCCCCCCGCCCTCTTTCCCGACCTGCGCCTGCCCACCATCGCGGGCCTGTTGCGTGCCGGCGAGGCGCAGTGGCGGGCCGTGGGGGTCACGCGCGTGCGGGTGTTCGGCTCGGTGGCGCGGGGCGAGGCCGACCACTCCGCCGACATCGACCTGCTGGTGGACTTTGCGGGCGAGGCGGGCTTGCTGGACCTGATGCGGGCCAGGGAAGTCTTCGAGGTCCTGCTGGGCCGCCGGGTGGACGTGCTGACCGAGGGGGCGCTCAAGGCCCCGCTGCGCGCCGAGATTCTGGCCGACGCGGTGGACGTGCGGCACGTGCCGCAGCCGCCGCCCGCCACCCACCGCCGCAAACGCTGGCGCTGGCGCGTCTATGACCTGCTGGACGCGGTGGACCGGGTGACGGCGTACACCCAGGCCCACACCCTCGCCACCTTCCTGGCCGACGAGCGCACCCAGGACGCCGTGCTGCACAACCTCACCCGGCTGGGCGAGACGACCAAGTTCATCCCGCAGAGTGTGCAGGAGGGGACCCCCGAAGTGCCCTGGGCGCTGCTGCGCGAGGTGCGGAACCTCGTCGCGCACGACTACTTCGGCATCGACCCGGCGCTGGTGTGGCACACGGCGCGAGTAGAACTGCCCGCCCTGCGGCCCGCGCTTCAGGCGCTGGCGGACGGGGGAGAGGATGTGGGACGTGGGTTGTAGGGCGTGGGCGAGCGGAGGCTGAGGCTGCCGCCCTCGCTGCCCCCTCCTACGTCCACGCCAGCGCCGACCGCTCCCCCCAGTACCGCTCCGGCCGCTGTGCGAGGTCGTCCAGCGCCTCCGGAGTCAGGGTTAACCACAGTGCGGCGAGGTTGTCTTGCAGTTGCTCCACCGTCGTCGCCCCGCTCAGCACCACGTCGGCCCAGGGTTGCGCGAGAGCGGCGGCGAGGGCGATGGCATCGGGGGTGGTGCGAAGTTCCTGGCAGAGGTCGGCCAGTTCGGACGGCACCTGTCCGCGTGAGGTGAGGCGACCATTCGCCACCGCCTCCTTGACGACCACACCCCAGCCTGCCGCGTGCGCCTCCGCCAGCGCCGCGCCCACCGAGGGTTCCAGCAGGTTCCAGGTGGCCTGCACCACGCTGAAGGGATTCACGCCGTCCACCTGCACGGCCAGCGCCTTTCTCAGCGTGCCCGCCTGCCCCGGTCCACTGGTGCTGAGGCCCACGCGCACGCCCTCCGCGGCCAGTTCCGCCAGCCGGGCCAGCACCCGTTCATCCTCCAGCACGCCGGTTTCCAGTGTCGCGGAGTGAATCAGGTACACGTCGGGGCGGCCCAGCACCTCCAGCGTTTCGGGCCACTGCCGCTCCAGGGTGGCGAGGGTGTGGTTCTTGACCTCGTGTGTCTCGGCGTCCGTGCGCCAGTTCGCAGTGTAGGTGTAGCCCCATTTGCTGCCCACTGCCGCCGCGTGCCCGCGCTCCCGCAGCCAGCCGCCCAGGAACTCCTCCGCCCGCCCGTAGCTGCGCGCGGCGTCGAAATACCGCAGGCCCGCCGCCCAGGCCGCGTCCAGCACCGCCCACGCCCGCGTCCGCAGCGCCTCCACGTCCTTCGCGGCCCCGAGGTCCTGTCCGTGCCCCAGGTTGATGTATCCGGGCCGCCCCAGCGCGGCGAGGCCCAGGCCCAGGCAGGTGACGGGGGGCGGGGCCGAGCCGAGGAGGCGGGTGGGGAGGGGCGCAGGGTCCATGCCGTGAATCTACCCCGCCCCAGACTGGCCGCCCTAGACCGGCCGCGCCCCCCGGCCCTTGACCGCATTCCCGACGGGTGTCACACTCCGGGCAGTCACCGGGGGTGCCCATCCGCAGAGCGCGGGGGCTGAGAGGGCCGCGAAGAGGCCCAACCCCAGGAACCTGATCTGGTTCATACCAGCGGAGGGAGCGTGACGGGTGCCGAACAGGGATGTTCAGCCCTCCTCCGACGTTTGGGGGAGGGCTTCTTTGGGTTTCTAGACGCTGCTGCCAGTTCACGAGTGCTTCCTACGAATTCCGGTTGAACAGTGATGCCATCACTGCGAAACCCGACTGGAAGGAGAAGGAAAAGGACGGATTCCAGCATGGAGTGAGCCTTCGGTGCTTTCCCGAAGGCTCACGGCTGGGGCCGGAATCCTTATCAGGCCGGGCCGCCCCAGGGTCGCCCGTCGCCGCCGCCCTTTTGTCTGTTCTGCCCTGGAGGTTTTCCATGTCGGTATCCGTCCCCCCCGAACCTGCCCCCGAAGCCACCCTGTCCACCACGCCCTTTCCCGGCAGCCAGAAGCGGTATCTGGGCGGCGTGTTCTACCCGCAGGTGCGCGTGCCAGTGCGGGCCATCCGCCAGTCCGCGACCCTGGAAGTGGTGGGCGGCCTGACCCGCCGCACCCCCAATCCCGACGTGCTGGTGCCCGACACCAGCGGCCCCTACACCGACCCGGACGTGTCCATCGACGTGCGCCGGGGCCTCCCGCCCGCCCGGCCCTGGCTGGCTGCCGACGCCCGGCTGGAGGTGCAGCGGGAACGGCTGTCGGCCCGGCTGGACGGCACGGGGCCGCTCCCCTTTCCCGCCGTGCCCATGCCGCGCCGCGCCCGGGGCGGGCAGGCCATCACCCAGATGCAGGCCGCGCGCCGGGGCGAGATCACCCCCGAAATGGAGTTCGTGGCCCTGCGCGAGAACCTGCGGCAGGAGGAGGCCTTCACGCTGACGGCACAGCACCCCTGCCAGAGCTTCGGGGCCGCCATTCCCCGCGAGATCACCCCCGAGTTCGTGCGTTCGGAGGTGGCGCGGGGCCGGGCCGTGATTCCGGCCAACGTGAACCACCCGGAACTCGAACCGACGGTCATCGGGCGCAACTTCCGGGTGAAGGTGAATGCGAACCTGGGCACCAGCATCGTGACCAGCTCCATCGAGGAGGAGGTCGAGAAGATGGTCTGGGCGACCCGCTGGGGGGCCGACACGGTGATGGACCTCTCGACCGGCAAACACATCCACCAGACACGCGAGTGGATTGTGCGGAACAGCCCCGTGCCCATCGGCACCGTGCCGATCTATCAGGCGCTGGAAAAGGTGGGCGGCGTGGCCGAGGCCCTCACCTGGGAGGTGTACAAGGGCACCCTGATCGAGCAGGCCGAGCAGGGCGTGGACTACTTCACGGTGCATGCAGGCGTGCGGCTGGCGCACATTCCCCTCACCGCGCGGCGGCGCACCGGCATCGTGTCGCGCGGCGGCAGCATCCTCGCCAAGTGGTGCCTGGCGCATCACCGCGAGAACTTCCTCTACACCCACTTCGCGGACATCTGCGAGATCATGGCCGCCTACGACGTGACCTTCAGCCTGGGCGACGGCCTGCGCCCCGGCTCCGTCGAGGACGCCAACGACGCCGCGCAGTTCGCGGAGCTGGACACCCTGGGCGAACTGACCCGCGTGGCCTGGGATCACGGTGTGCAGACCATGATCGAGGGGCCGGGCCACGTGCCCATGCAGCTGATCCGCGAGAACATGACCCGGCAACTGGAGGTCTGCCAGGAGGCCCCCTTCTACACCCTGGGGCCGCTGACCACCGACATCGCGCCCGGCTACGACCACATCACCTCGGCCATCGGTGCGGCGCAGATTGCCTGGTACGGCACGGCCATGCTGTGCTACGTGACGCCCAAGGAACACCTGGGGCTGCCCGACCGGCAGGACGTGCGCGACGGCGTGATCGCCTACAGGATCGCCGCCCACGCCGCCGACCTCGCCAAGGGCCACCCCGGCGCGCAGGCCCGCGACAACGCGCTCTCGCAGGCCCGCTTCGAGTTCCGCTGGGAAGACCAGTTCAACCTGAGCCTCGACCCCGAACATGCCCGCGCCCTCCACGACGAGACGCTGCCCGCCGACGCCGCCAAGACCGCCCATTTCTGCTCGATGTGCGGCCCCCACTTCTGCTCCATGAAGCTCAGCCACGACCTGCGTGCCGGGGACATCCTCGCGGGTCTGGAAGAAAAGGCGCGCGAGTTCCGCGAGGCGGGCGGAGAGATTTACGTGGAGGGGGTCGGGGCGGATGACTGAGGAGCGTCCGCGAGTCGAGAGGTCGAGCGGTCGAGAGTTCGAGCGGCCGGGTGTTCTCCCTTCCCGCCCAACCCTAGGTCGCCTCTACCTCGTCGCCACCCCACGCCCCGGTCAGCCCGCGGCCGAGTTCCTGGCGCGTGTCGAGGCCGCGCTGGACGGCGGTGCGGACACGCTGCAACTGCGCTGCAAAGACGGGGAGGCCCGGTCCCTCATCGCCCTGGCGGAGCGGGTGGGTGCCCTCGCGCGTGCCCGCCACGTGCCCTTTTTCGTGAACGACCGTGTGGACGTGGCGGCGGCCAGCGGGGCGGACGGGGTGCATCTGGGGCAGGGGGACTTGCCCGCGACCTGGGCGCGTGCCCTTGCGCCGCAACTGCTGCTCGGCCTCAGCACGCATTCGCCCGAGCAGGCCACGCGGGCCATCCTCGCGCGCCCCGCCTATTTCGCGGTCGGCCCCGTTCACGCCACGCCCACCAAACCGGGGCGGGCGGCGGCGGGGCTGACGTATGTGCGGCACGTGGCGGCCCAGTTTCCCTCTGTCCCCTGGTACGCCATCGGCGGGATAGACCGGGATACGGTGGATGAGGTGGTGGCCGCCGGAGCCACCCGCATTGCCGTGGTGCGGGCCGTGCTGGACGCGCCCGACCCCGCGCGGGCCGCCGCCGACCTGCTGGCCCGGCTGCCTGCCCCCCGGGAGGCCGCGCCGTGCAGGTGAACGGCCAGCCCCACCCGCACCGCGAGGGCCTGACCCTCCACGCCCTGCTGCGCGAGCTGAACGTGCAGCCCGAACGGGTGGCCGTCGCCGTCGGGGACGACTTCTATCCCGGCGCGCGCGTGCCCGACCGTCCCCTGGAAGACCACGACACCGTCGAAATCGTCCGCATCATCGGAGGAGGCTGAGATGCCCGCACTAGATCCCCTGACCATTGGCGGCCAGACCTTCACCTCGCGCCTGCTGCTGGGCACCGGCAAGTTCCACGACTTTCACGTCATGCGCGAGGCGCTGGAGGCCAGTGGCACGCAAATCGTGACCGTCGCCATCCGCCGCGTCGAACTGAACGCGCCCGGCCACGCGGGCCTGCTGGACGCTCTGGACCTGGGCCGCTACCAGCTCCTACCCAACACGGCGGGTTGCCGCACCGCCGAGGAGGCCGTGCGCGTGGCGCAGCTGGCGCGGGCCGCGACGGGCGTGAACTGGGTCAAGCTGGAGGTCATCCCCGACGCCCGCTGGCTGCTGCCCGACCCGGTGGGCACGCTGCGGGCCGCCGAGACGTTGGTGGGGGAGGGCTTCACCGTGCTCCCCTACGTGCAACCCGACGCGGTGCTGGCCCGCGCGCTGGAACGGGCAGGCTGCGCCACGGTGATGCCCCTCGCCAGCCCCATCGGCAGCGGGCGCGGCCTGCGCACCGGCGAACTGCTGCGAACGGTGCTGGACGGCGCGAGCGTGCCCATCGTGGTGGACGCGGGCCTGGGCGTCCCCAGCGACGCCGCGCAGGCGCTGGAAGCCGGGGCCGACGCCGTGCTGGTCAATACCGCGATTGCGGAAGCGCGAGACCCGGTGGGCATGGCCCACGCCTTTGCGCTGGGGGTGCAGGCGGGCCGGGCCGCGTTCCTGGCCGGCCGCATGGCCGAGCGCGAGGGGGCCAGCCCCAGCAGCCCGGTTGCGGGTGTGCCGCGCCTCCCCGACCCGGAAGTGCCCCTGGCGGAGCGGGGATGACGCGCGTGCCCGTCGCCCTCACCATCGCCGGGTCGGACTCGGGGGGCGGGGCGGGCATTCAGGCCGACCTCAAGACCTTCGAGGCCCACGGTGTGTTCGGCACCTCGGCCCTGACGGTGGTCACGGCCCAGAACACGCTGGGGGTGCGGGCGGTGCAGGCCCTGCCTCCCGAGCTGGTCACCGCGCAGCTTGAAGCGGTCCTGGACGATTTCCCGGTGGCCGCCGTCAAGACCGGGGCACTGGGCAATGCCGGGATTGTTCATGCCGTCGCGGAGGTCCTGCGCGGTCGCGGTCTGCCCCTGGTGGTGGACCCCGTTCTGCTCGCCAAGAGCGGGGACGCCCTGCTGGAGCCGGAAGCGGCGCGCGTGCTGGTGGAGGAACTGTTTCCCCTCGCCACCCTGGTGACGCCGAATCTCCCGGAAGCGGGGGCACTGTTCGGCGCGGACCTGCCCGCCCACCTGCCGCTGCTCCTGAAGGGCGGGCACGCCGGGGGCGAGACGGTCACGGACGAGCTGCGGACTCCGGACGTTCATCTGCGGCTGGAGGCTCCGCGCCAGTCCACCCGCCACACCCACGGCACCGGCTGCACCCTCTCAGCGGCCATCACCGCCCATCTCGCGCGGGGCCTGGAACTCTCCAGGGCCGTCCGGGAGGCCCATGCCTATGTTCAGGCGGCCCTGCGGGCGGCACCTGAACTCGGCGCGGGGTACGGCCCACTGGGGCACGCGCTGGGGGAGCGGGTCGGGCGAACGCCAGCACGCTGAACACCGGCGCGTTCAGGCGGAGAGGACGGGTTTGCCTCTCCGCCGACCCTTTGTAAGCGTGACCGTATGGACTTTTCCGGCCTTCCTGTACACTGAACCTAACGCTCGTTAGGCAAGTTCTGTCCTCACCCCCGGAGGTCTCCCCATGACGCAGATGCACCCCACAGAAACCGCCGAGCAGCACGCCGCCTTCAACGCCCGCATCGCGCGCGGCGAGAAGATCGAACCCGGCGACTGGATGCCCGCCGAGTACCGCCGCCAGCTTATCCGCATGATCTCCCAGCATGCGCACAGTGAAGTCGTGGGGATGCTCCCGGAAGGCGAATGGATCACCCGCGCCCCTACCCTCAAACGCAAGACGATCCTGATCGCCAAGGTGCAGGACGAGGCGGGGCATGGCCAGTACCTCTACCACGCCGCCGAAACGCTGGGCGCGACCCGGGGGGAGATGCTGGACGCTCTGCTGAGCGGCAAGGCCAAGTATTCGTCGATCTTCAACTACCCCACCCACACCTGGGCGGACGTG
The DNA here is from genome assembly GCF_000599865.1 of Deinococcus phoenicis. Lineage (GTDB taxonomy): Bacteria > Deinococcota > Deinococci > Deinococcales > Deinococcaceae > Deinococcus > Deinococcus phoenicis. The sequence continues at coordinate 9,327 of NZ_JHAC01000032.1, read as the reverse complement.
GGCATGATCGGCTGGCTGGTGGACGGCGCGGCCATCAAGAACCAGACCATGCTGGCAGGCTGCTCCTACGGACCCTACAGCCGGGCGATGGTCCGCATCTGCTCCGAGGAAACCTTCCACCACAAGCAGGGCAAGGAAATGATCGTGCAGTACGCGCAGGGCACCCCCGAACAGCGCCAGATGGCCCAGGATGCCCTGAACCGCTGGTGGTGGCCCGCCCTGATGATGCTGGGGCCGCACGACGCCGACAGCCCCAACACCGGCGCGCTGGCAGGCTGGGGCATCAAGCTCAAGACCAACGACGAGGTCAGGCAGGAGTTCATCAACGAACACGCCCCCGAACTGCTCGAAGCGGGCCTGACCATCCCGGACCCCGACCTGCATCAAGACGAGAGCGGCAACTGGATTCACGGCCCTATCAACTGGGACGAGTTCTGGGCGGTCGTGAAGGGGCAGCAGGGCCTCAACAAGGAACGTCTCGGTGCGCGGCAGCAGGCCCACGATGACGGGGCCTGGGTCCGCGAGGCGATGCAGGCCTATGCGGCGCGGCAGATGGGGCAGGCGGCGGATTGATGACCGCCCCCGCTCATCCCGACACCCAGTGGCCCCGCTGGGAGGTCTTCAAACAGGATGCGCCGAACCGGCCCTATCAGGCGGTCGGCAGTGTCCACGCGGGTGACCCCGACCATGCCCTGCTGACTGCCCGTAACGTCTTTGTGCGCCGCCCCGCCGCCGTGAGCCTCTGGACCGTGCGCGAGGCCGACATTCTGACCGCCACGCCGGAAGAGGTGGAGGCAAATCCGGCAGTGCTGGACACCCCCGGCGAGGCCGGCACGTATCACCTGGGCCTCAAGCGCACGCACAAGCGGTCGATGACTTTCGTGGACCTGGTGGGCACCCTGGAGGCGAGCGGTCCCGGCGACGCGCTGCGGCAGGCGCGTGAGCAGCACCCCGACGCGCTCACCTGGCTCGTTTTCCCGGAATCCGCCGTCGTCCGCACCGACGACGACCCCGGCACGGTGGAAAGCTGGTTCGCCCCCGCGAAGGACAAGACCTACAAGCAGCAGCAGTATTACGGCGTGATCGGGCGCCATGTCGGTGAACTTAAGCGCGAGGGCCGCATGCCCCAGCGCGTGAACGAGGAACCCCACGTGGGTGACCACAAGGTGTACGACCACCCGCACGACGCGGTTGCCAAGAAGGTACAACCATGACTGCCGCCATGACCCTCACGCCCAACCAGACCGAAACCCTGGTCCGCAAACTCACCGCCCTGGCCGACGACGAGATCATCCTCGCGCACCGGGACGGCGAGTGGACCGGGCACGCGCCGATTCTGGAAGAGGACATCGCGCTGGCGAACATCGCGCAGGACGAGCTGGGACACGCGGGCATGTATCTGGAACTGCGCCGCGAGCTGGACGGTTCCGACCCCGACCGCCTCGCCTTCTTCCGGGACGTGGACGGGTTCACCAACGTCCGCCTCGTCGAACTGCCGAAGGGTGACTGGGCCTTCACCATGCTGCGCCAATACCTCTTTGACGCCTACGAGGCCCTGTGGCTCGACGCCGCCCGCGCCAGCACCTATGCCCCGCTGACTGAGGTCGCCGCGAAGGCCGTCCGTGAGGAGAAGTTCCACCTCCAGCACACCGCCCTCTGGGTGGAGCGGCTGGCGCTGGGCACCGATGAGAGCCATCGCCGCACGCAGAACGCGCTGAATGAACTGTGGCCCTACACGGCGCAACTCTTCCAGCCTGTGCAGGACGAGGAAGGGCTGGTGGAGGCGGGCATTCTCCCCGACCTGGCCGGAGTGCGGGGGCGCTGGGAAGCTCTGGTGGTGCCGCACCTGACCCAGAAATGCGGCCTGATGCTACCCGCTGCCTCCGCCGCTGCCGCTGCTGGACGCGATACACACACCGAACACCTCGCGCCCCTGCTGGCCGAGATGCAGAGCGTGGCGCGGGCCGTCCCGAACGCTGAGGTCTGGTGACCCCATGACCGCCGTTCAAGTCACTCCCGAACAGGTCTGGGCCGCCCTCGCCGCCGTCCCCGACCCCGAAATCCCCGTCGTGTCCGTCACCGACATGGGCATGGTGCGGGACGTGACGGTGGACGGCGGGCGCGTCTCCGTCACCTTTACCCCTACCTTCTCCGGCTGCCCGGCGCTGCACGTCATCCGCGACAGCATCGGTGAGGCGGTGCGGGCGCTGGGTGTGGAGGATGTGGAAGTCCGCAGCACCCTCACCCCGCCCTGGACCACCGACTGGATCAAGGAAGACGCCCGCGAGCGTTTGCGCCAGTACGGCATCGCGCCGCCCGCCCCCGCTGACGAATCCCCCCTCATTACCCTCGACCCCGAACCCACCCGCTGCCCCCGCTGCGGCTCCCTCAACGTTCGGATGACCGCCAGCTTCGGCCCGACCCTGTGCAAGCGGCTGTATGTGTGCGAGAGCTGCCGGGAGCCGTTTGAGGGGTTTAAGAGTGTTTGAGGTCAGGCCGTCAGAATCAGCGGCGCGCCCTTGGTAATCATGATGGTGTGTTCAAAGTGCGCGGCGATGCCTCCGTCAGTGGTGGAAATCGTCCAACCATCCCGCAGGGTTTTGGTGCGCCAGTTGCGGCCACTGGAAACCATCGGTTCCACGGCAATGACCAGCCCTTCGTGCAGGGGCTTTTTCAGGGCCGGGTGGTAGAAGTTCGGCACGTCGGGCTTTTCGTGGATAGCCCGGCCTACGCCATGTCCCTGCAATTCGCGGAGCAGCGTGAAACCACGTCGCGCCACTTCCGTTTCAATCGCCCGGCCGATGCCGTTCAGCGGTCGGCCCGCGCGAGCGACTTTCATGGCCTCCGCAAACGCGACTTCGGCGCACGCAATCAGGCGGGCAGCCACCGGGGAAACAGGCGGAACAGTCACCGTCACGGCCGCGTCAGCGACGTACCCACCCACATTCGGCGTCACATCAATGCACACCACGTCACCCGCTGCCAGGGGCCGGTGCGTCGGCAGACCATGAACAATGTCTTCATTGACGCTGATAAACACGTTGACGGGAGCGCCGTACTCCGCGCGCGGAGCCGAAAACGCTCCATACTGAGCAAAAACCTGTCCGGCCAGTTTGTCCAGCTCGGCGGGCGTAATGCCAGGTTCCACAGCGGCCTTCAGCGCTTCAAGAGTTCGGGCGACCACCTGACCGGCCTGTTTCATCCCCTCCAAGTCGCGCTCATTGTTGATCGTCATAGGTAATTCTAGTCCAGCCTCAAGGAGTCCTCATGACCACCCTCCCCACCCCCGACCTCCTCCGCCCCGCCTCCTACGTCTACGGCACCTGGCACACCGCCCCCGCAGGCCAGACCCTCTACGACGCCGTGTATGGCCGACCCGTCGCCGTCATTTCCAGCGAGGGGGTGGATTTTGCCGAAGCCCTGCGCTACGGGCGCGAGGTGGGTGGTCCGGCCCTGCGGCGGCTGACCTTCCACACGCGGGCGCGGATGCTGCGGGCGCTGGCGACGTCCCTGCTGGAGCGCAAGGAGGACTATTACCAGCTCAACCTCCTGACCGGCGCGACCCGCCGCGACGGCTGGGTGGACATCGAGGGCGGCATCGGGACGCTGTTCAACTACGCGAGCATGGCCCGCCGCGACCTGCCCGATGAGCGGTTTCTGCCCGAAGGCAAGGTGGAGCGTCTGGGCAAGGGCGGCACCTTCGTGGGCCGTCACCTGCTGGTGCCGCGTGAGGGCGTGGCAGTGCAGATCAACGCCTACAACTTCCCGGTCTGGGGGATGCTGGAAAAGCTCGCCCCCGCCTTCATCGCCGGGATGCCGAGCCTGGTGAAGCCCGCCCCGCAGACGGCGTATCTGACCGAGCGCATGGTGCGCGACATCATCGCGTCGGGCCTCCTGCCGGAAGGCAGCCTGCAACTGGTGACGGGCGACCCCGGCGACCTCCTTGACCACCTGGAGGAGCAGGACATGGTGGCCTTCACGGGTTCGGCAGCGACCGCGCAGAAGCTGCGGGTGCATCCCAACATCGTCGCCCGCAACGTGCCCTTCAACACGGAAGCCGACAGCCTGAATGCTTCCGTGCTGGGTCTGACCGTGCGCCCCGAGAACCCCGAATTCGCCCTCTACGTCCGCGAGGTCGCCCGTGAGATGACCGGGAAGGCCGGGCAGAAATGCACTGCCATCCGCCGCGCCATCGTCCCCCGCGACCGGGTGGAAGAGGTCGTGGCGGCGCTGCGGCAGGAGTTGAGCAAGGTGACGGTGGGCGACCCCGCCCGCGACGACGTGCGGATGGGGGCGCTGGTCAGCACCGAGCAGCGCGAGCGGGTGCTGGCGACGCTGGACGCCCTGAAGGCCGAGACGAGCGTGGTCATCGGCGGCGAGGAACGCGACCTGCTGGGCGGCGACCGCGAGAAGGGGGCCTTCCTTGACCCCACCCTGCTGCTGTGCGAGTCGCCCCTCACGGCCCACGGCCCGCACGAGCTGGAAGCCTTCGGCCCGGTGGCGACCCTGCTTCCTTACGACACGCTGGAGGCGGCGGCGCACCTGGCGAAAATGGGCCGGGGCAGCCTGGCGGGGAGCATCGTCACCCACGATCGCGCGGAGGCCACTGAACTCGTGATGGGCATGGCGAGCAGCCACGGACGAATCCTCATCCTCAACCGCGACGATGCGAAGGAAAGCACCGGCCACGGCAGTCCCCTCCCGCAACTGCTGCACGGCGGCCCCGGTCGCGCGGGCGGCGGCGCGGAACTGGCGGGCATCGCGGGCATCAAGCATCACATGAACAAGGTGGCCGTGCAGGCCGATCCGACCACCCTCGCCGCCATCACGCATGAATACGTGCCCGGCGCGGAGGTCAGGGAAGACGTGATCCACCCCTTCCGCAAGACCTTCGACGAGATTCAGGTCGGGGACAGCCTGCTCACCCACCGCCGCACCGTCACGGAGGCGGACATCGTGAACTTCGCGGCCCTGACCGGCGACCACTTCTATGCCCACGTGGACGAGATCGGCGCGAAGGAGGGCATCTTCGGCAAGCGGGTGGCGCACGGGTATTTCCTGATCTCCGCCGCCGCCGGACAGTTCGTGTGGCCCGCGCCCGGCCCGGTGCTGGCAAACTATGGCCTGGAAAACCTGCGCTTTGTGGAACCCGTCGGCATCGGGGACACCATCCGCACCCGTCTCACCTGCAAGCGCAAGATTCGCAAGGACCTGCGCCCCGGCGAGACGCGCCCGACCGGTGTGGTCGAGTGGCATGCCGAAATCACCAACCAGAATGAGGAACTGGTGGCGACCTACGACATCCTGACGCTGGTGGAGCGGGCACGGGACGCGGCGGACGGTCCCCTCTCCTGACCTTTTCCCTCACCCTGGCCGGACGGTTTTCCCGCTGTCCGGCCTGCTTTCTTAGGGAAAGGTCATGAACAGACGTGAGAACGTTTCGTGCGCGTGGGCTAGGTTGGGTTCCGTGAGAGGCCTTCCCATCAGGAGACGGAATGAACGTTGCTGAACTGATCGAATCGTATTTTGGCCCGGCGGCGGCTCAGCAGCTCGGGCGCGTGGCAGGCCTGGAGGCAACCGACGCCGAGCAGGTTCTGCGCCAGGGCCTGCCGCTGCAACTCGCTGGCCTGGCCGACCATGCCCGCACGCCCGAGGGAGAGGCGCAGATCGCCGAGGCTGTGCAGAACCTCCCCACCTTCACCAGCGTCGAGGTGGCCCTGAACGACCCGGAGGGGGCCGGGCACCTTCAGCAGGCCGGAGAACTGCTGGCCCCCGCGTTGCTGGGTCCTCAGGCAGGCACGCTGGCCGGGCCAGTTGCCGGCAGCCTGGATACGGCCAGCGTGCAAAGGCTTCTGCACATGGCTTTCCCGCTGCTGCTCAGCTTCCTGGGCCAGCGCGGCTTGACCACCGGAAAGGCCCTGTCCGGCCTGAAAGAGGACCTGGCGAAAAGCGGCCTGGCGACGGCAGCGGGCGGCGCGGGCAGCGCACTAACCGCTGCCGGTCTGGTCGAGTTCCTGAAGGGACAGTTCAGTGGCCCGGCCGCCGATCAGCTCGGCAAGGCGGCGGGCTTCTCGGGCGGAACCGCCACGCGCGCTGCACAGGCGGCCCTGCCCCTCGTCCTGAAGGCGGTGGCCGACAAGGGGCACACCGAGGCGGGGGCCGCAGACCTGCTGGGCCGCAGCCGGGATTTTGCCCGCTTCACGGACGCGGACGGCCAGCTGAATACGGCCCTGCTGAGCGACCCGGCCGAAGCGGCACGGATCGAGGGCCAGGGCCGGGGCCTGCTCGGTTCCCTCTTCGGCAATGTGGACGCCGTGACAGGCCGCTTCGGGTCGGCGGTGGGCGGCTCGGGCGCGAGTGCCGGTCGGCTGCTGGCCCTGCTGGCTCCCCTGGTCCTCTCCCTGCTGGCGGGCCGTGCCCGGGCCGGAAACCTGAATCCGGGCAGCCTGAGCCGCCTGCTGGGCGAGGTCGGGCCGCTGCTTCCCGCCCTGCTTCCTGCCGGCCTGACGAGCCTGGGGCCACTGCTGACCGCTCCTGCTCAGGTGACGACGGTGGCCGCAGCCGTGACCCCGCCCCCCCGGCTCGTCGAGACGCCTCCACCCGCACCTCCCTCTGCGCCCGTCACCCCGGTGGCCCCCGCCCCGCCCGCCCGCCGTGGCGGCTTCCCCTGGTGGCTGATTCCGTTGCTGCTCCTGCTCCTGCTGGGCGGCTGCTGGCTCCTTCAGCGCCGGCCCACCCTGCCCGCCGCCGTACCGACCACGACCGGCGCGACCAGCAACAGCATCCTGGTCACCAATCCCGCTTCCGGCGCGACCCTCCCCCCCGAGGACTTCGTGATGAGCGGCACCGCACCCGCAGGCGATACCCTCAGCATCGAGGACCAGGGCCAGCAGGTCGCCAGCGCCAACGTCGGCACCGACGGCCAGTGGCAGGCCGCCATCCCCGCGCCGACGGTCGGTGAACACACCTACACCATCAGCGGCAAGGACAGCGGCACCCGCAGCGAGTTCAAGGTCAACGTGAGGGACGCCGGCAGCACGCCGGCCAACGGTGGCGCCAGCAACACCGGCAGCGGGGACGCGAACGGCACCGCTCCGAATGATGCGGCCACGGGCGACGTTGCCAGCACTTTCGCCATCACCGAACCGGCAGCGGATGCCCAGCTTCCCGCCGGGGGCTTCACGTTGCGGGGCACGGGCAAGGCGGGCGAAACTGTGCAGGTTCTGGAAGACGGCACCAGCCTCGGTAACGTGACTGTCCTGGATGACGGCACCTGGAGCCTGAACGTGCCCAGCCCCGCTGCTGGCGCGCATACCTACACGGTGCAGGGGGTTGACGGCACCGAACTCGGCCGCGTCAGCGCGACTGTGGCCGCCGCGGCTGCTGGTGCCAGCGCCGCCGACTGCACCAAGACCTACACCCTCAGCATCTCCGACGGACAGACGGTCAGCGAACCCTTCCGCTTCGGCGGTGTGGGCCAGGGCCAGGGCTACAGCGTGACCGTCAAGCGCGGCGAGCGCACCATCGGTACCAAGAGCATCCCGCTGGACGCGACCTGCGGCTGGAGCTACCAGAGCAGGCCGGGCGCGGGCCGCGTGACCTACGAGGTGCGTTCCCTAGGGGACGCGGGTGCCGCGCCGCTCAGCACGGTCACCCTGACGGTGAAGCCCTAAGATCCCCGAGCAAGGCAGAGAAAGCCGCTCCAGCCGGTGCGGCTTCTCTTTGGCCCTCCGTCTGGGCGGGGGAGGCTACGTGGTGAGGTCGAGGCCCAGGATGAGTGAGGTGGGCGTTTCCTGGAGAGTCTGGAAACCGAGATGCCGGTAAAAGGCGATGGCGCGTGTATTCCGTCCCCCGACGCCCAGATGGACCCCGGTGCTGCCGCGTTCGCGGAGCGCTTGCAGCAGCGTGGTCATGAGGCGTCGGCCCTGTCCTCCACCCTGAACGCGGGGGAGGAGATCGATGTGCAGATGCGAAGGAAACCGGGCCGTGATCTCAGCGGGGGTCGTGCGTGGCGTATGAATCAGGGCGTGCAGCCGTTCATCCGGTGTGCGCTCGCCGGGAAGTGCCGCCGGGACGGGGTAGCGCCTCCGGAGGTCCGGCCACCAGGTCCGGTCGAGCAGCTGTTCGAAGGCGGCGGTATCGAGGACGCCGAGAATGTAGCCGGCCACGTCCCGGTCGTCCTCCAGCACGAAGGCCAGGTCGGGCTGGTGGGTGATGTATGGCCCGGCGTACACGTGTCCCAGCAACGCCGGGTCGCCGTAAAGCCGGCTGGCGTCCTGTCCACTGTCTCCCGTCTCCAGACAGATGCGGTAGACGGCGGCCTGGTCTTCCGGGTGGTAGGGGCGCAGCTGGGGTGCGGTCATGGGAAGTGAGTCTACGTCAGGGGATCAGCGGCTCACCGTCCAGATACCGGCAAAGTCCGCGAGCTGAGTGTTCGCGTCCGGCGTCGCGTAGGCGCTGATGCTGCCGTCCAGATACAGCGCGTCCGGGCAGCCGAGTGCGTCCCTGAAAAACACCGCGAAGCTGTGAAAGTTCACCGGACCGGCACTTATCGCAAACCGCACGCGCCCGTCCTTGCACACGCCCACGCCGCTGCGGACCTTGAAGCTGGTGCCCGCCTTGTTGAAGGCGGGGTGGAGCTGTCCGCTCTGCACCAGCAGCGGCCCGGATTGCGTGGCGTAGGTCGGCTGCATGTTCAGGCGGCGGTACGCCTGGGTTTCCGTCACGCCTGCTCGGCCCCCCTTGACCCAGAACACTCCGTTCGGCAGCAGCGCGAAATTTCCCCCCGACCGCGCGTTGTTCAGGCCGACGAGGGTCCGCCCCTCCTCGACGTGCAGGCCCAGCGGTTCCAGACCCGGCGCGTAGATCCCGCTGTTGGTGGCAAACAGCAGTTGCTGTCCCTCCTTACGCAGCCGTGCCCCCACCTCCTCGAAGGTCCGGTAGGGCTGGCCGGTCGTCGGATTTTTCCAGTGCAGGCTCAGCCGGTCGCGTTTCAGGTCCACTGCCGCTACCGTGTAAAGCATTCCCCCTGACGTGATCCGCTGCACGTCCAACCCCCCAGCCTCCGAGCAAGCCGTCAGCGGGAGGGTCAGGACCGAGAACCACAGCAGCTGGCAGAAGCGATCGGGGAACATGTCAGTCGATGATGCCGGCCGGGCATGAGGCGGCTGTGATGGTCCGGGTGGAAAAGGCCGACTGCGTCGGCTTTAAACGGGCCATACGGCAACCTGAAGGCCTCGTGGGGTGAGGGGGGTTGACAGGTGGGGCGGGTGCCTGTATCTTTTCTGAGCCTCGGTTGAGGCGAGCAGCATGACAAACGAAGAGCGT
>NZ_JHAC01000031.1 GCF_000599865.1 Deinococcus phoenicis | reverse complement strand
CCGCACGGCCCCCCAGCGCTTCATGGGCATGATCCTGATCGACACCATCGCCAACCCCGCCAGCGTCGTCGAGCAGAACCTCTGGAAGGGCATGGCGCAGAAGGCGCAGATGTTCGGGCCGCAGTCCCTCGCGCCCGAGCTGCTCAAGGACATGCTGACCGGCGACACGCGCGCGCACCGCATGGGGGACGTTAAGTTCCTGACCGACATCGTGAAACAGGCCAGCGTCGCGGCGGACGTGGCGGGCGCGAACGTCCTGGCGACCCGGCCCGACTCGCTCCCCACCCTCAAGACCATCACCGTGCCGACCCTGATCCTCGAGGGCCTGGAAGACACCGTCTACCCCATCGAGTTCAGCCAGAAGATGCACCAGAACATCGCCGGGTCAAAGCTGGTCATCATCCCCGGTGCCGCACACGCCGCCATCTTCGAGAAGGCCACGGCGGCCAACCGCGCCATCATCGACTGGGCCAGAAGCGTTCGCTGAGGGCCATCAGCGGTGAGCCATCTCTTTCACCGCCGACAACTCAGAAAACAAAGGCGACGGACCTCATCAACAGGTCCGCCGCCTTTCCCGTGTCGCCTACGCCAGCGCCGCGTCGGCCCCCACCGAGGGCAGTTCGAAAGCGTCCGCAACGCCCTGGTACGTGAGCTGGCCCTGGTAGGTGTTCAGGCCCAGCATCAGGGCGCGGCTGCGGTGCAGGGCGTTCACGCCGTGATCGGCCAGCAGCAGCACATAGGGGAGGGTCTGGTTGGTCAGCGCGAAGGTGCTGGTGCGGGGCACCGCGCCGGGCATGTTCGCCACGCCGTAGTGGATCACGCCGTCCACCAGATAGGTGGGGTCGTCGTGGGTGGTGGGGTGAATGGTCTCCACGCAGCCGCCCTGGTCCACCGCCACGTCCACGATGACGCTGCCTTCCTGCATCAGCGGCAGCATGTCGCGCGTGACGAGGTGCGGGGCCTTGGCCCCCGGAATCAGCACCGCGCCGACCAGCAGGTCCGCTTCCGGCAGCAGGGCGCGGATGTTGGCCTCGCTGCTCATCATGGTGGTGAGCTTGCCGAAAAACACGTCGTCGAGGTAGGTCAGGCGGCGGTGCGACACGTCCAGCACCGTCACCTTCGCGCCCAGGCCCATCGCCATCTTCGCGGCGTTGGTGCCGACCACGCCGCCGCCGACGATGACCACGTGTCCGGCCTGCACGCCGGGCACCCCACCCAGCAGCACGCCGCGTCCGCCGACCGGCTTCTGGAGGTGGTAGGCGCCCGCCTGCACGCTCAGGCGGCCCGCCACCTCCGACATGGGGGTCAGCAGGGGCAGGCTGCCGTCTTCGAGCTGCACCGTCTCGTAAGCGACGCCGGTCGTGCCCGCCGAGAGCAGCGCGTCGGTGAGGGGCCGGTCGGCGGCCAGGTGCAGGTACGTGAACAGCAGCAGGTCGTCACGCAGATACCCGTACTCGGTGGCCACCGGCTCCTTGACCTTCACGACCATCTCGGCGGCCCAGGCGTCCGCCGCCGGCCCCAGCACGGCTCCCGCCGCCACGTACTCGCTGTCCTGAATGCCGCTGCCCAGGCCCGCGCCGCGCTCGACGGTCACGCTGTGCCCCCGGCGCACCAGCGTGCCCACCCCACCGGGCGTGAGGGCCACACGGTTTTCCTTGACCTTGATTTCCTTCGGAAGTCCAATCTTCATGTCATACCCCTGCCGGATCGCCTGGGCGGTCTGCCGCCGACCCGTTTCTGTAGATGCAGCGCAATGGTAGCAGGAGACTTTCCGCGTGTGATTGCCGCATCGTGGCCTCTGAACGGCCCCGGCGCAACCGGGTTGCGGCAGACTGCTATTCTGCGGGCGTTCATGTCACAACCCGAACTGGACGCCACCGACCGCCACATCCTGACCATCCTCCAGCGCGATGCCCGCATCGCCAACACCGAACTCGCCGACGAGATCGGCCTGACGCCCGCCCCCACCCTGCGCCGCGTGCGCCGCCTGGAGGAGGAAGGCATCATCCACCGCTACGTCGCCCTGCTCGACCCCAAGCGGGTGGGCCGGGACCTGATGGTCCTGGTGCGCGTCACGCTCGACAAGCAGACCAAGCAGGGCTTCGAGACGTTCGCGGAACACATGCGCGGCCGCCCCGAGGTGCTGGAGTGCTACCTCTGCCTGGGCGACACCGATTACCTCCTGAAAGTCTGCGTGCCCGACCTCGACGCCTATCAGAACTTTCTGGTCGACGTGCTGGCCTCCATTCCCGGCGTGCGGAACACCGCCAGCACGATCGTCGTCAAGCAGGAAAAATACACGACCAGCCTCTCGCTGGAGTGAGGGGCGTCTGGCCGCGCTAGGCTGAGGCTTATGCGCTCCCTGCTGCTGATGGCCCTGCTCGTCACGTCCGCCGCGTCGGCCCAGACGACCATGCCGCTGACCACGCCGACCGGCACGCCGGCCCCGGTGACGGCGCCTCCCGCCGCGCCTGCCTTCACGCCCGTCCCCTTCCTCAGCGCCGCGCCCGTCCGCAGCTTCAAGGCCCCCGTCTGGGTCATCGACCCGGCGAAGACGTACCGGGCCGTCCTGAAGACCAGCAAGGGCGACGTGACCGTCGAGCTGGACGCGCAGCAGGCGCCCAAGGCCGTCAACAGCTTCGTGTTCCTGGCCCTGAACCACTTCTACGACGGCACGCGTTTTCACCGCGTCATCGAGGGCTTCATGGCGCAGGGGGGCGATCCCCTGAGTGCCGACGCGGCGCAGAAGGCGAACTGGGGCACGGGCGGGCCGGGCTACAACTTCTTCGTGGAACTCGATCCGGCGCTCGATTTCAAGGCCGCCGGGGTGCTGAGCATGGCCCGGGCGCAGAGCCTGTTCTCGCAGGGCAGCCAGTTTTTCATCACGCTCGCGCCCGCCGACTTCCTGAGCGGCCAGTACACCGTGTTCGGCCGGGTGGTCGCCGGACAGGACGTGCTGCAAAAGCTCACGCGCACGGCCAGCAGCGGTGCGGGCGGCGAGACGCCGATCAAGGGGGCAGAGCCGGACCTGATCCAGAGCGTCCAGATTCTGGTGCGGCCGTAAGAGCGTGTTTGAAAAGGGTCCTCATGGCAGGTGAAGTGCGTCGGGAGGGCGTGTCCGTTCCCCCCTCTGCTTCGCGGCTTGACAAGTCCCAGACTCCCCCACAAGGGGGGACTCGCAGAGCGGCTTGCCGAGGAGCAAAAAGCGCGTTCCTACCGCGTCTCTGAGCAACCCCACCCGACTTTTCAAACAGCCTCTCAGGGGTCAGTGCTCTGCCACAAGCGGCGTGAGTCGTGCGGGCTGAAAGCGGACCGCCGACACCGGCCTCACAGCCGGGTCATCACTTCAGCAGCGCCACGGCCAGCGTGACCACCAGCGCGGCCAGGCCCATGCCGATGCTGCTGGCGGCCCCGGTCTCCTCGCCTTCCTCGCGGGCGCGGGCCGTCCCGATGCCGTGTGACACGCTGCCCACCGCGACGCCGCGCGCCAGCGGGTGCCGGACCCCCAGCCGGGTCAGCACGGATGGCAGGAACAGCGCCCCCAGCAACCCCGACAGCACCGCGAGGGTCGCGGCGAGCGCGGGCGGCGCACCCGTCACCCCCGCGAGTTGCAGCGCGACCGGACTCGTCACGGGCGCGGTGACCAGGGAGCGCTGCACCTCGGCGCTCAGGCCCAGCAGGCGCGGCAGCAGGGTATCCACCCCGACCCCCACCAGCGTCCCCGTGACGCCGCCGACCACCAACGCCCGCCACTCGCGGGCCAGCAGCGCCCGCAGCCGGTACAGCGGCACCGCCAGCGCCACCACCGCCGGACCCAGCAGGAACGAGATGGGCCGGACCTCCGCCGCATAGCGCCCGTAGGGCGTGCGCGACAGCAGCAGCGCGGCGACCAGCAGGACCGTCGCCACCAGCGTCGGATTGGCCAGCGGATGCCGCGCGCGTGCCTGCGCCAGCACGCCCAGCGCAAAGGCGAGGAGGGTGAGGGCGACCCAGGTCACGGGTGCCCCCCAGGGACAGAGGGCTGTGTGCCCTTCACCGCGCCCCACATCTCGCGCACCGCCTCTCCCTCATTCCCGCACCAGCCGCGCCGCGAGCAGGCCCGCCACGCCCGCCCCCAGCAGCAGCCCGGCCAGCATGACCAGCAGCCACAACGCCCAGGCCGCCCCCGCCGACAGATACTCGATCACGCCGACGGTGGCGGGCACGAACAGCAGGCCCAGTGTGGCGAGCAGGCCGTCGGCAGCTCCCTCGATCCAGTGCAGGCGCACCACGCCCAGCGACAGGGCCGCCCACAGCAGGCCCATGCCGACCACCGATCCCGGGAAGGGCAGGCGCAGCACGGTGACCAGGGCGGTCCCCAGCGCCGCGAAGCCCGTCAGGATGCCCAGGCCCAGCACGAAACGCACCGGAGCGGGCAGCCTGCCTGTGACAGAGGCGGGGGCGGGACCGTTCATGTTCAGGCCTGGGTGCTCAGGCGGGCAAGCATCCCGCGCACGACCTGTTTGGCGTGGCGGGCGACCAGCGGCATGAAGGTCCGGTAGTCCACGTTCGCGTCGTGGTCGGCGGTGTCGCTGACCGAGCGGATCACCACGAAGGGCACGCCCGCCTTGGCGCAGACCTGGGCCACGGCGGCCCCTTCCATCTCCGCGCAGGCCGCCCCGAAACGGGTCCAGAGGCGCTGCACGTCGCCCGCCGAGGCGATGAACTGGTCGCCGCTCGCCACCCGGCCCTCCAGCGCGCGGACGCCCTCCACCTCGCCGGCAGCCTCCAGGGCGGCGACCCGCAGGCGTTCATCGGCGGCCCAGGCCGGGACCTCTCCGGGAATAGTGCCCAGCTCGTAGCCCAGTGCCGTGACATCCACGTCGTGCTGCACCAGATCGGTACTCACCACGATGTCGCCCACCCGCAGATCGGGGTGAACGCCGCCCGCCACGCCGGTAAAAATCACGCGGTCCGCGCCTTCCAGCAGCAGGTACGTGGCCGTCATCGCGGCGTTCACCTTGCCGATGCCGCCGCGCGTGAGCAGCACGGGCACGCCGTCCAGCACGCCCCGGTAAAGGGTCGCGCCGGGCCGCTCCAGTGTTTCGCGGTCTTGCAGGTCCGTCAGCAACAACTCGATTTCTTCGTCCATCGCGCCCATGATCGCCAGCATGAGGGGCAGTGTACGGCCCCGGCGGGGGAAGGGCGCGGCCCTTGACCCAGGTCATGGTCCTTTGCGCGGCGGCGGCGCAGGCTCTGGCTATGCCTCACGTGATTGTCAGCCCCTGCATCGGTGTCAAGGATCAGGCCTGCACCGAGGTCTGCCCGGTGGAGTGCATCTATGACGGCGGTGACCAGTTCCTGATTCACCCCGACGAGTGCATCGACTGCGGCGCGTGCGTGCCCGCCTGCCCGGTCAGCGCCATCTTCCCCGAGGAGGACGTGCCCGCCGGTGAGGAAGAGTTCATCGTCAAGAACCGGGCGTTTTTCGGGCTATGACGGTTCTGACGGCCCTGAACGTGTTGCTGGTCGGGGCGTGGGTGGGCATGTACGTATTCACCACGTTCGTGGTCAGCCCGGCCTTCACGGAACTGTTCCCCGACGAGGCCACCCGCAGCGCGCACCGCCGCACGGTGGGCCGCTATTACGCGCGCGTCAACGGCCCCATCAGCCTGCTGCTGCTGCTCACGGTGCTGGCACAAGGCGTCACGGGCGGCTTCAGCCCCGCGCTGCTGGCCGAACTGGGGGTGCTGCTGCTGATCGGCGGGCTGGTGTCCACGCA
Organism: Deinococcus phoenicis; assembly: GCF_000599865.1. Lineage (GTDB taxonomy): Bacteria > Deinococcota > Deinococci > Deinococcales > Deinococcaceae > Deinococcus > Deinococcus phoenicis. The sequence goes on along the minus strand of NZ_JHAC01000031.1, from coordinate 82,966 downwards.
TGTCCGCCGCGCGGAACGGGTCCGGCCCCCCGCCTGGATCGCCCACACGACCCTCGCCGCCAGCGCCCTGCTGTGTGGCCTGGCGCTGGCGGCCCACGGATGACGCTGCCCCTGACCCACCCGGACGCCCTGTTCGCCCGGCTGGGCGACGAGACGCTTCGGCGCGTGCTGTGGGCCTTTTATGCCCGGGCCGTGCAGGACGACCAGCTCGGCCCGGTCTTTACCCGCAAGCTCGGGCCGTTTCCGCGTGGGGGCTGGCCGCTGCATATCGCCCGGCTGGAAGGCTTCTGGCGGGCGGTCACGGGTGGCCCCAGCGCCTACCGGGGCCAGCCCGGCCCGGCCCATGCGGATCTCGGGATCGGTGCCGCCCATTTCGACCGCTGGCTGACGCTCTGGGAGGAGACACTACGCGAACACCTCGGCCCGGCCGAGGCGCAGGCGCTCCTGACCCTGGCCGGGCGGATGCGGGTCAATCTGGAGCGGCACGCCCGGCCCTTCCCGCCGCCCACCCAGGAGACACCATGAAACGCGCCCAGCCCCCGCAGATTCTCGCCACGACGCCGGGAGGCCGCAGCCTCCTTTTTCACCTGAATGCCGGAGAGGGGATGCCCCGACATCAGCATCCCCAGACCCAGGTCGTGATCGCCGTGCTGAGCGGCGAACTGCACGTCACCACGGACGAGGGCACCCGGACCCTGTACGGCGCGGAGGTCACGGTGCAGGACGGCGGCCAGCCGGTTGCCCTGGAAGCCGCCCAGCCCGGCACGCAGGTGCTGGTCACGCTGCTCGGCGGCCGCGAGGGCGGGTAGGGGATAGGGCAGAGGTCCCCCGCCCGCCGCGCCTCCCCGCGTGGCAGGATCAGGGGACGTGACGGACCGTGCCGAACAGTTGCTGAGCCACGCCCCGGTCTTTCAGGGGGCGCAGGCCGCCGACCTGCGGCCCCTCGCCGCGCTGGCGTCCTTCCGGTTATTGAAGCGCGGCGAACACCTGTTCCGGGCGGGGGACGCGCTGGACACCGTCTATCTGGTGAGTTCGGGCAGCGTGCGGGTGTACCGGCTGGCCCGGGGCGGCACGCGCGAGCTGACCGTGCATGTGGAAGGCCCCCGGCAACTGGTGGCGGGCATCGCGGCCTTCCAGAGCCGGGCCATCGCCCCGGCGAGTGCGGTCGCGCTGCACACGCCCACCGAGGTGCTGTGCCTGCCCGCCGGGGCCGTGCGCGAGCGGGTTTTCGGGACGCCCGCCCTGGCCCAGGCAGTGATCGCGTCCTTCGCGCGGCGGCAAGCCGAACTGCTCGCCCGCATGGAGGGGCTGGTCTTCAGCGAGCTGGGCGAGCGGCTGGCCGCGTACCTGCTGGAGAATGCCCCGCAGCCGCACGCCCTGCCCACCAACAGCGAACTTGCGGCCCTGCTCGGCACGGTGCCCGAACTCGTCAGCCGCAAGCTGGGCGAGTTCTACCGCCTGAACCTGATTCACCTGGAACGCCGCACGGTGCGCGTGACCGACGCCGCCGAACTCGCGCGGTTGGCGCAGGGGAACCGGGAAGGCTAAGCCCCGCCGTGCTCTGCTGTTCCTGGCCCCTACCCCACTGCACGGCGTATCCTCGCCCCATGACCACCCCGGACCTGCCCGAACTGACGCCCTCGGCCCCCAGCGCGGCCCCGAACGCGGCCGACGTGTACGGCACCCTCGACCCCGCCGCGCTCGCGCATGTGGACAGCCTGAAGTGGACGAGGTACGGCGAGGGCGTCATTCCGCTGTGGATCGCGGATATGGATTACCCGGTCGCGCCCCCCATTCTCGCGGCGCTTCAGGAGCGCCTGACCCGCGGCCTGGGCTACTACCCGCTGTCCGACGCGGCGGCGCTGAATGTGAACCTGCGCGAAAAACTCGCCGGGCAGGGCCTCACGGACCTGCCGGGGGACGGTCTGAGCTTCCTCCCGGGCGTGGTGCCGGGGCTGTATGCGGCGGTCGCGGCCCTGACCGCGCCGGGCGAGCCGGTCCTGACCATGACGCCGATCTACCACCCCTTCCACCTCAGCATCACCGACCAGGGCCGCCGGGTGGCCGCCGCGCCGCTGCGCGAGGGCGGTGAGGGGGGCACGGCCCGCTGGGACATCGACTGGGACGCGCTGGACGCCGCCGCCCGGGGCACCCGCCTGCTGCTGCTGTGCCATCCCCACAACCCCACCGGGCGGGTGTGGAACGCGGACGAACTCGCGCGCCTGCGGGACTTCGTGCTGGAGCGCGACCTGTATGTGGTGTCCGACGAGTTGCACGCCGACCTGCGCTACACCGGCGCCCCCTTCGAGGCGTTCGCCGCCGACCCGCGCGTGCGGGAGCGGACCCTGACCCTGACCGGGCCTTGCAAGGCGTACAACACGGCGGGCCTGGGGATCGGCGTGATGGTGGGCCACGATCCGGCCCTGGTGAAGCGGGTCCGGGGCGCGGCAGGCGGGCTGATGGGCCACCCCTCGACCCTCAGCGTGACCATGTGGCAGGCGGCATTGGGTGAGGGCGGCCCCTGGCTGGCGCAGACCCTCGCCTACCTGCGGGGCAACCGCGACGTGCTGCACGCGTTCCTGGCCGCGCACCTGCCCTGGGTCCGCGCCACGCTGCCCGAGGCGACCTACCTCGCGTGGCTGGACCTGCGCGCCCATCCCCGCGCGGGAGACATCCAGAACTTCCTGCTGGAAGAGGCCAGAATCGCCATTCACGACGGCCCCCTCTTCGCGCCCGACGAACTCAAGGGGCGGTATCAGGGCTTTATCCGCCTGAATTTCGCCACCAGCCGCACCCTGCTGATCGAGGCGCTGGAGCGGATGGCCGATGCACTGGGCAGCGAGGTTCAGGCGCAGGTGTGAACAGGGCCGCAGGCCGCCGGGTCAGGGTTAGGTCCGTTTTCCGGGAGACGTGACCCTGACCTCGCGGCGCTGCCCGGCCCGGCGTGTGGCCGCGTCCGGAAGCTTTTTCCCTATTCCCCGTCCGTGGCGGTTCCCGGCCGACCGCTCCCCGTCAGTTCGCGCAGCCGCTCGATCAGGGGCCGCAGCCGTTCCCGCCGCAGCTTCAGCGCCGCGCGGTTCACGACCAGGCGGGCGCTGGAGTGGTACAGCACGTCGATCTCCTCCAGGTGGTTGGCCCGCAGGGTACTGCCCGTCTGGACCAGGTCCACCACCGCGTCGGCCAGGCCGGTCAGCGCGGCCAGCTCGATATTGCCCGACAGTTTCACGACCTCGGCGGGAATGCCGCGCGCGGCGAGGTACGCGCGGGCCGAGCGGGGGTACTTGGTCGCCACCCGCCCGATGGGGCCACTCGCACCCACCTCCCGGATCAGGCTGAGGTGACAGGCGGCGAAGCCCAGGTCCACCGGTTCGTAGACCGTGCGCCCGGACTCGATCAGCACGTCCTTGCCGACGATGCCCGCGTCGGCCACGCCCAGGTCCACGTAGACCGGCACGTCCTGGTTGCGCAGTTCCAGCACGGTCACGCCCGGAAACTCGTGGCGCAGCGCACGCGACTTTTCCGGCAGGGTGAGGGGCAGGCCCGCGCGCGCCAGTAGGGCGACCGCCTCTTCCAGAATGCGGCCCTTGGGCAGCGCGAGGGTGAGGTGATCGGGGCTGCGGGGTGCGGCGGGCGTCATGCCGTCACCTCCGTCAGCGTGTTCCCCCGCGCCCAGCGGCGGATGCCCCGCCGCCGGCAGTAGGTCAGCAGCGCCTCCCGGTCGTCCGTCCAGGCGAGTTCGGCGACTATGCCGGCGGCGCGGGCGAGGTCGGCCCCGGCGGGATCGAGCGCCAGCACCAGTTCCGGCTCGGGGGGGAGGTTGGCCGCCGTGACCTCGGTCAGCCGCTCCAGGCCGATGGCGAAACCCGCGCCCGGCAGCCCCCCCAGGTCGTAGCGCCCGCCCCCCAGCACCGGCTGGTTCAGCCCCTCCGCGTAGGCCCGGAACGTGATCCCGGTGTAGTACCCGTAGCGGCGGCTGGCCCCCAGGTCGAACAGCAGCCCCGGTTCACAGAGCGCGGCCACCGCCTCCAGGTGGGCCACCGCCGCCCGCGCCCGCTCGCCGCGTGCCAGGGCCGCCGCCTGCGCCAGCACCTCGGGGCCGCCGTACAGGTCGGTCAGGGTGTGCAGGGTCGCCGTGACCCCGGCCCCCAGGCCGTGCGCGGCGGCCAGCAGGTCCACGTCCGCGCCGCTCTTGCGGTCGATGGCGTCGTGCAGGGCGTCCCGCGCGTCCACGTCCAGGCCCGCGTCCTCCAGCACGGCGTCCAGAAAGCCGGGATAACCGACCTCCATCACCGCCCGCACGCCCACCGTCTCCAGTGCCCGCGTGCCCAGGCGCAGCAGTTCGGCGTCGGCCTGTGGGGTCGCCACGCCGATCAGCTCCACGCCGACCTGCCCGAACTCGCGCAGGCGGCCCAGTTCGCTGGTCAGGGTCCGCAGCCACAGGCGGCCCCCGTACTGGAGGCGCAGCGGAAACGGCCCCTCCGGAAAGCGGGCGCGGACCAGCCGCCCGACCGCCGTCGTGAACTCGCTGCGCAGGGCCAGCACCTCCCCGCCCGTGTCGATCAGCTTGAAGGCCCGCGCGCTTTGCGGATGGTCGGGGGCCGCGAACTCCAGCGCCGGAACCTCCACCCCCCGGTAACCCCAGGCCGCGAACACGCCCGCCAGCCGCGTCCGCAGATGCTCGCGCCAGGCCCATTCGGGCGGCAGCACATCACGGGTGCCCTCGGGAACGGCGCGGGTCAGGGGGGCGGGGCGGGGCGGAAGACTCACGGGGGGTATTAAAGCACCGGGGAAAAGGGAAGGTGCCGGGCCGGGCTATCCGCCGCCAGCCGCCAGAGGGCCGGCGGGGGCCGGTGCCTGGCCCAACGTTCCTGGCTCCCCGCTCTATACTTGCCCCCATGCGCCGCGCCGCCCCCGTCCTCCTCCTGCTCGCGCCCCTGCTGGGCGGCTGCGCCCGCACGACCGATACCTTCAGGCCACGCATCGTGGTGACCAGTCCCGACGGCGGCGGCGTGAGCCAGTCACGCAGTTTCACGGTGCAGGGGTACGTGCTGGACGATCAGGGGGTCACGCAGGTCACGGTGGATGGCAAGGCCATTCCGATCAAGCCCGGCAGCTACAAGATCGCCAACTTCGCCTTTCAGGCGCAGATCGAGGGCGCGCGCGGCCAGTACACCATCGGGGCGCGGGACAAGGCGGGCAACAAGAGTACGCTGGTCCTGCCCGTGGCCGTGGACAGCACGCCTCCGGCGGTCAAGGTCACGCGCTTTGAGCGCAGCGGCAACGTGATCCGCGTGACCGGGGTAGCCACCGACAACAGCCGGGTCACGCAGGTGATCGTGGACGGCAACCGCCTCAACATCACGCCCGGGACCCGGGTGGACTTCTATGCCGAGACGACCGGGTCCTACGCCGACCTTCAGGTCGTGGACGGCGCCGGGAACGTCACCAAACTCCGCGCGCGGCAATGAGGCCATGAGACGCACAGGCAGGCACAGTCTCCCGCCGGTCCGCCCGCTAGCCTGACGGCGTGCCGCGCGTTCCTCCCGCTCCCGCCTCTCCGCCGCTGCCTGGCAAGACCCGCGTGCCCCGCCTGACCCCGGCCCAGGAGGTGCCGCCGCCCGCGCATCTGCCGGAGATCATGCGCCGCCTCGCCCAGACGTATCTGCCCACGCCCCTCACCCCGCAGGTGAGCCGCGAGCCGCTGGACGACCTGATCCGCATCATCCTGGCGCAGCAGAACACCTCGGCCCTGACCCGCCGGCAGTTCGGGGCGCTGAGGGCCGCCTATCCCGTCTGGGAAGCGGCCCTGGCCGACGGCCCGGACGGGGTGGAAGCCGTGCTGCGGGCGGCAGGCGGCGGCCTCGCCCGAACGAAGGCCGACTACATCTGGAACGTGCTGCACCGGCTGGAAGAAACGCGCGGTGAGCTGAGCCTGCGCGGCCTGCGCACCCTGAACGACGCGGACGCCCGCGCCCTGCTGGAGTCGCTGCCGGGCGTGGGGATGAAAACGGCCAGCCTGCTGCTGCTGTTCGACCTGGCCCGCCCCGCGATCCCGGTGGAGAACAACATTCACCGCGTGGCCGGGCGGCTGGACCTGATTCCGGCGCGCTGGAACGTCCTCAAGGCCGAACGCTGGTTCGATGGGGTGTTGCCCCGCGACTGGGCGGCCCGCGCGACCTTCCACGTCTCGGCCATCCGGCACGGGCGGCAGACCTGCCTCAGCCAGCGCCCCCGCTGCGAGGTCTGCGTGCTGAGGGACCTCTGCCCCTCGGCGGGCCTGTTCCTGGGGGGACAGGATGAGGCTTGAAGCCCTGCTGGCCGCCCTGCAAGAGTTGTTCGGCCCGCGCCTGAGCTTTGGGCCTGCCGGCCGGGAGGCCGTCTCCGTCTTTTGGGACGGGGTCAGCGAAGGCGCGGTCTGGAGCCGGGCGGACGACCCTGGAGACGCCGCTCTCTTTTTCCTGAGTGCCGTCCACGACGCCGTTCTGGAAGGTATGGGCCGGCGCGGCGAACACCCCGGCCCCTGGGCCGACGCTTCTCCCAGGGTGACCCGGGAAGGGGGGAACTTGCGCCTGAGTCTCCACACGCCGGACGGGCAGCAGGCTGAGGTGGTGGTGGCCGTGCGCGAGCTTTAGCGCTTCCCGCTTTGGGGCGGTGCCCCCACCTCCTCCAGCCGTTGCCGGATCACCGTCCTCGCGGCGCGGACCGTGTAGAGCATGGTGACGCCGGTAAACAGCATGGTGAAGTAGATAAAGGCGCGCGGCACCTCCACCCCGAAGGCTTCCCCGACCAGCGTCGAGCCGATCAGGAGCAGGAAGGCGGCGGCGAGCAGCTTCAGCGGCGCGTGGGCGTCCATGAAGCGCGAGATGGGGCCGCTGGCGGCGATCATCACCAGCATCGCCAGCACCACGGCCAGGATCATCACCGGGAGGTTGCCGCTCACGCCCACCGCCGTGACCACGCTGTCCAGGCTGAAGACGATGTCCAGCAGCGGAATCTGGAGAATCACGCTCGCCAGCGTCACCGGCCGCGCGCCCGGGTCCTCTGCCCCCAGCGGATTCCGGGCCATCCGCGAAAGTTCGCGCACGCTCTTGACCATCAGGAAGAGGCCACCCGCCAGCAACACCAGGTCGCGCACGCTGAGGTCCTGCCCGAAGACCGTCAGCAGCGGGGCGGTCAGGCGGGTCAGCCAGGTGACGCTGGCGAGCAGGGCGATGCGTGTGACCACCGCCAGCGCCAGCCCCAGTGTCCGCGCGAACGCCTGCTGTCCCTGCGGCAGCCGTCCGGCCAGCAGCGTGATGAACACGATATTGTCGATGCCCAGGATCAGTTCCAGCAGCGTGAGGCTCAGCACGGCGGCCCACGCTTCGGGCGTGCTGAAGGCGGACAGGAAGGCGTGCATGAGGCGAGGGTACGCCCTGAGAGAAGCGGGCAGCCAACGCCGTTTTCCTGAGCGTTGGCCGCCCGCCTCTCCCGTAGCGGCGGCAAGAGGGCCGGACCCGCAGGCCCGGCCCCCCCTTCATTACTCTGGCTCTGTCCCTCAGCCCGCGTCGGGATGCCGCTGCGTGTCGTGCAGCTGGACCGGTTTGCCCTTGCGGGCGCGCATGTTCAGCAGTTCCACCAGGATGGCGAAGCCCATCGCAAAGTACGTGTAACCCTTGGGGATGTGGAACCCGAAGCCGTCCGCGATCAGGTTCACGCCGATCAGGAGCAGGAAGGCGAGGGCCAGCATCTTGATCGTGGGGTGCGCCTGCACGAAGTCCCCGATAGGCCGCGCGGCGACCAGCATGATGCCCACCGTCACCACGACCGCGCTGACCATCACGCCGATGTCGTCGGCCATACCGACCGCCGTGATGACCGAGTCGAGGCTGAAGACGATGTCCAGCAGCATGATCTGGGCGATGGTCGCCGCGAAGTTCGCCGTGCCCTGCTTCGCCACGTTCACGCCCGGGCTGCGGGTTTCGGGGCCTTCGAGTTGCTCGTGCATCTCCTTGACGGCCTTGTACAGCAGGAAGAGGCCGCCCAGAATCAGGATCAGGTCGCGCCCCGAAAAGCCCAGGCCGAAGACCGTGAACAGATCGTCCTGCAAGCGGTAGATCCAGGTGATCGAGAACAGGAGCGCCAGCCGCATCAACATGGCGGCCAGCAGGCCGATGGTGCGTGCCCGGGGCTGTTGCTCGGGCGGCAGCTTGCCCGCCAGGATGCTGAGAAAAATAACGTTGTCGATGCCCAGGACCACTTCGAGCAGCAGCAGCGTCCCGAAGGCCAGCCACGCTTCAGGCTGGCCGACCCAGCCGAACAGAGATTCAATCACGGAGAACTCCAGGAACCACAAAAGAATGAGGTGGGACGCGGCCTTGCGTTCCACACCGGGGTGAGCCGCCGGGGGCGGCAGGAAAGGGCAGGCGGGTCACCCCGCGACGCGCCGCCGGAGGGCGCGTTACGGTTCATGCTCCGGGAGAAGTTGTGCACGAATCGTAAATGTTAGATGAAGATCCTTCATGTTCGGCTGCCGCTGCCGGGGCAGGCCGTCTTCACCCGCCCTGTGGACGGCCCCGGGAGCGGGGCGCTTCAGCGGGGCGTCGCGCCGTCGAGGTAGACGCTCAGCAGGGCGCGTGCAGTGCCGTGCGGGTCGGCGGGGGGAGCGCCGGTGACCAGCGGGTACATCAGGGCCAGCAGCGCCCGTGTCAGGACGGTGGGGGGCAGGTCCGCGCGCAGTTCGCCGCGCCGCGCGGCCTCCTCGATCAGCCGGGCGAGGCCGCCCATCCAGACACGGCGGTACTCGTCTTCAAAGGCGGCGCGGCGCTCGGGGGACACGTGGCGCAGTTCGCCCGCCAGTTGCAGGCCCACGCGCTGCTCGGGCGCGCTCGCCAGCAGGTCGCCCACCAGCGTCTCCAGTTGCGCCCGCACCCCCACCTGCGTCTGCGCGTGGGCCACCAGGCGGCTCAGCCCGTCCAGCGTGCCGTCCAGCATCGCCAGGAACAGCGCTTCCTTGTCGGCGTAGTGGTGATACAGGGCGGGCTTGGTCACGCCCACGGCCGCCGCCACCTCGCGCATGCTGACCCCGTGATAACCGCTGGCCACAAACAGCCGCGCCGCCTCGGTCAGGATGCGGGCGCGCGTGGTATCGGGGGTGGGCGAGGTCGGCAGCGAGGGCGGGACAGTCACGGCTGCATGATAGCCCAGGCAGGGCGAACGTCCCGGGATTCAGCCGGAAGCGGGATCAGAAGGGCGCGAGTTCCGCCGCCCACACGTCCTGCGGCGTCTCGCGGCGGCGGATCAGGGCCCAGGCCGCGCCGTCCCACAGCGCTTCGGCGGGGCGGGGGCGGGTGAGGTAGTTGCTGCTCATGCTCGCGCCGTACGCCCCGGCCTCCCCGAGGGCGAGCAGGTCGCCGGGGGTGGGGGCGGGCAGCCGCACGCCGCGGGCCAGCAGGTCGCCGCTCTCGCAGGCGGGACCGGCCACGTCCCAGCGGTCCTGGACCTCGCCGTCCCACAGGGCCGTCACCGGGTGCTGCGCGCCGTACAGCATGGGGCGCAGCAGCTCGGTCATGCCCGCGTCGGTCAGCACGAAGTTGCGTCCGGTGTGCTTGGTGCCCACCACGCGCGTGAGCAGCGTGCCCGCCCGCGCCACCAGATACCGCCCCGGCTCGACCCAGAGCTGCGCGCTGAAGGTGGCGGCCGCCGCGTGCGCCTCCCGCGCGATGCCGGGCAGGTCGGCGTCCACGCCCCAGCCGCCGCCCACGTCGAGCACGTCCAGATCGCCGGTGTGCAGGTGCAGGGCTGTCAGCCGCGCGAAAGCGGCGCTGAAGTCCCCCGCATTCCGAATCGCGCTGCCGATATGGACGTGCAGGCCGCGTGCGTCGTGTCCGGCCTCCCGCAGCGCCCCCAGGACCTGGGGAACCTGTTCCGGCGTCACCCCGAATTTGCTGCTCGCCGCCCCGGTGGCGAGGTGGTCATGCGTGCTGACGTCCAGTGCCGGGTTCACACGCACCAGCGCCTTCGACCGGGGCGGGAGCAGCCCCACCTCTTCCACGCGGTCCACGATGAAGGTCGCGCCCAGCCGCGCCCCCGCCGCGTACTCCTGCGCCGACTTCGCGGGGCCGTTCACCAGCAGGGTGTCGCCGCTTGCGCCCACATGTTCGGCCCGCGCGATCTCGCCCGCGCTCACGCACTCGAACCCCACGCCCGCCGCCCGCATCCGCCCCAGCAGCGTGAGATTCGGGTTCGCTTTGACCGCGTAGAACACCCGCGCCGGACCGAAGGCCGAACGCACCCGCGCCAGCGCGGCGTCCAGTTCAGCCGCGTCGTACACGTACAGGGGCGTACCGAAACGTTCGGCGGCGGTCCGGAGTTCAGAACGTGAAAGGGTCACGGGGGAAGTGTAGGGGGCGGGGACGGGGAGCGTCGAGAACGCCGCCGCTGGAGCCGGACCGCTGGCCCCCACCTGTTTCGCGGCGCTGTCCGGGGATCAGGGCACGCGCCAGTCTGGTCCGGATGCACGGCGGTCACGTGAACACCATGACCCCGGACCCTGAAGACCCCCAGGCCGTGGCCGCCGTGGAAATCATTCTGGACGAGTCCGGCATTCCGCCCCCGGAAGGAGACACGGTCCATGACTCGGGGGGCAATGACGACCGCGTCACCCGCAGTCTCGGCCCCACCGAAACACGGGGCTGGTGGCTGATCGAGGGGAAGCTCATCAACTGAGCCAGGCCGGGCTATGGGCCATGAACGTTGGGCGATGAACCTACCCCCAGCAGTTTCCACTCAAGGCATCCTCTTCGCCGCTCACGCCCACAGCTCACGGCGCATAGCCTCCCTCACTGTCTCCCGCCCCCGCGCCTGCTAAGCTCCCCGGCGGTATGACGGCCACGGGCGAGAAGACAACTCAGCGGGTGTTGTGTGCGATGTCGGGCGGCGTGGATTCCAGCGTCACGGCGGCGCTGCTGAAAGACGCGGGCTATCAGGTCGTCGGCGCGATGATGCGGTTCTGGCCCGACGACAAGCGCGACGCGACCTTCGACACCTGCTGCTCGCCCGACGCGGCCTACGAGGCCCGGCGCGTGGCCGAGCAGGTGGGCGTGCCCTTCTACCTGCTGGACTACCGCGAGCAGTTCCAGCGCCACATCGTCGGCCCCTTCCTGGAGGAATACGCGCACGGGCGCACGCCCAACCCCTGCGTGAACTGCAACACGAAGGTGAAGTTCGACGAGCTGGTCAAAAAGGCGAAGATGCTGGGCTGCCAGTACGTGGCGACCGGTCATTACGTGAAGCGGGTGGAGAACGAACGCGGTGAGGTGGAGTTCCATCGGGGCGACGACCCCCGCAAGGACCAGACCTACTTCCTGTGGGGCACGCCGCGCGCGGCCCTGCCGTACATCCTCTTCCCGGTGGGCGAGCTGGAAAAGCCCCGCGTGCGCGAGATCGCGGAGGAACGCGGCCTGCTGACCGCGCGCAAGCCCGAGAGCCAGAACATCTGCTTCGTGCCCGGCAAGGTGCAGGACTATGTGGCCGAGCATCTGCCGCAGGCGCAAGGCTCCATCCGTGAGATCGGCACGGGGGAGGTGGTGGGCGAGCATCTGGGGACGCAGTTCTACACGCTGGGCCAGAAAAAGGGCCTGGGCCTGTACCAGTCGCACCGCGTCCGTCATGTCGTCCACCTCGACCCGGCGACCAACACCGTCTGGGTCGGTGACTACGAGGACTGCCTGTGGACCGGGCTGAAGGCGGAGGGCGCGAATTACCTCCTCGACCTGGCGGCCCTGCCCCGTGAGGTGGAGGTGCAGGTGCGCTACCGCACGAAGCCGGTGCGCGCAACCGTGCTGCACGCCGACGAACACGGCTTCGAGTTGAAGTTCGAGGAACCGCAATTTGCCGTCGCACCGGGGCAAAGTGCAGTGCTGTACGCCGGACCGCGTCTGCTGGGCGGTGGGCTGATCGCGGACCATGCGCGGGCGTTGCCTGCTCTGCCTCCGGCATATGTTGGGCAGACAGCCGTCCGTTCACGCTAGAGACAGTTCACGCCAGAGACCCAGAGACAAGGAAAACGGCGCAGGCCAAAGCGTCAGGCCCGCGCCCTTCTCCTTCCCGTTCTGGTATCCCAGTTCCCTTCAGTACCGCTGCCCCGCCGCCACCCGCCCCTCCGGTTCCCGCCCCGCCTGCATCTCCTCCAGAAACTTGCGCGTGTACTCGGCCCCCCGCTCCACGAGGTCGCGCGTCGTGCTGGCGACGTGCGGCGTGATGACCACGTCGGGCTGATGCCACAGCGGATGCCCCTCCGGCAGGGGTTCGGGGTCGGTCACGTCCAGCACCGCGCCGCCGAGGTGGCCGGAGTCGAGCGCGGCCAGCAGGGCGCCGGTGTCGATCAGGTTGCCCCGCCCCTGGTTGCTGAGCCACGCGCCCGGCTTCAGGCGGGCCAGCACCTCCGCGTTCACGATGCCCTTTGTCTCGGGCGTGCTGGGAAGCAGCAGCACCACCCAGTCGGCTTCGGCCAGGGCCGCGTCCCGCTCGGCGTCCGGGGTGCGGGAGCGGATGCCCGTCACCCTCGCCCCGAAGGGCCGCAGAAGGTCTTCCAGAATCTTCCCGATGTGCCCGTAGCCCCAGATCACCACCTGCGCGCCGTCCAGCGTGCCCAGGTCCCGCCGGGGTTCCCAGCGCCCCTCCCGTTGCTGGTCGCGGAAGCGGTGCAGGCCGCGCGCGGCGGCGAGCATTCCGGCAGCGGTGTGGACGGCCACCGCGCGGTCGTGCAGGCGGTGGGCGTTGTAGAGCGTCACGCCCGGCGGCAGCGCCCCGGCCACGTGGTCAATCCCCGCCGTCAGGGTCAGCACCCAGTTCAGGCCAGGCCAGTTCAGCAGCTCGCCGCGCAGCTGGGAGGTCGCCAGCCACAGCACCAGCCCGTCCGCCTTGCCTTCCGGCACGTGGCCGGCGCTGTAAAAGGCCAGTTCCACGCCTTCCACCTGCACTTCGTGGAACTCTTTCAGATCAGGGACCAGCACGCGCACTTTCCCACTCTCCTCTCGTGATTTCCATGTGAACGTCGGTGCGGCCCGGCCCCTCGGTGCGGCCCACCTCGCGGAAGCCGCACGCCAGAAAGGCCCGCTGCGCGCGGCGGTTGTGCCCGAAAGTCGTGAGGCGCACCCGGGAAAGCGGCGCTTCCCGGTGCCGGAAGGCCCAGGCCAGCAGCGCCATCACCGCCTCGCGCCCGTAGCCCTGGCCCCACAGGGCGCGCACGCCGATCATCACGCCCAGGGTGCCGATGCTGGGCGTCAGCGGGGGCGGGGGCCGCAGGTCGTAGAGTTCCGCGCTGCCGATCAGTTCGCCGCGCTCGTTCAGCACGCCGAAGCCCGCGCGCTCGCCTGAACTCTCCTCCTCCAGCATCACGCGGCGAAAGAGCCATTCGGGCAGGCGGATGGGTTTGGCGTCGTTCCAGTCGGCCAGTTCGCGGTCGCGGAAAAAGCGGTAGAGGGTGCGCCACTCGTCCGGCGTGAACTCCGGGACGGGCCTCAGGGTGACGCGGCCCCACTGCGAGGGGGTACCTTCTGCCGCCATGCGTGTCAGTCTAGCCTCCCCGTCTGCGGCGGCGCCGCATTCAGGGTTCCGAGCGCCCGCGTCACGTCGCGCGTCAGGCGCTCCAGGTGAAAGGCGTCGCCGGAAGCCCGCTCCACCGTGCCGTCCGCAGCCACCACCAGCAGCGCCAGCACCCGCCCACCGGCGTGGCGGACAAAGACGCCGGGGTGACCTGCGAGTGCTGTCTGGTCTGCTTCTGGCAACGTGGCCCAGGCGCGGTCGGCGTCCGTCAGGCCCAGGTGCGCGGTCGGCAGGTCCCGCGCCGTCAGTTCGCCTTCCAGCCACTCCACCGCTTCCAGCCGCCCGCCGATGAGGCCCTGCTCGATGTGGGGCCGCCGCAGGTTGTAGCGAATCGCTCGCCCGTCGCGCCGCCGCAGGTCGCCGCCCGCCGCCCGCACCAGCGCGTGCCCTGCCGCGATGTCCCACTCGCTGCGCGGCGACATGGTGAAGGTCACGTCCGCCTCGCCCGCCGCGATCCGCGCCAGCTTCAGCGCGATGGACCCGCTCGGGACCATGCCGGGGAGGTCGTGGCGATACAGCTCCCGTTTGAATTCCGTGTCCGACACGCTGACCACGTAGTCGGCGCGGTCACGGAAACCTGCCGGTGCCCCGTTCTTCGTGACGCCTGTGCTGCTGAGGCCGGCACCGACCACTCCGGCAAAGAGTTCATCCGTCGCAGGCGCATACACCACACCCAGCACGGGTTCGCCGCCCACCGCGAGGCCGATGCTCACGGCATAGTCGGGGCTGCCGGTGGTGAACTCCTTCGTGCCGTCAATCGGGTCGATGATCCACACGCGCGCCGCGTCCAGCCGCCCGGCATCGTCCACCGCCTCCTCGCTCAGCAGGCCATCGTCGGGAAACACGGCTTTCAGGCCCGCCAGGATCAACTCGGACGCCTCGCGGTCGGCGGCGGTCACAGGGTCATCTGCGCTCGTCTTGTGTTCCACGGTCAGGCCGCGCGCGAGGTGCGTTCTCAGCAGGTCGCCCGCCTCCAGCGCCAGCCGGGCAGCCACGGTCATTTCACGGTCTAAGGTCATGCAGGGGAGGATACGGGAGAGGCCGCCCGGACGGCGTTGCCTCCTGGCCTGCCTCCCCCTGCCTAGCTCCCCACGTTGACCGCCCCAGTGTGCCCCCGCTACACTTTCCCGCATGAACGTGGCGTACGTGAACAACGTGAATGATGATCCCTGCTAGGGGACGTCTCGCCGCACGCCGCGCCCCCGACCCCCTCCCGGAGTCGGGGGCTTTCTCGTCCTAAAGGAGCCTGAACCATGACCACCGCCGCATCCACCCAACTTCAGCGAACGCTGACCCGCGAGCTGCCCCAGCACGAGGGCCAGACCGTGAAACTTCTCGGTTTCCTGCACGCCCGCCGCGACCTGGGGGGCGTGCAGTTTTTGGTGCTGCGTGACCGCAGCGGCCTCGCGCAGGGCGTGGGCGCGGGCCTGGACCTGCCCCTGCCCGAGAGCAGCATCGAGGTGATCGGCAAGGTGAAGGCGCACGCCAAGGCCCCCGGCGGCTACGAGGTGCAGGTCGAGAGTCTGCGCGTCCTGACCCCCGCCGTCGAGCCGCCCCCGGTCGAGATTCCCAAGATGGAATGGAACGTGAACCCCGAAACGCTGCTCGATTACCGCGTCGTCACCGTGCGCGGCCTCAAGGAACGCGCCGCACTGAAGGTGCAGGCCGAACTGGTGGCGGCCTTCCGCGATCACCTGACCGCCGAGGGCTTCACCGAGATCAGCACGCCGAAAATCGTGTCGGCGGGGGCCGAGGGCGGCGCCAACCTCTTTCCCATCGACTATTTCGGGCATCCGGCCTACCTCGCGCAGAGTCCGCAGCTCTACAAGCAGATCATGGTGGGCGTCTTCGAGCGCGTCTTCGAGGTCGCGCCCGTCTACCGCGCCGAGGAACACGCGACCAGCCGTCACCTCAACGAGTACCTCTCGCTCGACGTGGAAATGGGCTTCATCGAGTCCGAAGAGGACGTGATGGACCTGGAGACGCGCGTGCTGGCCGCGATCATGGCCCGGCTGAAGGAACGCGCCCAGCCCGAACTCGCCCTGCTGGGCGCGGCCCTGCCCGAAGTTCCGGCGCACATTCCCCGCATCACGCTGCTGGAAGCCCGCCAGCTGGTGACCGAGAAGTACGGCCACGCGGTCGGCGGCAAGGACCTCGACCCCGAAGCCGAGAGGTTGCTCAGCCAGCACTACGCGGAGACGCAGGGCACCGACTTCGTGTTCGTCACCAAGTATCCCCGCGCGGCCCGGCCCTTCTACACCCACGCCGACCACAACGCGGACGGCAGCCTGAACCCCGACCTCACGCGCGGCTTCGACCTGCTGTTCCGGGGCATCGAGATCACGTCGGGCGGCCAGCGCATCCACGAATATCCGATGCTGCAAGACTCCATCGCGGAGTACCGGCTGAACCCCGAATCGCTCGCGGGCTACACCGAGGTCTTCAAGTACGGGATGCCCCCCCACGGCGGGTTCGCCATCGGGGCCGAGCGGCTGACCGCCAAGCTGCTGGGCATCAGCAACGTGCGTTACGCCCGCGCTTTCCCGCGTGACCGGCACCGGCTGACGCCCTGAGGCGGCTGGGGCCGCCTGTCTGACGGTCTAAGAGTCTAACTGTCGGGGCGGTTGGACCCTTAGACGGTTAGACCTTTAGACTTCCCCCCTATGGAGCAATTCGCCACCTTTACCGTCGGCGGTCAGCGTCTCTACGGCATGTTGCACGTTCCGGAGGGCGAGCGGCCCGCTGCGGGCTGGCCCAGCGTCATCATGCTGCACGGTTTCACCGGCAACCGGCTGGAGGGGCACCGCATCTTTCCGCTGTTCTCGCGGTATCTGGCGGCGCGCGGGGTGGCGAGCCTGCGCTTCGATTTCCGGGGCAGCGGCGAGTCGGAGGGCGACTTCAGCGAGATGACGGTGGCGCGCGAGGTGGAGGACACCGAGGCTGCCTTCGCCTACCTGCGCGGCCTGCCCATGCTCGACCCCGAGCGGGTGATGCTGCTCGGCTTCAGCATGGGCGGGCTGGTCGCGGCGCTCGCGGCGGAAAGGGTCCGGCCCCACCGCCTCGCGCTGTGGGCACCCGCGTTGCCGGAACTGTGGCTGCCGCTGCTGCGCGGCGGGTACGCCCCGCCCGTGATTCTCGATTATGGCGGCTGGCCCCTGGGGCGCGCGTTCCTGCTGGAGATGCCGCGCCTCCGGCCGCTGGAGGCCGCCGCACGCTGGGGCGGCGTGGCCCGCGTCTTTCACGGCGACGCCGACCAGACCTGCCCGCCCGAGTGGGGCGTCCGCTACGCCCAGGCCCTCGGCTGCGACGCTGTCGGTATTCCCGGTGCGGGCCACACCTTCGACTCGCTGGACGCGGTGGAGATGCTGGAACGGGAGACGGGGCGGTTCTTGCTGGGGGGGTGAGTAAGGGAAAAAGAAGGCCGGGAGGAAGTGCCTCCCGGCTTTTGGCCTTTGGTCTCCCTCACAGCGCCAGATACGCCTCCCGCACCTTCGGATCCGCCAGCAGCGCCGCCCCCGTGCCCTCGTTGACCACCTGCCCGTTTTCCAGCACGTAGGCGCGGTCCGCGAGCCGGAGACTCAGGCCCACGTTCTGCTCGATCAGCAGGACGGTCACGCCCTCGGCGTTGACGGCTTTCAATGCCCCGAACACCGTCTGCGTCATCAGCGGCGAGAGGCCCAGCGAGGGTTCGTCCACGACCAGCACGCTGGGACGGCCCATCAGCGCGCGGCCCACGGCCACCATCTGCTGCTCGCCGCCCGACAGGGTGCCCGCCAGTTGCGAGGCGCGTTCCTGGAGGCGCGGGAACAGCGTGTAGACGTGGTCCAGCGTCTGCGCCTGCATCGCGCGGGCTTCGGCCCGCATGGCCGCGCCCAGTTCCAGGTTCTCGCGCACCGTCATCAGCGGGAACAGTTCGCGGCCTTCCGGCACGTGCCCCAGGCCCAGACCCACGATCTGCGAGGGCGCTGAGCGCGTGATGTCCTGCCCGCCCAGCAGGATGCGGCCCCCGGTGGGTTTCACCACGCCGCTCACCGCACGCAGCGTGGTCGTCTTGCCCGCGCCGTTTGCCCCGATCACGGCCACGAACTCGCCGGGCCGGGCATGCAGGCCCACATCCCACAGCACCTGAACCTTGCCGTACCCGGCGGCGAGGTGTTCGATCACGAGTTCCTGCCCCTGCATCCGGCTCGCCGTCATGCGTGCAGCCCCTCTTCCGTGCCCAGGTACGCGGCGACCACCTGCGGATTCGCCGTCACCTCGCGGTAAGTCCCTTCGGCCAGCACCTGCCCCTGGTCCATCACGACCACGCGGTCGGCCAGGTCGCGCACCACTGGCATGATGTGTTCGATAAACAGCACGCTCACGCCGCTGCCCTGCACGCTCCGCACGAGCTGCACGGCCTCCTGCGCCTCCGCCGGACGCAGGCCCGCCATCACCTCGTCGAGCAGCAGCACGCGCGGCTGCGTGGCGAGGGCGCGGGCCACCTCCAGCCGCTTGTCCTGGAGGAGCGTCAGTTCGTGCGCGGCCTTCTCGGCGTGCGCGGCGAGGCCGGTGCGCTCCAGCAGGTCGTAGGCCCGCTCGCGCGCTTCGGGCAGGCTCACGCCGGCTTTGCCGAACAGCGCGCCCACCGTCACGTTCTCGTGGACGGTCATCTCGGGAAAGGGCCGCACGATCTGGAAGGCGCGGCCCAGCCCGGCGTGGCAGCGTGCCTCCATGCTCTCACCCGTCACGTCCCGTCCCAGCAGGTGCAGCCGCCCCGCCGTGGGCCGGTACACGCCCGACAGCAGGTTCAGCAACGTCGTTTTGCCTGCCCCGTTCGGCCCGATCACGGCCAGAATCTCGCCGCTGTACTGGGTGAAGGTCACGTTCTGCACCGCCAGCAGCCCGCCGAACCGCTTGCTGAGGCCGTCGGCCCGCAGCACGACTTCCTGCTGGCTGGCCACTGAAGGCTGAAAGCTGACCGCTGTCACAACTCCCCCCCATGCTTGCCCCGCCTCAGCAGCCCCATCAGCCCGCGCGGCAGCCACAGGATCGTCAGCATCAGCACCAAGCCGTAGACCACCAGATAGCCGTTCTTGACCGAGTTGTGCAGCAGTTCTTCCGCCACGCGCAGCACGGTCGCCCCCAGCATCGGCCCGAGCGTGGTGTACAGCCCGCCGAAAATGGAGGTCGTCAGCGGCGCGATGGAGTTGGCGAGGCTGAAGGTTTCGAGGGGATTGATGAAAAAGGTCTTCCCGGCAAACAGCACCCCACCCAGCGCCGCCAGAAACGACGAGATGAAAAAGGCGGCGAGCTTGTACCGCACGACACTGACGCCCAGCACCCGCGCCGTTTCCTCGCCCTGCCGGATCGCGGCAAAGGCGTGGTGCAACCTTGAGCGGCGAATAGCGAGGCTGACCAGCGCGGTAAACAGCAGCACCCCGAAGGCCAGGAAATACTGTGCCCGCGCGTTCCCGCCCAGCAGCGCGGGCACCAGCAGGCCGTTCGCCCCGCCCGCCACCGACTCCGGCAGGTTCTGGATGATTGTCCGCACGACTTCCGTAAAGGCGAGGGTGGCAATGGCGAAGTACATCCCGCTCAGGCGCAGGGTCACCGCCCCCAGAATCAGGCTGACCAGTCCGGCGATCAGCGCGGCGAGCGGCATCGCAGCAAACCAGGGCATCACCTTGCCCAGCAGCGCGAAGCCGTAGGCCCCCAGGCCGTAGAACGCGGCGTGCGCCAGACTGACCTGCCCGCTGCGCGCCAGGATGTCCCACGACAGCGCCAGAATGGCCGCCACCAGCGTGAAGAACGCGATTTGCAGCAGGTATTCCGCCCGCGTGCCCAGCGGCAGGAACGGGAACACCAGCGCCAGCCCGAAAAAGAGGCCCAGCGGCACCAGCGCCCGCGCGGTGAAGTCGGGGCGGCGCGTGACGGTTCGGCTTGTTTCCATCGCCCGGCTCATCTGTACCCCCTCATCCGTGCTCCCTCATCTGGCCCCCCGGAAGGACCGGAAGACCAGCGTGGCGAAGATCAGCAGGAAGAACACCGCGTCACTCCACCCGCCGCCGCCCGGCACGTAGGTCTGCACCAATGCCTCCGACACGCCCAGCACCACGGAGGCCCACAGCACGCCCGTCAGGTTGCCCAGCCCCGCCATCACGATGATCGCAAAGGCTTTCAGCGCGAACACCAGCCCCACGGTGGGCGACGCGAACAGCAGCGTGGCGACCAGCACGCCCGCGACCGCCGCCAGCCCGCAGCTCACCCCGAAGGCGATCAGATACACCCGGTCCACGTCGATGCCGATCAGTTGCGAGCCGCGCCGGTTCTGCGCCACCGCGCGCATCTGGCGGCCCAGGTTGGTGCGGTACAGCACCGCGTACAGCCCGGCCAGGATGACCACCGCCAGCCCGAACGCGATCATTTTCGGCCCACCCACGCTGAGGTCCCCGAGGCTGAGACTGCTCCCCTGATAGGGCGTCGTGACCGTGCGCGTGTTGCCACCCAGCAGCATCAGCGCCAGGTTTTGCAGCAGGATGCCCAGGCCGAAGGTCAGCAGCATCTGATTCAGCTCGGGGGCCAGCAGCACGTGGCGGATGCTCACGCGGTACGTCAGCGCGCCCACCGCGAACACGGCCACTGCCACCAGCGGCAGCGAGAGCAGCGGGTCCACGCCCAGGTACGCGCTCGCGCCCCAGGCCAGAAACGCGCCGATCATCAGAAACTCGCCGTGCGCGAAGTTCACGATACCGACCACGCCCACCGCCAGCGCCAGCCCCGACGCGACCAGCGCATACAGGCCGCTTTGCAGCAGGCCATTCAGCAGGGTTTGGAAAAAGAGTTCCATCTACGTCCGACGCTCCTTTTGCAGATGTTCGGTGAAGGCCGCCAGGAACGCTTCCGGCGCTTCCAGAAAGGGCGAGTGGCCCACGCCGGACAGTACGACCTCGCGGGACTCGCCGCCGTTCGCCCCGCTGCGCTCCAGCAGGGCGCGCAGCTGCTCCAGCATCGGCTGCGGCGGGCAGGTCTCCGCGCCGGGCCAGCCGGGAACCGCACCCAGCGCCCCCAGTTGCGCGAGGTCAAAGAGGCTCGCGTCGCCCACGATCGCGTCGGCGTCCCCGCGCACCCACAGCACGGGCGGCGGGGGCTGGAGGTCCGCGAAGGCGCTCAGGTCCGTGTACTTCGGGCTGAAGGCGTTCGCCACGCCGCGCGTGCCCGGCGCGACGTTCGGCCAGTGTTCGCTGGGCACGAAATCGCCGGGGTAATGGTCGTCCCCGGTGCGCGTGGTCAGCATGGAGGAGAGCCACACTTCTTCCTGCTCCGGCGTCGGCTGGAACTTCTCCGGGTTGAGGTAGAACTTCCTCAACACGTCGCGCGGGCTGCCCGGCGCGTCCGAGCGGTCCCCCGCCGCGACCGCCGCGACAAAGGCCGCGTTCACCGTGCCGCCCCCCGATCCGGCAAAGTCGGGACTGTTCGGCGTGCCGTCCGGCCCGCGCGTGCCGCCGAAGCCGAACGGGCTGATCGGCGCGACCAGTGTCAGCGAGCGCACCCGCCCCGGGTGGTCCACCGCCAGCCCCATCACCACGCCGCCGCCCAGGCTCCAGCCCAGCAGGTCGGCGTCGGCCCACCCCAACGCGTCCAGCAGGGCCGCCAGGTCGTCCGACCAGTCGCGCAGGCCGCGCGCCGCGTCTACCGGTGCGGCCTCGCTCTCGCCGTACCCGCGCAGGTCCGGCGCGGCGGCGTGAATGTCGTCCGGCAGGGCCTCCAGCACGTCGCGGAAAAACGCGCCGCTCGACACGTTGCCGTGGACCAGCAGGACCCGCCGCACGGCTTTTCCCGTCGCGGGCCGCTCCAGCACGTGGGTCTGGATGCGGGCCGTCCGGATCATCCTCGACTGCACTGTCATGTCCCTCCTCCTCCCGAAGCTGAAGGGCCGCCCACCCTGAAGCGGCGCGGCCCTCGGAGCGGTCAGCCGTCAGTGATCAGCCAGGAGCGCAAAAGCAAACGCTCTGGCGGGGTGCCGAAAGCTGACCGTTCAGAGCTGACCCCTTACTTGTTCCACACCATCGGCTTTTGCGCGAACTTCACCGGGTACACGGGCACGCGGCTGTCCCCGAGGAACTGGAAATGCAGCCAGTTGCCGGACTTGAAGCCCTGGTACTGGGTTTTGAGGCTCTTGCTGAAGGTCAGCGGGCCGAACGGCGTGGGCGTGTTCGTCTTGGCGAGTTCCGCCGCGACCTTGTCCTTGTCGGTGCTGCCCGCGCGGTTGATGGCGGCGGCCAGCGTCTTGAGGTTCACGTAGGCGAGCGGCGCGAAGTATTCCTCGGTCATGTTGCCGAACTTCTGTTTGTAGGCCGCGACGAACTTGCGGCTCTCGGCCTGCGGGCTGCTGGGAAGCCACAGGCTCAGGCCCGCGATGTTGTCCGCGAGCTTGTTCTTTTCGAAGCCGACCGGCCAGGAGGGCGGCGTACCGTAGATCAGGCCCAGTTGCAGGTTCTGCTGCTTGATCTCGGTCGCCAGCGGCAGGGCGTCGGTGTCGTAGCCGACCCAGTACAGGATGTCGGGCCGGGCCGCCTTCGCCTTGCTGACCAGCGGCCCGAAATTGCCGCTGCCCGTCTTGAACTTCTCGCTCATCACGACGTTGAAGCCCGCCTTTTTAAAGGCCGCGACCGTCGCGTCGATGCCCGCCGAGCCGAAGGGACCGTCCTCGTAGGCAATCGCGATATTCCTGGCGCCCTTGCTGCGCTTGAGGTACTTGAAATAGTCGAGGATCGCCTCGAAGTTGTAGTACGACCAGGGATGGTAGTGAAAGAAATACTTGTGGTCCGCGAAGGCGTCCTCGACGGGCACGGCCGCCGCGCCGATCCAGGCCATGAAGGTGTTGTACTGCTTGGCGGGGCCGCTGATGGCGATGGAGGTGGCGCTGCTCACGCCGCCTGCCATGAAGTCCACCTTGTCCACCGTCACCAGCTTGACGAACTCCGGCACGGCCTTCGCGGGCGAGGAGCCGTCATCCGCGAAGGCCAGGTCCAGGGGCTTCCCGAGGACGCCGCCCGCCCTGTTGATCTCGTCCAGTGCCAGCAGATAGCCGTTCCTGGCCGCCTGCCCCGACACGCTGCCCGATCCCGAAAGCGGAAGCAGCACGCCCACCTTCACCGCACCCGCGCCGGACAGCGCGAGCAGAACGCCCGTCAGAAGCATCTTTTTCATGTTCGTCCCGGAGTGTAGGGGAGACGCGTCACAGGGGCGTTACAGCCGGGGCAGGGCGCAGGGAGAAGGGCGGCGGGCCGGGCTTCTCCCTGCCCTTCTCCCTGTGACCACCCCGTAACGCGCCCCGCCTACCCTCGGAGGCGATGCGACAGATTGAGGGAGCGGGGGCAGCACCCACGGGGCCAGCGCCAACGGGAGCGGCGCCCGGCGCGTTCACGCTGGGGGTGACGCTGCCGCTGGCCGGCGTGACCGTCCCCGTGCGGCTGGGCGTGCAGACCTGGGGCCGGCTGAACGGGGCGCGGGACAATGCCGTGCTGGTCTGCCACTACTACACGGGCACGGCGCGGGCGGCGGGTGTGGCGGCGGACGGCACGCCCGGCTGGTGGGCGGCGCTGATCGGGCCGGGACGCGCGGTGGACACGGACCGCTTTTTCGTGGTGGCGATGAATACGCTGTCGAACGTGCAGGCCCGTGACCCGCAGGTGGTGACCACCGGGCCGGACACGCCGCACCCGGACGGCGACCCCTGGGGCGAACGGTTTCCCGCCTGGGACTTCGCGGATCTGCATGCCCTGCAACTCGCGCTGCTGCGGCACCTCGGGGCGGAACGCTGGCACGCCGTCCTCGGTCCCAGCTTCGGGGCGATGCAGGCGCTCCAGTGGGCGGCCCGGACGCCGGACCTCGCGCCGAGGGTGGCGGCCGTCGCCACCAGTCCCGGCGCGGGGCCGGTGCTGCGCGGCGCATTCGGCCCGCTGCTGCGCGACGTGGCCCTGACCGGGGGCCTGTCCGGGGCGCTGCGCCTGATCTCCCTTTTCGGCCTGGGCGCGGACGGTCTGGAACACACCTTCCGGGACGCGGATTTCGGGGCGTACCTGCGCTCGCGGGCGGCCACGGCCAGCCTCGCCCACATCCTCGACATCGGGCGGGTGGTGGAGACGCACGACCTCTGCGCCGCCCAGCCTCACCCTGAACAGGCCCGCGCTGGACAGCCCCGCGCCGAACTGTTCGCCCGCTGGCGGGACGTGGGCCTGCGCCTGCTGACCGTCAACATCCGGGGCGACCAGTTCTTCCCCGCCGCCGAGATGCGCGCCTTTGCCGGGGCGAGCCAGGCGGCGGGCGCAGCCCATACCCACCTGGAATACGACTCCGTTCATGGTCACCTCGCCTGCGTGGCCGACACCGCGCCCTTTGCGGGCCTGCTGCGCGCCCTGCTGGACGACGCGTTGCCCGCCGTCTCCCGCCCGCCCGACCCCCTGAGTGCCGGGGAGCCTTCCCATGCCTGAAGGGGTGCTGGTCGCCCTGCACGGCAATTTCGCCTCGTCGGCGTGGTGGGCGGACCTCCTCGCCGACCCGCCGGAGGGCTGGCGGGTCCTGGCTCCCGACCTGCCCGGATTTGCCGGAACTCTCCCTGTGGGCGACGTGAGCATCGCCGCCTACGCGGACTGGGTCGCCGGCTGGCTGGCCGAGCAGGGCGTCACGCGCCCCGTGGTGCTGGGGCACAGCCTGGGCGGGGCCGTGGCGCTGGAATTCGCCGCCCGGGATCCCGCCGCGCTCACCGGCCTGATTCTCGCGGCGAGTGCACCCCCCTCGGGTCTGGTCACGCCCGAGGAGAATTATCCGGTGCTGGAACTGCTGCGCGGGAACCCGCAGCTCCGCGAGCTGAGCCTGGGGGCGCTCTTTCCGTCGGGCCGTCCGGCCAACTTCTCCAGACTGGTGGAGGACGCCGGACGCATGGCGGCGGGCCACTCCAGCGGCAATGCCCGCGCCCTGGCCGCCTGGCGGGTGGACCCGGCCCGTCTCGCCGGCCTGCCCGTGATGGTGCTGGGGGGTGCGCTGGATACGCTGGTCACGCCCGACCTGATCGGCGTGCAGGCGGCTGCCCTGGGAACCCACGCCACCGTGCTGGAGGGCCGTGGGCACGGCTTTCCCCAGGAAGACCCCCGGGCGTTCCGGGCGCTGGTCCAGAGCTTCCTGGCCGGCCTGCCTAACACCCGTTAGGCACTCGCGTTACACTGGAGGACACATGAACAAGGTTTACCCGAGCGCCGCAGAGGCGCTGCAAGACATCGTGGCGGACGGGCAGACGGTGGCCGTGGGGGGATTCGGCCTCTGCGGCATTCCCGAGCAACTGATCCTGGCCCTGCGCGACAGCGGCGCGAAGGAGTTGACTGCTGTCAGCAACAACGCGGGCGTGGACGGCTGGGGCTTGGGCCTGCTGCTGCAAACCCGCCAGATTCGCAAGATGATCTCCAGCTACGTGGGCGAGAACAAGGAGTTTGAACGCCAGTACCTCGCCGGAGAACTGGACCTGGAGTTCACGCCCCAGGGCACCCTGGCCGAACGGATGCGTGCGGGCGGGGCCGGCATCCCCGGCTTCTACACCCGGACCGGGGTCGGCACCGTCGTGGCCGAGGGGAAGGAACACAAGGACTTCGACGGCGAGACGTACATCCTCGAACGTGGCATCAAGGCCGACCTTGCGCTGGTCAAGGCGTGGAAGGCGGATAAGGCGGGGAACCTCGTCTACCGCAAGACGGCGCAGAACTTCAATCCGGTCGCCGCCACCTGTGGCCGCGTCACGGTGGCCGAGGTCGAGGAACTCGTGGAGATCGGTGAACTGGACCCCGACCAGATCGACACGCCCGGCATCTTCGTGCAGCGCGTGGTGCTGAACCCGAACCCGGAAAAACGGATCGAGCAGCGGACGGTGCGGAAGGTGGAGACGAACGTTTCCAGCGCCGCCGGAGAGGAGGTCTGAGATGCCCTGGACCAGAGACGAGATGGCCGCCCGCGCCGCCCAGGAATTGCAGGACGGCTACTACGTGAACCTCGGCATCGGCCTGCCCACCCTGGTCGCCAACCACATCCCGGAGGGCGTCAGCGTGATGCTGCAATCGGAAAACGGGCTGCTGGGTATCGGCCCCTTTCCCACCGAGGACGAGGTGGACCCCGACCTGATCAACGCGGGCAAGCAGACGGTGACGGCGCTGCCCGGCGCGAGCTTCTTCAGTAGCGCCGATTCGTTTGCCATGATTCGCGGCGGGCATGTCAATCTCGCCATCCTGGGCGCCATGCAGGTCAGCGAAAAGGGCGACCTCGCCAACTGGATGATTCCGGGCAAGATGGTCAAGGGCATGGGCGGCGCGATGGACCTGGTGGCGGGCGTGCAGCGCGTGGTGGTGCTGATGGAACACGTGGCGAAGGGTGACGCGCACAAGATTCTGCCCGAGTGTTCCCTGCCGCTGACCGGTCAACAGGTGGTGGACCGCATCATCACCGACCTCGCCGTGCTGGACGTGACGCCCCACGGCCTGAAGCTGGTCGAACTCGCTCCCGGCGTGACTCTGGCAGACCTGCGGGCGAAGACGGGAGCGCGGATTCAGGAGTAGAAGCGGGAAGGGGGGTCGGGCGAAGCTTGCGGGGAAGTGAGCTGCTTGCTCAGGGCCAGGAGGGGCAGGCGTTCCCCGGACTGGATGATGCCCGGGCGTCCACCGGCGCGGCGTGTTTCTGGCGGACAAGCAGGCCGTGCGCCGCCCGCACCAACGCGGCCCCGGTGCCGAACGTCGCGGCGGGGCCAAAGCGCACGTAAAGCTGAACCCCACCCAGCGGCCCGACCATCTGGGCCAGCGAGCCGAGCGCCTGCGCCCCGTCCTGGACCTGTCCCTGGGCGTCCACCGGCGCGGCGATGGAAATCAGGGCACCCTGCGAGGCGTTGAAGATCCCCTCGCCCACCACGAAGGCCAGGATGCCACCGTACATCAGTGGGGCAACCGGCGGGGCGGCCAGCAGCGCCATGCAGACCATGCCGGGGAGGCCCAGCGAACCCCACCCAGGTCACTCGGGGCCGGTGGGGCACAGGGCGCAGCATTCCGCCGCCTTAGCCTCCCGGCCTTCACTTCACGGTCTTGGGGCGCAGGGTGTTCATCTGGGCGGAAGTCTTCTTGTCCTGGCGGTCTTTAGCGAGTTCAGCCGCCGTGAAGGGTTTCTGGCCGCTGGGCAGCTTGTTGCCCCAGCTGGTGCTGACGTAATTCAGGATGGCCGCGAGGTCGGCGTCCTTCAGTTGTCCGAAGGCGGGCATGACCCCGTTATATGTCTGGCCGCCCGCGCTGATCTTGCCGTTCAGGCCGAAGAGGACCACGTGCCCGATGTACGCCCGTCCCCCCTGCGTGGCCAGCAGCTTGCCCACGTCGCCCGCGAGGGCCGGGAAGGCACCGGGAACGCCCCGGCCGGTCGCTTGATGGCAGCCGGCACAGTTGCTGGTAAACAGCGCCTTCCCGTCCGGCGAGGCCGCGCCAGCGCCTCCAGCCAGCAGGACGGCGAGGGACAGCGCCGCTTGAAACCGGGCCGATCTGAGCAGCGCCAGTCTGGTCAGGGCCAATGGGGAAGGGGCAACCTGATTCATGGGTTCCTCCAGTACAGAACTTGAGGCGGGTCGCACGGTGGTTCTGACAGTATAACTGACCTCACGGTCAGGCGCGGGCCAGCGCAAGAATGGATGAACCTCTGAGCCGAACTCAGGGTCAGTCGAGGACGAGGGGCGAGCGAAGCGAGAAGAAGAAAAGATCGGCTGGCGGCGCTGGAAGCCCCTCTGGTGGTTTATCCGGCTGTTCTGGAATCAGAGCCAGTCGGTATGAGACTTCACAGGCCCGCAGAAGGCCGGGAGTCCAACCGGGTGCGGTTCAGCATTCCTAACGGGCGTTTGTTAGACTACGGGCATCGATGACCCAGCCTGACACCCGCACCCCCGCGCCCCCCACTGCCAGGGAAACCTGGGACGCTGCTCTGGCCCGCCTCGCTGCCGATCAGGCCCGCGTCCGTGCAGGCGGCGGCCCGAAGGCCCAGCAGCGCCAGCACGACAAGAACCGCCTGACCGCCCGCGAGCGCATCGCCCGCCTGACCGATGAGGGGACGCCCTTCGACGAACTGATGACCTTTGCCGGTGACGGCATGTATGAGGACGTGGGCGGCTGTCCCAGCGGTGGC
Source organism: Deinococcus phoenicis (assembly GCF_000599865.1). Taxonomy (GTDB): domain Bacteria; phylum Deinococcota; class Deinococci; order Deinococcales; family Deinococcaceae; genus Deinococcus; species Deinococcus phoenicis. Next base: position 55,204 of record NZ_JHAC01000031.1, on the reverse strand, counting down.
GTCGTCACCGGCATCGGGACCGTCGCAGGCCGCCCCTGGATGATCATTGCCAACGACGCCACCGTGAAGGCGGGGGCGTTCTTTCCGATCACGGCCAAGAAGGTGATCCGGGCGCAGACCATCGCCCTGGAAAACCACCTGCCGCTCGTGTACCTGGTGGATTCGGCGGGCGTCTACCTGCCGATGCAGGACGAGATTTTCCCCGATCAGGACGACTTTGGCCGGGTGTTTTACCTGAATGCCCGCATGAGTGCCGCGGGCATTCCGCAGATCGCCGCCATCATGGGCAACTGCGTGGCGGGCGGCGCGTACCTGCCCGTCATGTGCGACACCCTGATCATGACCGAGGGGTCGGGCCTGTACCTGGCGGGTCCCGCGCTGGTGAAGGCCGCCATCGGGCAGGTCGTGGACTCGGAAGAACTGGGCGGTGCCGACATGCACGCCAGCATCGCCGGAACCGTGGACTACAAGGAACCCGACGACGAGGCCGCGCTGAAGCGGGTGCGGGCGCTGGCCGGGCTGTACGCGGCGGGTGCGGTGGCGCCCTGGGCCAGGCGCCGCGCCGAGGTGCAGGCCGCCCCGGCACGCGACCTCACGGAGCTGGTGAGCTTCGACGGCAGCAGGCCCTATGACGTGCGCGACCTCATCACGTCCATCGTGGACGGGGGCGAGTTTCACGAATTCAAGGCCGAATACGGTGAAACCATCGTTTGCGGCTTTGCGCGCGTGGGCGGCTACCCGGTCGGCTTCGTGGCGAACCAGCGCACCGTCATCAAGAAGAAGCTCAAGAGCGGCGGTGAACCCGGCCTGCGGACCCGCATCGAGGTCGGCGGCGTGATCTACGGCGACTCCGCCGACAAGGCCGCCCGCTTCATTCTGGACGCCAATCAGGCGGGCGTGCCGCTGGTGTTCCTCAGCGACGTGACCGGCTTCATGGTGGGCCGCGACAGTGAGCAAGAAGGCATCATCCGCCGGGGGGCCAAACTGGTGAATGCCGTCAGCAACAGCGTCGTTCCCAAAATCACCCTCATTACGGGCGGCTCGTTCGGGGCGGGCAATTACGCCATGAACGGCAAGGCGTTCGGCCCGCGTTTCATCTTCGCGTGGCCCAGCGCCAAGTACGCCGTGATGAGCGGCAATGCCGCCGCCAAGACGCTGCTCGACATCCAGCTCGCCGCCCTGAAGCGCAGCGGCCATGAACCCGACGACGAGGAGTTGCAGCGCCTCTACGACGAGGTGAAGGCCAAGTACGACACCGAACTCGACCCCCGCTACGCCGCCGCCCGCCTGTGGGTGGACGAGATCATCCCCCCAAACGACACCCGTGACCGCCTGATCCGCGCCCTGGAAGCCTGTGCCCAGCAGCCCCGGCAGGAGGCGTTGCGCGTGGGTGTGTTTCAGGTGTAGCGGCCAGCTTCCTGCCGCCACGCGCCCGCCGAGTCCCGTTTTTCCCCTCACCCCTGATCCCTTGCCGGAGGTAACACCATGACCAGCACCCTCGACATCCCCGTCAGCCCCAACGTCCAACCCATGAACGACGACCAGCGCACCATCGTCAGCGCCCTGAAGAGCTTCCTGAAAAACCGGGTCGAGCCGGGAGCCGCCGAGCGCGACCAGACGGGCGAGTTCCCCTTCGATATCGTGAAGGAACTGGGCGACATGGGCATCATGGGCGCGCAGACGCCCGAGGAATACGGCGGTGCGGGCCTGGATACCGCGACCTTCGCCATGATCATCGAGGAGATCGCGGCGGTGGACGGCTCGCTGTGTCTGACCGTCGCCAGCCACAACTCGCTGTGCCAGGGCCACATCCTGATCGGCGGGACCGAAGAGCAGAAGCGCAAGTTCCTGCCGGACCTCGCCGCTGCCCGCAAGCTGGGAGCCTGGGGCCTGACCGAACCCGGCAGCGGCAGCGACAGCGGCGGGATGCAGTCGCGCGCCGCCGAGCAGCCCGACGGCAGCTGGCTTCTGAACGGCTCCAAGAACTTCATCACGCAGGGCAGCGTGGGCGGCACGTACGTGGTGCTTGCCCGCACGGACGCAGCCCGCCCCGGCAAGGGCAAGAACGACGGCATCAGCGCCTTTGTCTTCAACCGCGACGAGGTGCAGGGCTTTTCCATCGGGCGCAAGGAGGACAAGCTGGGGTTGCGCAGCAGCGACACCGCGCAGCTGATCTTCGAGGATATTCGCCTGCCCGCAGACGCCCTGCTGGGCGAGCGCGGCAACGCCTTCAAGGACGTGATGAGGGTGCTGGACGGTGGCCGCGTCGGCATCGGCGCGATGGGCCTGGGCCTGGGCCGCGCCGCCTTCGAGTACGCCGCGAAGTACACGCTGGAGCGTCAGCAGTTCGGCAAGCCCATCGCTCTGAATCAGGACATCGCCTTCCGCCTCGCGGACATGGATACCCGGCTGGAAGCCGCCCGCCTCCTGATCCGCAAGGCCGCCGACCTCAAGGACGCCGGGCAGAACTTCACGGTGGCCGTCGCCCGCGCCAAGCTGTTCGCGACCACGGTCGGCGTCGAGGCCTGCGACGAGGCCATTCAGATGCTGGGCGGGTACGGCTACATCAAGGAATACCCGGTCGAACGCTACTGGCGCGACAACCGCCTCACCCGCATCGGTGAGGGCACCGACGAGGTGCAGCGTCTGGTCATCAGCCGCGACGTGCTGAAGCGCTTCGCGGACTGACCGCCGGGCAGGGGAGGGGCCGCCGAGCCGGACATGGTGGCCCCCGCAAGACGGCAGAGACGTTCCGGGAAAGTGCTGGACAGCCCACCTGCCGCCGAGATGAAGCCACCGTAACCTTTGGTGCATCTGCCCCGGTCCCTCCCCGCTACACTGGGGTCATGAAGGGCCTGCGCGAGTTTATTGACTGGCTGCGGGAGGCGCTGAAGGGTGCGCCCGAGCGGCAGCCGGTCCCCATTCCTGTCCGCGTGCGCGACCGGCGCTGATCGGGTCCACCCCTCCGTTTTTTCCGTCCAGCCTGACCGGCTGGGCGTTTTTCCTGTGGGGTCTGGGCTGGCGGCGGGGGGCTGGCACTGGGGGACCGGCCCAACTTCTCCACCATACCCCGCCCCATGAGTGTCTGCTGTGGTGCATTCGCCTGACTTTTACCTGACGGCCACCCTAGATTGGACTCCCGGGGCCATCAACCCCCGGGAGAAACGGAAAGAGGTGAAGCCGTGCATATCTACAAGCTGTCAGGCCGGAACGTGGACGTCACCGATGCGATGCGCGATTACGTGGAGGAAAAGCTCACGCGCCTGGACCGCTTCAGCGACCAGATTACCGATGCGCGCGTGACGCTGACGGTCCGCGACGTGCGGGACTCGGGGCGGCGCAACCGCGTCGAGGTCCAGCTGAATGTGCCCAACGGCATCATCCGCGCCGAGGAACACCACGCCGACATGTACGCCGCGATCGACCGCGCCTCGGACGTGCTGGAGCGCCAGTTGCGGAAGTTCAAGACCCGTTACCTGAAGCACCGCCAGGAGGCCGCGCCGCAACCCGAGCCGGGGCTGGCCGAGGCCGAAGTCAATGCGGGCCTGGACGACGACGTGACCGAGTTCCGCCCCGAGATCGTCCGGACCAAGCGCTTTGACCTGCGCCCCATGAGTGCCGAGGACGCCGTCGCGCAGATGGAGGCGCTGGGGCACGACTTCTACGTGTTCAAGAACATGGACACGGACGGCTGCGGCGTGGTGTACCGCCGCCGCGACGGACATTACGGGCTGATCGAACCGAGCTGAGCCGAACCTGGGGCAGTCGGAGACGAGGGGCGGGCGAAGCGAGGATCAGAAACTACGCGGTTGCCAGGGCCGGGAGCAGGCCGGGCCAGGGGGCGAGGAGCAAAGACACTCGCCCCCTGGCCACGTCTCCCTCACTTTTTTCTCATCGCCGGGACGCTTGCCCCCGCGCATCTGCTACGCTGGGGTGTTCATGATCGCGCATGTGGTCAATCCCGGTTCCAGCAGCGTGAAACTCGCCTGCGCCAGCATCCAGCCCAGCGAGAACGCGGCCTTGCCCGGTCAGTTGCGCGTGACCCTGACGCGGGCCGAGGTGCCGCTGCCCGGTCCGCCGGGCGAGCAGGACCTCGCGGCCCTGACGCGTGCTGTGCTGGACACCACCGCCGACTGGCCCTTTCCCGACGCGCTGGTGGCCCGGGGGGGCTGGCTGGGCCAGGTGGCGGCGGGCACCTACCGGGTCACGCCCGAGCTGGCCCGGTACGCCACGCAGGAGGGCCGTGACGGGCTGGGCGGCGCGCTGGCCCTGAGCGTCGCGGAGGCGCGGGGCGTGCCTGCCTTCGTGGTCGACCCGCAGAGTGTGAATGAACTGCTGCCCGAGGCGCGCGAGACGGGTGTGGGGGGCGTGACGCGCCAGGCCCGCTTTCACGCGCTGAATGCGCGGGTCGTCGCCCGGCGCGCCGCGCACGAGGTGGGCAAGAGATTGCAGGATGCCCGGGTGGTCGTCGCGCATCTGGGGGCGACCACCAGCGTCACGGCCTTTGACGGGGGCCGCGCGGTCGACACCACCGGCACGGCTCCCGACGGCGGCCCGATGGGGGCCTTGCAGAGCGGCCCGCTGCCGGCCACAGCGCTGCTCCACCTGGCCGCCGGGCGGGCCGGTCCCGACGTGCTGCGGCAGCTGGCGAGCGAGAGCGGCTTTCTGGCCCTGACCGGGAGCGCGAACCTGAAGGACCTTGAGGCGCGGGAAGGCACCGACCCCACCGTGCAGGCCGCGATCTCCGCCTTTGTGCATCAGGCGTGCAAGGCCATCGGGGAGCAGTGCGGGGCGCTGCCGGGGCGTCCCGACGCGCTGGCCATCACCGGGGGTACGGCCCGCTGGGACGCCCTGGTCGACCGCATCGAGCGGCGTCTGGGCTGGATCGCCCCGGTCATCATCGTGCCCGGGGAACTGGAACTCGAAGCCCTGGCCGAGGGGGCAGGCCGGGTGCTGCTGGGCCTGGAACAGCCCCGCGACTGGGCCTTGCCCCCCGTGCCCACCGCCGGAACCCCCTGACGTGGCCCGCCGACGCCTGCCCCGCAGCGCCCCCGAACCCATCCGCGCGACCAGCATGTGGCGCGTGGATCAGGTGTTTCTTGCCCGCCGGGGCCAGCGCATCGAGGTCACCTGCTCGCTGGTGAACGACCGGGGTGGGCTGCGGAATCTGGGCATCGTGGCCCCCACCGAGGACCCCCGCGAGGCCCTGCGCCACGCCGCCCGGTATATCGCCGGGAAAGGCAACGTGAGCAGCGCGCGCCAGGCCCGCGTCCGCTGGACCCGCGAGCAGACCACCACCCTGCAAGACGAGCTGATCCGCGCCCATGACCTGGAAGACGACTTTCAGGACGCCTTCGAGGACACCTTGCAGGAAGTCCGCGACCGGATGCGCTGACGGGCCAGGCGCCGGACCGGGGAGGCCGGCCTGGGCAGAGAAGCCGGTGCGGCAGCTGCGCCAAAGAAGCAGACGGGCCAAAGAAAAAGCCCCACCTTACGGTGGGGTTCACTTGGTTGCAGGGACAGGATTTGAACCTGCGACCTCCGGGTTATGAGCCCGACGAGCTACCAGACTGCTCTACCCTGCGTCAACTCTGTGCGCTTCCGAACTCGGTTCTTCCGGCGCTCAGGAATAGTACCGCGGGTTCAAAAATCTGTCAACTCCCGGCAGAGGTGGCGGGGCGTCTGGCGGGCGCTAGAGCATTTGTCCGAATTACACCGTTGGAGGGAAAGCGCCTCCAACGGTTCCATTCTCTGCTTCGCAGCTTTGCAAGTCCCAAACGCTCTCCCTATTGCACTCGCTCCGCTCGGTCAAAAAGAAGGTCTCTTTTTGACAAAGGCTCTAGGCTGTGGGTGTGACCGATTCAGGGCCGTTTCCGGCTGACCTCGCGTTGCCGGGGCTTCAGGCGCGCAAGCTCCGGCATCTTGAGGCGTGCCTGCGCCCGGAGAGCCAGTACGCGGGCGTGACCACCGGGCTGGAGCGGGTGCCCTGGCCTTACCGGGCACTGCCGGACCTCGATCTGGACGCGGTGGACCTCTCAGCCTCGTTCCTGGGGCGGAGGCTGGCGGCCCCCGTGCTGATCGGCGCGATGACCGGCGGGGCCGAGCGTGCAGCCGTCATCAACCGCCACCTTGCTGCCGCCGCGCAGCGCCTGGGCGTAGGGCTGATGCTCGGCTCGCAGCGCGTGATGCTGGAGCGGCCCCAGGCGGCGGCGAGTTTCCAGGTGCGCGACGTGGCCCCGGACGTGCTGCTGATCGGGAACCTCGGCGCGGCGCAGTTTGGGCTGGGGTACGGCGCCGCCGAGGCGCAAAGGGCCGTGCGGGAGGTCGGGGCAGACGCCCTCGCCATTCACGTCAACCCTCTTCAGGAGGCCATGCAGGTGGGGGGGGACACGCGCTGGGCAGGCTTGAGTGCGCGGCTGGCCGAGATCGTGCCCGGCCTGCCGTTCCCGGTCCTGCTCAAGGAGGTGGGGCATGGGCTGGACGCGGTCACCGTCCGGGCGGCCACGGGGGCGGGCTTCGCGGCGCTGGACGTGGCGGGCGCGGGCGGCACCAGCTGGGCGCGGGTGGAGCAGCTCGTGCGCTGCGGCGCGGTCCTGACCCCGGACCTGTGTGAGGTCGGCATCCCGACCGCGCAGGCGCTCACGGAGGCCCGTCGCGCCGCGCCCGGCCTGCCCCTGGTCGCGTCGGGTGGTATTCGCACGGGCCTGGACGCGGCCCGCGCCCTGGCCCTCGGCGCGCAGGTGGTCGCGGTGGCCCGGCCCCTCCTCGAACCCGCGCTGGAGAGTGCGGAGGCGGTGGAGGCGTGGCTGGCCCGCTTCATTCACGAATTGCGGGTGGCGCTGTTCGTCGGCGGCTTTGAAAGTGTGGAGGCCGTGCGGGGCAGGCTGGGGGATGGGTTGGATCAGGCTCCCGCATAAGCAGGGATTAGAGCACTTGTCCGAATTACGGAGTTGGAGGGAAAGCACCTCCAACTCCTCCATTCTCCCAAACGCTCTCTTTATTTCACTCGCTCCGCTTGGTCAAAAGGAGGTCTCTTTTTGACAAATGCTGTAAACCTGTTTCGTCCGGTTGGAGGTGAAGGAACAGCGGAGGCCCCTCCGTTTCAGTGTTCCGCCACCCGCTCCACCCGCGTCCCCAGCCCGGTCAGCACCTCATATTCGACGGTGCCCCCCCACTGCGCCACCTCGGTCACGGTCAGCTCGTCCCGGCCCCAGACCTCGACCCAGTCGCCCACCTGCACGTCCAGGCCCGTCACGTCCACCATGCACTGATCCATGCAGATGCGGCCCAGCACTGGGCGGCGTTCACCCCGCACCAGAACCTGCGCCTGGCCCGTCGCGCCCCTGGGGTAGCCGTCCGCGTAGCCGATGCCGACAGTGGCGACGGTCGTCTCGTGCGCGGCCCGCCACAGCCCGCCGTAACTCACGCTCTCGCCGGGGTGGACGGGATGAACGTGGGTGACGCGGGCGCGCAGGGTCATCACGGGCGTCAGCGGGGCGACCTGCCGCAGGTGCGCGGGCGCGAAGCCGTAGGCGGCCAGACCGGGCCGCGCCAGGGAGAGGCCGGGCAACGGGCCGAAGCTCAGGATGCCGCCGCCGTTCGCCGCGTGCGCGAGGACCGGAGGCAGGGCGGCCAGCACGCCCTGAAAGCGCGCGAACTGCTCGCGGGAAAAGCTCAGGTCCGGTTCGTCGGCGGTGGCAAAGTGCGTGTAGGCCCCTTCCAGCAGCCCCCGTTCGGCCAGGCGCAGGCCCACCTGTACGGCTTCTTCGGGCCGTGCCCCCAGGCGGTTCATGCCGGTGTCCACTTTCAGGTGGGCGCGGGCATAGGCGGGCAGCGCGTCCGCCTCCGCCAGTGAAGCCACGGGCAGCCGCACGCCCAGGTCCGCGAGCGGCCCGACCTCTTCCGGCGTGGGCGGCGTGAGCAGCAGCACCGGTTTCCCGAGCTTCAGCGCGGCGAGGGCCGCCGCCTCACGCGGCACGGCCACCCCGAAGCCCCACACGTCGGGGTGCTGGGCCGCCAGGCGCGCGACAGTCTCCAGATCGTGGCCGTAGGCATTCGCCTTCACGGGAAGCAGCAGCCTGGTCTGTGCCCGCCGGGCCAGGGCCGTGAGGTTGCCTCTCAGGGCGGATTCGGAGATCAGGGCCTGTGCGCGTGCCAGCATCGCCCGCATGGTAGCGGCCCGCGCCCTCCCCCCAGGGTCACTGCCCGCTATGATTCCGGGCAGTGACCATGCGACCTGCCCTGTTCCCGATGCCGCTGCCCCGACTGGCCCTTTCTCTCACCGCGCTGCTGACCCTCGGGGGGGCCTTCGGCGGTGCTGCGTCCGCGCAGACGGGCGGCCTCCTGCCGCTGGTCTCGGTGGGGGAGAAGTGGCCCCAGGCACAGGAAACCTACCTGATTCGCGTGTTGCCGCAGGACGCCGGCAAACCCCTGGGGCTGGAGGTCTACAGCCCCAACTTCAACCTGGCCGACTATGTGGACGGACGCCGGGGGGCCGGGTACTTCGGGGACGAGCTGTACAAGAAAAACGAACCGTTCGAGACCACCTTCAGCCTGAGCGGCCCCGGCGGCACGGTCGTCGAGCGGCGCTTTTCCATGAACCGCGACCACACCTGGGAGAGCCTGTTCGCCGGGGGCCTGCCCGCCGGGACGTACACCCTCAAGGTGACCAGCCGGGGCGACGGCAAGAACGCGTTCGCGTTGCGGACCGCCGCGCCCTTCACGCTGGAAACCAGCGACTTTTCCGTGAACGCTCGCGACACCGAACAGACGCCCCTGCTCGCGGCCCGGCTGGACGTGCCTGCCGGATGGGTGGGCAAGACGGTCGGCCTGCTGAACTATGACGTGGACGGCCCCCAGGAGGCCGAAACCTGGGTGGTGCAGCCCGGCGGGAAGCGGGTGAACCTCACGGTCAGCGGCAACGGCAAGGCGGTGACCGATACCTTCAGGGTCACCCCGGAGCTGGTGGGAGAGTGGCAGGTCTTTATCCGGGTGCTGCCCACCACCCGGCAGTACAGCAACGCCATCCGTTACTCCTTCCGCCTGAACGACCAGCCCGTCACGGCGCGGGTGGGCGGCTTTACCCCGCCCGAGAACCTGAAGATGAGCAACCAGTTGCTGGTGGACGTGGTGGACCCCCAGGGCCGCCCGATTCCCGGCGCGAGCTACACGCTCGTCGGGGACAGCGTGGTGCGGCCCGCCCTGCCCGCCGGCTACGTGCCGGTCAGCAGCACGATCCTCTCGGGCACCGGAAACATCGTCTCGCCCACCGAGATCCGCTACCAGCCCGGCTTCAACAAGCTGCGCTTCGTGGCGCGGCCTCCCGAGGGACAGCTCACGGTGGACGCCGTCGCCCTGTACGGTGAGCAGCGCATCCCCCTGACCGGGATTGCCTTCGAGGTGGCGGGCCGGACCCTCACCACACCCGGCACGCTGCCGCTGGCGCCCGGCGACTATCCGGTCACGCCGAGCGCCATTCCGGGCAGCACCGTCACGCCGCCCCTGCCCGGACGGGTGCCCGACGCCGGGACCGGCAAGGTCACCCTGGAATACCGGGTGCAGACCGAGATCACGCTGGTGACGGCCCCCGACATCCTCAACGCCTGCGACGTGACGCAGCTCACGGCGACCGCCCGCACCGACTTTCCGCACCGGCTGCCGGCGCGGCTGAAGCTGAACCTCCCGGCGGGCTGGACCAGCGACTACCCGCTGGAAGTTCCCGGCGAGTTCAGCGGCGGCGCGCCCCTGCGCCTGAAGGTGCCGGTCCGCGTGTGCCGCAGCGACACCGCCGAGGCGGTCCTCGACCCCCTCGACCTGCGGACCACCGGGCAGGCCCGGGTCCGGAATCCGGGGGGCGCGAACGTGACCCGCACCGTGCAGGGCGGGGCGCGCGCTTCCCTCGGCAAGAGTGTGGAACCCGCCGCGCAGGGGTACACCGTCACCCTGACCTTCACGGTGGACCGCACGCTGGAGCAGGTCCGCCTGTTCGATCCCCTGCCGACCGGCGGCAGCACGTCCGCGGTGCGCGGCCCCCTGAACGTCCAGGGTCCCAGCCTCGCCGGGGTCGATCCCCGCGCCGACGGCGACACCATCGTGCTGGCGCGCGTGATTCCCGGCACGTACACCCTCACCTACACCCTGCTGACCGACCTGCCCGCCGACCGGGTGGTGACGGCCCCTGACCTCGACTGGTGAGCATGGGGCGAGGGGAGCCAACCGCATTGTTAGAAATGCCGCCCGGCAGGGGCCGCCTTTCCGTTATGCTGGTTCCATGAGACGTGTGTGGCTTCTGCCTCTTGCCGCGGCGCTGCTGAGCGCCTGCGGTACCCTGGCCGGGCCGCCCACCCCGACCGCTGGGGACCTGCTGGCCGCGCCCACGGCCCTCCAGGTCGCGGGCCGCAGCCTGCGGGTGGAAGCGACCCCCACCCTGGACGGGGCGACCTTCAACGTTCAGGTGCGGGTGCAGGCCAGCCGCGCGTCCCCGCCGCCGCTCACCGTGACCGGCGTGTATGTCGTGACGGAAGACGGCGTCTGGAGCGCGTCCTCGACCCAGGGCGACCGTCAGCCCTGCGGCGCGGCGGTCTGTCTTCAGGGCAGTGGGCGCGGAACCTCGCGCGGGCTGCGCTCCGGCGAGGGCGTGCAGGTCGTGGTCGGCCTGAAGGACGCCCGGGGGCGGACCCTGTGGCTGCGCGATGCCCAGGCCACCATCGGGCGCGACTGAACACAAACGGGACCTCCTCAGCCGTCCGCCGTCACTTCACCGTCGCGCACCCGCAGCGTGTGGTCGGCCAGCGCCGCCACCTCGGGGTCGTGGGTAATCAGGACCACCGTGCGGCCCCCCCGCGTCAGGCCGGTCAGCAGGGCCAGCACCCGCTCGCCGGTGTGCGAGTCGAGGTTACCGGTCGGTTCGTCGGCCAGCAGCACGCGCGGGTCGTGGGCGAGCGCCCGCGCGATGGCGACCCGCTGCGCCTCCCCGCCCGACAGCTGGGACGGCAGGTGCGCGGCGCGGGCGCTGAGGCCCACCTCGGCCAGCAGCGCCCGTGCCCGCTCGCGCCGCTGCTTGCGGGGCACCCCCGCCAGCGTCAGCGGAAACTCCACGTTCTCCAGCGCCGTCAGGATCGTGACGAGGTTGTGGCTCTGGAACACGAAGCCGTAGTTCGCCAGACGGAAGTCGGCGCGGCCTGCCTCCGACAGCGCGTGCAGGTCGGTGCCGTCCACCAGCACGCGGCCCGTGGTGGGCCGGTCAAAGCCTGCCAGCAGGTTCAGCAAGGTACTTTTGCCGCTTCCCGAAGGGCCGACCACTGCCGTCAGCCCCGCCGGAAAGGTGTGGGTGAAGGGCGCGAGCGCCGTCACGGTGCCCTCGCCGCTGGGATAGATGCGCGAGAGGTTCTCGGCCCGCAGGCCCGCTGCCGCCGCCCCTTCCCGCATCAGACCCGCCCCAGCGCGTCGGTGATCTGGAGGCGGCTGGCGCTGCGGGCCGGCAGCAGCCCCGAGATCAGACCCAGCAGCAGGCTGATCCCCAGCGCCAGCAGCGTCAGCCTGGGCGTCAGGGCCGCCGCGTCGATGCCCGCCAGATTCTGCGTGTAGGCGTTCACCGCCGCGATACCCCCCAGACCCAGCACCAGCCCGCCCACGCCGCCCACCAGCGCCAGCAGCAGCGACTCGGTCAGCACCAGCGTCCGCACGAAGCTGGGCCGCGCCCCGATGGCCCGCAGGGTGGCGAACTCGCGGGTGCGCTCGAACACGCCCATCATCACGGTATTCGCCACGGCCAGCCCGCCCACGATCAGCGCGATCAGGCTGATGCCGAAGCGCACCGCGTCACTGATCCGCAGGGCGCGTTCCACGAACGACAGGAAGTCCGACTGCGTCTGCGCCTCCACGTTCAGCCGTTCGGAGATCGTCCGGGCAACGGTCCTCGCGTTGCGCGGGTCCTCCAGTTTCAGGGCCACCAGCGACACCCGGCCCTCGGCTCCCTCGGCACGCTGCAACGTGCGGATCGGCAGAAAGATGAAGCTGTCCACCAGCCCCGACTCCGGCGCGAGGACCCCCACCACCTGCACGCGGCTGCGGCGGTTGAGGTTCAGCGCCGAGCCGAGGCCCAGGTGCAGGTTCGCGGCGGCCTTGGCCCCGATGACGGCGACGCCCCGGCCCTCGTCCGCCGCCGTGAGCGCCCGGCCCGACGCCACCCGCGCCCGGGGGAAGACCGCGCCCACGCCCTGCGCCGCTGGGAGGCCGTATAGCACCGCGCTCTGCGACACATCCAGGCTGCCGCGCACCGCCATCACCACCGGCGTCACCGCCGTGAGGCCCAGTTCCGGTGCCAGCTTGCGCAGGTCCCCCACCGCCGTTTCGGGCAGGTTCGGTTGCGGGGCAAAGCCCTGCGAAAAGCCGCTCAGGCTGACCTGCACGTCCGGCCCGATGCCGCCCAGCTCGGCCGTGAACACCTTGCGGATGCCCTCGCCCAGCGACAGGAACACGACCATACTCGCCACCGCCACCGTGATGCCCAGGGCGGTCAGCAGCGTCCGCACCGGCCGCCGCGTCAGCCCTCTCCACGCCAGTCCCCACACATCCGAACCATTCACGTTGCCCACGCTACGCCCCTGCGGGCCGCCGGACGGCGCGAAAGGCTGCGGTCAGGCGGGGAGGCGGCGCGGCTCATCCTTGCCGGTCCGTCGCCCGCCGCAGGCCCACCGTCAGCACGGCGGCGGCCAGCGGCGCGAGGGACCGCGTCTGCCGGGCCAGCACCCTGCCCCCAGGGTCCCCAGCGCCAGCAGGCGGGCCAGGCGCACCCGCTCGGCGGACACCCGTGCCGGTGCGCGGTCCAGGCGGCTGTGGACCCCTTCCGGAGCCGCCAGCACCCCGGCCAGACCCAGTCCGGCCAGCGCCAGCAGGTCCGCCGGGACGCTGCGCCCCTCGCCGCGCCGGCTCCCCGGCAGCAGCGCCGCCGCGCCCGCGAGGCCTGCTGCCTGCCAGGACGCCTGCCAGCTGTCGGCCCGCTGAGCCGAGAGGGCCAGCGCCGCCCCCGGCACCAGCGCCGCGACCCGTGCCCCCGCCCACGCCGAGAGGGCCGCCTGCCCGGCCAGCGCTGCCACGTCGAGGGCGCTGGGCGGCTTTCCGACGGTCGCCGCCAGCGTTCGCAACCCGCTCAGCACGCCGAGGCCCGCCGGCAGGTCCGGGCTGCCCCCCAGCAGCGCGGTCAGGGCCGCCAGCGGAAGCGCCGCGTTCGCCGTGTCCGGGTGGTCCGGGTCGAGTTCCCGCGCGGTGGACCAGCCGAGAAAGCCCGCCGCGCCCACACCCAGCGCCGCGCCCCAGGCCCGCCCCGAGAGCCGCGCCGCCAGCACACTGGCCACCGCCCCCACCACCACGAAGCGGTTCGAGGGCACACAGAAGTCCAGCGGGCGGGCCAGCGCCGAGTTTGCCAGGTCCTCCGCCAGCGGCGAGGAGGAAGTCGGCGGGGAGGCAGAGGCGGCAGGCAGCATGTCTGTCACCGTACCCCCGCCTCTCCCTGGCTGCCACCTGGTAGCGGCAGATTCAGGAAACGCTCAAGGCCACCGGGCAGCACCGTCCGGCTCAGGTCGTGTAGTCCGCGTTGATGCTCACGTACTCGGCGCTCAGGTCGCAGCCCCAGGCCTCGCCTTGCGCGTCGCCCACCCCCAGGCCCACCTCGAAGACGACTTCCGGCGCGTTCATGCGGGCACTGACCTGCGCGGCGTCGTAGGGGAGCGGCTTGCCGGCAAAGACGGGCGTGCCCTGCACGCGGACCGTCATCCGCTCGGTGTCGAGCGCCGCGCCGCTGCGTCCGGCGGCCATAATCACGCGGCCCCAGTTGGGGTCGTTGCCATGCACGGCGCTCTTGAGCAGCGGCGAGACGCAGCAGGTGCGGGCGGCGGCCAGTGCCTCGGCCTCGGTGCGGGCACCCGAGACGCGCACGGTCAGCAGCTTGGTCGCGCCCTCGCCGTCAGCGGCGATCTGCCGCGCCAGGTCACGCATCACGCCCTCCAGCGCGGTCAGGAACTCGTCGAGGTCCACCTCGCCCGCCTGCCCGTTCGCCAGGACCAGCGCCATATCGTTGGTGCTGGTGTCGCCGTCCACCGTCACCGCATTGAAGGTGCGGTTCACGATGGCCGGGAAGGCCGCCCGCAGTGCCTGCTGGTCCACCCGCGCGTCGCTGAAGGCAAAGGCGAACATGGTCGCCATGTCGGGGTGGATCATGCCGCTGCCCTTGGCCGTTCCCACGATGCGCGCCCCGCCGCTGAGGGTCGCCTGGGCCGTCTTGGGCCGGGTGTCGGTCGTCATGATGGCCGCCGCGAAGGGGGCCGCTTCCCCGCCCAGCTCGTCCGGCAGGTGTTCCACGCCGCTCAGCACCCGGTCCATCGGCAGCAGGTGCCCGATGATGCCGGTGCTGGCCGTCAGGACCGCTTCTGCCCCCACGTTCAGCACGCTGCCCAGCGCGTCCGCGATGTCGGCGTTGTCGCGCGCCCCCTGCGACCCGGTGGCCGCGTTCGCGTTCCCGGCGTTCACGACCAGCGCCCGCACCGGCCCGCCCTGGCCGTACACCTCGCGGTTGCGGGTCACGCAGGCCGCCGCCGCACTGCTGCGCGTGCCCGCGAAGGCCCACGCGCACTCTGCGTCACTCACCACGCAGCTCAGATCCGTTCTGCCACTCGGCTTGATGCCTGCCGCCAGCGCCGCCGCCCGAAAGCCCAGGGGAAAGGTCAGACCCGTCTCGCTCATGCGGGCATGGTAGCGGGCGCGGGGGCGCGGGGAGCTTCGTCGTCTCGACCTCGCGGCGACCGTGGCCCCCGTTTCCCCCGTCAACCTGATGGACGATTGACGGGAAGCGCACATTCCTCACGTGGACTTCATGGGCGGGACGGGGGTGGGCGGGTAGGGTGAGAGCAATGAAGAATGCGCTGCTCATCCTGACGGCGGCGGCCGTGCTGTCCGGCGCGGCCCTGGCCACGCCCGTCAAGCTTCCGACGATTCCCGTCATTCTCGAACCCAATGCCCGGCTCCTGACCCTGAACGACGCGGGCATCAACAAGGCTTTCCCCTCGGCGGCGGGCCGCCCCGACGCCGTGTTTCTGACCGAGGACCGCAAGGTCAGCGTGGCTTTCGAGTGGCGCGAGAGCAAACTGACGCCCGGCCAGGTGCCGGATCTGGTCACCCAGTTTCCCGCCGTGATCCGTGCTCAGGTGCCCAACGTGAAGACGCTGAAGGCCGGCGTCGTGGAGATCGGTGACACGCCCTGGGCACAGTTCGTGTTCACCACGCCGGGCCAGGGCGACGATCTGCGCCGCGAACTGCTGATGACCAGCGCCCAGGGCCGCATCCTGGTGGTCACCATCGTCGGGAACGTGAAGGACTACAGCCGCAACGAGGCGGTGCTCCGCAACCTCACCAGCAGCGTCCGCGTGAATTGAGCCGTTGCCGCGCCGGGCCGACCCGCCTCTGCCTCTCCACGAGCGGTGGTCTGGAGAGAAGCAGAGCAGTATGCCCGTTGATCTGGCCCGGGACTCATGCCCCGGGGGCCGCAGCGCCCGTGTGCCCGGCCCTGTGACGAGTCTGTGGGGGCCACATGCGTACAATAGACCGCGTGCAAAAACCAGCTGACCCGCATCTGACGGACGCCTGGGGGCTTGAGCGTTCGCGGGTGCTGGCGGTACGGGGCGGCATTCAGAGCGAGGTCGGGGAGTGGGGCGGGGACACCGTGTTCGTCAAGACCCTGCTGACCGACGAGCCGGAAGCGGCCCTGCGTTTTGACCACGAAGGCCAGATCGCGGCCCAGCTGGACCACCCGCTGATCGTGCCGCTGATTGCCTGCGGGCCGAACCGGCTGATTTTTCCGTTTGTGGCCGGCCCCACGCTGCGTGACCGGGTGGAAGGCGGCCCGCTGTCGCCCGCCGAGGCGCTGAGTGTCACCTGGGGCGTCCTGAACGCCTTGGCCCACCTGCATGACCGCGGCATCACCCATCACGACCTGAAGCCGGAAAACGTGCTGCTGGCGGGCGGCCAGGTCTGCGGCGAGCGCGTGCGGCTGATCGACTTCGGCATGAGCCACTCGCGGACTCTGCCCCATGACATTCACAGCGGCACGCGCATGGGCACCCCGCACTTCATGGCCCCCGAGCAGTTCCGGGGGGTGCGGGGCGATCCCCGCAGCGACCTGTACTCGGTCGGCGTGCTGCTGTTCGACTGCCTGGCCGGGCACCCTCCCCACGAGGACGCGCTGGGCTGGCTGGTGGGGCTGTCCCAGGACCGCGCGCCGTTGCCCGGTCCCCCCGAACTGCATCCCCTCCTGCACGCCGCCCTCAGCCGGGACCCGCAGGACCGCCCCCAGACCGCCGTGCAGATGCAGACCCTCCTGCGGGACGCGGCCCACTCGCTCGGCCTGGACCTGCCAGACCTGGGGAATCCGTGCCCCTGATCGCTTTCAGCGGCAACCGCTTTCTGGCCGAGGAGGCGCTGCGGGACACCCTCGCCGCGCGGGGACTGAGCGTGCGCGACCTGCCCCGGCTGGCGGGCGAGGAGGTCACCGCCGGGAACGTGGGGCCGCTGCTGGCCCCCAGCCTGTTCGGGGACGGCGGACTGGTTGTGGACCTCGCGGGTGTGAAGCCCGACAAGGCCCTGCTGGAGCTGCTCGCCTCCGCCCCCGTCACGGTCGCCGTGCTGGACGAGACGGCCCCCGCCACGCGCGTCAAGCTGTACGAGGCGCGGGGCGAGCATCACCCCTCGCCTGCCCCGCAGAAGACGGGCGACGTGGCCGGGTGGGTCGCGCAGCGCGCCAGGAAAACCGGCCTG
The DNA here is from genome assembly GCF_000599865.1 of Deinococcus phoenicis. GTDB lineage: Bacteria > Deinococcota > Deinococci > Deinococcales > Deinococcaceae > Deinococcus > Deinococcus phoenicis. The sequence goes on along the minus strand of NZ_JHAC01000031.1, from coordinate 38,398 downwards.
AAGCTCGACCGCGACGCCGCGCTCTATCTCGCGGAGGTGTTCGGCCCCGACCTGACCGGCATCGCGGGGGAACTGAACAAGCTCGCCCTTCTCGATCCGCCCCTGACTGCCGAGCGGGTGCGGCAGGTGGTGGGCCGCGAGCCGCCCGGCGACTCCTTCGCCATGCTGGGCGCGGCCACCACCGGGCGGCCCGGCGAGGCCGTCACGCAGCTGCGCCGCCTGCTCGCCAGCGGCGAGGACCCCTTCAAGCTGATGGGCGCGGTGGTGTGGCAGTACAGCCTGGTTGCGCGCTGCGTCGCGCTCACGCAGGAAGAAGGCCGCGTGACCGAGCAGGTCGCCGCGCAGCGCCTCGGCGTGAAGCCCTATCCCGCCAAGAAGGCGCTGGAGGTGGCCCGCCGGCTGAACGAGGGCAAGATTCGCGCCCACCTGGCCCGCATCCTCGATGCTGACCTCGCCATGAAACGCGGCCTCGACCCCGCCGTGACCCTGGAACGCCTGATCGTGCAACTCAGTGTCTGAGACGAAATGGCATTGATTCCTGGGAATCACCCGAGGGGAACGAGGGGCAAAACGTACGGGATGACGGCGATGGAAGAACATCTGGTGATGTTCTGGAATCAGAGCCATCCTGTATGACTCGGCAGCTGAACAGCGGCGGCGGAGAGGGGCCTTTCCCCCTCTTCTCCGCCGCTGCCTTTGTCTCTGGCCTGGTCAGTCCAGCACGTCGATGCCCGACGCCTGGGCGCGTGCCCGGGCTTCCCGCGCGCCCTCGCCGGTCACGCGCATCACGAAGCGGCGGCGCGGCTGCCCACCCTGGGCGTTGTGGCCGTAGGTCGCCACGCTGATGATGTTGCTGGGCTGGGCGGCGCTGGCCGCGCGCGACAGGCTGCCGGGCATGTCGGGCATGTCGAGCGTGAGGCGGGTTCCGCCCTCCTTCAGGCCCATGATGTCGATAAAGGCGCGCAGCACGTCCGTGATCGTGATGATACCGGTCATCTGCCCGGCGTCGTTCAGCACCGGCAGGCCGCCCACGCCGTGTTCCTGCATCCGCAGCGCGGCGTCTTCCATGTACTCGCTCTCGTGGGCAGTGATGACGGGCCGGGCCATCATCTCGCTGACGGTCAGCTTGCTCAGCAGGTAGTTCAGCTCCCACACGCTCAGGGTGGTGGCCTTGCTGGGCATGGCGTCCTTGAGGTCCTTGCGGGTGGTGATGCCGATCAACCGGCCCCCCTCCATGACGGGCAGGCGGCGAAACCCACGCTCCTTGAGGATCCTCAGGGCGTCCATGACGGGCGTATCGGGCGTGACGGTGATCGGGTCCTTGGTCATCCAGTCGCTGACGAGCATGGCACCCAGCTTACCCCGTCGCCGGCCCCCGTGCTTCTGTGCCGGATGCGTCCATGCCGGGGTGTCTGCCCGCCTGCGCACCGCCGGCCCACGGCCTGATCAGCGGCTGACGGCGCGTGTGAGCCGACTGTGAAAGGGTTCATTCGGCTCAGAAAAGGCCGTGCTAGCTTGGCCGCCATGAAGATGAACGCCAAGGCGCTCGCTCCCCTCGCCATCGTGGCCGCATTCGGCCTGGGGACCCTGGCACCGCATGCCCAGACCGCTCCCCAGAAGATCGGTTTCGTGGACGTGCAAAAACTCCTGTCTTCGCACCCCAACGACAAGGACATCCAGGCGATTCAGCAGAAGGCGAACACTGAACTCGCGCCCCTCGACAAGCAGATCAAGGACATCGACGCCAAGGGCGCTTCGGCCACCGCCGCCGACAAGCAGAACCGCGACGCGCTGATCAAGACCATCCAGGCCAAGGCCAAGACCTACGACGACCAGATGAAGCCCAAGGTCGCCGCCGTCGAGAAGGCCGTGGACACCGCCGTCAACAGCGTCGCCAAGGCCAACGGCTTCAGCATCGTGATGGACCGCAACGTGGCCGCCAGCAGCGGCCTGGTCATCTACGCCGACCCCAGCACCGAGCTGACCGATTCGGCCCTCAAGGCCCTCAAGCCCTGAACCCGAGTGGCCGAGCCACACGGCCCCCGCTCCGCGCGGGGGTTTTGCATGGACCGGCTGCCCCTGGACCGGCGACCCCGGCTTCCGGGACAGCCGGAAAGAGGAGACCCCGATGAGAAACGCTTTCCTGATTCTGCCGCTCGCGCTGCTGATGACCGTGCCCCACGCCCAGCAAAAGGGGAAACGGGTCGGTTTCGTGGACGTGCAGCAGGCGGTCACGGCCCTGCCCGGCAGCAGCACCTATCTGAACCTGAGCAAGAAGGTGGACGCTGACCTGAAGGCCAAACAGACCAACCTCCAGCAGCTCGCGGCCCGGGCGGCCAGCTCACGCAGCGCCGCTGACCGGCAGGCCCTCCAGAAAGCGCAGCAGAGCTTCGTGAGCGCGCAGCAGGGTTACCAGCAGCGCCTGGCGACCGAGTTCAAGCCCCTGGCCTCCCGGATCAACTCGGCGGTGGCGAGCGTCGCCAAGGCCAACGGCTACTCGGTCGTGATGGACCGCCGCGTGGCCGCGCAGTCCAACCTGGTCGTGTACGCCAACAACCAGTCCACCGATCTGACCGCCGCCGTCGTCAAGGCTCTCAAAAAGTAAGCGCCCGGCTCTCTCGGTCAGGCCCATCCTCTGTGCGGGGGTGGGCCTGCTACGCTGCCCCGCATGACGGACGGCCCCAGAGAGCAGGAAAAGTCAGGACCGCAGGCAGAAGGGCCGTCGGCCCGGCAGCAGATTTTCGGCGCGCAGGAAGAACGCATCCTGGACCGCCTCGCGGCGCTGGACCCGGACCTGATGGCGTACGTGCGGGACTTCGCCTATGACACGGTGTACGAGCGGCCCGGCCTGGACCTCAGGACCAAGGAGCTGATCGCCTCGGCCCTGCTGGTGTCGCTGGGCAGCCCGGCGGAACTCCGCACCCACCTGCGCGGCGCGCTGCGGGCCGGGGCCAGCGAGCAGGAGGTGCGCGAGGCCCTGTTGCTGTGCGTGCCGTATCTGGGGTTTCCGCGTGTGGTGGCCGCCTTCGCGCAGCTTCAGGCATTGCTGGAGGTCCGGCAGCCCCAGGAAAAGCAAGACAAGACCCCCACCCGCGAGGGGTGAGGGCCTCTGGCCTGAGCGTTCAGAAGCTGGTCTTGATGCCGATCCGGGCCTTGAAGACCGTGCCGGGGCGGACGAACTGGTTGCTCACGTCGTTGTAGCCCGCGTCGCTGCGTGTGTAGGTATCGACGTTGCCGTTGCTGCTGGTGACGTTGATCGAGGAGCCGAAGAACTGGTCGATGCCCAGGTCGCCCACCAGGCTGATGTTGCCCGCCAGGGCGTAGCTGACCATCACGCCCGCGCCGATGCCGAAGGCGCTGCTGGAATAGGTCGTACTGCCGCTGTTGCCGTAGTCGGCGGTGCTGCGGAACATGCCGTAGCGCCCGCCCGCGTACAGGGTGGTCCCCACGCCCGGCGTCACTTCGCCCAGGCTGTAGGTGCCGTCGAGGCTGACGACCGTGCGGCTGCCCGACTCGGTCGCCACGCCGTCGGCCTTGGCCTGCCCGAAGGTGTAGGTGGTGGGGAACAGCACGCCCACCGGATCGACGGGGCTGTTGTCGTTGATCGAGTCGCTGGGGCGCGTGAAGCTCACGCCCGCCTTGACACCGATGGGGCCGGCGACGTTGGGCACGTGGACGAACGCCTCACCGCTCAGACCGCCCGCGTAACCGCCGGTCAGACCGAGTTCGACGCCGTTCAGGCCGGTGCTGTAGGTTTGCGCGCCCGCGGTGGCGAGGCCGGCGCTGAGGGTCAGGGCAAGAAGCTTTTTCATATCGATTCGTAGCCTGCCTCACCAAGATGAGCGCCCGACTTCATGAGTTTCACGGGCACTTTATGAACCGGAAAGCGGGGCGTCAGGTCCGACCGCCTGGCCGGGGCCGACGCTGGCGTGAACCTGAAGCGCCTGCTAAACTTGAACCGAGTCTAATTTGTCATGCTGCGTGTTCGGGACTGCGGTATGACTGCTGCTCCGGGTGTATCTCTCACCTATCCTTGGAGGACCCATGAAGATTCTGACCCTAGTCCGTCAAGTTCCCGACGCGGAAGCCCGCGTCAAGATCAATGCCCAGAACGTGGACCTGGAGGGCGCGACCCTCGTGATCGACGGGATGGACGAGTACGGCGTCGAGGAGGCCCTGCGGCTGCGCGAGGGCGGCGCGAACGTCGAGGAGATCGTCGCCCTGGCGGTTGGCCCCAAGCGCGTCGAGGACGCCCTGCGGACCGCCCTGGCGATGGGCGTGGACCGTGCCATTCACGTCGAGACCGATCAGGCGCTCGACCCGGTGGCCCTCAGCCGCGTCGTCGCGCAGGTCGCGCAATCGGAAGGCGCGGGCCTGATTCTGGTCGGCGGGCAGGAGGCCGACTGGGACAGCCAGGCCCTCGGGGCCGCCACCGCCGAGCGCCTGGGCTGGCCGCAGCTCACCTGGACCAACGAGCTGGCGGTCGAGGGCGACACCCTGACGGGCCGTCACGACGTGGACGATGGCAACGAGAGCTTCCGTGCGCCTCTGCCCGCCGTGGTCACCACCCAGCAAGGCCTCAACGAGCCGCGTTACCCGACGCTGCCCAACATCATGAAGGCGAAGAAAAAGGAACTCCGCAAGGAAGACCTGGGCCAGTACGGCGCGCAGCCCCTCGTCCGGGTCGTGAACAGCGAGATCCAGACCCGCGCCCGCCTGAACCGGATGATCGACGGCAAGGACCCGCAGGCCGCCGCCGAACAGCTGCTCGACCTCCTGCGCAACGAAGCGAAGGTGCTCGCATGATCCTGATCGTCGCCGAACACGCGGGCGGCAAGCTCGCCAAGTCCACCCTGGAAATGGTCAGCGCCGCCAGAGAGTCTGGGCGCGAAGGCCCCGTCACGGTCCTCGTGCTGGGCCAGGGCACCGCAGACGTGGCGAACGACGCCGCGAAGTATGCCGATCAGGTGCTGGTCGCGGACCTGCCGCAGCTCGCCACCTACAACGCCGAGGTGTGGGCCGCCGCGACCGCCCAGATCGCGCAGGAAGGCGAGGCCAGCACCGTCGTCATCGGCGGGAGCCGTTCGGGCCGCGAGTACGCCCCCCGCGTGGCCGTGAAGCTGGACGCGCCCTACCTCGAAGACGTGATCCGGCTGTCTGCTAACGGAAACGCCCTTCAGGCGCAGCGTTACACCTACCTCGCCCGCGTGACCGAGACGGTGGAGGCCGAGGCCCCCGTGATCGTGGTGACGGTGAAGCCCGGCTCCTTCGCGCCCGCCGCCCCCGCTGCCGCCGCCGGCGAGCAGTACGACGTGGAACTCGACCTGCCCGCCCCCCGCGTGGAGGTGACGGGCAAGAGCGTCGAGAAGAGCAGCCGCGTGGCCCTGACCGAGGCGGACGTGATCGTGACGGGCGGGCGCGGCGTGGGCAGCCCCGAGAACTTCGCCACCTACGTCGAGGGTCTGGCCGACCGGATTGGGGCGGGCGTCGGCGCGACCCGCGCAGTCGTGGACGCGGGCTGGCGGCCCTATGCCGAGCAGGTGGGCCAGACCGGCAAGACCGTGCAGCCCAAGGCGTATGTGGCGCTGGGCGTCAGCGGGGCGGTGCAGCACCTCAGCGGCATGGGTAAGAGCAAGTACATCATCGCCATCAACAAGGACGCCGAGGCCCCGATCTTCAAGGTCGCGGACTACGGCATCGTCGGCGACGTGAACCAGATCGTGCCCGCGCTGATCGAGGCCGCCGGAAAGTCCCAGTAGCAAGGCCCCAGGCGAAAGGCCCCGGAGCAAGGTACAGCCAGCACAGTCACCGCACGCCCTTCAGGCCGCTTCCTTCCAACCGGGGGGAGCGGCTTTCCTGTTGCCCCCAGCCGGGCGATAACCCGGGCGGGTCGTGGCTTTTAGGGTAATGACAGGTTGTAGCGGTGGAGGAAGAGCCAGACGAGGGTTTCGAAGTTGACCCGACTGCGGGCGAACGACAGACTTTTGCGCACCAGATGGGCCAATCTCAGGCGGAGGGTGGCGTTGAAGCGTTCGATGTGCTGGGTTCCCCCGAGGCGGTGCAAAGCCCCGAAGACTACACTCCGGTATTCCCGCAAGCCATCGGTGTGACAGACAGCGTCAAGGTAGGGCGTGGGGAGGCTTTGCCAGAGTCCAAAGGCGCCTGGTGCGTCTCGCTGCCCGATGAAGCGCCCGACGATTCGTCGGGTGGTCCGGTCCATCGCCAACCAAATCCACAGCCGCCGGTCCTGACGACCCACGAACGTGCATCACTCATCGCACGCCAGCACCAGCGCCGCTGGTGCTGGCGTGCTCAGGCTTTTTTTGCTGGTTCGTCAGCTTGTTGGAAGCTGTGCTGGACGCTCTTCCCCAGCTTCATCAGGTGCAGCCGGAACCAGGAGCGACTCACCCCCGTGACCCGACAAATGCCTCGGTGGGAGATGCGTTCAGTCAGCAAACGGTCCACCAACGCCTCGGTTTCCGCTGAAATCCGGTGTTGTGGAGGATGGAGGGTGAACTGATGGCCGCAGACCCGGCACAGGTAACGCTGCCTCCCGGTATGGGCATGGCCATTTTTGACGGTGGAGACGCCACCGCACGCTGGGCAATCAGGACCGTTCATGCTTCATTGAACGCCCCTCATGCCTCGAAATCCACCACCACCCGGGCGATAACACTTCCCTTACACCTGCGCGGCTACACTGGGAAAACAGCCCCCATCCCTTTTTCCCTCAGGAGCGTGCATGAAAAACCTCGCTGCCCTCGCCGTCACCCTGGTCACCGCCCTCGCCGCGTGTGGAACGTCGCCCACCGCCTCTGCCCCCGGCACCCCAGGCCCCGGCAGCCTGACCGCCGACTACGTGGCCCGCCCCGAGCTTCAGGACGCGGGCAGTCAGGCGATCCTGGCGCGGTACGGCAACGACCCCGGCCTGCTCGCCGCGCTTCAGGAGGCGTATGGGGAGCGGCCCGCCGACCTGACGCGGCCCGCTGCGCCCACCATGACCGGTCTGGACCTCGCCAGCGACCGCCTCGCGTACATCAAGCGGGTGGCGTGGGGGACGGTGGAGGCTTACAACGGCGAGTACGCGAACCGGAGCGCGGTGAACGCCCGCTATCCCGGCCTGGACTGGTCCCGCGACGGTTGCAGCGCCCCCGACGGCGTGGGCCTGGGCTACCGCGAGGATTTCCGGCCCGCCTGCAACGTGCATGACTTCGGCTACCGTAACCTCAAGGTGTACCAGCGCACCGACGCGAACCGTCTGGCCACCGACGACGCCTTTTACGTGAACATGAAGGGCATCTGCGCCGCAAAAAGCTGGTACAAGGAACCGCCCTGTTACGCCGCCGCCTACGCCTATTACCAGGGCGTCCGGGTGGGCGGGAGCAGCAGCTTCTAGAGCATTTGTCAAAAAGAGACCTACTTTTTGACCGAGCGGAGCGAGTGAAAGAGGGAGAGCGTTTGGGAGAATGGAACCGTTGGAGGCGCTTTCCCTCCAACGGTGTAATTCGGACAAATGCTCTAGCCCGGTTCACCGAACGGGGCCGCTCCTTTTCCGCAGGAGCGGCCCTTGCCTGTCTCCGGGGTTCGGCTCAGCCGATTTCCAGCACCGCCGCGTGTGCCAGCCCCGCCGCCTTCGCCGCCCGCCACGCCCCCCGCGCGTCCCCACGGGCGACCTGCTCCATAAAGGCCGCGCGCCGCGCCAGCGTGGTCATCACCCAGAAGTCGCCCCAGGCTTCCAGGCCCCACTCGGCGCGCATGGCCTTGGCCGCCGCCGCCCAGACGGGTTCGGAGAGGTGTTCCAGCGGCGCGATGAAATGCAGTTCGCCGTCGGTGCCGGGGGTGCGGGCCACCTCGCGGTGGTACCCCTCGCGCTCGCGGCGGGTCATGGCTTCCCAGGCTCCGGCCTCGCAGTAGCGGGCGGGCAGGGCGCTGAAGGTGTCGCGGCAACGGGTCGGGCGCACGTCGTAGCGGGTGCAGCCGCCGCTCTCCCGGTCCAGCAGCGGGCAGAAGCCGACCTCGGTGCGGTGGCGCTCCACATACACGTTCTCGTCGGGGGCCGTGCGGGCGTTGTGCAGCACCTTGCGGGCGTGGGCCTCGACCCGCGCGGCCTCCTCGTCCGTGAGGGCCTGGGCGGTGACCAGCGCCTCGGCCAGACTCACGCGGATCGGCATGTTGCAGCAGGCGAAGCAACCCGCCCCGCAGAACACGCGCCCGCCGCGCTCCTGATACCGCGCCGTCCACGCCTGCGCCCGCCGCGTGTAGGCCGCGTACCCGCGCTGGACGGGGTCCGTCACGCGCGAGAAAGGAGAGGAGGAGGTGGGGGAGAGAAGACGCGTCACCCGTGCAGGGTAGCGCGGGTATACTGAGCGGAACGTGTTCCGACGCTCCCGTCCGCAGCCCGCGCCAGCGCCCGGGCCAGACCCCCACAAGTCCGGTGCCCTGCCGCCGGCCGAGGCTCCCGACGCGACCCGCGTCCTGGCCGATCTGCTGGCGCGTCCCAGCATGGAAGGCATGTTGGAGGGTGCCCTGGCGCACGCCGTCACGCTGCTGGGTGGGCAGGCGCAGGGGTACGCCGTGCTGCGCCGGGGCCAGGACCGGGTGGCGGCGGTCTTCGGCTATCCCAAGTCGCTGATCGGGACGGTTCTCAGTGGCCCCTGGGCCAGCATGCGCCCCCGCCTCCTGCCCGGCGGGAGCCGCGAACTGTATGAGCTGAACCCGCCGGAGGTGGGGGCGCTGCTCGATCAGGCCGGGATGCGCGACGTGCCGCTGACGCTGGTGGTGCCGCTCAGCGACCGGGGCCGCAACCTGGGGGCGCTGGTGCTGGACCGCACCTCGCCGGAGGGGGTCACGCCCACGCAGCAGGAGGCCGTCACCCGCTGGGGCACGGCCGCCGCGCCGCTGCTGGGCCTGCTCGACTCGCGCGACGACTGGCGGCAGACCGCCCGGCAGATCACCTCGGCCCTGGTCGAGGCGGTCGAGAGCCGCGAGTTCGACGCGCTGGGGCACGGGCAGGCCGTCGCGGACACGGCCATGCGGCTGGGCCGCGCGGTGGGGCTGGTCGAGCGTGAACTCGAAGAATTGTGGTACGCCGCGATGCTGCACGACATCGGCAAGCTCCACGACGAGGCCGGGCATGCCCAGGTGGGCGCGAACTTCCTGCACGGCGTGCCGCACCTCGCCCAGGCGCAAAAAGCCATCCGCCACCACCACGAGCGCTGGGACGGCCAGGGCGACCCCGACCGGCTGGTCGGTGAGGATATCCCGCTGTATGCCCGCATTCTGGCCGTCGCCAACGCCTCCGTGCGCCTGGGGGACCCGCAACGCCTGAAGGCGCAGGCGGGCCAGAGCCTCGATCCCCGGCTGGTGGGCCTGCTGGAAAAGCTCTCCCAGAGCGGCTAGGGGAGAGGCGGTGCGGGGGGCGCGGGCGGCGGGACCCTTTTTGCCCGCGTCCCGCGCCCGTCTTCCCCTGCCCTTCTCCCCGCTATGATGCGCAGGTGATTCCGGGCGGCCCGCCATCCCACCGTTTTCCCGTGCTGGAAGCCCGCTTCGGTGCCCTGACGCCGATGGATACGGGCATGCAGAGCCGGGTCTACGCCGCGCCCGGCGGCGACGTGGTCGTGAAGGTGTACCGCAACCAGCAGGGCGAACACCGCCTGGAGGCGCAGAACATGCGCCGCGCCGATCTGGGCGGCTGGGTGGTCGATACCGTCGAGGCCGACGGCGTCGAGGCGCTGGTCCTGCGCCGCTTTCCGGGGCGGCCCCTGCACGCCGCCGACATTCCCGCCGCCCTGCCCCGCCTGCGCGGGATTCTGGGGGCGCTGCACCGCGAGCGGGAAGGCTGCGTGGACCTGAAGCGGGTGCGTGAGCGCCTGAAACGCTTCCGCAGTGCGCTGGCCGCCTATCCCCTCGAAGACCTGTTTGACGCGGTGGAGGTGCCGCTGGAACGGGGCCTGCTCGACCAGCCCGCCGCGTTCTGTCACCTCGACCTGTGGCACGACAACATCCTGATCGAACCCGGCGGCGAGGTGCTGGTGATCGACTGGACCAAGGCGGGCTGGGACGACCCCCTGCGTGACATCGCCCTGCTGAAGACCGGCACGCTCGACCTGCTGGGCCTGGACGCCAGCCTGGACGCGGCCCTGACCTTCCTGCCCGACCACGCGCCCACGACCCTCACGCGGCTGCGGGCCTACCTGGCCCACACCTACCTGCACGACCTGTACTGGTTCCTGATGAACGAACCCTACGAGTTCGACCGGCAAAGGCGCCTGAAGTTGCCGCGTGCCCGGCATGTGCTGGCGCGGCTGCCGGGGTAGTGCCCTCCGTTGCAGGTATGGGCCGTAACTCAAGAAGCTGCACAGCCTCTTATTCGGTGACACCTCTCCTGAGAAGGTGGCCCTACAGTTCGGACAAATCGATACGTGACGAGCGTGACAGCTTGACCCCCGTGTGTCTCATCGCTTTCAACAAGGGCGCTATGCGTGCGTCTACATCGCCAAGTTTGAGAGGCTCGCATGGGTAGGCGACAAGTGCATACTGTTTTGGATTGTATGTTAGATGCGTCATAGCATCAAAGACATACAGCCCTTTTTCTGCCAGGATGAGGTCTTCTTCATGAGCTGTGTAACGGTGGTTTGCAAGAAGTATCTCCACATCAATACCGGAGGCGGCCCCGGTCATTATCGGAAGATCGTCCACATAAGTGTAGAGTATATCGAACTCCTCTTTGTCCACGAAAGATGTCCTGGGAATATATCCTGTGCCTCCGGTGGTGAGGATGGCAATTTCGTCATTGACATCGACCAGTAACCAGGAGATATCCAAGTACGTCAACTCTTCGTCAGTAAATCTGGACATCAGCTTCTCTCGTGTCTTCTGAGTGGCAAGAGATGGCTTGTGGGAGCAACAGCGTACCACCATCAGGACATACAGCCCGCAGTATGGTGGGGCCATGATCACCATCGTCACCCACCCCCTCGTGCAACACAAGCTCTCCCTGATGCGCGACGTCACCACGGGCGTCAAGGAGTTCCGCGAACTCGCCGCCGAGGTCTCCATGCTGCTCGCCTACGAGGCGATGCGCGACCTGGAACTCGAACCCACCCGCCTGCAAACGCCCATCCAGGAGGGCGACTTTCCGATGCTGAGCGGCAAGAAGCTGGCGCTGGTCGCCATTCTGCGCGCGGGGCTGATCATGACGGACGCCATCGTGAATCTGGTGCCCGCCGCCAAGGTGGGGCATATCGGCCTGTACCGCGACCCCGGCACGCTCCAGCCGGTCGCCTACTACAACAAGCTCCCCGCCGACATCGCCGAGCGCCGCGTGTTCCTCACCGACCCGATGCTCGCCACCGGCGGGAGCGCCAGCGCCGCCATCGCCTCCCTGAAGGCGGCGGGCGCACAGAGCATCAAGCTGATGTCCATCCTCGCCGCCCCGGAAGGTGTCGCCGTCATCGAGCGCGACCACCCCGACGTGGACATCGTGGTCGCCGCCGTCGACGAGCGCCTGAACGACCACGGCTACATCGTGCCGGGCCTGGGGGACGCGGGCGACCGCATCTACGGGACCAAGTAGCGGCGCGGGAACGGGGAGGCACCGGGGCGTCCACCTTTCGCCGGACGCCCGTTCCCCGCCTTCAGCCTTTAGACTCCGGTCAGCTTATGGAGTCCCTCAAGGCGCTGGCGGCGCAATTCGGTATCGCGGACCTGTTCGGGCGCGGTTTTCTCAGCGTGCTGCTCACGTTCCTGACGGCGTGGGTGTTTACCTGGCGGTTCATTCCACGGGTGCGGGCGTTCGCCATCAAGGTCGGGTGGGCGGACATGCCCAATGCCCGGCGGCTCAACAAGGAACCCATCGCCAACGCGGGCGGCCTGGCGATCTTCGCGGGCTTCCTGGTGAGTGTGGTGGCCGCCTGGGCGCTGCGGCCCATCGTGATCGAGCAGGTGAACATTCAAGTGCTGGCGATCTTGCTGGGCGCGTCGGTGCTGGTGCTGGTGGGGTTCATCGACGACCAGTACGAGCTGTCCCCGGCCTTCCGGCTGCTGGTGCAGGTACTCGCGGCCGTACTGCTGATCGTGAACGGGCTGAAGATCGACTTCAACGCCGTTCCCTTTCTGCCGGTGCTGCCCGCGGCTGTGAACGGTCCCCTCAGCGTCCTGCTGACGGTCGTGTGGGTGGTGGGCCTCACCAACGCCGTGAACCTGATGGACGGCGTGGACGGCGTGGTGGGTGGCGTGGGCTTCGTGGCGAGCATGGTGCTGCTGGTCACCGCTGCCCAGTTCCCCGACCGGGCGGCGGTGGTGGTGCTGCTGGCAGGACTGGCGGGGGCCGCGCTGGGCTACCTGAGGCATAACTTCAATCCCAGCCGCATCTTCATGGGGGACGCGGGGGCTTACCTGTTTGGCTACACCCTGGCCGCCGTGAGCCTGCTGGGGACCCTCAAGGTCAGTGCCGGGGCCAGCCTGCTGGTGCCCCTGCTGGTGATGGCGCTGCCCATTCTCGACACCACCCAGGTCGTGATCGGGCGGCTGGCGCGCGGCATCCGCAATCCCCTCGGGCACCCCGACAAGACCCACATCCACCACCGGGTGCTGGCCCGCACCGCCTCCGCCCGGCGCACCGCCGTGATCCTGTGGGGCGTGGCGCTGGTCTGCGGCGTGGTGGGGATGCTGGCGCAGGGCGTGCCGCTGCCCGCGATCGGGGCGACGGTGGTGGCCGTGCTGCTGTGCCTGTGGTTCGTGGCCTACCGCCGGGTGCGGGCGCTGGACCGGGAAACCCTGGCCGCCACGCCGGAACAGGGCCGCTGAACAGGGCCGCTGAGAAGGCGTGCCCTGCGCCGTGGGGAGGTGGGGCCAGGCAGGTCCGGGCCTCCCCGCTCTTCCGGGCATGGGCACTTTGATAGCGTGACCGCGATGAGCGACCCCGCCCGCCCTTCCCACCCCAAACGCATTGTTCTCGCCTTCGGCACGCGGCCCGAGGCGACCAAGATGGCCCCTGTCTACGCGGCGCTTCAGGCACAACCGGGGCTGACGCCGCTGATTCTCTCGACCGGGCAGCAGCGCCAGATGCTCGACGAGGCGCTGGCCGTCTTCGGCCTGACCCCCGACGAGGACCTGAACGTGATGACCAACCGGCAAACCCTCGCGGAGCTGACCGGGCGCATCGTGCCGCAGGCGGGCCGCAAGCTGCGCGAGATGGGGGCCGACATGGTGCTGGTCCACGGCGACACCACCACCTCGTTCTGCGTGGCCCTGAGCGCCTTTTACGAGGGCATCCCGGTGGGGCACGTCGAGGCGGGGCTGCGCAGCGGGAATATGCGGGAACCCTTCCCCGAGGAGGCCAACCGCCGCCTGACGGGCGTGCTGAGCGACCTCGACTTCGCGCCGACCCCCGGCAGCCGCGCGAACCTGCGGCGCGAGGGCAAACCCGAAGAGGGCCTCTTCGTGACCGGACAGACCGCCGTGGACGCGGTGCGCGAGGTGGCTGGACGGGTGCCGCTGCGGCCCGAGTGGCAGGCGCGGCTGGACGCCGGGCAACGCCTGGTGACGGTCACCATGCACCGCCGCGAGAACCTGCCAGGGATGGCCGAGATGGCCGAAGCCCTGGCGGACGTGGCCCGCGCCCACCCCGGTACACATTTCGTCTATCCCGTTCACCTGAACCCCGCCGTGCAGGAGGCGGTGCGCCCGGCCCTGGGGCAGCTTCCCAACTTCGAGCTGACCGAGCCGCTCGACTACGCGCAGATGGCTCCCCTGATGGCCGCCTCGGCCCTGCTCGCCACCGACTCCGGCGGCTTGCAGGAGGAAGGCGCAGCGCTGGGCGTGCCGGTGGCGGTGCTGCGCAACGTGACCGAGCGGCCCGAGGGCGTGGAGGCGGGCGTGCTGACCCTCGCCGGAAACGACCCGGCCCAGCTGCGCGCCGTCCTGGGCGGTCTGCTGAGCGACGCAGAGCCGCTCGCCCGGATGCGCGCCGCCCGCAACCCCTACGGCGACGGGCAGGCGTCCGGGCGCATCGCCCAGGCCATCGCCTGGTTCTTCGGCCTGGCGGAGAAGCCGGCGGACTGGTCCCCGGCGGACGGCGGCGCGGAGAGGGCCACGGCCCCGGCCGACACCGTATCCTGAACCCCACGTGACCGCTGCACCTTCCGCCTCGACTTCAGCCGCCCCGTCCCTTTCCGGGCCGCCCCCTTCCCCGCGACCTTACGCCGTCGTCCTGAACCCGGCGGCCGGGCGCGGGCTGGCCCGGCGCGAGTGGCCCCGGCTGGAAGCGGAACTGCGTGCCCGCCGCCTCCCCTTCGAGCTGATCAGTGAACCCGGCGGGGAGGCGGCCCTGGCCCGCGTGCAGGCGCTTCCGGCGGAGGTGGCGGTGCTGGCGGTCGGGGGAGACGGCACGGTGGGGGCGCTCCTGCCTGCCCTCGTGGGCACGGGAAGGCCGCTGGGCATCGTGCCGCTGGGAAGCGGGAACGATTTCGCGGGCATGCTGGGGCTGAAGGCCGGGGATTTTGCCTCGGCTCTGGGCCGCCTCGCCTTTGCCCCCCGGCGGGTGGACGCCCTGCGGGCCACGGTTCTGGGAGGAGACGGGGCCGGGACCTCGCACCTGCTGCTCAACGGCCTGGGCCTGGGTTTCGATGCCCAGGTGACGGCCCTGACCCTGCGTGCCCCGGCCCGGCTGTCGGGCTTCGGGCGCTACGCCTGGGCGGCCCTCGCGGCGCTGCGCGGGCTGACCCTCACGCCCGTCATGGTGGAGGTGGACGGGCAGGTCCTGTATGCCGGGCCGAGTTGCCTGACCGCCGTGATGAACGGCACACGCTACGGCGGCGGCTTTCACATCAGCCCCGCGTCCGACGTGCGCGACGGGCAGCTCAATGCCCTGGCGAGCGGCCCCGTCACCCGCGCGCAACTCCTGGCCCTGATGGGCCGCGTCCTGCCGGGCCGCCACCTCGGGCAGCCGCGCGTCTTCCACGTCGCAGGCCGGACGGCGACCGTGACCTGGGCACGCCCCACATACCTGCACCTCGACGGCGACCTCGCCGGACAGGTGACCGGGGTCCGGGTGGAGGTGCTGCCGGGGGCGGTGACGCTGCTGAACGGGTAGCGGTCGGCTTCCAGCACATCCAGCAAAAGAAGATGCCCCGGCAAAGGCTGGGGCATGTCGTTGTGCGGGGGACGGGAAGCCGGCCGCTTTACTGCAACTTGGCCAGTTGCGCCTTCGCTGCCTCCAGGTCGCGCTTTTCCCAGAAGGTGTCGGCGGGCAGGCTGACCGCCTTCTGAAGCTGGGCGGCGGCCCCGGCCTTGTTGCCCTGGAGGAGCAGGGCGTTGGCGTACTCGATGCGGTGGACGGCCACGTTCGGTTCCAGGGCGATGGCCTTCTCGAAGTTGGGGACGATCTGGGCCTTCTTCGCGCCCGTCAGGAAGGTGGCGGCCCCGCCCTTGCTCACCAGGTTGGCGTGCCACAGGCCCAGGGCGACGTAGGCCCCGGCCATGTTGGGCCGCAGACGGATGGCCTGGTCGAGATTCTTCTTCATGTCCCCGGCGAGGTTCAGGCTGTTCAGAATCCCGCTGTACTGCGCCAGGCGGCCCTGCGCGCGCGCCAGCTCGAAGTAGGCGTCGGCGTTGTTCTTGTCGAGCGCGATGGCCTGCCGGGCGTAGCCCTGCGCCTTCTCGAACAGGGGCTTTTTCTGCGCGTCGGCGCTGAGGCCCGCGCCGGCGGTGGTGGCCTCGGCGGCCAGGGCGAAGCCCGCGCTGGTGTTCAGGGCGGCGGCGGCGGTGGCGGCTTCCTGCCATTTGCCCTGGTCATACAGGGACTGGGCCGCCTGCTGGCTCTGGGCAACGGCGGTCACGGCAACGGCGAGGGCCAGGGTCACGAGAGTCGAACGAAGAGGGGCTGGGCGCATGGGTTCCTCCTGGGAAGGGCGTGGGTATGCCTGGGAATTGTCGAAAACTGGACCGAGTATACACAGGCCGGGCTGGAAAGTCTGACGGGGTCGTCAGACACGTGCTGGACCTTCCCTTGTTGCACCGGGTTCAATCTCGGGGACCGGGAGTGGTAGCCTCGGCTCACCTTGGACTGGAAAGGCATCCTGGCCGATCTGCGCGCGCACCTGCCCCCCACGCCGGAGGGCGGACGCGGCGTGCGCGGCAGCCTGCGCTGGCTGGAGGCCGAGATGCGCGCCCGGCACGCCAACCCCGCCTCGGTCCGCAACATCGTGTACCGGGACGTGGGGAGGCCCGCCGATAAGGCGGTCTTGCGCGCCATCCTCGCGGACCTCGCGCGGGAGGCGGGCCGACCTCTGGTCGCCGCCGTCACGCCGCCCCCGGCCCCCCTTCCCGACGAGCTGGAACTGCTGGGCCGCAGCAAGAAACGCGCGTACAAGCAGTTCCTGGCGGGCCTCCGGGCGGGCCGGGCGCCCCGGCTGATCGTGACGGGCCGCGCCGGAGCGGGCAAGACCGTCCTGATCGACCATCTGGAACGCGCCCTGCCGGGCCTGGGCGTGCCGGACGTCCGGCGGCTGAACCTGAGCGGTGACGCGGGCGCGGCGCTGGCGCTGGCCCCGGCGGGCCGCTCCTTCGCGGAGGGGGCGCAGGCGCAGGCGGACGCGGCCAGGCGTGCCTTTCCCGCGCCGCCCGGCGTGCTGCTCGCGCGCGTGACGGCGGACCTGAACTTCGGTGGGGAGCCGCCCCGCTGGCCGGACGGTGCGCCCGCGCCCGCCGCTGCCTGGGCCGCCGAGGCCCTGCTGCGCCGCGCCCCGCCCGGTGTGGCCGTGCTGCTGGCCCTGGAGGACACGGCGGAGGTGCCGGACGGGCTGGCTGAGGTCATCGAACTGCGGCCCCCCACCCCCGCCGAGGCCCGCGCCTACCTGATGGCCCGCCTGGGCGTGACCCGCGACCGGGCCGACGCGCTGGTGCGCGAGACGGGCCGCCACCTCGACCGCCTGACGCTGCTGGCTGGGAGCGGGCCGGACGGCGCGGCCCCGGAGCGGTTGCTGGCCGACCTGGACGTGCGGCGGCTGGCGGCAGCCCTCGCGGCCCTGCCCGCCGGGGAGGCTGGGAACGTCCCGGACGCGGCGCTGGCGGCCGCGCTCGGCACCTCTGCCCGGGCGTTGCCCCCCCATGCGCGCGCGCTGCTGCGGGAAAACGGCTCTGCCTGGACCCCTGTCCCGGCCCTGCGGGCGGCGCTGCCCCAGGTTCCGGCCCGGGAACGGGAAGCCGCGCTGCGCCGCCTGCTCTCCGCGCCGTTCGTGCCCGACCTCGCCCCGGCCCGGCTGGCGGCCCTGGCGGCCCTGCGCGAGTGGAGCGCCCTGGCCGCGCACGTCGCCGCCCAGCCCGACGACGCCCAGTTCCTTCCGCCGCTGTGGCCCCAGGTCCGGGCGGGCGCGCGGGGAGAGGTCCGCGAGGCGCTGGCCCGCGCCGTCGCCGCCCACCACGCCGGACGCGGCGAGTACGACGAACCGCGTGCCCGCGACGCCCTGTTCACGCTGCTGGAATCCCCGAATCCGGCGGCGCGGGGCTGGGCGCGGGTTAAACTCGCGGAGAGCAGCGTGGACGCCGGGAACTTCGGGGCCGCTGCCGCGCAGCTCGCCCACCCCGAACTCGCCGCCGTGCTGGCGGGTGCGCCGGACGCCTGGACGGTGGCGGCGCAGGCCGACGCGCTGCTGGTGCAGGCGGCGCTGGCCCGCTGGCGCGGCGACCTGGACGCGGCCACCCGCGCGGCCACCGACCCGCGCACGGCCCACGGCGGCCCGCGCGCGCACCTGTGGCGCGGCCTGATCGCCAAGGACGCGGGCGGCTGGCCCGAGGCGCTGCGGCACCTGCATCTGGTCCCCGCGACCAGCCCACTGCTCTCCGCCCGCGCGCTGTATCAGGAAGGAGACCTGCGCCTGCGCCTGGGGCAGCCGCAGGCCGCGCTGACGGCCCTCACGGGGGCCGCCGAACGCCTGGAAGCGGCCGGGGGCAGCGCCGAGGAACGCGCCCGCGCGCTGGCCCGCGCCGCGACCGCCCTGCGCCGCCTGGGCCGTCCGGCCGAGGGCCGCGCGTTCCTGCACCGCTCGCTCGCCCTGCTGCCGGAAGGGGAGGGAAGGGGCGGCCGCGACGACGCGGTGCTGCGTGCCCGCCTGCTCAGCGAGGGGGTGCCGATTCTGCTGGCCCTGGGGCGGCCCGACGCGGCGCTCGCGGACGCGGCCTGCGCCCTGCACCTGCTCGCCCGGCCCGGCCCCCGCCGCGCGGAGGCGGAATACCGCACGCGCCGCACACACTACCGGGTGGCGCTGGCGTACCTGACGCGCGGCCTGGGCCTGCCGTACCTCCAGCCCTTCGCGGGCGCCCGCCGCGACCACCCCGACCTCGTCCATGCGCGGGCGCTGCTGGACGCGCACCTGGCCCACCCGCCCGCCCCCAGCGACCGCGAGGAGGTCCTGGCCTTCGATCTACAGCTCAGCCGGGCGCTGGCCGACCCCGATCCGCAGGCAGCGCTGGACTACACGGCCCGCGCCCTCGCCATGACCGATCACCCCTATGCCGAGGCGCAGGCCCGCGCCCTGTCCGCCGAGGCGCGGCTGCGGGCTGGTCAGGACGGCGCGGCCCTGGCCGAGATCAACCGCGCGCACGCCCTGATCCGCCGGGTACAGGCGGGTCTGCCCGGCACTTCCGGCGCGGACCCCGGCCTGGGCGCGCAACTGCTGGCGCTGGAGGCGCGCGCCACCATCCTCGACGGCGCACACACCCTGCGTTGGCTGCGCGACGCCCTGGCCGACCCGGCCCTCGCCCCCTTCCGGTCCGGCGTCTGGCGCGAGGCGGGCCGTGCCCTGGAACAGCGGCATCCCCAGCCGGGAGCCGTCCTGCGGGCGCTGCATCCCGGCTGGGAGGCGGGAACGTTCCGGGTCCGCGACGCCCTGGGCCTGCTGGAGACGGCCGTGGAACCAGGGACCAGGCAACCGTGACCGGGCCATGAACCAAAACCCTCCGGGTGGCATATATCCAGGTGGGGAGACGAGGACCAGCGGTGCCACCCATGGCGCGCCCACCCTGTCCCCCGCTCCCCCCAAGGAGAACCCCATGACTGGAATGCCCCCCGACCTTCCCGAGAAGGCCGAAACTGACCCCCAAGCGCCGGTGCGCCCCCGCCGGGAGTTCATCAGGAATGCGGCCCTCTTTACCGGTACGGTCGCCCTGCTGGGCGGCGGCCTGGAAGCGCTGACCCGCCGCCCCGGTGCCGCTGCCGAGGCCGCGCCTGGTGAGCCGCTGGCCCAGGCCCGCCGGCCCCTCGGCCCCTACGACACCTCGGAAGCGGTGACGCCCTACGCGCAGGCCACCACCTACAATAACTTCTACGAGTTCGGCACCGGCAAGGATGATCCCGCCCGCCTCGCCGGGAGCCTCAAGCCCCGCCCCTGGACGGTCCTGATCGACGGCGAGGTGAAAAAACCCGTGCGGGTGGATATCGACACCCTCCAGTCGTGGTTCCCGCTCGAAGACCGCATCTACCGGATGCGCTGCGTGGAGGGCTGGTCGATGGTGATGCCCTGGCTGGGCTTTCCGCTGGCCGCGCTGCTGCGGCGCATCGAACCGAACAGCAAGGCGAAGTATGTGCAGTTCACCGCGCTGCACGACCCCAAGCAGTTTCCCGGCCAGCGCGGCAATGTCCTCGACTGGCCCTATGTGGAAGGGCTGCGGCTGGACGAGGCCCTGCACCCCCTCACCTTCATGGCGGTCGGCCTCCAGGGGCGCGTCCTGCCCGGCCAGAACGGCGCGCCGCTGCGGCTGGTCGTGCCCTGGAAGTACGGCTTCAAGAGCATCAAATCGGTCGTTCGCATCACGCTGACGCAGAAGCAGCCCCGGACCACCTGGGCGCTGGCGGCGCCGGACGAGTACGGCTTTTACGCCAACGTGAACCCGGCGGTGCCGCACCCCCGCTGGAGCCAGGCCACCGAGCGCCGCATCGGGGAGCTGCGCCGCCGGCCCACCCTGCCCTTCAACGGGTACGCCGAGCAGGTGGCGCACCTTTACAAGGGGATGGACCTGCGCCGCTTCTTTTGAAGGGGACGCGCCGGGCCGGAGGAGGCCGGGAAAGATGAGGGGTGGGGCAGGATGAAGGATGTTCGGAGGCTGTCCGCGCAGGGCCGGAATGGAGGGGAACTGGCCGCCCCCGCCCTTCCGCGCCGTGTGCCCCGCCGCGCCGCCCCCCCGCTGCCGTGGCTGGCCCCCGGCGTCGTGGTGGGCGGCCTGCTGCCGGCGGGCGTGCTGCTGCTCGATGCCCTGACCGGCGCGCTGGGTGCCAACCCCGTGCAGCGGGCCACGCTGCAAACCGGGCTGCTGGCGCTGACGCTGCTGATCCTCTCGCTGGCCTGCACGCCGCTGCGCCGACTGACCGGCTGGACCTGGCCCGCCCGCATCCGCAAGGCGCTGGGCCTGCTGGCCTTCGGTTACGCGGCGCTGCACTTTCTGATCTACCTGTTCGACCACGCCTTTACGCCCGGCGTGGTGCTGGAGGACGTGGTGAAGCGGCCCTTCGTGACCGTGGGCTTCGCGGCGCTGCTGCTGCTGCTGCCGCTGGCCCTGACGAGCACGCGGGACGCGGTGCGCCGCCTGGGCTTCCCGAAGTGGCAGCGCCTGCACCAGCTCGTGTATGTGGCCGCCTCTCTGGGCGTGCTGCATTACTGGTGGGGTGTGAAAAAGGACCATACGCCCCCGCTGGTGGCGGTCCTGGTCGTAGCATTCCTGTTCGCCCTGCGTCTGATCCGCAGGCGGAGGCCACGCCCCCGGCCCTGAGCTTACCCCCAGCCCGGGCCTTGAACGGTCCCTCATGCGCCTGTCCCACCTGCTGCCCCACCTGCCCGGAGCAGGTATGCTGCGGAACGATGAGTACCACTGACGACCACGGTGACGCGGGAGGCCGCGCCGCCGTGCGCCTGCTCCAGGGCTACCTGTGGCACCCCAGGGATGCCGACGTGGACCTGGAAAACTATCTGCCCCACGAACTCGACGAGGCCCACGTGCTGTGGGACGGGGTCAATCCACCCTTCGCGTTTTTCGAGAACGGCGAGCCGACCGCCGGGCAGACCTTTTACCAGTTCACGGTCCTGCGCGTGTACGACGACAAACCCGGGGGCGACGCCCTGCACGCCGATGCCGATGCCGCCAGCCAGGCCCTCAACCCCCTGCTGGACGCCACACCCCCCGGGGTCGGCTGGCAGCTCTGGGAGGACCTGCGCGAACTATGAGCGGCGCGGCGGCCACCGGGATTGCGTGGCTGGACCTGCGGGTGGCGGACGATCCCCATCCCCGCCGCTTCGACAGTGCCGGCACCCTGCGCGCCTACCTGATACGGATCGAGCGCCTGCCGGACGACGTGATCACCCGGCTGCTCGAACGCGGCGAGGTCGGCCCGCCGGACACACGCCGCGTGTACCGCGTTCAACCTCTCCGGCCATGACCGCCTCGCCCGACGTTCAGGAAGGTCCCGTCGTCGCTCTTCCCGTCTATGCGGGCGTCAGCGAACTGGAACTGGGCATTATGGTCGCCGTGTGCCGCCTGTGCGGGGGCGAGGGCGCGACCCGCACGGTAAACCGCTCGCGGGCCAGCATCGTGACCGCCGGAGGGCTGGTGAGTACCCCGCACGTGCTGTACGCGGCGCTCCCCGAACCCGCCGCGCTGCTCCTGCCGGGCGGCCCCGGTGCCCAGAAGGCTGCGCGTGATCCCCTCCTGCGGGCCTTCCTGACCCGCCACGCGGCCCTCCCCACCGGCGCGAGCGGCAGCGGCCTGCTGCTGCTGGGCGACGCGGGCACCCTCAGGGGCCGGGTGGTCGGTGGCCCCGCCGACCTCACCGACACGCTCTGGGGGTACGCCCCGGACGAGGTGCGCCCCGGCGAGGTCGCCACCGACGGTTCCCTGACCACCACGCCCGGTGGCCTGCCGGCCCTGCACGCGGCCCTGGCCGTTGCCGCGCAGGTCTGGGGGGAGGACGCGGCCCGCGAAGCCGCTCGCCGCCTGGGCCACGCCTGATGGGGGAGGAGGTCCGGGAGTACCTGACACTGGTGGGAACCCCGGACGGGGTGACCCTCGCCGCCCTGCTCGCCACGCCCGGCGGGGCGGCCCTGAGTGCCCGGAGCGGCACGGACGCGGCAGGCCACGCCCGGACCGTCCTGACGCTGGCCCACCCGGACCCGGAGGTGGTCGCCGCCACCCGCCAGCATCTCCTGCGGGCCTGCCAGGAGCGCGGCGTGCGGGCCTTCGTGGTCTGATGTGGGGCAGCTTTCGCCGTCTGGAATGAAGCGGGGCCGTCTGGGCTACAGACAGCGCATCGGTCCTACCCTTGCCCTTGCGCGTTCACCCCTGCCGCCGGATACCCGCCCCGCTCGCTGCTGTGACCGGGGCGCACCTTCAGCTCAGGGCGCACGTGGTGGGCGGCATGGTTGGCCGCCAGCGCCGCCTGTGCAAAGGCCAGCGAGAGCAGCTTGAAGTCCCCGCCCGACTGCGCGAGGTCGCCGACCACGTACACGCCGGGCAGGGGGGTTTGCCCACCGGGACCGTCCGGAACATATTCACCGTCCCAGGTCAGCGGCCAGCCCAGCAGGGGGGAGAGGTCGGGCAGGTAGCCATTCAGGACCAGCACGGTTTCGGCGGGGACGCGAACCGTCTCGCCGCCCACGGACAGTTCCGCGGCTTCCGGCGTGAGGTGCGTCAGGACAGCAGGCGCCAGCACCCGCACGCGGCCTTCCGACCGGGCCGCCTCCAGCCGGGCGAGGGTTTGCGGGTCGCCCCGGAACCCGGCCCGGCGGTGCGTGAGGGTCACGGCGGCCCCCGCGTCCGCGAGTTCCAGGGCGGCCCGCGTCGCCTGCGGCACGCTCCCCACGACCAGCACCTGTTTCCCGGCAAGCCCGGCAGGGTCGGGCAGGTCCGTTCGCACGTCGGGGTGCGTCTCTGCACCGGACACCCGCACTTCACGCGGCAGCAGCGCGCCCATCCCCGCCGCCAGGATCACCGCCCCCGCCGCGTGCCGGTGTCCCCCGGTGCCGATCACCCAGCCGCCTGCGCCGTCCGGCTCCAGCGTGCGCGCCACCTCGCCGGTCCGCACGTCCACGTCCAGCGGTTCAAGCTGGGCCGACAGGGCCTCCACCAGCTTCCCCGCCCGGACCTGCGGCACGCCCGGCGCGTCGTAGATCACCTTGTCGGGGTATAGCGCCATCAACTGCCCGCCCACCTCGCCGCGCGCCTCCAGCACCCGCACCTTCAGACCCCGCCACGCGGCGTAAAAGGCCGCGTGCAGCCCCGCCGGCCCGCCACCGATCACCAGAATGTCGGTGCGGGGGAGGGCGGGGCGTGGGGGTTGCTCGGTCGGCATGGCAGGGAGTATGCCAGAAGGCAAAGGGCAAAAAGACCGGGAAGCCCCGGCCTTTGCTTGCGGTTCCGGCCTCCGGGCTTCAGCGTTCTGCCTTCTGGCTCTCCTTGCGGTGCGTCAGCATCTCGTGCTTGTGCACGACCTTGGCGCGCGGACGGCCCTGCGTTTCGCCCTGCGCGAGTTCGTGCGCGTCGAGGCTCTGCCAGTCGGGGAAGGTGTACACGTCCACGCCCTTGCTGCTCAGGAGGGCGTCCACCGCCGCGCGGGTGGGCTGGGGTGCCGCCGGCAGTGCTCCGGCCTGGGCATCGGTCAGCAGGTGCGCCACGGTGTCCACCGCGTCCTTGCGGTTGGTGCCGATCACGCCGCTGGGGCCGCGTTTGATCCAGCCCGCCGTGTACTCGCCCGCCCGGCCCTCCACCCGGCCTTCCAGGTTGGGAATCACGCCGCGCTTCTCGTCGAACGGCACATCCGGCAGCGCCACGCCCCTGTAGCCGACCGACCGCAGCACCATCTGGACCGGTAGCGTCTCGTACTCGCCGGCCCCGACCGCGTTGCCCTGGTCGTCCAGGCGGTTGCGCTCGACCTTCAGGCCCGCCACGTTGCCCTGCCCATCGTCCAGAATCTCGACGGGGGACACCAGGAACCGCAGGTGGATGCGGCGGTCCTTGCCCTCCGGCGTGCGGCCCGCGAAGTCCCGCAGCACTTCCAGATTCTTCTTCACCACGTTGTCGGTGATCAGGGCCTCGGCGGCCTCGTCGGGCTGGACTTCCTCCGGCTTCACGACCGGATCGGCCCCGCTCAGTTCCCCGAACTCGCGCAGCTCCTTGGTCGTGAACTTGGCCTGTGCCGCGCCCCGGCGGCCCAGCACCCAAACGTCCTTCACGGGGCTGTGTTCCAGCGCGCCCAGGGCGTGCGCGGCGATGTCGCTTTCACGCAGTTCGGCTGGCGTCTTGACCAGAATGCGGCTCACGTCCAGCGCCACATTGCCCACACCGACCACCGCCACGCCGGTCGCGTTCAGCACCATCTCGCGCGCGGCGGCGTCGGGGTGGCCGTTGTACCAGGCGACGAACTCGGTGGCGCTCATGCTGCCCCGCAGGTCCTCGCCGGGGATGCCCAGGCGGCGGTCCGAGGACGCGCCCACGGTGTAGATGATGGCGTCGTAGTGGGCGCGGGCTTCCGCGTGCGTCAGGTCGGTGCCGAATTCCACGTTGCCCAGGAACCGCACGCGCGGGTCGGAGAGGGTCTTCTCGAAGCCCTTCGTGACACTCTTGATGGTGAGGTGGTCGGGGGCCACGCCGTAGCGCACCAGGCCGTAGGGGGTGGGGAGGCGGTCGAACACGTCCACCTCGGCGGGCACGGCGGTCTGTTTGAGCAGGGCCTCCGCCGCATAGACGCCGCTGGGGCCGCTGCCGATCACCGCGACCCGCAGGGGCCGCTCGGGGGAAAAGTGCTGCTGGGCCAGTGAGGAAGAGGTCGTCATCAGGGTGAGTGTAGCGGGCGGGCCTGGCCCCACTGTCCCCGGAATCTGGACGGGTCCGGCCGGGTTTCGCGGCATGGCCTCGGCCCAACGAAAAACCGCCCGGCGTGGACCGGGCAGTCTGGAACGCGGGGCGGAAGATCAGGCGGCGGCGATGTGCGCCAGGGCCTTCTCGTCCTTGAGGGTGATCTTGCCGTAGCCGGCGCTGATCACGCCCTCGCGGCTGAGTTCGCCGACCACCTTGGTGACGGTCTCGCGCACGCTGCCGACGGCGGCGGCCAGTTCGTCATGGGTGGCGTAGATCATCGTCTCGCCGCTGTCGAGCTGGGTGGCCAGGGCCGTGTCCTTCAACTCCAGCAGCTCGCCGGCGATGCGGGCGCGCAGCCGCTTGCCGACCAGGCGGTAGATGCTCTCGTAGGCGCGTTCCAGCGTCTTGACGAGGTGCGTGGTCACCACCAGGTTGTCCTCGGCGGTCATCAGGGCGGGGTTGATCACGTCCACGGTGCTGTCAGTGACGGCTTCCGCGAAGTAGGCGCGGTTCACGCCCGCCAGGGCTTCCTCGCCGAAGTACTCACCGGGCTTCACATACCGGAGGGTCAGGCCGTTGCCATCGTCGTCCATGGTGTGCACGCGCACCAGGCCGGAGGCGACGCGGTAGAGCATATCGCTCTTGCCGGGGTACAGGATCACCGCGCCGGGGCGGTAGGTGACGGTATCGACGAAGGTTCGGGTCAGGGAGGGGCTGGTATTGGTCTGCGTCATTGTGGCTCGCCTCCTGGGCGTTGGGTTCTCGGGGGCCGGGGACATCCCGGTACAGGTCACAGTGTAACCGAAGATCACTATTTTGTAAACAGTTTTGTTTCTTTAATCATCGTTTAGCTTACGAAGCTCGACAGTCCGGGGCGGGTTGAAAAGTCGCTCCATGTCAACCAAAAAGACCCGGCTCAGGCGGCCCCCTCGCTCACCTGCGGCTCATCGGGCCTGGCTTCCAGAAAGCGGGGAAGAAGTGGGGTAAAGGCCATGCGGATATGGGGCGACCCGGCCAAAAAGAAGCGCCCGACCACCTGGGCCGGGCATTCCTGAGGCCTCGGGTGGGCTTACAGCTCGTCCTCCCGCCGGATCGGGAAGGCGCTGATCACGCGGTCCTTGTCGCTGATGTTGATGACCTTCACGCCCTGCGCGTTGCGGCCCGTCACGCGGACCTCCTCGACGCGGGTGCGGATCACGGTGCCCTTCTCGGTCAGCACCATCAGTTCCTCGTCCCCGGCCACGTGGGTCAGGGTGACCAGCTTGCCGGTCTTGTCGGTCACATCCAGGGTAATCACGCCCAGGCCGCCGCGCCCCTTGCTGGGGTAGTCGCCCACCGGCGTGCGCTTGCCCAGACCACACTCGCTGACGGCCAGCAGTTCGCTGCCCTCGTCGTCGCCGGGCACCAGCGCCATGCTGACGACCTCGTCGTCCCCGCGCAGGCGGATGCCGATCACGCCCTGGGTGGCGCGGCCCGTGTCGCGCACCTCGGTGGCGGCAAAGCGCATCGCCTGGCCCTCACGGGTCGCCAACACCACGTGGTCGCCGTCGCGCTGGATGCCCACGCCGATCAGCTCGTCGCCGGGCTGGAGGTTGATCGCGATCAGCCCCGCCGAGGTGATGTTGCCGTAGTCGGTGATCAGCGTCTTTTTCACCACGCCCTTGCGGGTGGCAAACACGAAGCTCCCCGGCTCGTCGAAGCCCTTCACGCTCAGCACGCTGGCGATGTTCTCGTCCTCGCGCAGGCTGGGCAGCAGGTTGCGGATGTGCGTGCCCTTGGCGTCGCGGCCCGCTTCCGGCAGGTCGTAGATCTTCTCGTGGAAGACGCGGCCCGCGTCGGTGAAGAACAGCAGGTAGTCGTGGGTGGATCCGACGAACACGCGGGTGTTGATGTCCTCGTCGCGCAGCTTGCCGCCCGACGCCCCGCGTCCGCCCCGGCCCTGGGCGCGGTAGGCGTCCAGCTTGGTGCGCTTGAGGTATCCGGCCTTGGTCATGGTGATGACCATGTCCTCGACGGCGATCAGGTCTTCCTTGGAGATGTCGTCTTCCAGGTCGGTGATGGTGCTGCGCCGCTCGTCGCCGTAGCGGTCGCGGATGTCGCGGATTTCTTTTTTGATCTCGCGCCACAGCAGCTTCTCGTCACCCAGGATCGATCTCAGACGGGTGATGGTCTTTTGCAGCTCGTCGTACTCGCCCATCAGCTTCTCGCGCTCCAGGCCGACCAGGCGTTGCAGGCGCATGTCCAGAATCGCCTGTGCCTGAATCTCGCTGAGGCCGAAGCGGGCCATCAGCACGTCCCTGGCCTCGGCGCCCGTGTTGCTGCCGCGAATCAGCGAGATGACCTCGTCGATGTGGTCCAGCGCCTTGAGAAGCCCTTCCAGGATGTGGGCGCGTTCCTCGGCCTTGCGCAGGTCGTAGGCGGTGCGCCGGGTCACCACGTCGCGGCGGTGATCCAGGAAGGCGCGCATGGTGTCGATCAGCGGCAGCACGCGCGGCTCGCCGTTCACGATGCTGAGGTTGATCACCGTGAAGGTGCTCTGGAGCTGCGTGTACTTGTAAAGCTGGTTGAGCACCAGCGTGGGAATCGCGCCGCGCTTGAGTTCCACCACGATCCGCACGGGGTCCTTGCGGTCGGACTCGTCGCGCAGGGCGGAGATGTCGGGAATCTTCCCGGCCTTGTACATCGCGCTGATGGTCTGGATCAGGTTGGTCTTGTTCACCTGATACGGGATCTCGGAAATGATGATCTGCGTGCGCCCGTTCTTCTCGTCGATGCGGGCCTTGCCGCGCACCTTCAGGCCCGAATGCCCGGTCGCGTAGGCCTCGCGGATGCCCTGGCGGCTGATGCGCCCGCCGGTGGGAAAATCCGGCCCCAGCACATGCGTCATCATCTCGTCGAGCTGGATGTCGGGCTTGTCGATTAAAGCCAGCAGGCCGTTGCTGATTTCCGTCAGGTTGTGCGGCGGGATGTTGGTTGCCATGCCCACCGCGATGCCGGTCGCGCCGTTGATCAGCAGGTTCGGGACCGCCGACGGCAGCACGCTGGGTTCTTCGGTCGTCTCGTCGTAGTTGGGCTTGAGGTCCACCGTCTCTTTTTCGAGGTCGGCCAGCACCTCCTCGGCCACTTTGGTCATGCGGGCCTCGGTGTAGCGCATCGCGGCGGGCGGGTCGCCGTCGATGGAGCCGAAGTTGCCCTGCGGGTCGACCAGCGTGTAGCGCATGTTCCACCACTGGCCGAGGCGCACCATCGCGTCGTAGATCGACGAGTCGCCGTGCGGGTGGTACTTCTTCATCACCTCGCCGACCACCGAGGCACTCTTGGCGTGCTTGTGGTTGGCCGCGAGGCCTTCGAGCAGCATCGCGTACATGATGCGGCGCTGCACGGGTTTCATGCCGTCGCGCACGTCCGGCAGCGCGCGGTCCACGATCACGTTCATCGCGTAGTTGATGAAGTTGGTCTTGACTTCCGCAGTGATGTCAACGGGATGGATTCCAGTCATGAGGCTCCAGTCAATCCGCGTCAGACGGAGGAAAACCCGCTGACGACAAGGGGGAAAGAGGCCCGCCAGCGCCAACCGCTAGGGCGTGCCGGGGATGGAATGAGTATACCACATTATGCTAATGACGTAACGGCTCCCACTCCCTCTACTGCTGACATTCTACCGCACCGGGACGCCAAAAACAGGAAGCGGAGGGGGTGTTTCCTCCGGCCGTTCAGCGCCCAAGATGCGCGGATGCCTGATGTGCCTGACGGTGCCCTGAACGTTCGCCGCCCACTGCCCGGCCTGTGGCGCAGCGGCAACCTCAGCCGCCTGAGCGAGCGGGGGAGAGGGGAAGTCCTCGCCAGTGGAATGGCGCGCATCCTAGACCTGCGGAATCGCGCCGAACGCGCCCTGGAGCCGCCACCTTTCCTGGGGCGGGCCGAATACCTGAATCTGCCGCTGCTGCCGTACCGGAACCGCGAACTGAATACCGCCAGTGCGGGGGCGCGGAGCAACGCCGACCACTACCGCGCCCATCTTGACCACGCCGCGAACCAGATCGTCACCATCCTGGGGGCGATTCTGGACGCGCCGCCCGGCCCGGTGCTGCTGCACTGTCACGCGGGGAAGGACCGTACTGGGCTGATCGTGGCCCTGTGTCTGGAGCTGGCGGGCGTGCCACGTGAGGAGATCGCCGCTGATTACGCGGCGAGTGGGCCGGAGCTGCTGGCCTTCTACGCCGCCGCCAGAGCCAGGAAAACGCCGGAAGCCTGGGCGAAGGCCGAACCCTTCGTCGCCTCCCGCCCCGCCGACATCCTGGCGGCCCTGGCCTATCTGGACGCGGGCTGGGGCGGCGTGGGGCCGTACCTCTGCGCGTATGGCTTCAGCGGGGCGGAACAGGAGCGGCTGCGCGAGCGGCTGAAGTCTGGACCGGGAGCCGGGACAGCCTGAAGCGGCCGCCCCCGGTTCCGTCACCC
This sequence comes from Deinococcus phoenicis, assembly GCF_000599865.1. Lineage (GTDB taxonomy): Bacteria > Deinococcota > Deinococci > Deinococcales > Deinococcaceae > Deinococcus > Deinococcus phoenicis. The sequence continues at coordinate 9,100 of NZ_JHAC01000031.1, read as the reverse complement.
CACTTGTGAGAGTTTTGCTTTATCCCGCGTCCTATCATCGCCGTGATGCTGCCTCATCTCACACAACTGGTGGCGGACGTGGACGGCGCGTGGGCCGCCGCGATCGGCGGGCTGGACGGCCTGCTGGTCGAGGGCCACACCGCCGCCGCCACGGACCTGAACCTTCTCGTCGCCGAACACGCGGGGCTGCTGCGGGCCACGAACGCCGCCTACGGCGACACGCTGGGGGGCGGCGCGGCGCGCGAACTGTACCTGCGTGGCGAGCGCCTCAGCGTGTACCTGCACCCCATCACGCCCGAATTCTTTCTGTTGCTGGCCCTGGACGCCCGCAGCAACCTGGGTCAGGCCCGGCTGTATGGCCGCGACGCCGCCCGCAAACTGGAGAGCTTCCTGTGAGAGGCAGACTTGATCCCCTGCGCGCCGTCCCGGGCGTGATCGCCAGCACCCTGGTCGGCCCGGACGGGCTGCCGGTCGAACTGATCGGTGAGGGCGGCGACGCCCTGGCCGCCGAACTCGCCTCCCTGCGCGTGGGCCTGGACCGGACGGGCCGCCGCCTGGGAGCCGGGAACGTCACCCGCATCGCCTTTACCAGCGAGCGGGTTGAGGTGGTGGCCGTGACCAGCGGGGACTTCATCCTCGGCGTGGCCCTCACGCGCGGGCACGACACGCGCGCCGCGCAGCAGCACCTGGCCCGCCTCGCGCTGGAACTCACCGACCTGCCCCGCGCGGAGCAGGCATGATACAGCAGCTTCTGGAAGTGCGCGGCGTCCGGCACGTCGCGCTGCTCGACCCGGCGGGCAGCATCGTGACCAGTGCGGGCAGCGGGGCCGACATCAGTGTGGTCCAGATCGGGCGCGCCGTGATCGGCAGTCTCCAGGCGGCGCTGGGCCAGAGCGAGTGGCAAGACCTGCTGCTGGACATGGAGGGCGGCCCGATTCTGCTCACGCCGCACGGCAATCAGGTGTTACTGACCGCCTTCGACCAGGTGGACAGCCTGGGCCGGGTGCGCTTCGCCGTGCGGCGGCTGCTGGGGTAGAGGCGCGGGTGGCGCGGCGACCGGCCTGAAGGACCGCCTCCGCGCCACCTGCCCTCAGGCGTCCAGCTCCCCGTACCCCGGCAGGCCGCCGAACAGACCACGCAATGGATACTGCTCTATGGCTGTGCGCGTGCCGCCGATGCTGAAGCTCTCGGTGCCCAGCAGCCGCGTTTCCAGCGCCGCGCGTTCCTGGGGCGTCATGCGGCCCAACAGGCTGGTTTGGCCGGTCTGGGTGCCGTGGGCGGCCAGCGCCGCCTTCTTGTTCTCCGCGTAGGCGGCGACGTTCATGCGGACGGCCACGGTGCCCTCGCTGACCCCGTACACCAGGGGGTCGAGGTCCTGGCCCATCCGCGCCAGGCCTTCTGCCGCCGCGTGCGTCAGCGCCGTGTAGTACAGCCGCTGCGGTCCGCCGCCCGGCAGGTGCCCGCTGCTGAAAAAAGCGGCGGTCGCGGCCCGGTGAATCTGGAGGTGGTCCACGTGGCCATACGCGCCGTGCGGGTCGAAGGTCACCATCACCTGCGGCTGCACGTCCGCGATCAGCGCGCGCAGCCTGACCTCCACGTCCAGCGGGTTCACGTTCATCAGTGCCAGGGGATCATCGTACCGGGTGCGCTCGTAGCGGCCCGAGTCGTGGTAGTCCAGAAAGACGGGTTCGGGAATCTCCAGGGCGCGGCAGGCGGCCCGCAATTCCTGTTCGCGCTGCTGGCCCAGGTCGTCCACGGTCATCCCCGGCACGGTGATCTTGCCCGCCTCGCCGCGCGTGGCGCACGCCAGCACCACCCGCACGCCCCGCCGGGCATAGTGGGTGAGGGTGCCGCCGACGCTGAAGGCCTCGTCGTCGGGGTGCGCGAACACGGCCAGAAGGGTCGCCTGTGGCTCTGGGGTCATGCGCGGCAGTGTACGCCGGGAACGTCCGGGAGCAGGCCGCCGTAACGGGACCATGAACGCCATGTTCCGTGCCCTCCGGACCCTGCTCACGCAACTGTTCCTCGCGCTGATCGGCCAGCCGGTGCCGGGGCAGAGCCGGGCGGAACGGAAACGAAATCTGCGGCAGACGGGGCAGGCGCAAACCGGGACGGAATCGGTGGGCGCCTTCGCCAGCCTGCGGGTGGTAGCGCGCGAGGCCCTCTACGCTCTGATTGGTCAGCCCTCGCCGGCGGCCCCTTCCCGCTCTGCGGCCTCCAGACGCAAGCCCCGCTCGTAGAACTCCCAGAGTTCGTCGGTCCAGGCGGCGTAGATGCGGCGGCGGTTGCCCAGGTCGGCGGCCTCCAGCGCCTCGCCCAGCGCCCGGTAAAAGCGGCTGCCCTGCTCCCGCAGCGCCCGCGCGGTCCAGTACGTCTCGGCATGGAGGAGGGTTTGCAGGCGGTCTGCGGTCATGGGCATATGATGCCGCGCTGGCCTGAGCTAGCCTGATTTCATGACTGCCCCTTCTGTCCCGGTGGTGGGCCGGTTCGCGCCGAGTCCGACCGGGGCGATGCATCTGGGCAATGCCCGCACGGCGCTGCTCGCCTGGCTGCACGCGCGCGCACTGGGCGGCCGGCAGCTGCTGCGTTTCGAGGACCTGGACACCGGGCGGGTCCGCCCCTGGGCCTACGACACCACCCGCCGTGACCTGGAATGGCTCGGCCTGGACTGGGATGCTGAATATCTGCAGTCGGAGCGGCTGGACGTGTATGCGGACGCGCTGGCCCGGCTGCGGGTGGCGGGCGAGACGTACCCCTGCACCTGCACCCGCCGGGAGATTCAGGCCGCGATTCAGGAAAGCGCGGGGGCACCGCACGGCCACGAACCCGTCTACCCCGGCACCTGCCGCGTTCATCCGGCAGACCTGGACCGCTCCGCCGCCCTGCGCTGGCGCGTGCCCGACGAGACGGTGTGCGTGCGGGACGTGCTGACGGGGAAGACGCTCTGCCAGAACCTCCCCGCCGAGGTGGGCGACTTCGTGTTGCGGCGAAACGATGGGGTGTACGCCTACCACCTCGCGGTGGTGGTGGACGACGCGCGGATGGGCGTGACAGACGTGGTACGCGGCGCGGACCTGTGGCCCGCCACGCCCCGGCAGGTGGCCCTGGGGCGGGCGCTGGGCTACGCGGAGCCGCGCTACCTGCATGTGCCCCTGATGACCGATTTTCGCGGCGAACGCCTCGCCAAGCGGGGAGGCGCACCCTCCGTGCAGGCCCTGCGCGAAGGAGGGGAGGACGCGGGGCGGGTGCTGTCGGCCCTGGCCCGGTCGCTGGACTGGGGTCCACTGGGCTGGGGATCACCGGGCTGGGCCTTGCCGGACGAGGTGCGGGCGGCCGACCTGCTGCCGCTGTGGCGGGCGCGGCTGACGGAAGCCGGATTCTTCACGGGGTCACAAACTTAGACCGCCTGTCTAAGTTTCCCTAACAACTGTTAGGGCGAACGTTCTACTCTGAAAAATATGGCTCTGACTCTCCCCACCTACCCGCAGCCGGACGGGCGCGGGCGGTACGGGCGCTTCGGCGGGCGCTACGTTCCCGAGACGCTCATTCCGGCGCTGGATGAACTGGAGCGGGCTTACCTGGCCGCCAAGGCTGACCCCGCCTACCTGAACGAGCTGGACCGCCTGCTGCGCGACTTCGTGGGCCGCCCCAGTGCGCTGTACCTCGCGCAGCGCCTCACCGATTATGCGGGCGGCGCGAAGATCTACCTGAAGCGCGAGGACCAGAACTACACCGGGGCGCACAAGATCAACAACTGTCTGGCCCAGGCCCTGCTCGCCAAGCGCATGGGCAAACGCCGCGTGATTGCCGAGACGGGCGCCGGGCAACACGGGGTCGCCTCGGCCACCGCCGCCGCGCTGCTGGGCCTGGACTGCATCGTCTACATGGGCGCCGAGGACATCCGCCGCCAGGCCATGAACGTCTTCCGCATGAAGCTCCTGGGCGCGGAGGTGCGCGAGGTCACGTCGGGCACCAGCACCCTCAAGGACGCCACCAACGAGGCCATCCGCGACTGGGTGACCAACGTGCGCGACACCTTCTATATCCTGGGCAGCGTGGTGGGACCGCACCCCTACCCCGCGATGGTCCGCGACTTCCAGAGCGTGATCGGTGAGGAGGTCAAGGTGCAGCTTCAGGCCCTCGAAGGCTGCGCCGCGCCCGACGCCATCGTCGCCTGCGTGGGCGGCGGCAGCAACGCCATCGGCATCTTCGCGCCCTATGCCTACCTGCCGCCCGATCAGCGGCCCCGCATGATCGGCACCGAGGCCGCCGGGGAGGGCGTGGACAGCGGCAAGCACGCGGCCAGCGTGGCGGGCGGACGGATCGGCGTGCTGCACGGCTCGCTGATGTACCTGCTGAACGACCCCGAAGGCCAGATCGTCCCCCCGCACTCCATCAGCGCGGGCCTGGATTACCCCGGCATCGGCCCCGAACACTGCCACTACGCCGAGACGGGCGTGGCCGAGTACGTGCCCGTCACCGACGCGCAGGCGCTGGAGGGGCTGCAACTCCTCACCCGTCTGGAGGGCATCATTCCCGCGCTGGAAAGCGCCCACGCCATCTATTACGCCGTGGGGCTGGCGCGCGAACTGGGGCCGGACAGGGTGATCGTGGTGAACCTGTCGGGGCGCGGCGACAAGGACGTGGCCGAGGTGATGCGGCTGCTCGAACTGGAAAGGCAGCCTGCCGCCATGACGCGCGAGGAGGTGTCCGCATGACCGCCACCACCACACGGGGCGCCGCCCGCATTCACGCGGCCTTTGCCCGCGCGCAGACAGAAGGCCGCGCCGCCTTCATGCCCTTTCTCACCGCCGGGTATCCGAGTGCCGCCGAATTTCCGGCGGTAGCCGACACGCTGCTGGCCCAGGCCGATCTGCTGGAGGTCGGCATTCCGTACTCCGACCCGCTGGGCGACGGCCCCACCATCCAGCGGGCCAGCGAACAGGCGCTGGCGGGGGGCACGAGTACGCGGCGTACCCTGCAACTGGTGGGGGACCTGCGTCAGCGCCACGACACCCCCATCGTGGTGATGACCTACGTGAACCCCATCTACGCCGTCGGGCCGCGCGAGTTCATGCGTCTGGCCCAGGCGGCGGGGGTGGACGGCCTGATTCTCCCCGACCTGCCGCCCGACCAGGACATCGAGATCGCCGATCTGGCCGCCGAACACGGTCTGGCCGTCATCTTCCTGATCGCGCCCACCAGCACGCCCGAGCGGGTGAAGCTGGTGGCCGAGGCCTGCACGGGATTTCTCTATGCCGTCAGCGTGACGGGCGTGACGGGCGCGCGCGAGGGTTCGGCGCTGGGCGAGGTTCCCGCCATGCTGGCCCTGGCGCGGCTGTACGCCCGGGTCCCCATTGCCGTCGGCTTCGGCGTGAAGGACCGGCAGACCGCCCATCAGGTCGCGCAGGTGGCCGACGGCGTGGTGGTGGGCAGCGCCTTTATCAATGCCGTGCGTGATGGCGAGGACGTGGCCGCGCTCGCCGCCGACATCAGGCAGGGGTGCTCCCGCGACTGATCGGAGGCCATCCCTGCACCGGGGCCAGCTGAAGCCCAACTGAAGAAAGTGCCCGCAGCGATGAACCTGCGGGCACCTTCTGGCGGTCAGGCTTACTGGTTCATGGCCTCCATGTTGATGCCGCGGGCCAGGCCGGTCAGTTTCTGGTCGGTGGCCTTTTCCTCGTCCTCGGTGGTGCGCAGCAGGTCCACGTCCTGCTGGCGGCCCAGGAGTTCGGCGTAGGTGCGCAGCGTGCCGTAGGCCGCGATCTCGTAGTGCTCGGCGCGCTGGGCGGCGGCGATCAGGGCGGCGTCACGCACGGCGGACGTGGCCTTTTCCTTGATGGTCTCCTGGCCCTCGGCCACGATGCCCTGCATGGCCTTGCAGGTCTTGCCGCCGGGCTGCTGCCCCAGGTCCTGAAAAATCTGCTCCAGGCGTTGCAGGTGCTGCTGACTCTGCTGCTGGTGCATCTCGAAGCCCTGCTTGAGCTGGGCGTCGCTGGCGGCCTGCGCCATCTGCCCGAGGGCCTGAATGAGCTGCTGCTCCGCCGAGTGCACGTCCTGGAGCTGCTCCACGTAGAGGTCTTGCAGGTCGGTCATCTTCATACTCATCCCGCCGCTGCTCTGTCCACCGCTTTGCGTCATGCTCAGCCTCCCTGGTTGCGACCCGCCCTGTCTGACCGGGTTGTGCTGCCAGTCTTCCTGCCGGAAGGGTTAGCGGGATGGGCAGGCTGTGAACTGGGCTTCATCGCCTGCTCGGGCCTTCCTTCACTTAGAGCATTTGTCAAAAAGAGACCTTCTTTTTGACCGAGCGGAGCGAGTGAAAGAGGGAGAGCGTTTGGGAGAATGGAACCGTTGGAGGCGCTTTCCCCAGGGCGGTGTAATTCGGACAAATGCTCTAGGGTCGGCCCCACCTTCCGCTCCGGCGGCCAGCGCCAGCGGTGTGGGCCGGGCACGCGTCACGGCCTGCATCACCAGCCACCCGGCCAGCGTCAGCAGCGCGCACAGCAGGAACACCGCCCGGTAGCCGAACAGTTGCGCGCACACGCCCGAGACGATCCCGGCGAGCATCGCGCCGATGTTGGTGGTGTTGGCAAAGAGGGTGGTCGCGGCGGCCAGGCGGCCCGGCATCAGCTCCTGAAAGTACGCCATGCCCAGCCCCGCCATCACGGCGATCACCACGGCGCGCACCCCCTGCGTCACGACCAGCAGCGGCAGTCCCTGTGCGAAGTACACCAGGGCGAAGTGCAGCACGAACAGGGCCAGCGCGTACTTTACCAGCCGCTCGGTGGCCGGGAGGCGGCGCGCGACCACGAAGGCCAGCATCACCGGAATCTCCAGCAGGGCGCACAGACCCACCAGAAAGCCCACCTGACCGTCCGTGCCGTGCAGCACCTGGGTGATCAGCAGCGGAAACATGGTCATGCCCATACTCATGCTCATGCCGTACAGGACAAAGGCCAGCGCGACCCACACCAGGGGCCGCCGGGGACCGCCGCTTCCCGCCTGGGTGCGGGGCGGCGTGGGACCGGGTTGGGTCGCTGCGGGCGGCACCCGCCACGCCAGCAGCCCGGCCAGCGCGAAACACGCCCCCGCCAGCAGAAAGAGGCCCCGGAAGTCCAGCCCCGCCAGCGCCCACGCCCCCACCCCCGGCCCGACCACCCAGGCGAGCGAGAACACCGAGCGCAGCAACGTGACCGCCCGGTCGGGAAGGGTACCCCCGGCCCCGGCGAACTGCGCCCGCGCGAACGAGAACAGTTGCGGAAAGGCCGCCGCCCCGGTGCCCAGCAGCACCGCCCCGATCACCAGCAGGGCCGGATACGCCCGCGTCACGCTCAGGAGGCTGTAGCCCAGCGCCGCCGCCCCCAGCGTGAACAGCACCAGCGGCTTGCGGTCGGTGAGATGGTCCGACCAGCGGGCCAGCCGGGTGCTGATCAGCACGCTGCTCACGGCGTTGACCGTCAGGAAGATGCCCAGTTGCAGCGGCGTCATGTGGACCCGGTTCACGCCGAACAACGCCATGAAGGGGCTGGCCAGCGAGAGGGCGAACCCCAGCAGCAGCACCGCCAGCGCCAGCCGGACCGCGTGCGGCAGCCGCCAGACCGCCGCGAGGCCGCTGGAGGAGAGGGGGGAGGCGGTCATGGGCGTTACCCTAGAGCATGCATGGCGGGTCAAGGCGGGTCAAACTGTCTGATTGTCTGACCGTCTGACGGCCCCGGCAGTTCGACCGTTCGGCCCTGAGACCATTATCCTGCCGGACATGTCCTGGACCCAGCACCTCCGCATCGGTGAAGCCGACGTGTTTTCCCTCACCGATGGGCAGTTCCGCCTCGACGGCGGCGCGATGTACGGCAGCGTTCCCAGAGTCCTGTGGGAGCGGGGCGCGCCCGCCGACGACCTCAACCGCATCCGATTGCGCATCAATCCCCTGCTGATTCGCCTGGGCGGCAAGAACGTCCTGGTCGAAACCGGCTTCTGGGATCAGGGCGGCGAGAAGTTCGAGGGGATGTACGCCCTCGACCGCGACGAGACCGTGTTCCGGGGTTTATCGGCCCTGGGCCTCGCGCCCGACGACATCGACCTCGTGGTGAATACGCACCTGCACTTCGACCACGCCGGGCGCAATGTGACGCTGACCGGCGACCCCACCTTTCCGAACGCCCGCTACGTGGTGCAAAAGCAGGAACTTCACGACGCCCAGCACACCCACGAACGCAGCCGTGCCAGCTACATTCCCGGCTACATCGACCCGATTCTGGAGGCGGGCCTCTTTGACGTGGTGGACGGCGAACACGAGTTGCTGCCCGGCCTGGGCGTGCTGCCGCTGCCCGGGCACAACCTCGGCCAGCAGGGGGTGGTGCTGCGCTCGGGCGGTCAGACGCTGGTGTACGCCGCCGACCTGCTCCCCACCCTGGCCCACGCGCCGTACCCCTACATCATGGGCTACGACCTCTACCCCGTGACCACGCTGGACATCCGCAAGACGTACTTTCCGCAGTGGTTCGAGGAGGGGGCCATCATCGCCACGCCGCACGACCCGGATACGGCCTTCGCGCGGCTGGAGGCGGGGAAGAAGGGGGGGTTCGTGCTGCGGCCCCTCGGGCAGGTGGAGCAGGCCGCCGGGTAGGACCGACCGGACAGAGCGCCCCGACGCCTCAAGGGGACCAGGGCGCTGCCTGTCGGCGGGGCTTCAGCGCAGGGTGCTGAGGTAGGACCGCGCCTCGGCGCCTGCCGTCTCCCGGGTCAGGAAGGTGAGGCCGCCCTCCGCGTTCAGGGCGCTGGCCGGTACCCAGTCGGTCAGAATCACCTGGCTGCTGGCGTCCGCCGTGTCGAAGCGGAGGATGCCCCCGCTGCCCTGCAACCACAGGAGGCCCGGTTGCTGCCGGTCCAGCCCGAGGATGCTGGAAGTGTTGCCGTTGACCGGCGCGAAGGTGGTCGAACTGCCGTCCGCGTTGACCCGCGTGATCCGCCCGTAGGTCTCGTACCACACCTGCCCGCCGTCACTGACCGCCGCGCTGTTGATGAGGCCGCCCCCGGTGACGGTTAGGGCGGGGCGCAGAAAGGTTGCCGGAGGCGTAAGGTGGGGTATGAGGCCGTACTCCCA
>NZ_JHAC01000030.1 GCF_000599865.1 Deinococcus phoenicis | reverse complement strand
TGAAACGTCAGCTTCACCTGCCCCTCCGCGATCACCGCCGCCTTCGACTTCCCGAAGTTGCTCGCGCCGCCGCCCCCCGACGCGCCCCGCAGCGTGCGCCACAGCACCAGCAGGATCAGGGCCGTCAGCACCAGCGGCAGCACCTGACCCACCCAGGCGAACGGCGAGCTACCCGACAGGACGCGGACCGGCACGCCCGCCGCCCGCAGGCGCGCCAGGGTCGCGGCGTCGGGCGGGACAACCACCGACTCCTGCTTGACCGTGTTCAGCAACTTGACCGACGCATTTCCCGCTCCGTCGAGGGTGACCCCTTCCACCGCCCCGGCCTTCAGGTCCGCGAAAAAGCGGTTGGTGGTGTAGGTGCCGCCGGGCAGCTGCGGGGGCTGACCTGTACTCCGGCTCTGGACCGGGGGGGTCAGGGTCTCCGGCGTTGCTGCGGTGGCCGGGGCCGCGCCCGCTGCGGCAGAGGCGGCCAGCAGCAGGCACGCCGTCAACACGGCGGGCAGACGGGACGGGAACGGCATGCCTCATGCTACGCCGCGGGCCGCCCGGCACACCCTGCCTGGCGTGACCTTCCAGCCGCGAGCCGGACCCGGAATGAGGCGGGGACCCATTGCCCGTTCCCTCAGACTTCCGTCAGCCGGCGTGGCTATGCTGGCCGTATGCGTACTGCCCTTCTGCTCGGCACGCTCGCCCTCGGGCTGAGCGCCTGCACCGTCTCCGTTCGCTCGAATCTGGGGTTGGTGGGAAGCAGCAGCAACCTGATCGCGAATGTCCGGCCCGACCGGGGCGAGGGCGCGACCTATTACGTGGGCGAGCCAGTGCGCCTTAGTGTCACGGCCCGCACCGCCGGTTACGTCACGCTGGTGGCGCTCCAGCCCAACGGGTACGCCAGCACCCTGGTCCAGAACGCTTATATCCCCGCCGGAACCACCATCTTCCCGCGTGCCCAGGACGGCGTGACCTACAACGTGGCTGCCCCGCGCGGCCTCCAGCGCGTCCGCGCGATCTTTACCCGCGTGCGCCCCACCACCGATCTGGTGCTGAACGGCTACTACGACGGCAACCGCTGGAACACCGTGACCACCCAGTACCTGACGCCCTACGCCCAGGCCGACCGCGACGTGCAGGAGACGTATCTGTACATCCGCTGAGCCGTCACCGCCCAGCCGTCAGCCAGCCGCCCCGCTCGCGGCTGGTTTTCTCTTACCCTGGGCCTATGAGCCTGACCCCCACCAGTCCGACCCCTCCCAGCCTGACCTTCGAGGAAGCCCGGCAGCGCGTGGACGCGTATATCGGCCAGTTCCGGGAAGGCTATTTTCCGCCGCTGCTGCTGCTCGCGCGGCTGACCGAGGAAACGGGCGAGATTGCCCGCGTCCTGGCCCACCAGAATGGCAAGACGCCCAAGCCCGGTGAGGATGTGGGCGACCTGGAACTGGAACTGGCCGACCTGCTGTTCGTGATGATCTGTCTGGCGAACGAGCGCGGCCTGAACCTGGAACGCGGCTTTGACCGCATGATGCGGAAGATCGAGACGCGCGACGCGGAAAGGTGGACGCGCAAGGAGGCGGGGGAGTGACGGCCCTCCGTTATCCCCTGGGGCCGCTGCCGCAGCCGCTCGCGCTCACGCCGCAGGAACGGGCGGAGGCGACGCGGGCGATTGGCGCCCTGCCCACCGAACTGCGCGCGGCAGTCGCGGGCCAGTCGGAAGCGGTGCTGGACACCCCTTACCGGGACGGCGGCTGGACGGTCCGGCAGGTCGTTCACCATCTGGCGGACAGCCACCTGAATGCCGTCGTCCGGCTGAAGCTCGCGCTGACCGAAGAGAACCCGGCCGTGAAACCCTACGACGAAGGACGCTGGGCGGAACTTCCCGACATACGCCTGCCTCTCGAACCCAGTCTGAGCCTGCTGGACGGCCTGCACGCGCGGTGGGCGGCGCTGCTGGCGACGCTCACGCCTGGGCAGTGGGCGCGCGAGTGGACGCACCCGGCGCAGGGGCAGACCTTCACGGTGGACACGCTGGCCGCCATGTATGCCTGGCACGGGAGGCACCACGTGGCCCACATCCGGCGGGTGACGGGGTAAGCGTGCAGTACGGCGAGACCTTTCATCTTCCCGTCCCTCACCGTGCGGCAGGCATCGTCCTCCTCAACGCGGCGGGCGAGGTGCTGCTGGTCCGCGAGAACAAGCCCGGCAGCGCCGGTCTCTGGCACATTCCCTCTGGGACGGTCGAACCCGGTGAGCACCCGCAGGACGCCGCCGTCCGTGAGGCGTACGAGGAAACCGGGCTGACGGTCCGCCCTCTCCGGCTGCTCGACGTGCTGCTGGGCCGCTTTCCCGACGGGGGGCTGGTTCAGCGGTTTGCCTGGCTGGCCGAGGTCGTCGGAGACGGCGGCGCGCCTACCCCCCTCCCCGAATTTGCCGGGGAAGTGCGCGAGGCCCGTTCCTTTTCACGGGACGAGGTGCGGGGGCTGTACGAACGCGGCGAGCTGCGGATGTACCACACGAAGCTGTTCATCGACGCGGCGTATGCCCAGTGGGAGGGCACTGCGCCCCGCACCTGAACCGCGAAGGCATAAAGAAAGCCGCCCCACGCACCTGCCGGGGCGGCTTCCTGCATCACCTCAACTCTGCATGGCGAACTTGTGCATCTCCTCGACGGCGGTGATGGCGGCCAGCAAGGCGCCCTCCTGCCAGCCGTTCCAGTAGGAGGTGTGTTCGCCCGCCAGCATCAGGCGGTTATGGCGGGCACACAGCACCGGGTAGTCGGTCTTGCGCGTCTCCTCGGTGTAGAGGCCGTAGCAGCCCAGCGTCCAGGGCACGCGGTGCCAGCCCACGCTGATGCCGTTGTCGAACTCCTTTTCCGCCTGCGGATGGATCTGGGCATTCTGGCGCACCACCTCCTGCAAGCGGGCCTTGGGGTCCATGCCGCTGAAGCGCACGGCGTCGGGGCCGAACATGTACGCCCCCAGCACCACGCCCTTGCCGTTCGAGAGGTAGTTGTTGGCCGGGTACGAGATGGTCTGGATGGGGAGGTCGGTGTAGCTGATGCCGCCGAAGATCGTGTCGTCCTGCTCCCAGAAACGCCGCTTGTACTGCACGCCGGCCTTGAAGGAGGGCGCGTAGGGCACCTTGTTGATGGCCTGTTCCAGCTCCTGGCCCACGTTCAGCTTGACCTGGCTGAGAATCGAGAGCGGAATGGTGCAGATACAGTAGTCGGCCTTCACGGTCTTGGTGCCGCCGCCCGCCAGGTCCTCGTACACGGCGGTCACGCCGTCCGCGTTCTGGCTGAGTTCGGTGACGCGGGCGCGGTAGGTGATCATTGGCTTCACGCGCGACTCGAAGGCGCGGGCCATCGCGTCCATGCCGCCCACCGGTTCGAAGATCGTGCTCTGGAACTCGTACAGCATTCCGGTCGTCAGGTCGGCCCACAGCCGTTCGGACAGGATCGTCTGGAGGTTGATCGGCGTGGACGGGACGCCGGGTTGCAGCCGCGCGCCGGGGTCTTCCTCGTAGCCGCGCACGGCGCTGGTCGCCAGGCTCTTGCTGTAGCGGTAGTCCTTGTCCAGAAAGCCCCAGCCGCGCAGGGCTTCGAGCAGGCGCTCGCGGTCCTGCGCACTGACCTCGCTGCCCAGGGCATTCCCTCCGGCGGCGGCCTTGGCGAGCAGTTCCGAGACGTGGCCCTGCATGTCCGCCATCGGCTCGCGCAACCGGACCTTGGTGCCCGACTTGCGGTGAATGTAGGCGTTGTAGTTCACCTGCGGGAAAACTTCGAGCTTGATGCCGAACTCGCGCGCGTAGTTCATGTAGGCGTAGTGGTGGTAGGGAATGCGCCAGGGGCCGGGGTTGATGTACAGCCCCGGAGCGAACTCGCAGCGCTGTTTGAAGCCGCCCAGCTCGGTGTACTCGTCGCCGCCGCGCAGGGTCCAGCAGCGTCCGCCCGCGCGGGCGTTGTACTCCAGAATCTGAACGTCGTAGCCCGCCTTGCGCAGTTCGTGGGCGCTCGCCATGCCCGCCAGCCCGGCCCCCAGGATCAGGACCGTCTTGCCCTGGCCGCTGCCTTCGAGCTTCAGCGGTTTGGGCGCGGAGGCCTGGGCCATCCCCATACTCGTCATCACCTGATACAGCGCCGCGCCGCCGCCGACCAGCCCCACCATTTCCAGAAAGCTTCTGCGGTTGATCTCGCTCATCTCCGGCTCCTCTCGCTTACCCGGCACTCTCGCCGAAGATCATGTAGTCGGGATTCTGGGGCCGCAGCTTCTGCACGTCGGCGGGCGCCACCTGATCCGTCTGCTTGTTCAGGTCGTCACGCACGTAGTTGACGATCTCGGCGATCTGCGCGTCACTCAGGTAGTGGCCGAAGCCCGGCATGCCGCCGTTGCCGTTCAGGATCATCGTGACCACGTAGGGCGTGCTGGCGGTGCGCGGGTTGTTCGCCAGCGCCGGGTAACGGCCCGCGCCCTGAGCGCCCCGGCCCTCCGGCATGTGGCAGCTCTGGCAGGCCTGGGTATACAGTTCCGCCCCGTTCTTCCCCGTGAAGGAGGTGAACTGGAGCTGCTGCTTTTCCTCGGACGCGGCGGCCTGGGTGGTGCCCCCGGCCTGGTCTTCCGAAGCCGTGCCGGCGGCGCCGCTGGAGGTGCCCCCGGCCGTCCCGGTCCCGGTTGCGGGTGACCCGTCCGTGCCCGACGCACCATTCCCCGCGTTCGCCCCGGTCCCGCCCGCCGAGGCTCCGGCAGATGCGGTACCCGCCGCTTCCGGTGCGCCTGCGGAGCCGCTGGCCTGTCCGCCGGAAGGCTGCGCCGCGGAAGGACCGCTGCCCGTGCCCGCCGCCGTCTGAGCGGGAGCTGTCTGGGCCGGGGAGGCCGCAGGTGCGCTGGCCTCCTCGCCCTTGGGGGCGACGGCGGAAAAGATCAGGGCCAGCAGTCCCAGCCCCACCACAGTTGTTAAAACGACTCCCCCAAGAAAGACCTTGGAGGAGGTCTGCTCACCTTCAGCCATAAAGAACCCCCTTCCAGCAGAGCATCCTCCCTCACAATTCTGGAGGGGATGAGCAGGCGGGCGGGGGTTTTAAGGGTTTGTTGGGACTTTACTCGTAGCCCAGTTCGCGCAGCGCTTCCTCGTCCTCGCGCCAGCCGGGGATCACGATGACCTCCAGGCCCAGAAACACCTTGTGGTTCAGGAAGACTTCGAGCTGCTTGCGGGCGGCCTGGCCGATCTCGCGCAGCTGCTTGCCGCCCGCGCCGATCACCATGCCCTTGTGGGCGTTCTTCTCCACGATGATCTCGCCCTCGATGCGCTGGAGGCCGTCCTCACGCTCGGTCCAGCGGTTGACGCGGGTGGCGACGGCATAAGGCAGCTCGTCGCGCAGCTTCTTCATCGCTTCCTCGCGGATGATCTCGGCGGCCCACATCTCGCGGCTCTGGTCGCTGGCCGCTCCGCGCGGGTAGAAGAAGGGGTTTTCGGGCAGCGCCTCCAGCACCTGCTCGCGCAGCGTGGCGACCGCCGCCGGGTTGTTCTGCGCGCTGAGCATCACCTCACTGGTCTCGCCCGCGCGGCCCTCCAGCAGCGCGCGGTAGAGCTTCATCGCCTCGTCGGGGTACTTGGCGGCGTCGGTCTTGTTGCCGATCAGGAAGAGGGGCTTGGGCAGGTCGCGCACCTGCCGGGCCACCAGCTGATCCTCGTCGGTGGGCGGGTGGCGCAGGTCCACCACCCAGAGAATCGCGTCGACATCGGCCAGGGCGCTGTGAACTTCCTGATTCATGTACTTGCCCAGGGCGTCCTTGGGCTTGTGCAGGCCCGGCGTGTCCACGAAGACGATCTGCTGCGTGTCGGTGCTGAAGATGCCGCGCACCCCCCGGCGGGTGGTCTGCGGGCGCGGGCTGGTCGGCGCGACCTTGGTATTCAGGAAGGCGTTCAACAGGGTGCTTTTGCCGACATTCGGCTTGCCGACGATGGCGACGAAGCCCGAATAGGTCTGGGCTTCGTTGGCGCCCTGGGCAGGGAAAGGCTGGTCCGTCATGGGGCCGATTGTCTCACGGGCAGGCGGCGGCAATCGTTCTGCGCCCGCCTTATGACGAGGTGGGTCGCGGACAAGGGGCGAGCGAAGCGGGGCAGCGGGCAGGCGTCCTCAGGGGGAGGGCAGGCTGGCTGAAGCGAGTCCGTTCTGACCGACCGTCCGTTCTGCCCGGGCCGTTCTGCCCAGAAAGTGGGAAGAAGAACCTCCCGGCGGGCGGCGATGGACTATGAGCGGGTCAGCCTGCGGTTCCTGCGGCCAGCAGGGCGACTTGCAAAGCTGCGCAGCAGAGGGACCGCCCCTGAGCCTCCGGCCACCGGAGCACATCCAGTGCGGTGGCCAGATGTTCTGGGAATCGGAGCAAGCGGGTAGGACGACCCAACCCGTGCGGGCGGGGAGGCTCCGCGCTTTATGCTCCCTTCATGTCAAATGGTGGTGCGGAACGCCTGGGCAGCCTGGACCGTACCCTGGAGCATGACCACCCCCACTCGCCTCCAGGCCAGCCTCTCGGACATGTTCGGCCAGAGCATGGCAGTCCTGACGCGGCCCAGTCCCGCGACCTTCGAGCTGTTCGAGCGGCGCGGGGGGACCAGGCAGGCCTTGACATACGTGCTGCTGGCCGCAGTAGTGTCCGCCGTGATCGCCGCGCTGTTCGCGCCCTTCCACCGCGAGGTGACGGTGATCGGGCAGTTCATCACGCGCCTGATCCTGATTCCTGTCCAGTTCGCCGTGTTCACCGGCGCGGTGTACCTGATCGGCCGCACGCTGTTCCGGGGGACGGGCACCTTCCCGGAAGTCGCGTATACCTTCGCGCTGTTCTTCGTGCCGCTGAGCATCCTGGGCACGCTGCTGGGTATCATCCCCGTCCTGGGGTGGCTGGTCGGCATCGTGATCGCCGCCCTGATGATCTTTTTCGGGTATCTGGCCGTGCAGTCGAGCATGAACCTGCGTGACAGCGTGAGTGGTGCCGTGACGCTGGTGCTGTCGGCGGTGCTGTACTGGGTGGTCGGGGGCTTTCTGACAGCGCTGATCGTGTTGCCGTTCCTGAACCGCTGAGCGTGGGCAGACCGGGGGCAGGGCAGAGGAAAAGCCCTGCCCCTGGTCCTGGCGACCTGCCCGCTAGACTGCCCCCATGCCCCAGGACCAGGCCCCCCAGGACAGGAACATTTCCCCAGACGACCGCGCGCGACTTGATCAGGTGTTCATGCAGGTGGTGCTGGACGTGCAGGCACAGGTGCAGCAGACCCGGCCCGAACAGCCGGGCAACCTCGCGGCGATGTTCCACAAGGAGAGCGTGAGTGACGCCCTGCAAGGCTGCGCGATGCTGATCGCGGGCTGGAACGAGAACCGCGTGGATGGGGCGGGGGTGCAGCGCAGTGCGAAGGCCCTGCGTGGCCTGGGCCTGGGCGAACTGGCGGGGCGGGTGGAGAAGCTGCGGCAGATCGGCGGGGAATAGCGGCGCTACTCGCCCTCCGCCGTCATCGCCCGCTGCGCGTCCCGGTCGGCCTGGGCCACCTGTTCGGCCTGGCCGAGCGCGCCCCATTCGTCGATGCCGCGCCGCCCGCCCCCGCCCAGCAGAGGCGGCAGGCCCCGCAGGTAGGCGGCCTGGGCGATCAGGTAGGCGGTCAGCGGCGTGGTCAGGAAGTGAAACAGCAGCACGGCGGCCAGCCGCGTGAAGGCCGCCGCGTCGGTCAGCTCCAGCGCCGCCCCCAGAAAAATACCCGCCGAGCCGAGCGTCACCAGCTTGCTGCTGGCGTGTAGCCGCGTGTAGAGGTCGGGAAAGCGCACCAGGCCGATGGCCGCCGTCAGCACGAAGAACGCCCCGATCAGGATGGGGATGTCACGCAGGGGAGAAAAGTCGCTCATGGGGTGCCCCCCGGTGCCGGAGTGGGCCGCAGGCTGACCGGGAACCGCTTCACTTCATCACCCGGCCCAGCAGCAGATACCGCGTCAGCGCCACCGTGGACAGGAAGCCCAGCAGGCTGAGGACCAGCGCGGCGTCCAGGACCACGATCAACCGGGTCTTCACGGCGATCAGGGCGAACAGCACCACCAGATTCACGCTGAGAAAGTCGAAGGCCATGATGCGGTCGCCCCAGGAGGGACCGCGCAGCACGCGCACGGTCACGAGCAGGACCGAGAGGGTCACGATGCCGAGCGCCAGGTTGATAATCACGGGGAAACCTCCGGGCGTGGGGGATGGGGAGCCATGCAGCGCAGCAGATGATCTTCTATCCGGATGATGCTGGCGCGGGCGGCCTGCGCGTCGGGGGTGCCGATGGCGTGGGCGTACAGGGTGCGGCGGTCGGGGCTGAAGCCCAGGGCCACCGTGCCGGGCGACAGGTTGACCAGAACGACCAGCAGGGTCTGCGCGCTGTCCCCGCGCAGCCGCAGCGGCACGGCCACCAGCATGGGATTGAGCGGCGGGTGCGGGCGCAGGGCAAACAGCGCGACCTGCACGTTCGCCACGGTGAGTTCGCGCAGGAAGAAGCCCACGAACCCGAGGGTGGCGAGGCTGCGCCGGACATACCCCCCGGTTCCCAGCGCACGCGGAAACAGCGTCAGCACGCCGAACCCCAGCAGGAACCCGATGAGCAGTTCCCGCGCGCTGACCTCGCCCGCCAGCAGCATCCACACGACCGCCAGCAGCAGATTGAGCGTCAGGCCGTTCACGGGTGCGCCTCCGGCTGGCCGCCGGGCGCGGGTGGAATCACGACCGGCTCATCCCCCAGCACGCCCCGGATGTACCGCTGGGGGGTGGACAGTTCGGCGGCGGTCGCGTCCGCCTGCGCGAAGATCGGCCCCGCGAAGAGGGTCAGGCCCGCCACCAGCGCCGAGGCGGTGTAGGCGGCGGCGTGCAGCGGGCGCGGCACGCGGTACACCGGCAGCCAGGTGGGGTGCTTGCCCCAGAAAAAGCCGCGCCATACGTTCAGCATCGCGTACAGCGTGATCAGGCTGCTCAGGAGCGCGCTGCCCACCGCCAGCAGCGCGAGCGGCGACCCCTGGCTCAACCCCGCGCGCACCAGCGCGTATTTGGCGACGAAGCCCCCGGAAGGCGGCAGCCCCGCCACCGTCAGCGCACACAGCAGGAAGCAGGCCGCCAGCAGCGGCAGGAACTCCAGCATCCCGCGCGCCCGCACCAGCCGCGTCCCGGTCGCCCGCTCCGCGACGGTGGCGATGGCAAAGAGGGCGGTGGTGACCAGCACACTCACGGCCAGATACGCCACGCTGGCCCGCACCGCTTCCGGCGTCCCGATCCCCAGCCCGAAGGCGAGGTAGCCCACACTGCTGACCACCGTAAAGGACAGGATGCGCCGCCACTCGCGCTGCGAGGCCATCCCGAACGCGCCGTACAGCATGGTGACGCTGCCCAGCCCCAGCAACAGCGTGTTCGTCACGCCCGGCTCCTGCGTAAAGACGGTCGTGAAGACCCGCAGGAGCGCATACACGCCGACCTTGGTCAGCACCGCCGCGAAGAAGGTGCCCACGGCGGGCGGCAGCGCCGGGTAGGTGCCCGGCAGCCAGAAGCCCAGCGGGAACAGGGCGCCTTTGGCCGCGAACACGATCAGCAGCAGCACGCCCACACTGGTCACGGTGGCGTTCGGCCCGAGTTCCGCCGCCCGCTGCGCGAGGTGCGCGAAGTTCAGCGTCCCCAGCACCCCGTAGGCCAGCCCGCAGGCCACCACCAGCAGCGACGAGGCGGCCAGATTCATCACGATGTAGCGGAAGCCCTCGCGCAGTTGCTCACGGGTGGACCCCAGCACGGTCAGGGCGTAGGAGGCGACCAGCATGACTTCGAAGGCCACGAACAGGTTGAAGAGGTCCCCGGTCAGGAACGACAGCTGCACGCCCGCGAACAGGAATTGCAGCAGCGCGAAGAGGTGATACTTCTCGCGCACCGGGTCGGGGTCAGCGGCGGCCTGCCACACGGTTAGCAGCGCGCTCACCGCCGCCAGCAGACTCATCCAGGCAGCCAGACGGTCGGCGGTCAGCACGATGCCGAAGGGGGCACGCCAGCCGCCCAGCGCACTGACCAGCACGGTCCCGTCCGCCGTCGCCAGCAGCAGGCCCACGGCAAAGGCCAGCGTGGCGAGTGTGCCCACCAGCGACAGCGCCACCCGCACCTCCCGCCGCGCGGGCCACAGCAGCAGCAAGCCGAACCCCAGCGAGGTCACGAACGGCGCGAGGGGGAGCCAGGAGAGGCCGCTCACGGCTGACCTCCCGCGCCCGCCGTCCGGTCGCTCGGGCTGAGGTCTTCTGTCTCGGGGTGATCCGGCCCCGGCTCTTCCGGGTCTGAGTGGATCAGGTCGGGCAGGTCCGGCCCCTGGTGTTCGGGGTCGGCGGAGCGGCCTTCCCCGGCGTAAGGGTCACGGGCCAGGCTGTCCCCGAAGGCCGCCACGTTGTCGTGTCCCGACACCTGATAGGCCCGCAGCGCGACGGTCAGCAGCAGCGCGGTCGTCGCGAAGCCGATCACGATGGCGGTCAGGATCAGCGCCTGCGGCAGCGGGTCCATGTACGGCCCCGGCACCGTCAGCAGCGGCGGCGCCAGTTCCCGCAGCCCCGCCACCGTCAGAATCGCCAGATTGCCCGCGTAGCCGATAAAGGTCAGGCCCAGCACCACCCGCACGATCTTGCGTGACAGCAGCAAAAAGACCCCCGCCGCCACCAGCAGGCCGATCAGGAGGGCAAAGAGGGCCTCCATCAGCGCACCTCCGGGAGGGGAACCGGCGGCGACTTCATTCGTCCCCCTCCACCCGTTCCTGCGGGTCCACGTCGGTCAGCGCGTAGGCGATGGCGAGGCCGCCCCCGACCACCACCAGATACACGCCGAAGTCAAACAGCAGGGCGCTGGCCCACTCGAACTCGCCGGTCAGGGGCGTGGTGATGTAGCCGTAGGCGCTCTTGAGAAAGGGCCTCCCCAGCAGGTACGGCACCAGGCCAGTCAGAAAGGCCAGGGCCAGGCCCCAGGGCACCAGCCGCAGGGGGTCCACCCGCAGGGCGCTCGTGCCGGTGGCGATGCGGTGCAGGATCAGCGCGCCGACCGTCATCAGGCCCGCGATGAAGCCGCCGCCGGGGGCGTTGTGCCCGCGCCACAGCAGCAGGAAGGCGAACAGCAGGATCAGCGCGAAGACCGCGCGGCTCACGCTCCGCAGAATCGGGTCGTCCGTCAGGGGCGCGGTGGTGGGACTGCTCCCGTTCACCGGGACCGGAGCGGGTTTCTTGCGTCGGGGAGTCATGCACGCTCCTTGGGTGGGGGTGGGGTGGGCGTCAGGTTCTCGGGCGGCAGACCTTCGGGGGGGAGGGCGTCCGGCGCAGTGGCCGTGCGGCCCCGTTTGCCCAGGCGGACCAGGGCCAGTACCGCCAGCGCGACCATGCCGACCACCGTGACCTCGCCCAGCGTGTCGAAGCCCCGGAAGTCCACCAGCAGCACATTCACCACGTTCTTGCCGCCGCCCCCGCTGTAACTGTTCGCCAGGTAATAGGGCGAGATGGGCGGCGCCAGAAAGCGCACGCTGGACAGCACCAGCAGCGTCGCGCCGACGCCCGCCAGCGCGGCCAGCAGCACGTCCACCCGGTAGCGCCAGCGGGAGCGCGCCAGGTCCCGACCCCCCGGCAGATACCGGAAGGCGAGCAGGAACAGGATCACTGTCACCGCCTCCACCAGCAGCTGCGTGAGGGCGAGGTCGGGCGCGCGCAGGGCCAGGAACGCGGCGGCGCTGCCGAAGCCCGTCAGGCCCGTCACCACGACCGCCGTCAGCCGGTTGCGGGCCAGCAGCACGCCCACCGCCCCCGCCACCAGCAGCGCCGCGATGGGCAGCACGCTCAGCGGCAGCGCCCCGAAGGGATGAAACACCTGCGGCGCGCGCAGCACCGCGTAGCCCGCGATGACGGCGGCGGCGGCCAGCATGACCCGCAGCTGATCGGGCAGCGCCAGCCCCTGCGTACGGGAGATCAGCCAGGCGGCGAAGGTGTTCACGCTTTCCAGCAGCGAGTAATAGACGGTGTTCGCGTTCGTGCGTGGCGTGAGGCGGCGTTGCAGGGCATTCACCCGCCCCGCCTGCCCGATCAGCAGTGCGCCCAGTGCCCAGGTCAGCCCCGTGGCGAGCAGCGCGGGCGTGACGCCGTGCCAGAGGCTGAGGTGCCCCGGGTACCCCGCGAAGTTCAGCGCCGCCTGCGCCGTGCGCGTCAGGGCCTCGGCACTGGCGGGCCACACGCCGAAGAGAAGCGCGGCCCCGGCCAGCAGCGCGGCGGGCAGCGTCAGCCCGGGCGGGGCCTCGTGGGGGTGCGCGCCTTCCGGGGCACGCGGCGCACCCAGGAACACCCGCAGCAGCCGGAAGGTGTACGCGAAGGTCAGCGCACTGCCCACCACCGCCACCCCGATAAAGAGCGGTCCCTGATGCAGCATGGTTTCGTAGAACAGCTCCTTGCTGATGAAGCCGCCCAGGGGGGGCAGGCCCGCCATGCTGAGGGCGGCCAGCAGCGCCACCCCGAACGTCACCGGCAGCGCCCGCCGCAGGCCGCCCAGCAACGGAAGCTCGCGCGTGCCCGTCTCATGGTCGATGATGCCCACCACGAAAAAGAGGGCCGCCTTGAAGGCCGCGTGGTTCAGCAGGTGCGCGGTCCCGGCAAAGTTGCCCTCCGCGTCCGCCAGACCGTAGAGGCTCATCAGCAGGCCGAGTTGCGAGACGGTGGAGTAGGCCAGCAGCGCCTTGAGGTCGGTCTGCCGCAGCGCCAGCCACGCGCCCCACACCAGCGTCGCCAGCCCCAGCGGCACGATGATCCCCGACCACAGCGGCGAGGTGCCGAACAGCAACCCGAACTTGGCGACCAGCACCACACCGGCCTTGACCATCGTGGCCGAGTGCAGGAAGGCCGAAACGGGGGTGGGGGCCTCCATCGCGGTCGGCAGCCAGAGGTGGAAGGGCAGTTGCGCGCTCTTGGTGAAGGCCGCCAGCAGCGTCAGCAGCAGCGCGGGCGTGAAGAGGGGCGAGGCCCGCAGCGCCGCCACGTCCAGCCCCGACAGGGACGTGCTGCCCCCGGCGATCCCGATCAGCGCGACCGCCGCCAGCAGGCCCAGTCCACCCAGCGCGCTCACCAGGAATGCCTTCACCGCCCCGTCGCGTGCCGCCGCGCGGGTGTGCCACAGCCCGATCAGCAGGAAGCTGGTCACGCTGGTCATCTCCCAGAAGCCGAACAGGGCCACGAGGTTGTCGCTGAGCACCAGCCCCAGCATGGACCCGCCGAACAGCAGCAGGTAGGCATAGAAGCGTCCGAACCGTTCCCGGTCCGACAGGTAGGCCACCGCGTACAGGCTCGCCAGCGTGCCGATCACGCCGATCAGGGCAGCGAACAGCAGCGAGAAGCCGTCGCCCCGGAAAGCCAGCGCGAGGTCCAGGGTGGGCACCCAGCGCGTCACCTCCAGCGCGGGCACAGCTCCCGGCATCCCGGCCAGCGGCACGGCCAGCAGCAGCGCGGGCAGGAACGCCAGCGCCGCGACGTAGCCGGTGCGGCGGCCCAGGCGCGGCCCCAGCCACGCGGCCAGCGCGGCGAGCAGGAAGGGCAGGAACACGGCGAGGGTCATGGCCCGCGTCCTGTTCGGTGGGTCAGCCGTCTCGTCATCATCACCTCATGACACCACGTCCCGGCCCGCAGGGGGGCGTGAGGTCTTCACGGATGAACCTGGACCGTCCCCCTCCGGCCGACAGAAGGGCGCCCGCCGCCCCAGGGTGCGGGCCAGGGCGGCGGGCGCAGAGGCGGGCCTAACCCCGGCGGCGGCCCAGCAGGAACCACCCGGCGGCGGCGGCCAGGAAGGCCACACCCACATAGGTCCACAGGTTCGGCCCCCGCTGCTGCGTCACCACCGTTCCCGGCATTCCGCCATTCACGATCACGTCCGGGCCGTCCAGCGCGTTCGCCACGCTGCTGACCGCCGTGAAGATCAGCGCGTACTTCAGGATGTCCGAGCCGATGCCGTGGCTGCGGTAGTAGCTCTGCGGGTAGGGATAGTAACGGCCCGAAGAGAGTTGATAGGGGTACTGGGCGTTTTTGGTGGCGCTGTAGGTGATGGCGCTGCGCGGCACGCCCGCCGGGAGTTTCACACTTTTCCAGCTGTTGAGCTGCGAGGGCGTCACGCGCGCCGCCGCTGCCCGGTTCGCGGCACTCGTCGCCCCCGTGCTGGTCGTGCTGCGCTGCGTGCTGCTGGGCGTGCGCGCAGGCGTGGAGGTGCGCGGCGCGGTGTAGCTGTTGCCGCTGGAGGTGTTGCGGGGCGGCGTATAACGGGGCGTGGTCGTGCGCGGGGTGGACCGGGGCGCGCTGTAGCCCCCGGAACTGCGGCTGCCACCGAATCCCCCACCGCTGCGGCGGGCGGCGTCGGCCACACCCGCCCCCAGCGCGAGGGTGGTGAGCATCAGGGCGAGAGAGCGTTTCATCCCCTCAGAGTACGGGCCGGGGGCCGCGGGGGTTCCCTCCGTGAACGGAAGGGAGGGCACGGCTAGACGGCCCCGCCCGCCGCCCCGGCCCGCCAGGCGTACACTCGGCCCATGTTCCCCAGCGCCGCGTTTTTTTATTGGTTCAGGTTCCGCCGGGCCTGACGCCGACGCTGCCACCCCAGCCAGGACCGCCCGGAGGAGAAGTTGCCTTCCGGGTCTTTTCTTTCCCCGATTCTTTCCCGAGAGGACGCGCCTGCCCATGACCCAACCTCAGCCCACCCTGCACGCCGGCTGCACCGAGAACCTGAACGTCACGGGCTTCACGCCGCTGGTCACGCCGCGCAAACTGAAGGCCAGCCTCCCCCTCACGCCCGCCGCCGAGCGCACGGTGCTGGCGGGTCGCCGGGCCGTTCAGGACATCCTGCACGGCCGGGATGACCGGCTGCTGGTGGTGGTCGGCCCCTGCTCCATCCACGACTTCGGGCAGGCCGCCGAGTACGCCGGGCAGTTGGCGGCGCTGCGGGCGCGGGTGCAGAGCCGCCTGGAAGTCCAGATGCGGGTGTACGTGGACAAACCCCGCACCACCGTCGGCTGGCGCGGTCCCCTGATCGACCCCGACATGACCGGCGCGAACGACATGAACCGGGGTCTGGCCCGGACCCGCGAGCTGATGATCCGCGTCTCGGAACTGGGCCTGCCGGTCGCCACCGAACTGCTCGACCCCTTCGCGCCGCAGTACCTGTTCGACGCAGTGGCCTGGGCCTGCCTGGGTGCCCGCACCACCGAGTCCCAGACCCACCGGGTGATGGCCAGTGCGGTCAGCGCCCCGATGGGCTTCAAGAACGGCACGGGCGGCGGCCTGAAGCTCGCGGTGGACGCCATCGTGGCCGCCAGCCACCCGCACGCCTTTTTCACGGTGGACGACGACGGGCGGGCCTGCATCGTCCACACGCGCGGCAACCCGGACGGGCACGTGATCCTGCGCGGCGGGCGGCAGGGGCCGAACTACGCGCCACCGTTCGTGGGGGAGGCCGAGGGGCTGATGCGGGCCGCCGGACTGACCCCCGCCGTCATGGTGGACTGCTCGCACGCCAACAGCGGCTCGGACCCTGCGCGGCAGGGGCTGGTGTGGCGCGACGTGCTGGGGCAGCGCCTGCGCGGGCAGACGGCGATCAGGGGCCTGATGCTGGAGAGCAACCTGTGCCCCGGCAAACAGAGCATTCCCGCCGACCTCTCGCAGCTCCAGTGGGGCGTGAGCGTCACCGACGCCTGTGTGGGCTGGGACGAGACAGAGGCGCTGCTGCTCGAAGCGCACGCGGCGCTGGGCGGGTAGGCGCTCAGCCCAGCCTCTCCCGCGCCACCCGGCAGGCGGCGAGGTCCCAGGCGGCGCAGCCCACCGTCTTGAACAGCAGGGCTGCCCCGGCGGACGGCGGCGTGACCAGCGCGTCGGCCAGGGCCTGCACCCCGGCCCAGTCCACGCCCGCCTGGAGCAGGTCGCCCGCCTCGTGCCGTGCGCCCGCCGGGTCGTCCACATAGACGCGGCTGCCGCGCACGGTGTCCGGGGCGATCTCGGCGGCGTCCGGCGTGAAGGCCCCCACCGCCACCAACAGCCGACCGGGGCGGGCCGGAAGCGCATAGACGGGCGTCCGGCTGGTGGTGGCCGTGATCACCACCTCGGCACCCTCCGGCACCTCGTGGGTGGGGAAGAGGCCGCCGCCGACGCGCTCACAAAAAGCGGCGGCGCTTTCCCGCCGGGAGCCTTTGACCCCTATGCGGGTTTCCGGAAAGACGGCGGCCAGGGCCTGGGCGTGCGCTTCCGCCTGTGTCCCCGTGCCGATCAGGAGCACGTTCCGAGGCGTGCCCAAGAGGGTCTGAATCCCCAGGACGCTCACCGCCGCCGTGCGCCGCGCGGTCACGGTGGGACCGTCCAGCAGGAAGAGGGGCGCGCCCGTCGCCGCGTCGTAGGCCGTCACCTGACCCTGAATGGTGGGCCACCCCCGTTCGCGGTTGGCCGGGCAGACGTTCACCAGCTTGTGCGAGGCGATGTCCGGCGCGGCGGCAGGCATGGACAGCATCACCCCGCCGTCCGCCAGCGGCAGGGCCAGCCGGTCCGGGCTGCGGATCTCGCCGCGTGCGGCCTCCAGGCAGGCGGCGCGCAGGGCGTCCACCAGGGCCGGGTAGGGCAGCAGGCGGGCCGTCTGCTCGGCACTGTGCAGCCGCAGGTGGGGCAGGGTCATGGGTCACGATACGTCGGGAACTTCGCGCCTTCCCACGGTTCCCGCGCCGGCCCTGCGGCAGACTGGCCGCATGAGGCTGGTGATGATGGGCGTGACCGGCAGCGGCAAGACGGTGCTGGGGCAGGCGCTGGCGCGGCGGCTGGGCTCTCCCTTCCTGGACGCGGACGATGTTCACACGCCCCAGGCCCGCGCGCAGATGGCCGCCGGTGTGGGTCTGACCGATGCCGACCGCGCGCCCTGGCTGGCGCGGTTGCGTGGGGAACTGCTGGCCCGGCCGGACGTGGTGCTGGCCTGCTCGGCCCTGCGCCGCGCTTACCGGGACGCCCTGCGGGTCGGGGGCGTCCGCTTCCTGTTCCTGAACGTGCCGGAAGACGTGCTGCGGGCGCGCCTGGCCGCCCGCAGCGGGCACTACGCGGGCGCGGCGCTGCTGCCCTCGCAGTTCGCCACGCTGGAACCGCCCGGCCCGGACGAGGCGGACGTGCTGACCCTGGACGTGACCGCCGCCGACACGCCCGCCGACCTGGCCCGCCGGGCACTGGCCGCGCTGGGGGCGGCGTGACCCCGCCTGCCTACGGCCTGGTCTGCCTGACCGTCGGCCCCGAGGTCCGCTTCCGCACCGTCACGCTGACCCGCTACCGGGCGCTGTCTCCCTCCGGGCGGGAAGCGAAGCTGCTCGACCTCTACGCCGACAACATCGCCCGCGTCGGGGGAGCCGCCGCCTTCTGCGCCGCGCGCGGCATCCGGCTTTATCGCCTGAGTTCCAGCCTCTTTCCGATGTTCGATCTGGAAGGGGACGACACGGGGCGGGCCGTGCTGGACAGCCTCGCTCCGCAGATGTGGGCCGCCGGGCAGGCGTTCCGCGACGCCGGGATTCGCGTGTTGATGCACCCCGAGCAGTTCATCGTGCTGAACAGTGAGCGCCCAGAGGTGCGCCGCTCCAGTGTCCGCGCACTCGGCGCGCACGCCGACACGCTCGACCGCTTCGGCTTTGAACGGACACCCTGGAATCTGCTGCTGCTGCACGGCGGCAAGGGAGGCCGCGCCGCCGAACTCGCCGCCCTGATTCCCGACCTGCCGGATGCCGCCCGCCAGAGGCTGGGCCTGGAAAACGACGAGCGTGCCTACGGCCCCGCCGACCTGTTGCCCGTCTGCGAGGCCACTGGCACGCCGCTGGTGTTCGACGCGCACCACCACGTCGTCCGCGAGAAGTTGGCGGATCAGGAAGACCCCAGTGTGCGGGAATGGGTCCTGGCCGCTCGCCGCACCTGGCAGCCCCCCGAGTGGCAGGTGGTCCACCTCTCCAACGGTCTGGAGGGGCCGCAGGACCGCCGCCACAGCCAGCTCATCACCCAGTTGCCGGGCGCCTATGCCGATGTCCCCTGGATCGAGGTGGAGGCCAAAGGCAAGGAAGAAGCGGTCGCGGCCTTAATGGCGTGCGGGCGCTAGGGTGCGCGGGAGGCTGGACAAGGTGACGGGCACGGTAAGCCTTTTGATGATCTCGGGAAGTCTGCGGGCTGGCTCGACGAATACCGCGCTGCTGCAAACTGCGCAGGCCGGAGCGCCGCAGGGGGTGGAGGCCGTGCTCTATACCGGACTGGGCGGGCTACCCCACTTCAACCCGGACGACGATCACGCCCCCCTCCATCCTGCCGTCGCGGCTTTGCGGGCCGCCCTTCAGCGGGCAGACGCGCTTCTGTTCTCGACGCCGGAGTATGCGGGGGCGCTTCCGGGGGCGTTCAAGAACCTGCTGGACTGGACCGTGGGGGGCGGGGAAACCTACGGGATGCCCGCCGCCTGGATCAACGCCTCAGGGCTTCATTCCCCGACCGGTGCCGCAGATGCCCATGCCTCGCTGCGGAAGGTGCTCGGTTACACGGGCGTGAACATCGTCGAGGCGGCGTGTGTGCGGCTTCCCGTGGTGCGCCCGAGCGTCGGCCCGGATGGCCTGATTGCCGATCCGGCCATCCGTGAACAACTGGCCGGCGTTCTGAGGACCCTCGCCGCGCAGGTGCGGCAGACGCCCCGCCGCGCAGACTGACCGGGAGGGGAGCCGCACGGGGGGACGGCTTCTCCTCCCCCTCGCCCGACGCGCTACCCTGAGGGGCGTGAACGTCGTCGTGTTCGACCTGGAAACCACCGGCCTCTCGCCGGAGCGGGACGCCATCGTGGAAATCGGCGCGCTGCGCGTCCGGGACGGGCAGGTGGTGGAGTCCGAACAGTTCGAGACGCTGGTGCGGCCCGTGAACCCGGCGGGTGAACTGCTGCGGATTCCCTGGCACGCCCAGCGCGTCCACGGCATCAGCGACGCGATGGTGCGCAGCGCGCCCGACCTTTCGCAGGTGCTGCCCGAGTTTCTGGACTTCGTGGGGGACGCGGCGGTAGTGGCCCACAACGTCGGCTTCGACGGCGGCTTCATGCGCGCCGCCGCCCGGCGTCACGGCCTGGTCTGGTCGCCCCCGACCGAATACTGCACCGTGCAGCTTTCCCGCCGCGCCTTTCCCCGCGAGCGCGCGCATAACCTCGACGTGCTGGCCCAGCGCCTCGACCTCACCTTCGCGCCGGGGGCGCGGCACCGCTCGCTGGGCGACGTGCAGGTGACGGCGCAGGCGTTCGTGCGCCTGATGGAGCGGTTGAAGGTAACGGGCTGAGGTCGGCCGGGGAGGCGGCCCCGCGACCTCACTTCCGGGCGTTCTGTCCCTTCGGCACGAACACGATGGCGTTCGGCACCGGGCGGCTCCAGACGGTGTTGAGGTACCCGCCCAGGTTCGCGTAGCCGCCCGTGACGTAGGCGGTGGCGCTGCTGCCGCTGTCCAGCCGCACGGCGTCGCGCACCCCGGCGGCGGCGAGCGCGGCGGCGAAGGTTTCCGGCGAGCCGTATTCCAGATAGGCGATGGTGGGCTGGCCCCCCAGCACCCCGAAGGCGACCTGCCGGGTGGGCCGCCAGATGTTCGTGGCCGTGTTGAAGGCCTCGCGCGCCGGATTCAGGACCACCTGGCCGCCTTGCACCAGCAGCGGCCCGGCGCTCAGGGCGTCCTGGGCCGTTTCCCAGGGGGCGTCCTGCGCCTGCCAGTTCAGTGCGGCGGTCAGGGGCTGTCCGGCGGCGCGCGGCAACTGCGGAAAGCGGGCCGGGTCGAAGGTGAGGGCCAGCGTCCCGGCGGGCGGCACGGTGCGGCCGGTGACGGCGCGGCCCACCGCCGACGCGCCGGGCAGCAGGGACAGCGTGGTCAGGCCGTCCGCTCCCACCGCTGTCCGCCCGTCGCCCACGAAGGCGGTCAGGAGGTCGGGGCGCACCTTCGCGCCCACCGTGTTGACGGTGACGCTGCCAAACGGCCCGCTCAGCACGTAGCGGGGCCGGGGGTAGCCGAAGAGGGTGCCGCCCTGCCCCGTGAAACCGATGGTGGCGCGTTTTTCCAGGCTGGGGGCCGTCATCAGGCCGCCGACCGCCACCAGGTCCACCGGCAGGCTGCTGGCCGGGTCGAAGTACCCCCCGTTCACGCCCGCCACGCCGCCCACGCCCCGCACCAGACTCGCCACGTCCCGTGACGCGCCCAGCGGGGCCGACACCACACGCGGCTGGAAGCGCGAGGGATCGAAGCTCAGCAGGTGCAGCCCTCCCCGGGCGCGGTAGGTCACGCCGTCGGGCAGACCGTCGGGGTTGATGGGCGGCGGCACATTACGGTCCAGCTGCGTGGTCGTGTCGATCACCACCCGGTAAGGGTCCTCCAGCGTGAAGATCTCGCTGGTGCCGCCGCCCGTCTTCAGGCGCACGGTCGTCTGCGCCGCCGTGCCCGGCACGCCCGGCTCGATGCTGAGGGTGTCCCCGCTGGTCAGGGTCTGGCTGGAGGGGGTCGCGCTCACGCCCGGCAGAACCACGCTCAGGCCGGCGCTTTCCCGCACGACCTGCTGCGGCACGGTCCCGCTGAGTTCCAGCACCACCCGCTGCACCTCCACGCTGCGGTACAGCGTGCGGCTGACCCGCACGGTATCCAGGTGCACGGTGTCCAGGTGCGCCGCCGGGGCCACGACCGGGGCCGGAGGAGGGGAGGCGGCGGGAGGCGTCACCGGCCTGGGGGGCGCCGGGGTGGGCGGAGGTGGGGTGGGCACGGCAGCGGTGTCCATGCCGGGCGAGGGCGGCAGGGTCACGGCCGGGACGGTCGCCGGGGCGGCGAAATCCAGCAGGTCCGGCGCGTCCGCGATCACCCGCACCCCCAGTGCGCGCACCGCCGCAAGCGGCACGTACAGACTGCCCCCAGCCAGTTCCGGGCTGCCCAACCGTGCGCCTGCCGGCAGCGTGAAGCCCACTGCCCGCCAGCCCCGCTGCGGCGAGAAGCGCAGTTCCCGCGCGCCGTACAGCAGCCGCACGTCCTGCGGGTCGTTGCGCACCGCCACGCCCAGCCGGGGCAGCGTCCACACGGCCAGCGCCTCCGAGCCGCCCAGCATCCGCGACTCCACCGCCGCCGCCTGCACGGCGCCGCCCACCGCCACCGGACGCGCGCCCGCTCCCGCGAGCAGCGCCAGCACCATCGTCCATCCCAGCCGTCCGGGGTTCACGGGCGGGAGTCTACCCCGCCTCCGCCGCGCGGCGGGTGAGGGCCGCGCGGCGCTCCCCCCGTTGTCAGATTGCCGTGTGAACACCGCTCCTATACTTCCGGGGACATGATTGAACCTTCTCTCGCCCTGTACGGTGACGCCTTCGAGCGTGTGGACCGCCATCTGGAAGAACTCCTGGGCGCGACCGGCGTGCGCTACTGCCTGCTGGTGGACCGCAAGGGTTTCGTGCTGTCCCACAAAGAAGCCCTCTGGGCGCCGCGCCCGCCCGCGCTCGACAGCGTCGCCACGCTGGTCGCCAGCAACGCCGCTGCGACCGCCGCGCTGGCGAACATGCTGGGCGAGCGCACCTTCAGCGAGCAGATTCACCAGGGCGAGCAGGGCACCCTGTACGTGGAGTCGGTCGGTGACCAGGCGCTGCTCACCCTGATTTTCGACGTTTCCGTGCCGCTGGGGCGCGTCAAGGTGCACACCAAGAAGACCATCACGCAGGTCGCGGCGATTCTGGCCGAGCTTCAGGACGCGCCGCCCGTGCAGTTCAGTGAGGACTTTTCCAAGGGTGCCAGCGCCCTGCTCGACGACCTGCTCGGCTGAGGGCCGACCGAAGGAGGGAACCCATGAGCACCATCAACTTCGCCGCACGCGAGATCAACTGCAAAATCGTCTACTACGGCCCCGGCATGTCCGGCAAGACCACCAACCTCAAGCACGTCTTTTCCAAGGTGCCCGGCCACCTGCGCGGCGAGATGGTCAGCCTGGCGACCGAGGACGAGCGCACCCTGTTCTTCGACTTCCTGCCGCTGGACCTCGGCACCGTGCAGGGCTTCAAGACCCGCTTTCACCTGTACACCGTGCCGGGCCAGGTGTTCTACAACGCCAGCCGTAAACTGATCCTGCGCGGCGTGGACGGCATCGTCTTCGTGGCCGACAGCGCCCCCAACCGCCTGCGCGCCAACGCCGAGAGCATGCGCAACCTGCGCGAGAACCTCGCCGAACACGGCATCGACGTGCGGGACGTGCCCATCGTGCTCCAGGTCAACAAGCGCGACATCGAGGGGGCACTCCCCACCGAGATGATCCGCGCCGTGATCGACCCCAAAAAGGAACTGACCCTCTTCGAGGCGACCGCCCACACGGGGGGCGGCGTGTTCGAGACCTTGAAGAGCGTCAGCCGCCTGGTGCTGGACCGCCTGTCGCAGAACAAGTAGAGCCGCCGCGAAAACAGGAAGAAGCCCCGGAGGATCAGTCCGGGGCTTTCTTCCTGGGCCACAGGGGCTACTCCTCGTCGGTGCCGGGCAGGGGCGTGGTCCGGGGGGGGCCGCCGTCGATGCCGCCCGAGCCGCCTATCCGGGGGCCTTTGACCTCCCCGCCCGCGTCATTGCTGGGGTCGGCCAGGCGGGTGGTCCCGCCGGGATTCTCGGGCGTGATCACACTGAAGTCCGAGAAGCTGTTGGGAACGCCGTCGTCGAAGCCCGGCTCGTCGTTCACGCGGGCGGGCGGCGTGTCGTCCATGTAAGCGGCGGCGTTGTCCAGCATCTCGGTCCGCAGGGAAGGCTCGATGCCGTCGTCGAAGACGACCCCGGCCCCCGCCAGCGCGTCACTCCCCGTCCGGGGGCGGCCCCCGGTCACGTCGCCGCTGACCTGGAGGTCGTCGTGCTCCTCGTCGCGGGCGGCGTGGACGGCGGCGGCGTTGGCCTGGTCGTCCTGGTTGGCCGGGTCGTTGTCCTCCGGCAGCGAGTAATCCTGCGTCAGCGGACCGTCATCGCGGGTGGTCTGCGTGTCTGGCCTGGTCTCGTCCGGCGTGGTGCCGCCGTTCCGGCCCGCGCCGCCGGCGGGGTCTTTTCTGTGCGTCATGGTGTTCCTCCTGAGCCACCTGCCTCTTTCCGGCCCCGGTAACCCACCCCAACTTAGAGTGCGGCGCGAGGTTCGTCCTGGCGGCTGGATAAAGAAATCTTGGGCAAGTCGTGACGGCTGGCCGAAGGTTCCGGCTCTGGCCGCGCCCCCGGGGCCGCCTATCATGGGGAGGCAGGTGGGGGTGCAGGTCCCCACGGGAGGAGTGGCAGATGGCAGAAGAACTTCAGATGACGGCAGAAGGTCACCAGCGCCTGGAGGAGACGCTCCAGAAGGAACGCCAGCGCCGCGAGGACGCCCTCAGGAGCCTGTCGGTCACGCTGGACGACGCCCTCGACCTCGAAGATCGCAACCTCCAGGCCGCCCAGTTCGACCTGCCGGGCATGGACGCGCGCATCCTGGAACTGGAGGACGTGCTGGCCCGCGCCGTGATCGTGGAGGAACCCCGGGGCGGCAGCGCGGAAGTCAGCCTGGGGTCCGTCGTGGTCCTCCAGGACACCGGGCATGACCGGGAACTGCGGGTTCAGCTCGTCAGCGCCGTCGAGGTGGACGCCCTCGCGGAAGGCGAGACTCAGGTCAGCGAGGACAGTCCCGTCGGCAAGGCGCTGCTGGGGCGGCGCGTGGGCGAGTCCTTCGAGGTGGACCTGGGGTCACGCCGGGCGCAGTACACGGTCAAGAGCATCGGCGGATAGGGCGCCGGGGCACCGTGGGGAAGGGGACGGCCTTTGCCGGGCCTCTTCCCCTGCCTACACGTCCCGCCGGTCGAAGGCATAGACCGCCATCAGTCCGAAGCCCACCGTGTAGATCAGCAGCAGCACGAGGGGCTGGAGGACGTTGCCCTGGCGGGCGTACAAGTCGAAGTGGCTGGTCAGCAGCAGGCGCTGGACGTTTTCCGGGAACACCACCAGCAGCCGCAGCAGGTTCAGGGCCGCGAGGGTGGCGAGGGCCGCGGCGGCGGTGTTGAGGTACAGCACGCCGAACAGCAGCGAGAGCGCGGCGACCGGCATCAGCATCACGGCGGCCAGAACGCTGCCCCGCAGCACCTGCATCAGTGCCTCCCCGCTGCTCAGTGGCCCCACGCCCACGAAGTAGCCCGGTCCCAGGCCGGTGCCGCCCGTGAAGCTTCCCAGGCCGAGGCCCAGGCCCGCCAGCAGCGACCCGGCGACCAGCACAGCGATCAGGAGGGCCGGGTACAGCAGCGCCACGATCAGTTTGCCGACGATCACGCGGGTGCGGTCCACCGGGCGCAGCAGCAGCGGTGCGAGCGTGCCCTGGCTGACCTCCGCCCCGATCATCTCCGCGCAGGTCACGGCGATGAAGAGGGGCAGCAGGAACTGTACCAGCACGCCCAGGCTGACGGCGGGGAGTTGCCAGCCACTCGTCAGGGCCACGTTCAGCAGCGCGCTCAGGCGCGGCGCGACCAGCCACAGCAGCGGCAGCAGCAGGCACACCAGCAGCGCGAGGCGGGCGCTGCGCATGCCCAGCAGCTTGCGCAGCTCCAGCAGGACCAGGGTCAGCACGCGGCCACCCGGGAACGGGAAAGAAGGGGGAATGCCTTCATCATCTTGACTCGCATCAGGCTTGCTCCACGCGCTCGCGGTAGTACTCGTACAGGTCGAAGTGGTCGGGGCTGGCCTCGTAGACGCGGAAGCCCCCGGCACTGAGCTGGGCCAGCGCGTCGGGGACGTGGGCGTCACTGCTCAGGTGGGCGACGGCGTACGGCGTGCGGGTGCTGACCCGCTGCACGAAGGGCAGCCGTTCCAGCCGCCCCGCCGCGCCGACCGGATCGTCCACCCGGAAGCGGTAGGCAGCCTGCCGGGCACGCAGATCCACCGTGTCCACCAGCCGCCCGCCGGTCAGAATGCCGACCGTGTGCGCGTAGGTGGCGATCTCGCGCAGGTGGTGGGTGCTCAGCACGACCGCGCAGCCCCCTGAGGCCAGACTGGTCACGATCCGGTGAATCAGGCCGATGCTCAGGGCGTCCAGGCCGCTCGTCGGCTCGTCCAGAATCAGGACCTGGGGGTCGGCCAGGATGGCGCTCGCCACGCCCAGCCGTTGCCGCTGCCCCAGCGAGTACTCGGCCACCTTGCGGCCCTCCATGCGCGTGAGTTCCAGCAGCGCCAGCACCTCGCGGATGCGGCCCTTACCCACACGCGGCCCCCCCGGAGCCATCGCCGCGAGATCCGCGTGAATCTGAAGGTTCTGGGTCCCGGTGAACTGCGGATAGAACCGGGCCGGAGCCTCCACCACCGCGCCCAGCCGTGCGCGGGCACGCGGCCCGTCGTTGTGGACATCCCGGCCCAGCAGCCGCACCTCACCGCTGCTCGGAAAGGCGAGGCCGGTCACGGTGCGGATCAGGGTGGATTTGCCCGCGCCGTTGGGGCCGGTCAGGGCGTACACCTCGCCCCGCTGCACCGTCAGGTCAATGTCGTGCAGGATGGCGTGTGGCCCGTACTTCTTGTGCAGGCCGCGCACCTCGATGGCGGGGGCTGCCGGGGCGGCTGGCGTGGTCACGCGCGCAGCCTAATGTGAGCTGACACACCAGATTCTTACAGCGCCATGACGGGGCAACAGGGCGCATGGCAGGCGAGCGGCGTATCCGTCATTCGGCACACGAAAGGGAGGAGGGCACCCAGGCCGCTCCTCCCTCCCCGCCAGAGCCTCCGGCTCAGAACTTGCCGAAGCGGGTCAGCTTGAAGGGGACCTCGGGCGCGCCACCCTGGAGCTTGTCGAGCTGGCTTTGCGTCACGACCAGCTCGTTGCCCAGCATGACCAGGGCCGTGGGGTAGCGCAGGCCCGCCAGAGGTTCCTCGGCGGCCAGGGTGCCGCTGCCGTAGTCGGCGCTGAGGTTCACCCGGCTGACCACCTGGTCCTTGTTGCGGGCCAGGTACAGCGTGTGGCCGTCCAGCAGGAGGCCGTCACTGTTCTTCAGGCCGCCCATGACCTTCTTCACGGCCCTCGTGCGCAGGTCGATGCGCCACAGGTCGCCCGTGTTGAGCTGGTTGGTCAGCAGGTAGCGGCCGTCGGGCGTCACGACGATGCCGTCCAGGTTGATGCCGGGGCCGTACTTGATGGGCGTCTTGCCCAGGTCCAGCCACGCCGTCAGATTCATGTCGCGGTCCACGCGGTAAATTACCGGGCGGAAGGAGTCGGTCACGTACACGTTGCCGCCTGGCGCGATGGCCAGGTCGTTGAGGTACGGCACCGGACTCTTGGGCGTTTCCAGCACGTTCAGGATCATGCCGTCGGGCGAGAGGACGCTGACCGTACCCTGCTGCCCGCCCGCGACCCACAGGCGGCCCTGCGGGTCCACCTTCATCCCCAGCGCGACCCGGCGGCCCAGCGAGCCGCCCTCACTGAACTTGCTGACGGTGCCGCTCTGCACGTTGACCGCGTAGATGGTGCCGTTGGAGGCGCTGCCGGTGTAGAGGACGCCTTTCTTCGTATCGTAGGCCAGGCCTTCCGGATAGGAGAGGTGGTCGGGCAACGCATAGTCGCGCACGCTGAAGTTGTCGCGCACAATCACGCCGCAGCGTTCGCGCATCCCCGATTTGCCCGCCGGGTCGGTCTTGTAGTCGTCGGGCATGGCGTGGACGACCAGCGCGCGGTTCAGGACGCCGTTCATGCCGGTCAGGCTGACCTTGTCGGTGGTGAAGGTCAGGCGGCCCACGCCGTCCGCGCCCACCATCAGCATGGGCAGGTCGCCGCCGTGGCCGTACTTGTTCATGGCCTGGGGGTCGTCGTGGTTCTTGCTCATGCCGGGGTCGAAGTGCGGCCCCGCCCCGCCGAAGGGCACGACCGTGTTGGTGGCCGAGTCCACGCCGGGAGTGCATTTGCCGTACTCGTGGACGTGCATGCCGTGACCGCCGGGGGGCAGGCCGCGCACCTCCACTGTGACCTGCACGCCCATCCCCATCTGCTTGAAGGCCGCGCTCCCCCGCACCTGGCCCGCCGCGTCACGAATGGCGGCGGTGGCGCTCAGGGGCGCGCTCGCCGGGGCCATGGGCATCATGGGCTGCATGCCGCCCGCCGAGGCGCTGCCCAGGGCCGCCGCCAGGGCCAGCAGGCCGAGCATCTGGAGCTTCTTCATCACTGGCCTCCCGTGGAGCGCACGCGGTAGATGACGCCGCTCTGGTCGTCGGTGAAAAGCAGGCTGCCGTCGTTGTACACGGCCACGCCCGCCACGCGCCCGAACTGCTTCCACTGCCCCTGCTCCTGGAACACGAAGCCGCTCACGAAGGGTGTGATGGACACGGGCCTGTTCTGCGCGTCGAAGTCCACGCGGGCAATCTCGTAGCCGCTCGGCTCGTTGCGGTTCCACGAGCCGCGGAAGGCCACGAAGGCGTCGTTCCGGTACTCGGCCGGGAACTGGTTGCCGGTGTAGAAGGTCATGTCGATGGCCGCCGCGTGCGCCGTGTAGTTCAGCAGGCTGCCCTGGGTGCGGTTGCAGTAGTCGGTCTTGCTGATCAGGCCGGGGATGGTGCTGGAGTTGGCGTAGGGGTCGGGCTGCTTGTCGCCGTAGCAGTAGGGCCAGCCGTAGACCCGGCCGCGCTGAATCACGTTCAGCTCCTCGGGCGGGATGTTGTCGCCGTGCCAGTCGGACCCCTGGTCCATGCCGTACAGCGTCTTGGTGACGGGCTGCCACCCGAAGCCGATGGTGTGGCGCAGGCCGCGCGCGTACACCTCGCGCCACTTCCCGTCGGGGCTGAGGCGCAGGATGGTCGCTTCCTCCGGGTTCTGCGGGGCCGCGTCGTTGTTGGTGGAGCCGATGGAGGCGTACAGGAAGCCGTCCGGCCCCCACTTCACGCCGCGCGCGGAGTGCTGCCCCACGTCGGGAAGTTGAGTGGCGAACACGCGCGGCACGCTCAGCGTTCCGTCTTTGGCGATGTCCATCACCCAGATGTCGTGCTGGCCGATGGCGTACAGCTTGCCGTTCTTCACGTCCATCCCGTGCACGAGGCTGAGGTTGGAGGCCACCTGGCGGCGCTCGCCCGCGTCGAACTTGCCGTCCTTGTTGACATCCTTCAGGTACCAGATGTCGTTCTGCTTGGTGCGCGAGAGGTACACACCGCCGTCGGGCATGGTTTGCAGCGAGCGGGCGTTGCCCAGTTCGGACGCCATCACCGT
This sequence comes from Deinococcus phoenicis, assembly GCF_000599865.1. GTDB lineage: Bacteria > Deinococcota > Deinococci > Deinococcales > Deinococcaceae > Deinococcus > Deinococcus phoenicis. The sequence goes on along the minus strand of NZ_JHAC01000030.1, from coordinate 5,174 downwards.
GACCGTGAACCCTGCCGGGACCTTCAGCCGGGCGAGCTTGTCGGGCGTGAAGCCCAGCGCAGTCGGCTCGTTGCGGGTGGCCGTGACCGTGACCGGCGCTTCGGGTGCGGGTAGGGGGCGCGGTGTGGGCGGGGTGGGCTGGCCGGGAAACGGGCCGGTCAGCGGGATGGCGGTCTGGGCCAGCGCCGAAAAGGCACCCGCCAGAGCCACCGTCAGGGCGGCGAGCAGGGGTTTACGCATGTGAGTCGTCCTCCGCCCCGCAGAATCACACGGGGGCGAAACACCGCTTTCCGGCTCTGCTCACCTTCTGAGCCTCTTCTCAGGTTTTGCTCAAGAAGTGGGGCGGCGTCCCCCGCGAATAGCCCAGCAGGCCAGTCCCCCCTGTCCCAGCCAGTACAGCCCGTTGACGGCGAGGTCGCGCGCCGGAAGCGGCGTCACGAAGCGGTCTACCGCGATCAGGCTGTCACTCAGTACGAACAATGCTGCGCCCCAGACGGCCAGACCTCCCACCGCCAGCGCCCGCCACAGCATCAGAGTGATGACAATGCCGTAAATCAGCACGGGGCTTCGCAGCTCGCCCAGTTGTCCCCGCGCGACCAGCAGGCCCAGCAGCGCCGCGCCATAAGCAGCCGCTCCCAGCAACCCGCCCCAGGCCGGCCGCCGCGTGCCCGTCAGAAAGCCACGCAGGTAGGCCAGATGGGCCAGCAAAAAGGCCAGCAGCCCCGGCACGAACAGGTCGCCGGGCCACTCCAGCAACAGGTCGCCCAGCGCCCCCAGGCCCAGCCCCAGTGCCAGCCACCGCCGCACCAGGCCGGGCGGGGCCGCGCGCCACACCCAGACCGCCAGCAGCGCGGCGGGCAGGGCCTTGGTCAGCAGGCGCAGGCCGGGCAGCTGGAGCTGGGCGGCCAGCAAGAATAGCCCCGCCGCGAGCAGAGCCAGGGCGGGGTGGAAGGAACGAGGGGGCACCACCCCAGCCTACGGGGTCAGACCGGCACGAACAGCGGCAGGTCAGACGCCGGGGCCGCGCCCACCGCCACCGCGCGGCGGTGCAGTTCGCGCACCGCTCGTTCACCTTCCGCGCCCACATCCAGGCTGAAGTCGTTCACGTACAGGTCAATATGGGCGCGCATCACGTCGTCGCTCATCTCCAGCGCGTGCTGGCGGATGTAGCCCATCGGCTCCTGCGGGTGCGCGTGGGCATATTCGAGGCTGGCGCGCACGGCGGCATTCAGCCCGCGCTGTATGTCCAGCGGCAGGTCACGGCGCACCAGAATCGCGCCCAGCGGGAGCGGCAGGCCCGTCTGGCCCTCCCACCACGCGCCCAGGTCCAGCAGCCGCACCAGCCCGTGCTGCGGGTACGTGAAGCGCGACTCGTGGATGATCAGGCCCGCGTCCACCTCCCCGCGCGCGACGGCGGGCATTACCTCGTCGTAGCGCATGTGTGTCAGGCGGACTTCCGGATAGGCGAGGCGCAGCAGCAGTTCGGCGGTGGTCAGTGCGCCGGGCGAGGCCACCGTGCGGCCGTTGAGGTCGCCCAGATGCTCCCGCGCCACTACCAGCGGCCCCACGCCGCGCCCCAGCGCCCCACCCGCGCGCAGGGCCACGTAGCGGTCCATTACGTCGAAATAGGCGCGGTAGCTGATCTTGGTCATGGGGAGGCGGCCCGCCACCGCCCAGTCGTTGAGCGTCTGCACGTCCTCCAGCACCTCGCGCACGGGCAGCGGCGAGGGCACCCGCCCCGCCTGGAGCGCGTAGAAGATGAACGTGTCGTTGGGGCAGAAGGAATAGCCCAGGTCGAGAGAGGCTGTGCCGAGAGGGGAGGGGGCCGTGGTCATGGGTCCAGGGTACGCCCGGCCGGCGCGGGCACCTGCCCCGGCGTCCGGCTGAGGCCGTCATCACGAAGCTGTCAGGAGGACTGACTACCCTGACACATGCTTCGGTCCCTCCTGCTGGTGCCTGCCCTCTGTGCCCTGTCCGCCTGCACGCCCGCCCAGATGGGTCAGCAGGCGCCACAAACGACCACCGACACGTCGGTTCCGCTCAGCAGCGGCGGCCCCTGCGCGCCCGGCTACACCCGGCCCGACTTCGCCGCGCTGGAGCGGGACCTGACGGCGGCCCGCGCGCGGTGGACGGCGGCGGGCGTGCGCGACTACAGCTACGATTTCGCGCAGATCGCCGCGCCGGTCGCCTTCCCGGATGTGCGCGTCACCGTGCGCGGTGGGGCCGTGCAGGGCGTGACCCTCAAGGCCGGACAGACGGGCGAACCGGGCGGCCAGGCCCGCGCCACGGTCGAGGACCGTTTCGCCGCCATCGCCCAGACCTTGCGCGGCCAGCAGGGGCAGAAGTGTCCCGTGGTCGAAACCGAATACGACCCCCGGGACGGCCACCCCACCCGCCTCTACAGTGGCAGCCGGGAAGTGAACCTGGCGGACGGCTGGGGCGAGTGGCGGATCATGAACTTCACGCGGCCCTGAGGGTGGGTCGGTGGGGTTGCTCTGGCCTGGTTATCCCCACCCCCCGGCCCCCTACCCCGCCGGGTAGGGGGAGAGGCGCTGCGCTGGGCAAGAGTCGTTCCGGACGTTTCCGGCGTTGCTTGCCCGGCCCCGGTTCCGGCCTCGACGCCATCCTTCGCCCATCTGGAAGGCCTCGGGCCTGGCGGCCCGAACGGCTCCGTTGCCTGGAAAGTGGACCTGGAAGGCAAGAACCGGCCGCCGACTGACCCGGTTTTAGGGCAGTTGTCAAAAAGGGACCTGACCGAGCAGGGGGGCAAGGGGCAGGCCCCACACGGGTGCTGTTGTGCCCAAGACAGCGAGTGAACGAGGCAGAGCTTTTGCGACTTGCCAAGCGCTGAGGGAGAGAATGGAACTGCTTGGGGCGCTCTTCCTCCTCCCCCCTTGTGGGGAGGTCGGGAGGGGGGTGGCAAGGAACGCTTGCTCTCACCATCCCCAGCCCCCTCCATTCTTCCCTACCGCACTCCCTCCAGCGCCGCCCGCGCCGCCTCCGCATCCCGCGCGAGCTGGGCCTTCAGTTCGTCCAGGCTGCCGAACTTCTGCTCGCCGCGCAACTTCGCGAAGAACTTGACGTCCAGTTCCTCGCCGTAGAGGTCGCCCTCGAAGTCGAAGAGGTGGACCTCGAAGCGCCGCCCTATGCCGTTCACGGTGGGCCGGGAGCCTACGTTTGCCATGCCGTGCCAGCGCTGCTGGTGCCCCGGCCCCCGCTCTGTGAGGGCCACCACCGCGAAGACACCCAGCGGGAGCGCCTTGCCTTCCGGCACGCGGATATTCGCGGTGGGCCAGCCGATGGTCCGGCCCAGGCGGTCGCCCTGCACCACCACGCCCTGCGCGTCGTAGTGGCGGCCCAGCAGCCGCGCCGCGCCTTCCACGTCGCCCACCTTCAGGTATTCGCGGATGCGGGTGCTCTTGATGTCGTCGCCGCCGAGCTGGTGCATGGGCAGGGCCACCACCTCGCGCGTCACTTCGCGCAGGTCCGCGACGCCCCCCGCCCGGCCCCGCCCGAAGTGAAAGTCCTCGCCCACGACCACCGCGCGGGGCCGCAGCGCCCGCAGGTCGTCCAGAAAGGCCTCCTTGGGCCGCGCGGCGAATTCGGGCGTGAAGGGCACCGCCACCGTCTCGTCGATGCCGTAACGGGCCAGCAACTCCAGCTTTTCGGGCAGGGTGGACAGGAACTCCACGCCCTGCGTCAGCACGCGGGTGGGCGGGTCGAAGGTGTAGACGACGGTGGGCACCCGGTGTTCGCGGCCCTTCGCCTTGAGTTGCGCGAGCAGCGCTTGGTGCCCCAGATGCACCCCGTCGAAGGACCCGATGGCGACCACCGTTTCCGTATCGGGGCGCTGGGTGGGGGAGACGTAGGTTTTCACTGCCGGTCCTGCGCCAGCGCCTGCAAGCCGTACAGCGCCGCCGTGACCGTGCTGGCGCTGCCCTGCAAGGTGCCTTCGCGCAGGCCGTCCAGCACCTGCTGGGGCGGCAGCCACAGCACCTCCAGGTCCTCGTCCTCGTCCTGGGGCAATTTGCTCTCGCGCAGGTTGCGCGCCCGGTAGACGTACAGGTCCTCGTCGCAGAAGCCGGGGCTGGAGTAGAAGTGGGTCAGCAGCGTCATGTCACCGTCCAGGCCCACCTCCTCCTGAAGCTCGCGGCGGGCGGCGGCCTCGGGCGTCTCGCCGTCGTCGATCAGGCCGGCCGGGGCTTCCACCGTCGTGGCCGCGATGGCCCGGCGCTCCTGGCGCACCAGCAGCATCTCACCCTGTTCGTTCAGGGCCAGGATCGCCACCGCGCCCGCGTGCCGCACGACTTCCCACTTGCCCTCCAGCACCTCCAGCCGCACGATGTGGCCGTCGTAGATGACCTGGGTGTCCGGACGGCTCTTGCCTGCGTCGCTCATGGGGGCAATGTAAAGCAGCGGGCCAGGGATCAGGTTAAGCCTTTGCCCTCTGCCGTCTGTTCTGCCCTCTCTGCCACAATCCCCCCATGTTCACCCGCGCCGACCTGGAGGCCCGCGAGGCCGCCACACTCGCGCCCTATGCCACGCTGAGCCGCCGTTCACGCGGGCGGGAATACCCCGAGCCCGGGAGCGGGACGCGCACCGCCTTCCAGAAGGACCGTGACCGGGTGCTGCATACCACGGCGTTCCGCCGCCTGGAATACAAGACGCAGGTGTTCCTGAACGCGCAGGGCGACCACTACCGCACCCGCCTGACCCACACGCTGGAAGTGCAGCAGGTGGCCCGCTCGGTGGCGCTGACCCTGGGCCTGAACGAGACGCTGGCGGAGGCGCTGGCGCTGGCGCATGACCTGGGGCATCCCCCCTTCGGGCACGCGGGTGAGCGGGTGCTGGACGGCCTGATGGCCGGGCACGGCGGCTTCGACCACAACACGCAGGCCCGGCGCATCGTGACCCGGCTGGAGGACCGCTATCCGGACTTTCCCGGTCTGAACCTCACCCTGGACACGCTCGACGGCCTGAACAAGCATGACCGCGCGGGCCTGGGACCGCCCAGCCTGGAAGCGCAACTGGTGGACGCCGCCGACGCGCTGGCCTACACGGCGCACGACCTCGACGACGGGCTGCGCAGCGGCCTGCTGACGCCCGGAGCACTGGAGGCGCTGCCGCTGTGGCGGGAACTGCTGTCCAGGGTGCCCCTCCAGTCGCCCCACCTC
>NZ_JHAC01000029.1:12500-70287 GCF_000599865.1 Deinococcus phoenicis | reverse complement strand
GGGCGCCCCCCCGCCACTGCCCGCCGTGCCGCGCGAGGGCGCTTCGGCCTGCGGGCCGGGGCTGGCGTCACCGGGAGCCGTTCCGGCGCGGGGCGTGGGGCTGGCCGTTCCCTCCCCTGTTGCGGCAGAGGTTCCGGGTCGCGCGGCAGGCCGGGCCGTCTCGGCCTCGGGTGCGGCGGACGTGCCCTGCCCCGCCACGCCCCGTGTGGGGGTGGGCGCGGGTGCAGGGTCGGGCGTGGTGGCGACCGGGGCCGGAGTCCGGGTGGGGGCCGTGGCCTCCGGGGCGACCGGGGCCGGCGTGCGGGTGGGCGCGGGAGCCTCGGCGGCGGGCGTGGTGGCCGGAGCCGTGCTGTGCGAGGGCGTGGGCGCGTCCGGTGCGGTGGCCTGGGGCGTGCGGGCCACCGTCCCCTCCCGGCCCGAGACGGCCTCGGGGCTGCCAGGAGCCAGGGTGCCGCGTGAGGCGGTGGGGGCTTCAGGCGCGCTACCCTGCGGAGCGCTCTGAGGACGGGCCGGAATGCGGGCCACCGGGGCCTCGGCCTCCCCGGAGGCAGCGGCGGGCGCGGCTCCCCGGGCGGGGGCCGGTTCCTCGGTGGCCGTGGCCTCTCCCCGGGCCGGGGAAGCGGTGGCCTCCGTGCTGCTGGGCGCGGCGTCCTCGCGGCGCGGAAGGGCCGTCACGGGTTCGGGGTCGGGGGCAGGCGCGGCGGGGGCAGCGGCCACGGGATCGGCGGGCGTGTCGCCGGCCTGCGCCTGAGGTTCGGGAGCCGGGGTGCCCGCACCCACCGGAGCGGCGGCCGTGGGCGACTCGGGCACAGGGTTCTCCTCGCGTGGGGGAGGCGTGGCCGCCGGAGCCTGGGCCGCTGGGGCCTGGGGCACCGGAAACGGGGCGGCGCCTTCCGGCTCGACGGACTCGACCTTCACCTGCTCGGAGGTCTGGGGCAGGGGCCGCAGCGGCGCGGCGCTCGCCACCCTGGAGGGGTCGGGTGTGCTGGCCTGGGCCGGGGCCGGCGTCTGGGCGACGGAAGGCGCAGGCTGGGCCGCCGGTGTCGGGGCCGGAGGCGCGGCCTGCCGCACCGGAGCCTGGGGGGTCGGCTGCGCCGGTTGTGGCGTGGGGGTGGGTGTGGGCGGCGCCGGGGCCGCCGGCTTCGGTGCCACCGGCTTCGGTGCCGCCCTGGGCGGCGTGCGGGCTGGGGTCGCGGGGTTCTGCGGCGTTACCCGCTCACGCACCGGCGGGGTCAGGGGCGAGGTCGGCGTCGCCTCGGGGGGTGGGGCGAGCGTCACGACCTCCAGCGGCGCGCGTTTCAGATCGGGGGCCGCGGTCAGCGCCGGTGGACGCAGGTCGGGCCGCGCGGCCAGCAGGCCCAGCAGCAGCGCCCCGTGCAGCAGAAAGGTCACCCCGGCGGCCCGCAGGCGCTCCTGACGTTCCCGGCTGGGCAGCGGCGGGGGTGGCGGAGGGGGCAGCGTCGTCACCTCTGCGTCACTTTCCGCCGCCCTGGGCCGTGCGGGTGCCCAGGGCCAGGCGTTCGCCGCCCGCCTTCTTGATCTCGTCCATCACGCGCACGACCGTCCCGTAGTTGCCGCGCTCGTCGGCCCGCAGGCCCACCACGCCGCCCGACGCCGTCAGCAGCGGCTTGAGCTGCCCACCCAGTTTGGTCAGGGTGGTTTCCTTGCCGTTCAGAAACAGCTTTCCGGCCTGATCCACGCTCACGATGGGCAGCGCGGGCGTTTCCTGCACGGTGGTACTCGCGCGCGGCAGGTCGAGGGGCAACGCATTCTGCCGCGCCCCCAGGCTGCTGGTCAGGAAGAAGAAGATCAGCAGCAGCAGCACGATGTCCACCATCGGCGCGAAATCAAAGGTCACGGCGTCGCCGCCCTCGCGGAAGCGCCGCCTCATGCGGTTTCCATCCCTGTGCGGAATCCGGGGCTGTTCCTGCTCCCCCCGGTCGGCCTTTTCAGCTTCATCGGCAGTCGTCTCACCGCGAGGCTCCGCCGGCCGGGACGGGGTCGAAGTTCAGGGCGACCTCGGGCACGGGCCGGGCGCTGGCCGGCGTCAGCCCACGCGGCGCGAGCCAGGCGGGCAGTTCCTCCCGCACGCGCTCGGCCTGGGTGGCGATGCGGTCGGCCTTCGCGCGCAGGGCGTTGCGGGCCACGTAGGCGATGATCGCCACGATCAACCCCCCCGCCGTGTTGATCAGCGCCTCGCTGATGCCGGTGGCGAGCTGGGCGGGCGTGGGCGCGGTGGTGGAGCTGAACACCAGGAACGAGCGCACCATGCCGATCACGGTGCCCAGCAGCCCCAGCAGCGGCGCGATCTGGGCGGCGGTGCCCAGCGCCGAGAGGCCCGCGTACAGCCGGGCGTCCTCGGCCAGCACGGCGGCGTTCATGGCGGCCTGGGCGGCGTCCACACCCCGGTCGGCCCGGCCCAGGCCCGCGCGCAGCACGTGGGCGGCGGGCGTGGGGTCGGCGGCGCGGTCCACCTCGGCCAGGGCGGCGGCGGGGCCACTCTCGGCGGTCACGGCCCGCGTCCGCTCGATCAGCGCCGAGGGGTCACGTCCCAGCCGCGCCAGGGCCTGCGCGCGCACGGCGGCGGTGTAGACGACGTACACGGACAGCGCCAGCAGCACCCACAGCAGGGGTCCGGCAGCCTGAATCAGAGCCAGGAGGTTCATCGTCTTCACGGGTAGCACGCGCGCAGGTGGCAAGCGTGAAAAAGAGCGGGCGGGCACTCATGCGTGGGGGGCGCGGCAGACAGACCCGCCCCTCTTTTCCCGCGTCCAGCACTGCCGTTCAATCCGCAGTAAACCACTCGACTTTAGCCCGCCCGGACGGGTACAATGGCCCAGTAAGTAGGAATCATTCTCAAGAAGAGAGATTCCCGATGCAGGACCCGCCCAAAGGAGCCTCTATGACCAACCAGCCCCACCAGCTCGAGATTCGCAACCTCCACGCCAGCGTCGGCGACCAGCCGATTCTCAAAGGGATCAACCTGACCGTGCCGCGCGGCGAACTGCACGCCGTCATGGGACCGAACGGCAACGGCAAAAGCACCCTCGCCAAGGTGATCGTGGGCGACCCCGAGTACACCGTGACGGAAGGCGAGGTGCTGGTGGACGGTGTAAACATCCTGGAGATGGAACCCGACGAGCGCGCCCGCCTGGGGGTGTTCCTGGCCTTCCAGTACCCGGTCGAGATTCCCGGCGTGACCATCGCCAACTTCCTGCGTCTGGCGATGCAGGCCCGCAAGGCGGAGGGCGAGGAGGTGTCGTTTACCGAGTTCTACGGCAAGCTCCAGAGCGCCCTGAAGACGCTGGAATGGGACGAGAGCATCGTCGAGCGGTATCTGAACGAGGGCTTTAGCGGCGGCGAGAAGAAGCGCAACGAGATTCTCCAGATGCTGATGCTGGACCCCAACTACATCATCATGGACGAGACGGACAGCGGCCTGGACGTGGACGCGCTGAAGATCGTCGCCCGTGGCGTGAACTCCATGCGCGGCCCGAATCTCGGCGGCCTGATCATCACCCACTACCAGCGCCTGCTGGACTACATCGTGCCGGATAAGGTCCACATCATCGTGGACGGCCGCGTGGTGCAGTCGGGCGGCCCCGAACTCGCCAAAAAGCTCGACACCGAGGGCTACGACTGGGTCAAGCAGCTCGCGGTCGCGGGCGCCTGAGCCTCAAGGAGTCTGAACATGACCATCAATCCTGAAGTCTCGGAAATCAACACCTCCTACGAGTACGGCTGGAGCAACCCCGAGCGCTACGCCGTCAAGGCCCCCAAGGGCCTGAGCCGTGAAGTCGTCGAGATGATCTCGAAGGCGAAGGACGAGCCGCAGTGGATGCTCGACTTCCGCCTCAAGGCGCTGGACATCTTCTACAGCAAGCCGATGCCCACCTGGGGCGCGGACCTCAGCGGCCTCGACCTCGACGAGATCTACTACTACATCAAGCCCGAAGGCATGAACGCCCGCTCCTGGGACGACGTGCCCGACGACGTGAAAAAGACCTTCGAGCGCCTGGGCATCCCCGAGGCCGAGCGGGCCGCGCTGGCGGGCGTGGGCGCGCAGTACGAGTCCGAGATGGTGTACCACAACCTCAAGGAGGAGTGGGAAAAGCTGGGCGTGGTCTTCCTGAGCATCGAGGACGGCCTGAGGCAGTACCCCGACCTCTTCCGCGAGCACTTCGCCACCATCATCCCGCCCGAGGACAACAAGTTCGCGGCGATCAACTCCGCCGTGTGGTCGGGCGGGTCCTTCGTGTACGTGCCCAAGGGCGTGAAGGTGGACATTCCCTTGCAGACGTACTTCCGCATCAACGCGGAGAGCAGCGGCCAGTTCGAGCGCACCCTCATCATCGTGGACGAGGGCGCCCAGGCCCACTACATCGAGGGCTGCACCGCTCCGGCGTACAACTCGGATTCCTTCCACTCGGGCGTGATCGAGATCGTGGTGAAGGAGGGCGCGCGCTTCCGCTACTCCACCATCCAGAACTGGAGCCACAACGTCTACAACCTGGTGACCCAGCGCGCCGCCGTGTACGGCAACGGCGTGATGGAGTGGGTGGACGGCAACCTGGGCAGCAAGGTCACCATGAAGTACCCCGCCTGCTACCTGCTGGAGGAGGGCGCGCGCGGCGAGGTGCTGAGCATCGCCATGGCCGGCCGCGGCCAGCACCAGGACGCCGGGGCGAAGATCGTCCACTTCGCGCCCTACACCAGCGGCACCATCGTCTCCAAGTCCATCTCCAAGGACAGCGGGCGCAGCTCCTACCGCGGCCTGGTCAAGATCTACGAGGGCGCGCGCGGCTCCAAGACCAACGTCGAGTGTGACGCCCTGCTGCTGGACGAGGAAGCCCGCACCGACACCTACCCCTACATCGAGATCGAGGAAAAGGACGCTTCTGTGGGCCACGAGGCGACGGTTTCCAAGATCAACGACGAGCAGATCCTCTACCTCCAGTCGCGCGGCCTCAGTGAGGACGAGGCGGCGGGATTGATCGTGCGCGGCTTCATCGAGCCGATCGCCAAGGAACTGCCGCTGGAGTACGCGGTGGAGCTGAACCGTTTGATCGAACTGGAGATGGAAGGCAGCGTCGGCTAAAGGCCACGTGCGGCGCGGACGCCTGAACAAGTGGCGTCCGTGCGCTTCTGGAGACACTATGACCCAACCTTTTACTGAAGAACTCATCGCCCAGGTCGGCGGCCCCGACTGGCTCCGCAACAAGCGCCGCGAGTCGCTGGACCTGTTCAACACCCTCGAAGTCCCCACCGAGGGCGTCGAGGCCTGGAAGTACACCCGCGTGGACGTGGACTTCAGCGAGTTGCGCCCCCACGGCAAGCGCGAGCGTGTGACCGACATTTCCGCGCTGCCCGCAAGTGTGCAGAAGCGCCTGACGAGCACCGACGTGGGCGCTTACCTCGTGCTGGACGGCCCGGATGTGGTGTACGCGACCGAGCTGCCCACTGAACTGCGCGAGAAGGGCGTGATCTTCACCGACCTCAAGACGGCGGTGGAGCAGCACGCGGACAAGGTGCAGCAGTACCTCTACAGCGTGGTGCCAGCGGAAGTGCCCGACGACACCACCATCGCCGCGCCCGGCACCACGCCCAGCAAGTCCCCCGATCCCTCCGAAGGCAAGTTCTCCGCGCTGGCGGCGGCCCTGTGGACCAACGGGGCCTTCGTGTACGTGCCGCGCGGCGTGGAAGTCGAGTTGCCCCTGGGTAGCTTCCGCGTGATGAGCGAGGCGGGTACCTACACGGCGACCCGCACGCTGGTGGTGGCCGAGGAAAACGCGCAGGTCACCTTCATCGACGAGCAGGACAGCGAAGACCTGCCGGGCACCTATGCCATCGGCGCGGTGGAACTGGTCATCAAGGACGGCGCGCGCCTGCGGTACGTCTCCATCCAGAACTGGGGCAAGGGCGTCACGCACATTCAGCGCCAGCGCGGCGACGTGGGCCGTGACGCGACGCTGAACAGTCTGGTGGTCACGATGGGCGGGACGCTCAGCCGCACCGAGATGCAGAGCTACCTGCGCGGCCAGGGCAGCGACTCGGAGATGCTCGCGCTGTACTTCGCCAACGAGGACCAGCACTTCGACCACTACACGCTCCAGCACCACGCCGCGCCGCACGCGCACAGCGACCTGCTGTACAAGGGTGTCAACGCCGACCAGAGCGTGGGTGTCTTTTCCGGCATGATCAAGGTGGACCTGGGCGCGCAGAAGACGGATGCCTACCAGAAGCACCGCACGCTGATGCTCTCCAGCGAGGCGCAGAACTACTCTGTGCCGCAGCTGGAGATCAACGCGAACGACGTGCGCTGCTCGCACGGCTCGACCACCGGCCCGGTCAACCAGGAGGCGCTGTTCTTCCTGCGCTCGCGCGGCATACATAAGGAACTGGCCGAGAAGATGCTGGTGACGGCCTTCCTGGAAGACGTGCTGAGCCGGGTGCCGCTGCAAAGCGTCGTGAAGTACATCGAGGGGATCATTGCTCAGAAGGTGGGGGCGGCGTAAGGCGCACGCCCCCTGCCTCGGCGGTCGGCTTGCGGGCTGGCCGCCTTCTTTTTTGGAGCGGGCGCAGCCACGTAGACTGAACCGTATGCGGCTCAACCACATCAACCTCAGTGTCACCGACGTTCCGGCGACGGTCGCGCTGCTCGAAACGTATTTCGGCCTCTCGCGCTCCGAGATGCCCTGCAACGCGCACATGGCGTTTTTGCGCGACGAGAGCGGCTTTCTGCTGTCCATGTTCCGGGGCAAGGACGTGACGTACCCGCAGACCTTTCACATCGGCTTTCTGCAAGACACCCCCCAGCAGGTGCGCGACCTGCACGCCCGCCTCACGGAAGGCGGCTTCAATCCCCCGGCCCCCAGCGAGAACCACGGGCGGCTCACCTTCTATTTTCAGTCGGGCACGGGCGTGACCATCGAGGTGGAAGCGTTCCTCGGCGGCGAATCCGCGCCCCAGTAACCGCCCGGAGGCCGCATCCACGATGAACAAGTCCCGTATGGAAGCCTTCTCGGACGGTGTGCTCGCCATTATCATCACGATCATGGTGCTGGAGCTGAGAACGCCGGAAGGCCACGAGTGGCGAGAGCTGGCGAGAATCTGGCCGGTGCTGCTCAGCTATGTCATCAGCTTCCTGTACGTCGGGATTTACTGGAACAACCACCATCACCTGATGCTAACAGTGCACCGCGTCAGCGGAGGCATCCTGTGGGCCAATCTGCACCTGCTGTTCTGGCTGTCCCTGTTTCCGTTCGTGACCGGCTGGGCGGGCGAGAGCCACTTCGCAGCCGTGCCGATGACCTGTTACGGCTTCGTGGCGCTGATGTGCGCGGTGGCCTACACCATTCTGGTCCGCACCATCATCCGCGCCGCCGTGAGCAACCACCTGCTTGCGGATGCGACGGGCCGTGACCTGAAGGGCAACGTGTCGATTGTGGGCTACCTGGTTGCGATTGTCGCACCCTTTTTCGGACATACGGGCGTCATCGTGTCTGGGCTGCTGCTGACCGCCGTCGCGCTGATGTGGTTGATTCCCGACCGGCGGATCGAGCGGGTGCTGGCTCAGGAGGGCGGAGTTTCGGCCGAACAATGACTCACCTTTGCAGGTCAGGCTGGGGAGAGACTGACTGTCAGGTGTGCAAGCGCCATGCCAAGCTCCTTAACGTCCACCCGCGCCAATCCAAGCGCCTCCAGCGAGGAGAGCGACACGGATTTCTGCGTGGGAAACCGTTGATTCAGCAATTCCGTCGGGCAGATCAGAAAAAACCATTGCTCCAGGTTTAGGGGGTTTGCTGTGGCTCTATCCTGCGCTGTGAACACGCAGAACACGTACACGTCAGCGGCGCGTGTCGCTTCTGCTGCGTACACATTGGTTTCAGCATCCCAACCCCGCTTCAGGTCGATGTCGAAGCGAATCAGGCTGGGTTGCCTTTGCGGCCAAGTTTGCAGGGAGGCAGCGGACTTCACCTCGATTTTCAGGCCCGCATCTGTCTTCAGGTCGTAGGCGTCCCACTCGGTACGGGGTCTATGTGTACAACCCACGGCCTGCGCCACGATGTACTCCGCCAGAACGCCGCGCAAGGCATTAGACAGAAAGTCCGAGTAGGCCCACTGCCAGAAATCGGTGGGGTCGATACTGTTCATACCGGCTCCTCCCCCCACCCCGGCACCCGCGCAATCCTCTCCCGCGCCGCCGCCACGTCCGTCTCCTCCGGCCGGCACAGGTCCCATTCCCTCCCCCCAGCGTAAGCCCCGACGACCAGCAGGTCGGGGCTGCTGCCATCATTTTTATGCCCCGTTCCGGCGGGAAGCACCAGCACGTCCCCCTCCCCCACCTGCACCTGCTCTCCGCCCTCGCCGCCCAGGGTGAGGCGAGCCTGTCCCCGCACGATCACCAGGACTTCATGGGCGGTGGAGTGGTAGTGGTGGAAGGGGTAGACGCCGTTGCGCCAACTGTTCGTCCAGCCACGTTCCGCCAGGTGGGCCTCTATCTGCGTGGGCGTCTGCCCCTTCAGCGCGGCGCGGAAGAGGCGAGCGGGCTGGGGGTTGTTGGGAATGGGACCGCCCTGGGGCAGGTAGAACAGTTCGGGATTCATGTCCCAGGGTAGCGGCGAGCATGGGCCACGCTCCCGGCAGTGTGAAGATTCTGCGAAGACGAAACGGAAAGCCGGAGTGCGGCGCAGCCGGGCATTTGCCGGGGCAGAAGGCGTGGGAACGGGCGAAACTCCTTCGATATTCCTTCGTGAAATGGTGGTTCCATGGCCCTATGGATCAGGTGACGAGGCCCGTTGGAACTCAGGAAAGCCCGCCTGCCCCTACGCCGAACAAAAAGCGCCGCGCCTTTCCCTGGGGTTGGCTGCTGGTGCCGCTGCTGCTGGGCGGCGTCGGCTACGTCGGCTACCGGCTGGGGCAGGACGACGCGAGCAGCGCAGCCACGGCTGGAGGAGGCTTCGGCGGTGCCGGGTTTGGCAACAGTGGATCGGCGGCAGGCGGTGCGGGACAGGGCAGCAGTGGACAGGCAGGCAGTGGCCGGGGCACCCAGGGCCGGACTGCCAGTGGACAGGCCGCAACTGGGCAGGCGGCGGGTGGACAGGCGGGCACGGGGTCGGCGGCCGGCAGCCGGACCGGCGCTGCAAGCGGTGCCGCCGGAGCAGGAACACGCAGCGGACGCAGCAGTGCGGGCGGTGCGGGACAGACGAGCGGCGGAAGCGGGGTCACCACCCCGGTCCAGGCCACGACCGTCCAACAAGGCACCCTCCGCACCGAGCGCCGCCTGACTGGCACGGTCGCGGCGGCGCAGGAAACCACCGTCTCGGCGCGCACGTCGGGCACGGTGAGCCGCATCGCCGCCGACGTGGGCAGCAGCGTCAGCGCGGGACAAACCGTGCTGGCGCTCAGCAACAGCGACCTGAATACCAGTGTGGAGAGTGCGCGCAACGCGCTGGAAACGGCACAGGTGCAGCTCCGCAGCCAGACGAACAGCGTGCAGAGCCAGCGCGCCCAGCTTCAGCAGCAGGTCAGCGCGGCGCAGACCACGCTGGCGAATGCCCAGCAGAGTCTCGCGGCCCTCCAGAAGCTCGCGGCCATCGGTGCGACGTCGCGGACGGAACTCAACAACCAGAACGCCCAGGTGCAGGCGGCCCGCACCACCCTCACCACCGCCCAGGCGAACCTCGCAGAGAACACGCGCGCCCAGACGGAGGGGCTGGCCGAGGCCCGACTCGCCGTGCAGCGCGCCCAGATCGCGCTGAATCAGGCGCAGGCGGCGGCAGATGCGGTCCGCGTCACCGCGCCCTTTGCCGGGCAGGTCACGGGTCTGAACGTCAGTGAGGGCCAGTACCTCACCGCCAACAGTCCCGCCTTTACCCTGGTCAGCAGCCAGCGGCAGGTGGCCGTCAACGTGCCCGCCACGGAGGCCGGAACTCTGCCGGTCGGCGCGGCGCTGACGTTCGTGGTAGGGCAGCAGAAGTATCCCCTCAAGGTGGCGCAGAATGCGGCGGCCCCCACGGGCGGCAGCGTGCCTATCGTCGCGCGCTTCACCGAGGCCAGCCCCCCGGCGCTGGGCACCGTCGGGTCGGTGGTGTATTCCGCGAAGGTGGCGTCGGGCGTGCTGGTGCCCAGTACGGCGCTCCAGGCGGACAACGACCAGACCTACCTCTTCACCATCGAGAACGGCCAGGCGCAGCAGCAGGAGGTGAACGTGCTGGGGCAGGCGGGCACGCAGTCGGCGGTCAGCGGCATCGACGCGGGCAGCGAGGTCATCACCCAGCCGCCGACCGGGTTGCTGGACGGCGCGAGTGTGACCACCGCCAGCAGCAGCCGGCAGCGGGGCAGCGCGGCCGGCCCCGGCGCAGGTGGCCCGCCTCCCGGAGGAATGCCGTGATTCGCCAGGTCGGTCAGAAGGTCTTCGGCGGCGTGAACTCGCTGGTGGGCTTCTCGGTCGCGCGCTACGTGCTCGCCATCGGGATTTTCGTGGGCGTCGTGGTGTTCGGGTTCGTGTCCATGCGCTCGCTGGGGGTGGACCTGCTGCCCAGCACGAACATCCCGGTGGTCACCATCAGCACGTCCTACTCTGGGGCCAGCCCCACCTCGGTGGACGAGGAGGTCACGCAGGTCATCGAGAGCGCAGTCGCGCAGGTGCCCGACGTGACCAGCATCAGTTCCACCAGCAACACCGGGAGCAGCCGCGTGACGCTGCAACTGGAGGACGGCACCGATCAGAACGCTGCCGCGAACCAGGTGGCCTCGCTGGTGTCGGGCGCGACGCGGCAACTGCCGGAGGGCGCGGGGAATCCCAGCGTCCGCACCTTCAACCCCAATGCCCAGGCCATTCTGGAGTTCGGTGTTTCGGGTGGCACGGCCAGTCAGGCCGACGTGTACGACTACGTCGAGAATCAACTGGTGCCCACCCTCCAGCGCGTCGAGGGCGTGGCGGACGTGGAACTCAGCGGCGGCTCGCAGCGCAGCGTCGAGGTGCTGCTCGACCCCAACCGCCTCAGCGCCTACGGCCTGACGCCGCAGAGCGTGGCGAACGCCATCAGCGGCAGCAACGTGCGTTCCTCCATCGGCACCGTCACGCGGGGGGGCAACAGCCTCACCTACACCACCAACGCCCGGCTCACCAGCCTGAACGACATCGCCAACGTGATTCTGGACGCCTCCAAGGGCGTGCGGGTCGCGGACGTGGCGAGCGTGAAGGACAGCAGCACCGCGACCGGTGTGACCCGCGTGAACGGCCTGCCGGTGGTGCTGGTCAGCATTCAGCAGACCTCCGGCAGCAACGCGGTCGCGGTCGTGGACGGCGTGAAGGCGCTGATCTCACAGACCCGGCTGCCCGCCGGATACAACGTCACCTACAGCAACGACACGACCGGGCCGATTCGCGCCAGCATCGAATCCACCACCCATGAGCTGTGGGTCACGGCGCTGGTGGTCGCGGTGGTCACGCTGCTGTTCCTGGGGCGGCTCAACACGGCCCTCACCGTGATCGCGGCCATTCCGATCTCGCTGGCCGCCGCGCCAATCCTCTACAAGCTAATGGGCTTTACCTTCAATCAGGTGTCGCTGCTGGCGCTGATCGTCGCCATCGGTATCGTGGTGGACGACTCCATCGTGGTGGCCGAGAACGTGGAGCGGTACCGGGCGATGGGCTTCGACCGGATTCAGGCCGTGCTGCGCGGCGCGTCCGAGGTGTTCAGCGCGGTGGCCGCCGCCTCGCTGTCGCTGCTCGCGGTGCTGATTCCGGTCAGCTTCATGGGCGGCATCGTGGGCGAGTACGTCAAGCAGTTCGCGCTGGGGCTGGCCGCCGCCGTGCTGCTCTCGTGGCTGGAGGCGCTGCTGTTCCTGACCGTCCGGATGGCCTACACGCCCGACGCCGCGCCGCTAACCTGGCGGGACGTGCCCCGCGTGCTGGGCCGCCTGCCGGGGGCAATGCGTTGGGGTCTGGCCTCGGTGCGGACGTGGTGGTTCTGGGTGCTGGCCGCCGGCCTGCTGGCCGTGCTGTGGACGCGCACCGAAAACCGCCTGCTGCTGCTGACCGCCCTGCTGCTGCCGGTCCTGCTGGGAGTTGCCCGCTACCTCTGGGGCGTGCTGCTCGCCGTGCTGGAGGCCCTTACCCTGACGCTGCACGGCCTGACCGACCGGCTGCTGGTGGGGGTGCGGGAAGCCTACGTGCGCAGCCTGGACAGCGCCCTGAATGCCAGCGCCGGGGTCCTGCTGATCGCCGCCGCGTTCCTGGTGGCGACCGTGCTGCTGGTCGTGCCGCGCATGAACTTCACCTTCACGCCCGCCACCGACTCCGGCACGCTGCGGGCCGGGCTGCGCCTGCCCAGCGGCCTGTCGCTGAACACGCGCAACGAACTCGTCAGCCGGATGGAAGGCTATTTCCTGGGGCGGCCCGAGGTGCAGAGTGTCCAGACCAGCGTGACCGGGAACGGCACCAGCCTCAACATCACCCTGAAGCCCAAGACCGAGCGCGAGGACACCGCTACCCTGACCGGCACCTACCAGCAGGCGCTGCGCGGCATGTTCAGCGACGTTCCCGACGTGCGCGCCAACATCTTCAGCGGCGGCGGGTTCCGGGGGCAGGGCAACAGCCAGAGCCTCACGCTGGTGGCCAGCAACTACGACCTCCTCAAGCAGCGCGCCGCCACCGCCGTGAACGTGCTGGAGCAGCAGCCGGGAGTGCTGAGCGCCAGCAGCAGCCTGGACAACACCACGCTGGAAAACCAGTTCGTGCCCAATCCCGGCCTGTTGGCCCAGTCGGGCCTGACGGCGAGCACCGTCGCGCAGGCGCTGGGCACCTACGGCAGCGGCTCCAGCGGCGGCAACGTCGAGATGGGCGGCGTCACCTCCCCCATCCGCGTGGAACTCGATCCGCAGTACCTGCGCGACGACCAGTCGCTGCTGTCGCTGCCGATCTACAGCCCCAGCCTGCAAAGCAGCGTGACGGTCGGCCAGCTCGGCAGCATCGTGCAGGCGAGTACGCCCACCAGCGTGCAGCGCACCAACCGGCTGTACAGCCTGAACCTGTCCATCGAACCCGACCCCGCCAGCCAGCTCACCGGCACGCAGCTTCAGGACCAGCTCACGGCGGCCCTGACCCGCGCGGGCGTGATCGACAACCTCGTGACGGTGGGCAAGGCGGACCGCAACAGCGCCTTTGCGCTGGGGAGCCGCGTGGGGTCGCTGGGCCTCCAGGCCTTTGCCCTCTCGCTGCTGCTGGTGTACCTGGTGATGGGCGCGCAGTTCAACTCCTTCCGCTATCCCCTCTACCTGCTGCTGCCGGTGCCCTTCGCGGTCGCCGGAGCCTACTGGATGATGTTCCTGGCGGGCAGCACGCTCGACATCTTCGGCGTCCTGGGCTTCCTGCTCCTGATCGGCCTCTCGGCCAAGAACGCGATCATCTACCTCGAATTCGTGGTGGAGAAGATGCAGGAACTGCCGCTGCGCGACGCCCTGCTGGAGGCCAGCCGCCTGCGCTTCCGCCCGATTGTCATGACCACCCTGACCGTGCTGGTCATCAGCATTCCGCTGCTGCTCAACCGGGGCAGCGGCAGCGAGTTCGGCAAGAGCCTGTCCATCGTGATCGTGGGTGGCATCAGCGTCTCAGCCCTGATGACCTTTTACGTCGTGCCCGCCGCCTTCTCCCTGTTCGAGCGGGGCCGCGCCCTGCGCCCAGCCCAGCGGGAAGCAGTCCAGCGGGAAGCCGGGGCCAGCGCGCCAGCCAGCCCCCCCACCGCCGCGCCCGCGCCGGGAGCGTAAACCCAGGCAACAGGAGGAAGGGCGTTCCCACTGTTCCGGGAACGCCCTTCCTCCTGGCCCATTCAAAGGCAAGGGCCGGAATCCCGCTCTGGGAATCCCGGCCCCGCGCCCCAGGCTTACTGGCCCTGGTTGGCTTCCTGGCTGGCCTCTTCGGTCTCGCGCTGGGCCTCGCTGCCTTCGCTGTCGGCCTTGACTTCCTCGATGCTCGCGCCGCCTTCCAGCACGGCCTCGGCGGCTTCCTCGGAGATCTCGCCGCTGGCGACCATACCCGCGACCTGGGCTGCCTGCGTCTCGGCTTCCAGCTCCTCGGCGCTGAGGCGGGGCGGCAGCACGCTGATGACGACCTGTTCGGCGTCGGCGGCGAGCTTCACGCCTTCGGGGAGCTTGATCTGGCCGGCGGTGACGTGGTCACCGATGTTCAGGCGCGTCACGTCCACGGTGATTTCCTGCGGGATGCGGCGCGGGCCGGGCGCGATGACCTGAAGGTTGTGGACAACGGTGTCCACCAGGCCGCCCATGACCTCGCCCTGGCTCTTGCCGGTGGTGTGGACGGGCACGCTGACCTCGATGGGTTCACCGTAGGTAACCATGTAGAAGTCGGCGTGGATGGCCTCGCGGCGGCGCTTGTCCATCTGCACGGTCTTGACGAGCGCGGGGAAGGTCTCGCCGCCCTCGATGGTGATGTCGAACAGCCCGGTCGTGCCCTGCTGGCGGAACGCGCGGTCAAAGGCCTTGCGCTCGATGGCAAAGGAGACGTTGTTTTCCTTGTTGTAGGCGACGGCGGGGATCATGCCTGCTGCCAGCTTTTCCTGGCTCTTGCGGGGGGTGGCCTTCAGTTCCATGTGCGTGTTTCCTCCGGGGGGCACTTTGGCCGCCTCACTCGCGCCGCGTCCGGTCTGCACCGGGGGCGGGGGCGGGGGCCAAGCAACCCTGGCAGTGTAGCAAAACTGGCGGGGGGTGTGGGTTCCGGGAGCAGGGGGGCCTCTGCTAGAATCGGGCCTGTTGCCGCGCGGCGCGTCCCCCCGCCCCCCGCTTGATGGGGAAGGCAGGGGAGCGCGTGCCCCGGCGAAACAAGGAGAAACTGAACATGATCAGCGTGACTGAACTGCGGAACGGCACCAAGGTGGAGATGGACGGCGGCCTGTGGGAGTGCCTGGAGTACTCGCACCTCAAGATGGGACGCGGCGGCGCGAAGGTCGTCACCAAGTTCCGCAACATGGAATCGGGCAGCATCGTGGACCGCACCTTCAACAGCGGTGAAAAGCTCCAGGACATCTACGTGGAGGGCAAGACCATGCAGTACCTCTACAAGGACGGCAACGACTTCGTGTTCATGGACATGGAGACCTACGATCAGGTACATCTGCCCCCCAGCCTGATCGGGGACGCCGCCAAGTTCATGAAGGAGAACACCGAGGTCGAGGTGTCGATGTACGGCGACAAGGCCCTCAGCATCACCCTGCCCAACCAAGTGATTCTGAAGATCGTGCAGACCGACCCCGGCGTGCGCGGCGACACCGTCTCGGGCGGCACCAAGCCCGCCACCCTGGAGACGGGCGCGGTCGTGCAGGTGCCCCTCTTCGTCGAGCAGGACACCAGCGTCAAGGTGGACACCCGCACCGGCCAGTACCTCAGCCGCGCGTAAATGAAGCCGACGGACGCCGCTCCCATTCAGCCGGGGGCGGCGTCCCCTTTTCTGGTTAGACTCGGTGCAGCCTAACGACCGTTCGGAGACCAGTGACAGCCTCGCCCACACGCCCCGCGTCATGATGGGCGCAGCAGAGTTCAAGACTTAAGGAGGCGCCATGAACCCAGACGATCTCAAGAAAATCCTCGATGCCCTGAGCCTCGCCGACGTGCGCGAGTTCAGCCTGAAGACCGGCAGCTTCGCCCTGGACCTCAAGCGCGGTCCGCAGGCCATGGGTGGCCCGGCCTTTGCCCCCAGCGCGCCCGCCGCGCCCATGGCTCCGGCCGCGCCCAGCTTCCAGCCCCCGGCGACCAGCACCGAAGGGGCCGCCCCTGCCCCCGCTGCCACTGAGGCCCCCACGCCTGCCCCGGCCGCCGAGGCCACGCCTGCTGCTCCCGCCAAAAGCGCCAGCGCGGGCACCCCCGTCAAGGCCCCGATCGTCGGCACCTTCTACTCGGCCAGCAGCCCCGACGCGCCCGCCTACGTGAAGGTGGGCGACACGGTCAGCGCCGGGCAGGTGCTGTGCATCATCGAGGCGATGAAGCTGATGAACGAGATCGAGGCCGAGGTCAGCGGCACGGTGCGCGAGATTCTGGTGAAGAACGCCGAACCGGTCGAGTACGGGCAGACGCTGTTCATCATCGAGTGAAGCAGGTCAAACCGTCGAACGGTCTAACGGCACTGGCTGTTCGGTTAGGCGGTTAGACCTTTGACCGTTAGACCCTTGCCGGAGGCAAGCATGTTTAAAAAAATCCTGATCGCCAACCGTGGCGAGATCGCCCTACGCGTGATTCGCACCGCGCGCGAGATGGGCGTGAAGACGGTCGTGGTGTACTCGACCGCCGATGAAAAGAGCCTGCCGGTGCTGCTGGCCGACGAATCGGTCTGCGTGGGGCCGCCCGCCTCCAACGCCTCTTACCTGAATATCCCGAATATCCTCTCGGCGGCGCTGATGACGGGCGCGGAGGCCATTCACCCCGGCTACGGCTTCATGGCCGAGAACCCGGATTTTGCCGAGATGTGCCGCGAACACGGCATCGTGTTTATCGGACCGACGCCGGAATCCATGCGGGCGCTGGGGTCCAAGGCGGGCGGGCGCGAGATCGCGGCCAACAGCAAGGTGCCCGTCGTGCCCGGAACCGGCGTGCTGGAAGACACCGACGCCGCGTTGCTGGCCGCCAAGCAGATCGGCTACCCGGTGCTGCTCAAGGCGTCGGCGGGCGGCGGCGGGCGCGGGCAGAAGGTGGTCCGCACCCAGGAGGAACTGAAGGCCGCCTTCGCGCAGGCGCAGGAGGAGGCGCGGCTGTACTTCGGCGACCCCGCCATCATCATGGAGAAGTTCCTGGAGGAGTTCCGGCACGTCGAGGTGCAGGTGATGGGCGACGGCCAGGGCCACGTGATCCACATCGGGGAGCGCGACTGCTCGATTCAGCGGCGCAACCAGAAGCTGATCGAGGAGGCGCCCAGCACCCTGCCCGAGTCGCTGCGCCAGGAGATTCTGGACGCGGGCGTGCGTCTGGCCCGGCACGTGAACTACGCCGGGGCGGGCACGCTGGAATTCATCGTGGACCGTGACGGCAACTACTACTTCATGGAGATGAACACCCGCATCCAGGTGGAACACTGCGTTTCCGAGATGATTTCCGGCCTGGATTTCGTGAAGCTGCAACTCCAGATCGCGGCGGGCGAGGGCCTGAGCCTGAAGCAGGAAGACGTGGAACTCAGCGGCCACGCCATCGAGTGCCGCATCAACGCCGAAGACCCCGACAAGGATTTCCGCCCGGCGGCCGGCAAGATCGACGACGTGCATTTCGCAGGCGGCCCCGGCGTGCGGGTGGACAGCCACGCCTACACCGGCTACGTGATTCCGCCGCACTACGACAGCCTGATCGGCAAGCTGATCGTTCACCACGACACCCGCGAGGACGCCATCGCCCGGATGAAGCGGGCGCTGGAAGAAACCGTGATCCAGGGGCCGAAAACGACCATCCCGCTGTACGTGAAAATCATGGACAACCCCTTTTACAAGCGGGGCGCCGTGATGACCAACTTCCTGAAGACACGCATGGAGATGTGAGGCCGGAGCGGGGCTTTCCTGCCCAGGTCTTTCAGCACTCAAAGAGAGAGGGGCGTGGAATCAAATCCACGCCCCTCTCTTTTACGAGGTGTTTACTCGCCCGTGAGGATGTTCTGGTTCTTGTTCTCGCGGTCCTCGATGATCTTGCCCAGGATGAAGAACGTGGGGGGCCAGAAGCCCACAAAAAGACCGCTGCGCTGCTTTTCCTCGCCGTCGTGACCGTCGTCGGCCTTACCGCTGCCGAAGCTGGCTGCCGACATGGCAATAGACGCGAAACCGAGGATGTACATGATGTTCGAAAGTTTCATGGAACACCTGCTTTCAAGAGAAAAGGGCCTGGAACGTGGGGCGGCAACAGCTGTCGTTCTCGGAACCGCCCGCGAGCGGACACAGGTCAACTCTGTCGCGCCCTCCAGGGCCGAAACGTAAGTTTTGCTGCGTTATGAAGATTGCGTGGACGGTTGCGTATGGAAGGGTAAGCCGGGGCTAAATGGGATGGTAGACCCTGTCTCTGGGCCAGCACAGGATCACCAGAAGCCAGGCTGGCCGCCGTGCCTCTCCACACCCGTGACGCCCTGCTCTCGGACCTGTCGGGGGTGAACTGGCCTTACGGGCCGTTGCTGGAGGCGCTGGCTCTCGCGCCCGGGGCCGATGTGCTGGACGTAGGGGCGGGGGACGGAAGATTCCTGGCGCTGCTGCGAAAGCGGGGTCATTCCGGGCGCGGCGTAGGTGTGGACCCCTTGCCGGGTCAGGGTGTCCTGCGGGCCACAGCCGCCGCGCTCCCCTTCCCGGACGCCTCCTTCGACGCCGTGCTGCTGGTGCGCGTGCTGGCGCATCTGCCTGGTCCGGCAGCGGCCCTGATAGAAGCGCGGCGTGTGCTGCGGCCCGGCGGGCGACTCGTCGTGGCGGCGCACGGACCCGGCCACCTGCGGGAAACGTGGCGGGCGCTGGGGCAGGACCTGAGCGGGGCAAGTGCAGCTGCGCCCGCCAGCGTCTACACCCATGACCTCCGTATTCCGCTGACGATCACAGCCGACGCGGCACGCGCCCTCGCCGCGAGTGACGGTTTAGGCCCTGCGGGGAGCGGCTTTCCCGTACAGGACACCCTTCATCTCCGGGTGGAGGTCAGCCAGGCAGAGGGCCAGAGAGCTTTTTGAACCGGCTCTCTATGCCTCTGCCCTCTCCTGCGGCGCTTTTCAGGTCTGCGACTACTTGTCGAACTTGTCGTAGCCGGCGGCGCTGCGGCGCTGCGCTCCCCGCGCGTAGTCGAGCTGCATCTCGACCGTCTCGTGCTTGCCTTCCGTGAAGGTGCTGTCGTGAATCCAGTAGTTCAGGCGGTCCTCGCCGAGCTGCACCCAGAGCTTGTGGTCGTCTTCGGGGTCGCGCCAGAACGTGACGTGCTCAAAGCCGTTCCGGTCGGCCCAGGCCCGCACGTCCGCCAGAACGCGGGCCGCCCGGGGGTGGGTCATCTGAAACTCGCCGCCGTCTTTCTCGTTACGGAACTTGATCTCGACCATAGTCAGACCAGCGTAACGGACGGCGGGTGGACCCGGCACACGAACAGGCTCAGCGTTCCTTGAGAGGCCGCCCAGCACGCTATTCTCCCGCCGATGCCCGACCCCTCCCCCACCGCCCTGAAGGTCACGACGCTGAACGTGAACGGCCTGAGAAGTGCCCTCCGCAAGGGCCTGGAGGGCTGGGCGGCGCGCGAGCGGCCCGACGTGCTGCTGCTTCAGGAGGTCCGCGCCGATCCCATGCCCGAGGCCCTCGCGGCGCTGGGCTACGCGGGCGCGTGGTTCCCGGCGCAGAAGGCGGGCTACAGCGGCGTGGCCGTGCTGAGTCTGCGCCCCCTCTCGGACGTGCGGACAGGGATGGCCCACACCGAAATGGACCGCGAGGGCCGGGTGCTGAGCGCCGTGGTGCAGGGCGTGCGCTTTGCCAGCGTGTACCTGCCCAGCGGCAGCAGCGGTCCGGAGCGGCAGGGCTTCAAGGACCGCGTGCTGGCGGACTACCACGCCTGGACCGTCGCCACCCTTGCCGACGGCCTCCCGCTGGTCATCGGCGGCGACTACAACGTGGCGCATCAGGAGGTGGACCTGAAAAACTGGCGCGGCAACCAGAAAAACAGCGGCTTCCTGCCCCACGAGCGGGCGTGGATGACGGCCCACCTCGCCTCCGGCCTGACGGACACGCACCGCGCGCACCTGGGGGACCGCGCCGAGTACACCTGGTGGAGCAACCGCGCGAACGCCTACGCGAACGACGTGGGCTGGCGCATCGATTACCTGCTCGCGGCGGGCGTGCCGGTGCGCGACCTGCGGGTGGACCGCACCCTGCGCCTGAGCGACCACGCGCCGCTGACCGGCACGGTGGACCTGCGCGGCCTGCCCCCCGAGCGGGCCGCCCCCCTTCGGCCGCCAAACGGGACCTGATGAGGAAACGCGGCGTGAGAACACGTGATAGACTGACCTCGCTTCCGGGCAACAGGACAGCGCCCCCGCACCGCCACCAGGGCGAGCCGGGCGCGGCCCGAGACAAGCGACCCCTCCACCCCGTGGGTGAGATGCACGCCCAGGGCCACCACCCTGCCAGGCCAGGGAGCATGTGCAAGAGGTGGCCTGCCCGCGTCCCACACGAGAACACCCCACGGGCGTCCTGATAGGTGAGGAATGCCGAGAGCGAAAAAGGAGCGGGAGGCGCAGGACGTTTCACAGGTTCACGCCCCCTCCGAAGAACAACCCAAGACCGCGAGCCGGGCCGGGCGCAGCCGCAAGAGTGCCGCCCAGGCACCGGTTCCTGCTGAAGCCCCAGAAGCCCTTTCCCCCCAGACGCCCGCCCCGGAGGCTGTGACGACCGTCACGCCCAGGCGCCAGCGCAAGCCGAAAGCTGCCGCGACCGAGGCTCAGCCCCCGGTGGCCGAAGCGGCCGAGGCGCCAGAAACGACGATCCCCGAGCCGGGCGCCAAACCCCGCCGGGGCCGTAAGCCGAAAGCTGAGGCTCAGCCGGCCCCGGCGCTCCCGGAGGCGGCTCCTGCGGAAGCTGTCTCCGGGGCAGAACCGCCGGTCGAGGTGGCTCCTCAGCCGGAAGCGCCTGCCCGCCCCACCCGCCGGGGCCGCCCGGCGAAAGCGGCAGCGGAGCAACCCGAACTGGCCCCCGAACTGGCCCAGGCCGAGCCAGCGGAGACGCCCAAGCCCACCAGGGCGCGGCGCGGACGTCCGCCCAGGGCCGAGGCGACCCCGGAGGTCCTCCCGCCCGTCGCGGAGCCGACCGACCCGGTGCTGCTGGAAGTGCCCAAGGGGCGGCGGGGCCGCAAGCCCAAGGCCGCCGCACCGCAGGTCACCTCCGATGCCAACGCCGAAGAAGCACCCCTGAATACGGTCCTGGGCGGCGTGGAACCCGTGCAGGTCGAGGAACCGACCCCGGACGCCGAGGCCACGCTGACTTTCACCGGAAACGGGCTGGAGGACACCCCCGCGCCGGTCGTGGATACCACGCTGG
Organism: Deinococcus phoenicis; assembly: GCF_000599865.1. Classification (GTDB taxonomy): domain Bacteria; phylum Deinococcota; class Deinococci; order Deinococcales; family Deinococcaceae; genus Deinococcus; species Deinococcus phoenicis. The sequence goes on along the minus strand of NZ_JHAC01000029.1, from coordinate 49,252 downwards.
TCGAGGAGGTGGACGCGCCGGTCCAGACGCCGCCGAAGGGCCGCAAGCCCCGGCGGAAACCTCAGGCAGAGGTCGCCCCGGCCCAGGTCGCAGCCGAGGATGCCGCCGAGGACGTCCCAGCGGACGAGGCCACCGGGGAGAGCGGCGAGCAGGACCCTGCCCGTGAAATGGTCGTCGCGCAGCTGCGCAAGCTGGGCCGCCCGATTCACGTGCGCGACCTGGAACGCACCTTTACCCGGCAGATGCTCGACCGCCTGGGCAACTGGCGCGATCTGGAGGCGCTGCTGGACGACCTGACCCGCACGGGTGAAGTGATCCGCACGCGGCGGCGCACCTACGGCCTGCCCGAGGCGATGAGCCTGGTGCGCGGCAAGTTCCAGGCGTCGGCGGCGGGCTTCGGCTTCGTGGTGCCCGATTCGGGCGGCGAGGACTATTACGTGGCCGCCGACCACACCATGGAAGCCTGGAACGGCGACACCGTGCTGGTCCGCATGGAAGGCCGGGGCGACGGCGGCAGAGGCGGCGGTCCCCGCCGGGGCCAGCGCGGCGACGGCAGCCCGCGCGCCAGCGTGGCCCGTATCGTGCAGCGCGCATACAAGCAACTGGTGGGCACGCTGGAATTCAGCAAGGGCCACCCCATCCTGAAGCCCGACGACCACCGCGCCCGCCACCGCATCCTGCTGCTGCCGGAAGGCATCGAGGGGCTGGAAAGCGGCGCGCGCGTGGTGGCCGAGCTGTTCTGGCCCGAACACACCGGCGAGGACGAGGTCTTCGGCCAGGTCACGCGCGTGCTGGGCGAGCAGGACGACCCCGAAACCGAGACCGAAGCCGTCATCGTGAAATACGCCCTGCGCGGCGACTTTCCGGAAGATGTGCTGGAGCAGGCCAACGCCATCCCCACCCAGATTCCCGCAGAGGCCCTGGTGGGCCGCCTGGACCTGCGCGAGTTCAACATCTTCACGGTGGACGGGCGCGACGCCAAGGACTTCGACGACGCCATCCACATCCAGCCCACGCCGGAAGGCACCTTCGTGGTGGGCGTCCATATCGCGGACGTGAGCCACTACGTGCGCGAGGGCACGCCGCTGGACGACGAGGCGTATGCCCGCGCCACCAGCGTCTACCTGCCGGGTCGCGTGTTGCCGATGCTGCCCGAACACCTCAGCAACGGCGTGTGCAGCCTCGTTCCCTACCAGGACCGCCTCACGATGACGGCGCTGGTGGAACTCTCCGCCGAGGGCGAGATCCTGAATGTCCAGCTCGCGCCCAGCGTCATTCAGAGCAAGGCGCGGCTGACCTACGACGAGGTTCAGGCGTACTCGGAGGCGACCTCCACGCTGCCCGAGGAGGCCCGCCACCTCGAAGGTGACCTGCACCTGCTGCTCAAGATCACCACCAAGCTGCGCCAGAAGCGCCTGCGCGAGGGATCGCTGGACTTCAAGATGCGCGAGGTGAAGGTGGACGTCGGCAAGGACGGCCGCATGGAACTGATCCCGATCCGCGAGGAGACGGCGCGCGGCATGATCGAGGACCTGATGCTGCTCGCCAACAAGGTGGTCGCGCACTTCCTGATCGAGCGCGAGATTCCCACCCTGTTCCGCATCCATGAAGAACCCACCCTCCAGCGCTTTCAGGAGGTCACCGGGGCCATCGGGCGGCTGGGCTTCTCCTTCCCGGGTGGCGAGCCGACGCCGCAGGCGTATCAGGCCGTGCTGAAGCAGGTGCGGGGCACGCCGCGCGAGAGCGTGGTGAATACGCTGCTGCTGAGAAGCATGCAGCAGGCCAAGTACGCGGGCGAGAACCTGGGCCACTTCGGCCTCGCGTTCGACGAGTACCTGCACTTCACCTCACCCATCCGCCGGTATCCCGACCTGCTGGTCCACCGGGTGCTGAAGGGCGTGCTGTCGGGCGACCTGCGCGCGAGCAGCCGCGCCGTGAACGACCTGCGGGCGAAGCTGCCCGGCATGGGCGACCACACCTCCGAGCGCGAGCGCAAGGCCGCCGAGGCCGAGCGCGACCTCACCAAGTACTACCAGGCGAAGTGGGCGCAGGAACATCTCGGCGAGACGTTTACCGGCAACGTGTCGGGCGTGGTGTCGAGCGGCCTCTTTGTGGCGCTGGACAACGGGGTGGAAGGCAAGCTGCACATCTCCAACCTCGACGACGACTACTACATCTACCTTGAGGACGCGCAGATGCTGCGGGGCCGCTCCACGGGGCGCACCTTCCGCCTCGGGGACGCCGTGACGGTCACCATCAGCCAGGTGAACCCCCTGGCCCGGCAAATCGATTTCACCCAGGAGAACGACATGGACGGCAACGACAACACGACCCGGCCCCGCGCCCGCCGCCGCGAGGACCGCGAGGCAGAAAAGCGCGAGAAGCTCCAGAGCGTGAGCACCACCGCGCCGCGCAAGTTCACGCTGGACGATCCCCAGCCCGCCACGTCCAGCAGCCCGGCCCGGCAGGGCCAGGGACGCGGCAGCCGCAGCCCCCAGGGCCAGCGCGAAGGCGGCCAGCGGGGGGAAAGCCGCGCCCCCATGCGGCCCCAGGGCGGCGGCTACAAGAGGCGCGTCATCACGCTGGAACGGCCCCGGAATGAACACCTGCGGCCCGTGAACATCACGGTGCAGCGCATGTACTTCGGCGACTGGACGGTGGACAACATGCCCCCCGAGGACGGCCAGGGTGACCGGGGCGGGCGCAGCTTCGGGCGCGAGGGCCGGGGGAGCAGTGACCGGGGCGGCCGGGGCCAGGGCTTCTCGCGCGGCAGCAACGACCGGGGAGCCGTGCGCGACCTGAACGGACGCCAGAATGCGCCGCAGGCCGGGGGCCGCGCGCCCCGTCCACAGGCGCCACAGGCCCCCGTTCAGACGGACGCGGCCCAGGCCGGCAACGACGCGGACGCCAAGCGCCGCCGCCGCCGCCGGGGTCGCCGGGGGAGCAGCGGCCCGCAGGGGTAAGCCCCTCGGGAACAGGCAGGCGCAGGGATCAGGCGGGGCGGGTCAGGGGGAAAACCTCTGGCCCGCCCTCAGGTTTCGTAGGTCCGCGCCACGCTCGTCAGCACGCTCCGCAGTTCGCCGGGGGTAATCAGGCCCATCGCCATCGCGTGGCTGGCGGCGTTCAGGCTGTCGGCGGCCAGCACGAGGTCCACGCCCGCCTTGCGGACCTCCTCGCGGAGGCTCAGGACGCCCTGGTCACGGGCCGCCCCGGTCACGTCGCGGATGTAGACGGCCAGCACGCGGCCCGGGTGACGGCGCACGACCTCGGCGTAGATTTCGGGGTCCTTCTCGCCGCTGTCGCCCACCAGCACGAACTTCAGGTCAGGAAAGCGGGTGAAGATGCGCTCGATCACGCCGTGCTTGTAGCCGCCGTGCCCGCCCAGCAGGTCAAACCCCCAGTTGCGGAGAAACAGCGGCCCCAGCGGAATGCGGCGGTAATCCAGGAACTGCCACAGCAGGTCGAAGAAGTTCCAGGGACTGCTGGACACGTAGAAAATCGGGTTGCGGGCCTCGCCGTCGCGGGTCAGGGCGCGGTACAGCGCGCCGACACCGGGAAAAGGGAGGCGGGTGCGGGCGTTGCCGGTCAGGCTGGTCGCCAGCATCCGGGGCAGGCTGGTCACGTCCGACTGGATCACGGTGTCGTCGAGGTCGCTGATGATGCCGAAGCGGGCCTCCGAAACGACCTGCACGCGGGCGCGGGTGGTGCCTTCCCGGCCCCCGATGCTCAGGCTCGCCTCGTGCCAGCCCCCGGCAAAGGGCGGGCCGCCCGGTTCCGGGGTGAAGGTCAGGGTGAAGTACCCGTCGCTGTCACTGACGCCGCTCGCGGTGACCTCGCCGAGGGTGCCGCTCACGCGCACGCCCGCCACCTCCCGCGAAAGCAGGCGGCGCAGGATGCTGCGGAAGTTGCGCCAGCGCGGGTCGCCCTTCCGGGCAGGCGCCAGCGTGCGGGGCAGCAGCACGCGCCCGGTCAGTTCTGCGGCCTGCGGGGTGCCCCAGCCCACGTAGGGTTGCAAGATCAGCTTGCCGCGCGCCCGGCGGGGCTGTACGTAGCCGCTGACCGCGTGGTCTGCGGCCAGCAGCGCCCGTTCCAGCGCGGGTTGGAATGCCCTCAGGGCGGCCTTGGCGGGGTTCATCTGCACGACAGTCTACGGACTTCGGGCGGGGCCGTGGCCTGCCCGCCTGAAGAGAATACTGAGAGACGGCGGCGGGACCACCGGCCGAGGCTGGAAGCAGAGGCTGGAAAAGGTGGCCCGCCCGCCTACCCCTGGCGGTGGGCGTACCTCCGCCGGATCACGGGCGGCACGGCGCGGTCCACCGCACCCGGCAGGACCGAGTCGAGCCAGACCAGCAGCCGGTACACCTTCGGCACGATCACCTCGCGCCGGGGCCGTTCCAGAACGTCCGCGACGGCGCGGGCAATGACCTCCGGGCCGGGCATGGGCAGGCGGGCGGCGCGGGTCATCTCACTCCGCACGAACCCGGGGGAGACGAGGCTGACATGGACGCCCGTGCCCAGCAGTTCCCGCCGGAGCGCCTGCGAAAAGCCGCGCAACCCGAATTTGCTCGCGGAGTACATCCCGTTGAACGGCACCCGCCCCGCGACCGAGCCGATGTTCACGATGTGACCCGCGCCGCGCGCCCGCAACTCCGGCAGGAGCAGCCGCGTGAGTTCGATGGGCGCTTCCAGATTCACGCGCAGCACACGCAGGGGGTCGGCATCGTCCCACCACCAGCCGCGTTCGACGGTCACGCCCGCGTTGTTGATCAGCACGTCCACCCGGCCGAAGTGGCGGTGCGCCGCCCCGATCAAGGCGCGGCGGGAAGCTTCCCCGGTCACGTCGGTCGGCACGGCGATCACGCGCGAGCCGCTGGGGTCCAGTTCGCGGGCCAGGGCCGTCAGTTCCTCCGCGCGGCGGGCCGCCAGCACCAGCCGGTGTCCCCTCGAGGCGAGTTCATAGGCCGTCGCGCGTCCGATGCCGCTGGACGCCCCGGTCAGGACGACCACGCGCGGCGCTGCCGGAGGAGAAGTCATGCGGCGATGGTAAAGGGAAACGGTGGGGAGGGTGCCCGGCTTTCCCTCAGCCCCCCGTCAGGCGGGCACGCGAGACTGGTCGGATGAAGGCTCTGCCGTCCGCCCTGCTCACCGCCGCGCTCCTGGGGGCGGCGGCCCTCGCCGCGCCGGGGGCCACGCCCCTTCCAGCGCTGCCCACGTCGCCCCTCCCCGAATTGAGTCCGGAGCCGCTGCGCCCGCTGACTGCCCCCCCGTTGCTGCCGCTCTCGCCCGCGCCCGCCGCCCCCACCCTGCCGACGGCCTACCGGCCCTCCGATCCCCTCTTCGCGCGGCAATGGAACCTCCAGGCGATCCACGCGCCGGGCGCATGGGCGCAACTGGCAGGAACCGGGCGGGGCGCGCGGGTCACGGTCGCGGTGCTGGACACCGGCTTCGTGAACTCGCCGGAGCTGGCGGGCCGGGTGGTGAACGGCTACGACTTCGTGTCGGACCCGGCGCGGGCGGGCGACGGCAACGGGCGCGACGCGGACGCCAGCGGCGTGGGCCAGTTCGCCTATCACGCCGAGGTGATCGGGAACCTGATCGGCGCGGCCCACGACGGGCGCGGCATGGCCGGGATCAACCCGCAGGCGCGGGTGGTGCAGGTGCGGGTGGCGGGCACCGACGGCCTGATCGCGCCGCAGGACCTGGCCGACGGGCTGCGCTGGGCGGCGGGGCTGAGCGTGCCGGGCGCGCCCCTGAATCCCAACCCCGCGAAGGTGCTGAATCTCAGCCTGTTCGCGGACTTCATCCCGCTGACGGGGTGTGACGCGCGGATTCAGGCGGCGGTGGACGCGGTCACGGCGCGCGGGGCGCTGGTGGTAGCCGGAGCCGCGAACGACGGCGCGGACGCAGGCGGGTATTCGCCCGCCGGGTGCCGGGGTGTCCTGACCGTGACCAGCGTGACCGAGGGCGGGCAACGGCCCAGCTACGCCAACTGGGGCGCGAGCGTCGCGCTGGCCGCCCCCGGTGGGGAACCCGGCCACGGCCTGCCGAGCAGCAGCGTCAGCGGTCCCGGCGGCGAGCGGACCCCGAACGGCACCAGCTTTGCCGCCCCCCACGCGGCGGGCGTGGCGAGCCTGCTGCTCGGCCTGAAGCCGGCGCTCACGCCCGCACAGGTCCGCGACCTGCTGACGCGCACGGCCACGCCCTTTCCCGGCGGACGCTGCGACCCCGACCCGCGCAAAAGCTGTGGCCGGGGAATGCTGAACGCGGAGGCGGCGGTGCGGGCGGTGCGGTAGGGAGGCGATGGGGTGGAGGGTGTGGGACCAGGGCCGGAACTTCTGGCGCCCGCTTTCTCCTCCTCCACCCCACTGCCTCCCCCGGGACGCCCTGCCCCCACCCGGACGCTAGGCTACCCCCATGAAAACCCGGAGAACCCCGTGAACGCCCCCGCGTGGCGCGTCTGGCTGGTGGTCGCGCTGATGTGCGGGTGGGGTATTTTGACCATTCGCTTCATCCAGAAGGAGAATGTCCCCTTCGCGATCCTGTGCGCGCTGCTGCTGATCTCCAACGGCGTGACGCTGTGGCGGCTGACGAAAAAGGACCGGTAGCTTTTACGCCACAGGCTGCTGCGTCACCAGGCTGGAGCGGTGCAGCCGCCAGCCGCGCGTGCGGCAGAAGCGGACCAGGTCACCCACCGGCAGGACAACGCGCGGCGTCATCCACAGTTGAGAGGGCTTGTGCAGTGCCCAGCCGCCTCCCAGGGTGACGCCCGCATGCTGCACGGCTCCCCCGTCGCCGCGCCAGACGAGCAGGGTTCCGGGCCGGTCATCCTGTCCACCGGGCCGGGTGCGTGCGGCCAGGAACGCCTCGAACGGCCCCCGCTGCATCCACTGCTGTTCGGCCCCCTCCACGCCCGCCGCACCCATGACGGTCCCGAAGCAGTTCGGGCCGCTCGCGAGTGGGAAGGTTCCTGCCAGTGCGCGGGCGCGCGGGAGGAGGGACGCGGCACCCGCCCAGACCGCCTCCGGCACGTTGGCCTGCTGACAGGGGGGATGGCCTGCCGACACCACCCGCGTCAGCACGGGAGGCGAAATGAGGGACGGCCACCACACGAAGCGCCCGCCCGTCAGGTTCGGCAGCAGATCGGCAAAGTCCCGGACACGCGGCACCCCACCCCGCCCATACTGCGCCTGTGCCCGCAGCAGCATCCGGCGGGAGGCGGGAGACAGCATCTGCCGGGCCGGAGCCAGCCACCCGGCCCAGGCGTCCAGCAATTCGGGCGAAACGGGCACATTCAGGACACGCATACGCACCAGCCTCCCAGGCCCGGAACCGCGTCACATCGGCCAGCAGGCCAGTCTCATCCGTCCAGCTTCACAGGGGCGTCACGGAGACCACGCCGTCCTCCACCAGCGTCCGGTAAATCCTGACGGGCTTCACGGCGGGCAGCGTCTTGGCCTTGCCGGTCGCCAGTTCAAACTTCGCGCCGTGCTTCTGGCAGGTGATGCGGCCCAGGCTGACCTCGCCGCCCAGCAGCGGGTAGTCCTTGTGCGTGCAGTTGTTCCGCAGGGCGTAGAACTGCCCCTCGTAGCGCACGACGACCACGCTCACGCCGTCCACGGTCACTTCCGTCTGGCTGCCCTCCGGCAATTCCGCCTCCGCGCCGACCCGCACGCGCTGACCTCCGACCTGCGGCACCTTCACCTGCTCGCTCATGCGGGGGAGTCTAGCGGGCGACTGGCCGCCGAAACAGCACCTGAGTCAAGCCTGGGCCTGCACCGTCACGCGGTTGCCCCAGGGGTCATCAAAGCTCAGGGCGTCGCCGTCATCCTGCACCGCCAGGGGACGCGCCGCGAGGTGTGCCCGCAGCGGCGCGAGGTCGGGCGTGACGAAGGCGAGGCCGCCCAGACCGGCAGCGGGCGCAGCAGGCCGCCCCTGTCCGCACGAATGCCACTCGTTCAGGCCGAGGTGATGGTGATAGCCGCCCCAGGACAGAAAGGCCGCGCCGGGAAAATGCGACACCACGTCCAGACCCAGCGCATCCGCGTAGAAGCGGGCCGCCTCGGCCGCACTCCCGACCTTGAGGTGAACGTGACCGACCGAGGTCCCGGCGGGCGCACCCTCAAAGGTGGTGCCTTCCGCCGCCGCCAGCACCCCGGGCACGTCCACGGACAGGGTGTCCATCCGCACCTGACCGTCCTGCCAGGTCCACTCGCTACGGGGCCGGTCGCGATAAACCTCGATGCCGTTGCCCTCGGGGTCTTGCAGGTAGATCGCCTCGCTGACGAGGTGGTCGCCGGTACCCAGGCGCAGGCCCAGCGTGGCCGCGTGCGCCAGCCAGCGCCCCAGATCGGCGCGGCCGGGCAGCAGGAAGGCGGTGTGGTACAGGCCGGGGCGGCTTCCGGCCGGGGCGGGCAGGTCGGGCCGGGCCAGCAGGTGCAGCAGCGGGGTTCCGTGCGCCCCCAGCGTGACCGCATCTGCCGAGGATGTCATGGGGGTCAGGCCGAGCAGCGTGGCATAAAACGCCGCCAGGCGGGGAAGGTCGCGGGCCAGCAACGTGACGGAGGCGACATGCGTGGAGGGAGGCAGGACAGCAGCAGCAGGAAGCATATCCCCAGTGTGAGCCTTATGCTTTAAAAAAGCAACCGGTTTAGAAAGTCAGCCGCTACATTTTCGGCGGGACCCTCCATCCAAAGATGGATGAGGTAGAGCCTCCTTTTGAGGTACATACTCCGGTGAGTCCCCTTACTTTTTCTCTCCCGGAGGTTTCCATGGTTCAGACCGCGCTGAATGCTCTGTACGACGCCCTTTCCTGGCTGGCGGGCCTGGCTGTGCCGCTGGCGATCCTGCTGGGGGCACTGCTGCTCGCGCTTTTGCTGGTGGGCCTGCTGGACCGCGAGCGCTTCTGGGCGGGGCTGAACTGGGCGGGGGCAAGGCTGCCGCGACTGGGGCGCTGGGCGCTGGTGGCGCTGGCGGTGGGGGCGGGCATCCTCGCCGTCCACGTCACGCGCCGCGCGGTGGATGCCCGGCTGGGCGCACAACTGAACGCCCGGTACGCCAATGCGGCGGACCCGGCGGGCGGACAGACCGTGCAGACGGCCCCGCGCGTCAGCCTGCTGACGACCCGCACGTATTCGCGCAGCGTGGTCCTGCCCGCCGACGTGTACGCCCGGCTGAACCTGAACGGCGGCTGGGAAACGCTGCTGCCGTACTTCGGAAACCCGCCCGGCCTGAGCGTGGAGGACCTGCGCGAGGGCTTCACGCGGCAGGGCCGCAACCTGATCTACCGCCGTGACGTGACCCTGCAAACGGAAGAACCCCTGGGCTTGGACACCACCCGCGCCCGCGCCGACCTGCGCTTCGTGGACCCGGCGGGGGGGCGCGGCACGTACTACAACGCGGTCTTCAGCGCCGACTACACCTTCACCAACCCGCGCGCGGAGGCCACCCCGGTGCGCTTCGTCTTTCCCCTGCCCTCGGGCAGCGGCACCCTGAGCGGCTTCCGGCTGACCGTCAACGGCCAGAGCTACCGCGCCAGCGACCTGCGCGAAGGCAGCGTGTGGGAGGGCGTGGTTCCCGCCGGACAGACGGTGCGCGTGAACGTGACCTACCGCCATCAGGGGTCACGCGGCTGGAGCTACCGCCTCTCGGACCGGCGGGAGCCGCTGCGAAACCTGGACCTGACCGTGAGTGCCGACCGGCCCGCCAAGTTCGAGCGTTACAGCCTCTACCCCACCTCCACCAGCCGCGCCGCGTTCGGTGGACCGCAGACGCTGCGCTGGCAGCTCCAGGACGTGATTACCGCACAGAACGTGTCGGTGGTGTTCGCGCAGGGCAGTGTGCGCGAGATGCTCGCCAAGGTGGGCCTGGTGGAACCGCTGGCGCTGCTGCTGGCCGCGTTGCTGGCCGCCGCCTGGGCGCTGCTGCGCCGCCTGTCCCTGCCCCCGCTGCGGCTGGCGGGCGCGGTGCTGGGTTTGAGCGTGGGCTTTGCGCTGGGCGGCGTCCTGACCGCGTACCTGCCGCCGCTGGCCGCCGTGCCGCTCGGCGCGCTGGTGGGCGTGGTGTTCGGGGTGCTGGCACTGGGGCGCGCGTTCCTCCCGCCGCTGGTCGTGGCGGCCCTGATTCCGCTCGCGTTCCTGGCGGTCGGGCATTCGGGGCTGCTGCTCGCGCTGCTGGCCGCAGGGACGCTGCTGGTGGGGCTGGGAACGCGGGGACGGCCCCACCAGCAGCGGCAAACGGTCTGACCGTCTCACTGTTATAAAACTCCAGGGCCAAGTGGGGTGACGGTTAGACCCTCTGCCGGCTAGACCCTGTGTCGGTTGACTCCTCCCGCGTGCCCGGCGCGTGAGGTCCGGTAAAGTCAGCCATGCGTGCCCATTTGCCGACGGCCCTGACGCTGAGCCTGCTCGCCACCGCCTCCGCCCAGAGCGGCGAGGTGCGGACCCAGGCGCAGGCCCTCACCCGCCTGCTGGGCGCCGAACAACCCCGCGCCGAATGGTTCGCGCCGGAGTTCCTGGCACAGGTGCCTCTGCAAACCATCGCCGCGCAGCTCGCCAGCATTCGCCAGCAATACGGGGCCTTTCAGCGGCTGGAGACCTTTCAGGGCCGCCCACTGGCCGTCTACGAGCGCGGCACCCTGATCGTCACGGTGGCCCCGGTGGACGCGCAGGGCCGCCTGACCAGCTTCGGGGCGGTTCCCGGCCCAGCGCCGAAGGGCGCGCCCGCTCCCAGCCAGGCGGAGCGGGAGGCGGTCCTTCAGAGCCTGACCCGCGTGTTCCAGCCCGAGAAGGTGGACCCCGCTCTCTTCGCCCCAGAGTTCCTGGCGGCGGTCCCGGCGGCGACCTTGCAGGCATCGCTGGGCAGCTTCCGCACCCAGTTCGGCCCCTTTGTGCGGATCGACCTGTCGGGGAAGCTGCCGCAGGTGATCTATGAGCGCGGAAGGCTGGACGTCACGGCGTTCACCGTGAATGCCCAGGGACTCGTCACGGGCCTGAGGGTGGTTCCCGCGCAGAATGAGGCGCAGCGGGAGGCGGTCCTTCAGACCCTGACCCACGTGTTCCAGCCGGAAAAGGTGGACCCGGCTCTCTTCGCCCCGGAGTTCCTGGCGGCGGTCCCGGCGGCGAATCTCGACGACCTGCTGGCGTCGGTTCGTGCCGAGTACGGCCCCTTCGTGCGGATCGACCTGTCGGGGAAGCTGCCGCAGGTGGTCTACGAGCGCGGGGCGCTGAACGTCACGGCGTTCGGCGTGGACTCCCAGGGGCGCATCACGGCGCTGGTCATCGCTCCACCCCTCCCTGACGTCAACTTCACCTCGCTGGAGGAGGCGCGGGCCGCCTTCGCCGCGCTGCCGGGGCAGGTCAGCGTGCTGGTGCGGGACGTGGCGACCGGCCGGAATGCCGTGGCCCTGAACCCCACGCGCCTCCTGGCGGTCGGCTCGGCCTTCAAACTGGCGATCCTGGCCGAGTTGCAGGCCCAGGTGACGCGCGGCGAGCGGGCCTGGACGGACGAGGTGACGTTGACGGACGCCGGCAAGAGCCTGCCCAGCGGCACCCTGCAAAATGCCCCGGCGGGGAGCCGCTACACCCTGCGCGACCTCGCCGCCCGCATGATCCGGGAGAGTGACAACACCGCCACCGACCTGCTGCTGCGGGTGGTGGGCCGCGCGGGCGTGGAAGCGCGCCTGGGGCAGACCGCCATGCCGAACACGCGGGAATTCTTCGCCCTGAAGAACCCCGCGAATCTGAACCTGCTGCGCGCCTACCGCTCGGCGGGCCTGGACCGCGCGGCGCGGCGGGCCGTGCTGGCCCAGGCCGACACCGCGCCGCTCCCGAACGCGGCGGTCTTTGCTGGCGGTCCCGTCGCGCGCGATGTGGAATGGTTCGTCAGCACCGAGCGCCTCTGCACGCTGATGAAGGAGGTGGCCGCCCTTCCCGAGACGACCCAGAACCCCGGCGTGGCCGATCCCACCGACTTCGCGCGCGTCAGCTACAAGGGCGGCAGCGAGCCGGGTGTGCTGAACCTCACCACCCAGGTGACGAACAAGGTGGGCCGCACCTTCTGCGTCAGCGCCACCTGGAACGATGCCCGGACGCTTGACGAGGCACAGTTCATCGCCCTGTATGACGGCGTGCTGAAGCTGCTGCGCTGAGGCGGGAGGGCAGGGCGCGGCCAGCCTCCCCCCGGTCCGCCCCCTTTCTCAAAACGTGGGCGTGGAGAAGCCGCCGCCTCCCCACGCCCCACGTTCTCTCGCCCTCACTCGAACAGGGTGCTGACGCTCTCCCCGGTGTGGATGTTGGCGATGGCGTTGGCGAACAGCGGGGCCACGTCCAGCACGGCCAGCTTGCCGTTCGACGCCCGGATCTTTTCCTCAGACACCAGGACCGTATTCGTGCTGGCGACCTGGGTCACGTCCAGGCCAGCGATGCGCTCGATGGCCGGGCCGGTGTAGACGCCGTGCGTGACCGCCACGTACACGTCCTTGGCCCCCAGGCTGCGGGCAATGTTCACGGTCTCGACGAGGCTCCCGGCGGTGCTGATCTCGTCGTCCACGATAAAGACGGTCTTGCCTTCCACGTCACCGATCAAGGCGCGGGGGCGGACCTCGGTGTCGGAGAGGCGCTCCTTGTCGATCATGGCGAGGCCCGCGTCCAGGCGGCGGGCAATCTGGCTGGCGCGCTTGATGCTGCCCGCGTCGGGGGCCAGCACCACGCCTTCATTGGCGTTGGGCACGCACCCCTTGAAGTGGGCGCTCAGCACCCGGTCGGCCGAGAGGTGATCGACCGGCACCTTGAAAAAGCCGTGAACCTGCGGCGCGTGCAGCGTCATGGTCAGGATGCGGTCGGCCCCGGCGGCCTGAAGCAGATCGGCGACCAGGCGGCCCGCGATGGAGATGCGCGGGCTGTCCTTCTTGTCGCTGCGCGAGTAGGAGTAGTACGGAATGACCGCCGTGACGCGGCCCGCCGAGGCGCTCTTGGCGGCGTCGATCATCAGCATCAGTTCCATGATCGCGTCGCTGACCGGCGTGCTGAACGACTGCACGATGAACACGTCCCCCTCACGCAGCGACTGCTCGTAATGCACGATCAGGTTGTCGTTCGTGAACTTCTCGGTCTTGCTCTGCCCCAGGGGCACGCCGAGGTTGTCGCAGATGGCCTGCGCGAGCGGGCGGTTGCTCTGCCCGGAGAACACGAGCAGCGGTTGACGGCGGCTCTGGGCCAGGCGCTCGGACACGGCGAGTTCGGATGCAGCGGGTTGGGGCACGGTCACGGTGGAATACCTCCGGGGCAGGGTTGGGGAGTGTCGCGTTTTCGCGACCGCACAGCAGCATACCTGTCCCCTCCCGCGCCTGTCACGGGACAGTCATGCCGCGTCTCCCCGCCAGGGACAGCCAGAGACGGCGCGTGGGGGAGGCCCCCCGTGCGCGCCTCCCCCACCGCCTTGTCCGGCCTATTCGCCCCGGAAAATCTTGCCCACCTTGTCGAAGAAGCCCTCGCGGTGTTCGTTCACCTCGTCCCCGACAGCCTGGGCGTAGGCGTGCAGGGCCTCGCGCGCCTCCGGGCTGAGCTGCGAGGGCTTCGGCACCGTGATCTCGTACTCGACGATCAGGTCGCCGGTCCCGGTCCCTTGCAGGCGGGGCAGCCCCTGGCCGCGCAGACGGTGCAGGTCGCCGTGCTGCGTGCCCGCCTTGACCTCCACCGTCTGCGGCCCGTCGAGGGTGGGCACCGTGACCGAGCCGCCCAGCGCGGCCTTGGCAAAGCCGATATTCGCCGTGTAGATCAGGTGTTCCTGCTCGCGGCGCAGCTGCGGGTGAGGTTCCATCTCGATATGCACGTACAGGTCGCCGTTGCCGCCCGGCCCCTCGTTGCCCATCCCCGCCACGCGGATGCGGTAGCCCTCGTCGATGCCGCGCGGGAGCTTGACGCCCACCTTCTCGGCCTTGAGGGTGCGGCCACGGCCCTTGCAGACCGTGCAGGGGTCCTCGATGATCTGGCCCTCGCCCCGGCAGGTCGGGCAGGGCTGCTGCGTCTCCACCACGCCGAAAATCGTGCGGGCCTGCGCGCGCACCGCCCCCGCGCCGCCGCAGGTGGTGCAGGTCTTGGGCGGCTTGCCCCCCGGTTCGGTGCGGCTGCCGTGACAGTGTTCGCAGGTGGTGAGGCGGTCCACCTCCACCTCGATCTCCTCGCCCGCGCGCGCTTGCAGGAACGTCACGCGCGCCTCGGTTTCGATGTCGTCGCCGCGTGCCGGACCCCGGCGACCCCCGCGCCCACCCAGTCCGCCGAACAGCTGCTCGAAGATGTCCATCGGGTCGAAGCCCGCGCCCCCCATCCCGCCGAAGGGGTCGCCCGGCATCCCCGCACTCGGCGCGCTGCCGAAGCGGTCGTAGTGGGCGCGCTTCTCGGGATCCGAGAGGACCGCGTACGCCTCGTTGATCCTGGCGAACTGCTCGGCGGCCCCCGGCTCCTTGTTGCGGTCGGGGTGGAACTTCAGGGCCAGTTTGCGGTAGGACGTCTTGATCTCGTCGGCGCTCGCGGTGCGCGAGACACTCAGCAGTTCGTAATAATCCATGTTTGTCTGTCGCCAGGCGCGGCCTGACCTCCGGCCCCCAGGTTAACACGGGCAGACTCAAGAAACGTGGGTGCGTTCAGGATGCGGGAGGGTGGGCCTGGGGGGGGTGGGGAACAGCTCAGGCGTCCCCGGAGAGGTCCTCCAGAGAGAAGTAATCCAGCCGCATGGCCTGGCGCACGGCCCGCATCGTGCCGGCGGCCACCTCGCGGCCCCGTTCGGTGCCTTCGCGGACGACCGCCTCGACACCGGCCCGGTCCCGGGCGAATTCGGCACGGCGGGCACGAATGGGGGCCAGGGTCGCCTCCAGCACCTCCAACAGGTGCCGCTTGACCTTCACGTCGCCCAGGCCGCCCCGCCGGTAGTGGTCCCCCAGGGCCTGCACCCGCGCCCTGTCCGGGTCGAAGGCGTCCAGATAGGCGAACACCGGATTCCCCTCCACCTGACCGGGGTCCTCCACCCGCAGGTGGTTCGGGTCGGTGTACATGCCGCGCACCTTGCGGGCCACCTCATCCGCGCTGTCCGAGAGAAAAATGGCGTTGCCCAGCGACTTGCTCATCTTGGCCCTGCCGTCCAGGCCGGGCAGACGGGCCACCTCGCCCACCAGCGCCTGCGGTTCGACCAGCACGGGCGCGTAGAGGTGGTTGAAGCGCCGCACGATCTCGCGGGTCTGCTCGATCATGGGCAGCTGGTCTTCTCCGACCGGAACGAGGTTCGCACCGAACGCCGTGATGTCCGCCGCCTGCGAGACGGGATAGACGAAGAACCCGGCGGGCACCGCCTCGCCGTACCCCTTCTGCGCGATCTCGGTTTTGACGGTCGGGTTCTGCCGCAGGTGCGACACCGTGACGAGGTTCAGGTAAAAGACCGTCAGCTCGGCAATCTCGGGCACCTGCGACTGGATCACGAAAGTCGCCTCACGCGGGTCCAGGCCCACCGCCAGGTAATCGAGCGCCACTTCCAGCACGTTGGCCCGGACCTTCCCGGGATTCTCGAAATTGTCGGTGAGGGCCTGCACGTCCGCCAGCAGGACATAGGTGTCGTAGCCCTGTTGAAGTGCCACGCGGTTTCTCAGCGAGCCGACATAGTGGCCGATGTGGAGGGGGCCGGTGGGGCGGTCGCCGGTCAGGATGCGGGGTCGGGGGGCAGTCATGGTCATGGATTCTCCTGGGAGGGGAATGGGAGGCCAAAAAAAACGCACCCGGATCACTCCGGGCGCGGCCTGCCTGCGGGGCATGGCGAAGGGACCCGGCTAATCTCCGGGCCACCACCAGGCGAGGGGCAGGCTCATGGTCCAGAGCATAGCAAGTCTCACGCCCCCACCCACCGTTTTCCCTACCGCTCCAGCGCCGCGTAGGTGCCCAGGGCGATCATGGCTCCGCCCGAGGCGAGCCGCTGGCCCTTCTGGAAACGGGCGTTCCGCCGCAGCCGTGAGCCGAGGGGACCGGCGAACACCGCCACGAGCAGGTCGGCGAGTGTGTTGAGCAGGACGGAGGTGGTGCCCAGCACCACGAACTGCCAGAACACGCCTCCCGCCTCTGGCCGAACGAACTGGGGAATCAAGGCCAGGAAAAACAGCGCCGTTTTGGGGTTGAGCAGTTCGGTCATGACGCCCTGGGCAAAGGCCCGCTGTGGCGCGGCGGTCGCCCCGGCCTCCAGTGGGGCATGTGCCCTGGTGAGCAGGGTCCGCACGCCCAGGAACATCAGGTAGGCGGCTCCCGCGTATTTCACCAGACTGAAGGCCACGGACGAGGCGAGAATCAGGGCCGAGAGGCCCGCTGCCGCGGCGAACACATGCACCATCCCGCCGACCAGCGTCCCGAGGGAACTGTGCACCCCTTCGCGCCGCCCCCCGCTCAGGCTGCGGGCCAGAACGTACAGGAGGCCGGGGCCGGGCAGCACCGCGAGAACCAGGGCAGCCAGGAGAAACGCGCCGTACTGCTGGGGGTCAACCATGCGCCAGCCTAGCAGCCTCCCGCTAGACTCCCGCTTCCCAGTCCAGAATCACCTTGCCGCTCTGCCCGCTGAGCATCGCGTCGAAGCCCTTCTGGTAGTCGCCTATCGGGAAGCGGTGCGTCAGCACGGGCGTCAGGTCCAGGCCCGACTGGATCAGGGCCGTCATCTTGTACCAGGTCTCGAACATCTCGCGGCCATAGATGCCCTTGAGGGTCAGGCCCTTGAAGATCACGTCGTTCCAGTCGATGTCCACCTGCCCCGAGGGGATACCCAGAATGGCGATCTTGCCGCCGTTGTTCATGGTGCGGATCATCTGCGCGAAGGCGGCCCCGTTTCCGCTCATCTCCATGCCCACGTCGAAGCCTTCCGTCATGCCCAGTTCGGATTGGGCGACTTCCCAGAGGTCCTCACGGGCGACATTTACGGTGCGGGTGGCGCCCATCTTCCGAGCAAGGTCCAGGCGGTAGTCGTTCACGTCGGTCACGACCACGTTGCGCGCGCCGACGTGGCGGGCGACGGCGGCGGCCATCACGCCAATGGGACCGGCCCCAGTGATCAGCACGTCCTCGCCGACCAGATCGAAGCTGAGGGCCGTATGCACCGCGTTGCCGAAGGGGTCGAAAATAGCCGCGATCTCGTCGGGAACGTCATCGGGAATCTTGAAGGCGTTGAAGGCGGGCAGCACCAGATATTCCGCGAAGGAGCCGGGCCGGTTCACGCCCACGCCCAGCGTGTTGCGGCAGAGGTGGCGGCGGCCCGCGCGGCAGTTGCGGCAGTGCCCGCAGGTGACGTGGCCCTCGCCGCTCACCCGGTCCCCGATCTCGAAGCCGCGCACCTCGCTACCCATCCCGGCCACCACGCCGACGTACTCGTGCCCGACCACCATCGGCACGGGAATGGTCTTCTGCGCCCACTCGTCCCACTTGTAGATGTGCACGTCGGTGCCGCAGATGGAGCTGTTCCTCACGCGGATCAGCAGGTCGTTGGGGCCGGGGGTGGGCGTTGCCGTTTCGGTCATCCAGAGGCCCTGGCGGGCTTCCTGCTTGCTGAGGGCTTTCATGGTCGTGGGGACGGGGGTGACAGGCGGAGTCGGGGCAGCGGTCATGACGGTTCCTTTCGGAAAGGGGGACAGAGTGGGGCTGGAAGCTGCGCGCCCGGGCAGACGGTGGCGAACGCAGCGAGCGGTCTCAACATAGCGCCCAGGCGCGCGGCCAACCCTGCCGAGCTTCACGGAGGCCGCGCGCGAGAAGGCCCAAGTGACCCTCAAGGCAGGCCGGGGGCGGCGGCAGGTACGCTGGGGAGCATGATCAAGTACCGCAAGCAGAACGCGCTGGCCCCCGAGAAGGACGCCGAGATCAGCCTCAACCTCACGCCGCTGCTGTTCTTCGTGGTGGGCTACGTGGCCGTCAAGGCCCTGCTGGGCACCCTCCAGCACGAGGGGCAGGGGCACCAGTAGGGCCGGGGGGAGCCAGCTACGCCAGCAGGCTGCGCGCGATGATCAGCTTCTGAATCTCGCTGGTGCCCTCGTAGATGCGCAGCAGGCGCTGGTCACGGTAATACCGCTCGACCGGCGAGTCCTTCATGTAGCCCATGCCGCCCGCCACCTGCACAGCCTTGTCGGCCACCTGCGAGAGCATCTCGGTCGCGTGGTACTTGGCGACACTGGCCATGCGGCGCACGTCCTGGCCCTGGTCCACCATCCAGGCGACCTTCTGCCACAGGACCCGGCTGGTCTGGACAGCGATTTCCATCTCGGCCAGCATGAACTGCACCGCCTGAAACTCGGCGATGGGCTGCCCGAACTGCTCGCGGGTCTTGGCGTGGGCCACCGACAGGTCGAGCAGGCGCTGCATCGCCCCCGTCGAGCGCGCGGAGATGCCCACCCGGCCATTGGTGAGGATGCCCAGCGACTCGCGGTAGCCCCGGTGTTCCGGGCCGAGGAGGTTGGCGGCGGGAATCTCGGCGTCCTCGAAGATCACCTCGGCGGAGAGCGCCCCTTTCTGGCCCATCTTCTCGTCGATCTTGCCGATGGAGACACCTGGCGTACTCTGCGGTTCGACCAGAAAGGCGCTCATGCCGCGCGTGCCCTGGGCGGGGTCAGTGATGGCGATGACGGTCAGCAGACCCGCGATGGGCGCATTGCTGATGTAGTGCTTGGTACCGTTCAGCACGTACACGTCGCCGCGCTTCTCGGCCCGGGTGCGGATGTTGGCCGCGTCCGATCCGCTGCTGGGTTCGGTGATCGCGAAGCCCGCGATGCACTCGCCGCTCGCCATGCGCGGCAGAAAGCGCCGCTTCTGCTCCTCGGTGCCCAGTCTCACCAGCCCGCTGGTGCCGATGGAGGCGTGCGCGGAGATGACGCCGCCGAAGCCCATGTGCCCCTGCCCCATCGCCTCGTAGACGGCGCAGCGGCCCAGCATCCCCAGGCCCACCCCGCCGTACTCCTCGGGAATGCTCAGACCGAAGAGGCCCAGGCCCGCCGCTTCCCGCAGCAGCTCGGGCGGCACGCTGTTGGTGGCCTCGATCTCATGGGCACGCGGCTCCACCACATTCAGCATGAAGTCGCGGACGGTGGCCTGGATGTCGCGCAGGTCCTCGGGCAGATTGAAGTCCATAGGTGGACCCAGGCTACGCCTGGAAGGGGGCAGGCGTAAGTGGGGCTCAGGCAAGCGCCCGCGCCCCAGTTGCCACCCCCCACGGCCTCCGGACAGCCCCGCGGGTGCCCCCCGCATTGACACCTCGCCCCGGCTCTCCTAAGATGTGTGGGCCTGCGAAGGCGAAGCGTGGTGGGTTTAGCTCAGTTGGTTAGAGCGCCGCTCTGTGGAAGCGGAGGCCGTGGGTTCAAATCCCATAATCCACCCCAACCCCCCGGCTGCCGCTCACCGCGACTGCCGGGACTTTTTTTTGCGGATGGGCCGCTTTCCGGCCCGGGCCTGCGCGGGGATGGCGGAACTGGTAGACGCACCAGACTTAGGATCTGGTTCCCGTAGGGAGTGAGGGTTCAAGTCCCTTTCCTCGCACCACGCCTCAGCCCACGCCGGGAAACAGCCCCACCGCAGTGCCAAGCGCGGCCCCCGGACCCCCGGCGGGCCGCGCTTCTCTGGCGGGGTCGCATGGCGGGCGCGTCAGGCACTATGATGCGCGGCGGCATGTCGCGCGCTCCGGCCCCCGCATCACGGCGGGGCAAGGGGCGCAGGCGGCACAGGCACACGGAATGGAGCGGCCCCACCGCCCCCGCAGGGGTGCAGCGTGACGGCAGGCAAGATGGGAGACGTATGGCAGAGCTGATCAGCAGAGAAGGCAACAAGGTAAGTTTCCGGGTCGCGGTGCCCGCCGCCGAGGTGAACCGCGCCTACGACCAGGTGTGGGCCGGTCTGGCGCGCGACGTGCGCGTGCCCGGCTTCCGGCCCGGCAAGGCCCCCCGCAAGGTGCTGGAAGGCCGCGTGGGCAAGGGCTACGTCGAGAACGAGGTCCGCGAGCGGCTGCTTCAGGCGCACTACCCGCAGGCGGCGCGCGAACTGAAGCTCAGCCTGGTGGACGCGCAGATCGACCCCGGCACGCTCGCCAGCGGCCAGGCCTTCAACTTCACCGTGAAGGGCGAGACGTACCCCGAGGTCACGCTGGGCGACTGGCGAACCGCGCAGCTGACCGCCACCGCGCCCGACATCACCGACGAGGTGCTGGAGCGCACCCTCTCTGACCTCCAGGAGCGCAACGCGAGCTTCCAGACGGTCGAGCGGCCCATCGAGGCGACCGACCAGGTCACCATCGAGGAACTGGGCGAGGAGGGCGGCAGCTACCCCGTCTACCTCGACGTGGCCGAGGCGCACGTGCGTGACGCCCTGATCGGCAAGAACGTGGGCGACGAGGTCGAGATCACGGTGCCCGCCCACCAGCACGGCGACCACGAACACCCCGAACACACCGTGCGCGTGCGCGTGCAGGGCGTACAGACCAAGCAGCTTCAGGAGCTGAACGACGAGTTTGCCGGGAGCCTGAACTTCGAGAGCCTGGAGCGTCTGCGCGGCGACCTGCGTTCGGAGCTGGAGCGCCGCGCCCACCAGGAAGGCGACGCCGCCCGCCGCGAGGAGTTCGTGAACCACCTCGTGGACGGCATGCAGGCCGACATTCCCCAGGCCCTCCTCGACCGCCGCCGCGAGGCGATGCTCGAAGAGATCCAGGACGACCTGGGCCGTCAGGGCGTCAAGTGGAGCGAGTACGAGAGCTTCATGCAGGAGCAGGGCAAGCTCGACGAGTTCATGGCCGACCTCGCCAAGAACGCCGAGAGCCGCGTGCGGCGCGACCTGGCCCTGGAGCGGCTGGCCGAGGACCTGGGCGTGCAGCTCAGCGACGCCGAGTTCAACCAGACCATGAACGCCCTCGCGCAGGCCAACGGCCTGACGCCTCAGCAGCTCAGCAGCCAGCTGGGGCCGAACGGGATCAACGCCTACTACACCAGCCTGACGCGCGAGAAGGGCCTCCAGCAGGCCCTGGCGCAGCTGGGCGGCGGCACCGAGCAGCAGGGCACCGAAGGGGCCGACGCCTCGCAGGCCGAGCAGAACGCCAGCGAACCCCAGAGCAGCGAGCAGACCGAAGAGACCCGCGGGGAATAAGCTCGCGCAGGGCCAAAGGGAGAGGGGGCGTGTCCGGGGGGATGCGCCCCCTCTCCCTTTGGCCGCTCGCCACCCCTTCCGGCCTGAACCCTGTACTTGAACCCTGTACCGGATTCATTGAACGGCTGTTCAAAGAATGCTAGCGTTTTCCCATGACCACCTCTTCCGGGGCCACCCCTGACCGCCCCTCCCCTGCTGGCCGTCCCAGCATCGGCATCACGGCGCTGGGCACCGCCGTCCCCGCGCAGGTTGTGACGAACGCGGATTTCGAGGCCCGCATGGACACCAACGCCGAGTGGATCGAGAGCCGCACCGGCATCCGCGAGCGCCGGTTCGCCGCCGCAGACGAGTTCACGTCCGACCTGGGCGTGGCGGCGGTACGCGACCTGCTGGCCCGCGACCCGGACGGGCTGAGGGACGTGGACCTGGTGATCTGCGCGACCGCCACGCCCGACGCCCTGTTTCCCTCCACCGCCGCCCTGATCGCCGGACAGGTGGGGCTGGCGGGGGCCGGCGCCTTCGACCTCTCGACCGCGTGCAGCGGCTTCGTCTACGGGCTGAGCATGGCACACGGCCTGATTCTGGGCGGCACCGCGCGGCGCGTGCTGGTGGTCGGCGCGGAGACGCTCTCCAAACTCGTGGACCAGAACGACCGGGGCACCGCCATCCTGTTCGGTGACGGCGCAGGCGCGGCCGTCGTGGGGGCCGTACCCGAGGGCTACGGCTTTCAGGAGTTCGTGCTGGGCGCGGACAGCGCGGGCGGCTCCAGCCTCTATGCCCCCTGCATGGCCGACCGTCTGCCCGGCGGCTTCCCGATGGAGAGCCGCGTGGGCATGAATGGCCGCGAGGTCTTCAAGTTCGCGGTGCGGGTGCTGGGCGACAGCGGCAAGCAGGTTCTCGCCCGGAGCGGCCTGACCAGCGCCGACGTGGACTGGGTCGTTCCCCACCAGGCCAACATCCGCATCATCGAGGCGGCCAACGAACGCTTCGGCGTGCCCATGAGCAAGACGGTCGTGAACCTCGACCGCTACGGCAACACCTCCAGCGCCACCGTGCCCCTCGCGCTGCGCGAGGCCGTGGACGACGGGCGCGTGTGTGACGGCCAGCAACTGCTGCTGGTGGCCTTTGGCGGGGGCCTGAGCTGGGCGGCGGGCACGCTGAAGTGGTGGGGGGGCGCGCCTAGTCTCGCCGCCGCCCGGCAGGCCGAGGCCACGGCATGAAGATCGCGGCCCTCTTTCCCGGCCAGGGGTCGCACGCGGTCGGGATGGGCACCGACCTGACCGCCGCCTTTCCCCAGGCGGAGGCCGTCTACGCCGGGGCGGAAGCCACGCTGCCGGGCCTGCGCGCCCTGATCGAGGGGGGGCCGCCCGAAGACCTGACCCTCACCGCGAACCAGCAGCCCGCGCTGGTGGCCGCCTCGGTCGCCGCCTTCCGCGCGTGGCAGGCGCACACCGGCCTGACGCCCGCCTTCGCCGCGGGTCATTCGCTGGGCGAGTACAGCGCGTTGGTGGCCTCCGGGACGCTCGACCTCGCGGATGCCCTGCGCCTGACACGGCGGCGCGGCGAACTGATGCAGGAGGCCGTGCCGGTCGGCGTCGGGGCCATGAGTGCGGTGATGGGCGACCCGAACGTGGTCCGCGAGGTCTGCGCCGCCACGCCCGGAACCGTGCAGCCCGCCAACTTCAACGCGCCGACCCAGACCGTGATTTCCGGCGAAAAGGCCGCTGTGGACGCCGCCGCCGCCGAGCTGAAGGCACGCGGCCTCAAGGTCATTCCCCTCAAGGTCAGCGCGCCTTTCCACTGCGCCCTGATGCAGCCCGCCCAGGACGCCCTGACGCCCGACCTGCAAAGCACCACCTTCTCCCCCTTCGCCTTTCCCGTCTTCGCCAACGTGACCGCCGAGGCGAACAGCGACCCCGCCGCCCTGCCGGAGCTGCTGGCGCGGCAGATCACCGGGAGCGTGCGCTGGGTGGAAACCATTCAGGCGCTCGCCGCCGCCGGAGCCGAGGTCTTCATCGAGTTTGGCCCCGGAACGGTGCTGACCGGGCTGGTGAAACGGATTCTGCCGGATGCGCGGACACTGAACGTCGGCACGGCGGAGCAGGTCAGCGGCTTCAAGTTGTGAACCCCCGGGGACAGGACACGCTGCTGGCGTGGAAGTGAGGCGTGGGGCACAGCAAAGAGCCGTTACTATGTCGCGTAGTGAAAAAGTTCCTGTTGCCCCTGCTCCTGCTGCCCGTGCTGTCCGGCTGCCATCCCCCAGAGCCGCCACCGACGCTGATCGAGTTTCAGAACGATCCGCAGATTCTGAGGGGAAGGTGGAGCGGCCAGGTTTCGGCCAACCAGACCCTCACGCTGGACCTGACCGCCACCTATAAGCAGGAGTATTTCTACGCGGTGACGGGGACAGGCAAGCTGGGTGCCCAGGCCCTGACCGCAGAGGGCACCGTTGTCGCTGCCTACAACCACCGGTTCATTCAGCCTCAGACTTCCCCGATTCCGCAAGGCGTCCGCCTCCGGTTGACCTCAGGGCCAGAGAACCGCGAACTCCTTTGCCCCGACTTCCAGGGCACAGCGGGCCAGTCTGTCTGGAAATGCTTTTACCGCAGCGCCGACACGATTCTTGGTCCTTTTGATCTGAAACGAGACAACCTATGACTGAAGCCCAACCTCAAAAAATCGCCCTCGTGACCGGCTCCAGCCGGGGCCTGGGCCGCGCGATGGCCCTCTCGCTGGCCCGCGCCGGCTTCGGCGTGGCCGTGCATTATGGCCGCAACCAGGCGGACGCCGAGCAGGTGGCGGGGGAGATTCGTGCGCTCGGCGTGCCCGCCCAGGTGTTCGGGGCCGACCTCTCCGATCCCGCCAATGCCGGGACACTGGTCGAAGCCGTCATCCGGGAGATGGGCCGCCTGGACGTGCTGGTGAACAACGCGGGCATCACCCGCGACACCCTCGCCATCCGCATGAAGGACGACGACTGGAACGCGGTGCTGGACACCAACCTGACCAGCGCCTTTACCGCCAGCCGCGCCGCGATCAAGCACATGATGCGCGCCCGCTCGGGCCGGATCATCAACATCGCCAGTGTGGTCGGGCTGATGGGCAACCCCGGCCAGGCCAACTACGTCGCCAGCAAGGCGGGCCTGATCGGGCTGACCAAGGCGCTTGCCAAGGAGTACGGCGCGCGCGGCATCACGGTGAACGCGGTCGCCCCCGGCTTCATCTCGTCGGACATGACGGGTGCCCTGCCCGAGGATGTGCAGCAAGCCTACCTGAGCGGCATCCCGCTGGGCCGCTTCGGTGATCCGGAGGACGTGGCCGCCCTGGTCACCTTTCTGGCCTCCGGCGCCGCCGGGTACATCACCGGGCAGGTGATCGGGGTGGACGGCGGGCTGTACCCGCACTGAGGCGGGCAGCCTCTATACTGTGACTGTCCAGGACGGACGGGCTGCATGACAGGGGAAGACGAGAGGGGCTGATACTCCACGCGAAAGCGCCCGGAGTAAGCAGCTCCGGGCGCGGAAAGGGGGTAGACGCTATGTCTGAGCGACAGAAGCACTCTACCACGCGCGAGAAGCGGAGGAAAAGGCCCCTGAAAGCGGCTGAGATCATTACGATTCTCAGTGCGGCGGCGGGCCTGATCACCGCTCTGGCGCACCTTATTCAAGCCCTGAAGTAAGCCCTCTCGCCCCCTGATGCCTGCTGAACTGGACGCGCCCCCTGGGAAACCGGGGGGTTCTTCTTTTCCCGCCTTCCCTTGAACCCCGTCCAACCTCTCTTGCCTTCCGGTCCCCCGCGTGTAGACTGGCGCAGACTTCAGGACCAAGGAGGTATTCAACATGGCGACTTTTGAAGATGTGAAAGAAGTGATTGTCGATAAGCTCGGGGTGGACGCGGACAAGGTGACCCCCGAAGCCCGCTTCGTCGAGGACCTGGGCGCGGACAGCCTGGAAACCGTCGAACTGATCATGGGTCTGGAAGACCGGTTCGGCGTCAACATCAGCGACGAGGACGCGGAGAAGATCCGTACCGTGCAGGCCGCCGTCGATTACATCGGCTCGAAGCAGTAAGGCCGGGCCAGCGGCAAACAGGTTCAGGCCGGGCGGCGCGGGGGGAACATCCCTGCACCGTCCGGTTTGACCACGTTGTGCCCCGCTCGCGGCAGAGACAGGGCAAGGAGGGAAAGGGCCAGTATGACCATGACTGGACTGAAACGGGTCGTCATCACGGGGCTGGGGCCGGTGACGCCCATCGGCACGGGGGCGCAGGCGTTTGCCGAGGCGCAGCGTGCCGGCAAAAGCGGCATCGGGCCGATCACCCGCTTCGACACGGCGGACGTGGCGAGCAAGATCGCGGGCGAGGTGGCGGACGACCTGGCAGAGTTCGTGGACGCCCGCGAGGCCCGCAAGCTCGACCGCTACGTGCAGCTTGCGCTGGCGGCGGCTGAACTGGCCGTGCGTGACAGCGGCCTTTCCGAAGAGGAGCTGCGCGGCGAACGCACCGGCACCGTGCTGGGCAGCGGCATCGGCGGCGTGAAGACCTTCGAGGATCAGGCGCGGCTGCTGGCCGAACGCGGCCCGGGGCGCATCAGCCCGATGTTCATCCCGATGATGATCGCCAACATGTCCACCGGGCACGTGGCCATGCGCTACGGCGCGACCGGCCCGAGCAGCACCGTGGTCACCGCCTGCGCCACCGGCACCGGGGCCATCGGGGACGCGGCGCGCTACATCCAGCTGGGGCTGGCGGACGTAATGCTGGCGGGCGGCAGCGAGGCGGCGATCACGCCCATCGCCGTCGGGGGCTTTTCCAACATGAAGGCCCTCAGCACCCGCAACGACGCGCCGCAGGAAGCCAGCCGCCCCTTTTCGGCCAGCCGCGACGGCTTCGTGCTGGGCGAAGGCGCGGGCGTGGTGGTGCTGGAGGAGTACGAGCAGGCCAAAGCACGCGGGGCCACCATCTACGCCGAGATCGTCGGCTACGGCACCAGCGCCGACGCGCACCACATCACCCTGCCCGCGCCCGAGGGCCGCGGCGCGCAGGTCGCCATGCGCATGGCCCTCGCCACGGCGGGCGTGAATCCCGAGCAGGTCGGGTACATCAACGCGCACGGCACCAGCACCCACTTCAACGACCTGCACGAGACGCAGGGCATCAAGCACGTGTTCGGCGCCCACGCGCACGATCTGGCGATCAGTTCCACCAAGTCCATGACCGGGCACCTGCTGGGCGCGGCGGGGGCCATCGAGGCCATCGCCGTGGCGCAGGCGCTCCGGGACGGCGTGCTGCCGCCCACCATCAACCTGACCGACCCCGATCCGGTCCTCGACCTCGACTACATCCCGGAAGGCGCACGCGAACAGCAGGTGGAGTACGCGCTGAGCAACTCCTTCGCTTTCGGTGGCCAGAACGCCGCGTTGCTGTTCAGGCGGGTCTAGAGCGGGCCAGGGCAAAGGGGACGGGCGGCGTGAAGTGCCGTCCCGTCCCCTTTGCCCGTTGCCTCATGCTCTCCGGGCGGCGCGGGGCCGTCTGCTACGCTCGGGGCAGGCCCGTTGCCTGTGCCCGACGTTTTCTTGACCTGACGCGCTCCTGACACAGCGGCCGTTTCATCCTGCGAGGTCCCTACCGTGCGAGCCGAGACATCCCTTCCGCCTACCCCCGAAGTGCCGCCCGCCCCCGCGAAGGGTACGCGGCGCAAGAAGTCTGCCCGGCCTGCGGCCCTGCCCGCCGAGGGGGGACGGACCTTCAGCACGGTTGCCAATCCGGACAGCCCGTTTCTGAACCGCGAGCTGTCGTGGCTGGCCTTCAACGGGCGCGTACTGGCCGAGGCACGGGACGAGCGCAACCCGCCGCTGGAACGCCTGAAGTACGCGGCGATCTGCGGCAGCAACCTCGACGAGTTTTTCATGGTGCGCGTGGCGGGGATTCACCGTCAGATCGCGGCGGGCGTGCAGACCCCCAGCCCCGACGGCCTGCTGCCCCGCGAGACGCTGGGGCTGGTGCGCGAGCGGACACACGTCATGCTGCGCGAGATCGAGAAGGCGGCCCGGAGGACCCTCAAGGACCTGACCACTGCGGGGGTGCGGCTGGTGCGGGTCTCGGACCTGGGCAAGCGGGCGCGGGCGGCGCTGCGCGAGCATTACCTCTCGCAGATCCAGCCGGTGCTGACGCCGCTGGTGGTGGACCCCAGCCACCCCTTTCCGTACCTCAGCAACCTCAGCCTGAACCTGGCGGTGCTGCTCGGCAGCGGCGAGGGCGAGGAACCGGATTTCGCGCGGGTGAAGGTGCCGGTGGGCGTGCTGCCACGGATCGTGCCCGTGGGTGACACGCTGCTGCTGCTCGAAGACGTGATCGCCGCGCACCTGAACGAGCTGTTCAAGGGGCGCACCGTGCTGGCCGCCCACACCTTCCGCGTGACACGCAACACCGACTACGAGTTCGAGGAGGAGGAGGCCGAGGACCTGCTCGCCACCATCGAGGACGGCCTGCGGCGGCGGCGCTTCGGGTCGGCGGTGCGGCTGGAGGTGATGGCGGACACGCCGCCGGGAATCATCACCTTCCTGCAAGAGCGGCTGCGGCTGGCACCGGAAGACATCTTCACGCTGGAGGGACCGCTGGGCACCGCCGACCTGATGGGTCTGCCGGTGGGCCGGCCCGACCTGAGCTTCCCGGCCTTCGCGCCCGCCGTGCCCGACCTCGACGGCGACGAGGAAGGGGGCATGTTCGACACCCTGCGTCACGGTGACGTGCTGCTGCACCACCCCTACGACAGTTTCACCAACGTGCTGAACTTTCTGGAGGAGGCCGCGCTCGACCCGCAGGTGCTGGCGATCAAGCAGACGCTCTACCGCACCGGGGACGACCCCCGGCTGCTGAGCGCCCTGCGGACCGCCGCCGAGAACGGCAAGCAGGTCGTGGCCTTGATCGAACTCAAGGCCCGCTTCGACGAGCAGCGCAACATCTCCTGGGCACGCAAACTGGAACGCGCCGGGGCACACGTGGTGTACGGCATGGCGGGCCTCAAGACGCATGCCAAGGTCACGCTGGTCGTCCGCCGGGAGGAGGGGGGGTTACGCCGCTACGTCCATATCGGGACCGGCAACTACAACCCCAAGACGGCGCGGCTGTACACCGACGTCAGCCTGCTGAGCGCCGACCCCGACCTGGGCGCGGACGTGTCCGAACTGTTCAACCACCTGACCGGCTACGCCGAGGCCGGGTATACCCGCCTGCTGGTCGCCCCCGACACCGCCCGCAGCGGCTTCGAGGCACTCCTGGACCGCGAGATCGAATACGCCCAGGCCGGGCACGACGCCTGGGCGCGCGTCAAGGTCAACCAGCTGACCGACCCCGGCATGATCGAGGCGCTGTACCGGGCCTCGCGCGGCGGCGTGCGGGTGGAACTCATTATCCGGGGCGTGTGCTGCCTGCGCCCCGGCGTGCCCGGCCTCTCCGAGACGGTGCGCGTCCGCAGCCTGCTGGGCCGCTACCTCGAACACGCCCGCATCTACGCCTTCGGGGGCGGGGGCAGCCCCGAGGTCTACTTCGGCAGCGCCGACTGGATGAGCCGCAACCTCGACCGCCGCGTGGAGGTGATCGCCCCGGTGCTGGACGACCGCCACCGTGACCACTTCCTGCAAATCATGGCCACCGAATGGGCCGACGAACGCGGCTCCTGGGAACTCGGCGCGGACGGCGTGTACGAGAAGCTCGGGGGAAGCTTCAGCGCCCAGCAGGCGTTTGCCGACGCGCGGCACCCGGGGTGAGCGGGCAGCAGAAAGGGGAGGCAGGCACGCGGCCCGTCTCCCCAGCTGAACGTCTGAACACTCTCAGGGCGTCCGCAGGATCCCGTAGTCGTTCGCACCGTCCGGCGAGGAAACCTGCGCCTTCTTCAGAATGCCGTAGTCGTTCGCACCGGCTTGAGCCAGCGAGAAACCCAGGACGAACAGCACCGCCACCGCCTTCACGATTTTTTTGGTCATGGGAGTATTCTAAACCTACGAAATGACTTTTGACGTGGAGCGGCTCGCGGAGATCCAGGCATGCTTTGATGCCGGGCAGTACGACACGGTGATTACCCGCCTTACGGCTCTGCCGCCCATCACGGGAAAAGAGTGGCGGCTCCTCGGCATGGCCTACATGGCCAGCGGCCGTTTCTCGGATGCAGAACTCCCCCTGATGCGCGCCAGTGAGCTGGGGAACGAGGAGGCGCGGGTGGAGTACGGCAACCTGCTGCGCCTTCAGGGCCGTTTCCCGGAAGCCATCCGGCACTTTGAAACCATCACCCCTGGCCTCACCGGAGAACTGGCATTGCGCGCCCTGCGCTGGTGGGGAACCGCAGACTTTCAGGCCGGCCGTATGGCCGAGGGGCTGGAACGCTGCGAGCGGGCCTGGCGCGGCTACATGGCCCTCGGGGACGACGAACTGATCGGACGGGTGACCCAGACCGTCGCCCAGATGCATGTGCAGGTCGGCGATATGGTGCGCGCCCGACATCTATACGTCGAGGCGCTCCGGCTGCTCCCCGCCGACCGGACCCCCATTGCCCGCCTCTCGGCCCTGACCGGCCTGGCCAATGTTCAGGTGCTGACCGGGGACTTCGGAGGGGCGCGCGTCACCCTCACGCAGACCGGGGAAGCCCTGGCCCAGACCCAGGCCCTCACCCCCCGGGCGTACCTGCTGACCGTCGAGGCCGAACTGCACCACCTGACCGGCGATCAGGCGGCCTATCTGCGGACCCTTCAGGAGCTGCGCGCCCTGGTGGAAACGACCCAGGACTTCGAGCTGCTGATGTGGACCGCCGCCCGCCTCGCGGACCTCTACAGCCGTCAGGGGGAACACGGGCGGGCACTCGAAGCCCTGCTGGACCTGGCCCCGGACGCCACGCACGCCGCCGTGACCATGACGCGCGGCGTGCTGCTGCGGCGGCGGCAACACCACGCCCAGGCCGCCGAAGCCCTGACGCGCGCCCTGGACGCCCCGGGCCTCGGAGAAGGGCAGCGCCTCCGCGCCTTGCTGCATCTCGCGGAGGCGCGGGCCGGGCAGGGGAACGACGCCGGCAGCCTGGCGACCTTCCGCGAGGCCCTGACGGCCCTGATCAGCGCCCGCGACCGGATGCTCTACCGCCCGGACCTTCAGGAACTCACGAATCTGGTCCAGCGTGCCCTGCTGGACCCCGACCTCGCGCCGGATATGCAACTGGTGCTGGAAAAGCTGGCCGTTCCGGATACCTCGGCCCGCTCGGAGGCCGCCGCGCCCCTGCACCTGCGCGTCTCGACCCTGGGGCGCGCGGAGGTGGAGCGCGGGGGCGAGCGGGTGCCCCTCAGCCTGGAGGGGAGCGTGCTGACCCTGGCGTACCTGGCGCTGAATCCGGGCCGCACGCGCCGCGAACTGGAAGCGTCCATCTATCCCGACCGCGACCCGAAGACGGCCGGGGACTACTTCCGGGCGGTGTTCCGCGAGCTGCGCGTGCGCCTGGGGCCGGAGGTGTTGCAGATGGAAGGCAGCCC
The DNA here is from genome assembly GCF_000599865.1 of Deinococcus phoenicis. Classification (GTDB taxonomy): domain Bacteria; phylum Deinococcota; class Deinococci; order Deinococcales; family Deinococcaceae; genus Deinococcus; species Deinococcus phoenicis. The sequence continues at coordinate 18,615 of NZ_JHAC01000029.1, read as the reverse complement.
CAAGCAGCCGCGCTACCACCTGGGGCCGGATGTCCACGTGCAGCTGGACGTGACCGAACTGCGCCGGGCGCTGGAGAGCGGCGACGTGGCGCGCGCACTGGCGCTGTACCGGGGACCCTTTCTGCCGGGCCTGCGGATGGAAAGCGAGTGGGCCGAGGAGCTGCGCGAGGAACTGCGCGTGCTGCTGACGCTGGAACTGCGTGGGCGCTTGAACCGCGCCCGCGAGGAGGGCGATCTGAGGCGCGCCCTGCTGTTCGCGGGCGAGTTCCTGCGCGTGGACCCCTACGATGTGGGCGTGCTGGAAGCCCGCGTGGAGATCGCCCGCCAGGTCGCCACCCCACAGGAACTCGCGCGCTACGTGGTGGAACTCCACCGCATGAAGTCGTGAACCGGCCAGCGGCGACCTCCCACGACCTCGCGCCACGGCCCGGCGACACCGCCTGACCGGCCCGTGGCCCCCACCGAGCGCCCCTTCCTGAACGCCCCCGACCCGGACGGGGCAGCCCCGGCGGGCGCGGTGCCCGAGGCCCTGTTCGACCTTGCCGTGAACCGTGCCGACGCGGCCCTGCGGGGGCTGCGTCCGGGTGATCCTGCCCGGGCACTCGCCGCCTGGCACGCCCGGACCCGCTTTGCCCGGCGCGTGCCCCTCGCCGCCGTTACGGCAGCGCTGGCCCGCAAACCCGGCGCTCCCGGGGAGTGGCACTGGACGGGGGGGCTGGACGGCGGCTGGGTCGCGGGGAAAGCGCCCTTTCCCTGAAAGGCGAGCGGGGGAAAGCAGCGCGGCGATCAACGGGGCCAGGGTTCACGCTCCAGCGGCCACCACCTCCGCCGCCACCTGCACGGCCCGCGTGATTTCCGTCTGCGGGAGGTAGGGCAGGGCCGGGCGGTCTTCCGGCAGGGCGAGGGCGACCCCGGCATTGGCGGGCACGTGCAGAAAACCGCAGGGCACCGGCGCGCGGCCCGTCTGCGCGAGGTGATGCAGCGCGTGGTACATCACGACATTGCAGACGTACAACCCCGCCGTGTTGCTGATCTCGCCGGGAATTCCCGCCGCGCGCCACCCCGCCACGACGGCCCGCAGGGGGAGCGTGCTGAGGTAGGCGGCAGGCGCGGAAGCGTCCGCGTGGGCGGGGTGGCCCCGGTACACCTGCCCGGCGTTGTCGGGAATGCGGAAGTCCATCACGTTCAGGGCGACCCGCTCCACAGTGACCTGGGGACGGCCCGCCGCGAGGCCGGTGAGCAGCACCGCGTCCGGCTGCTGCCGGTCCAGCAGAGCACGCAGGGTGTCTGCCGCCGCCTGCGGTTCGACGGGCAGGAGGGCCGACTGAATGCGCGCCCTCCCGACCATCAGGCCGTCCAGAGCTTCCGCCGCCTGGGCGCTGGGGTTGACGGGGTGCGTATGGAACGGCTCGAAGCCGGTCAGCAGCAGGGTGGGCATGGGGAGAGGATAGGGCGCGGCTCCGGCCCGGCACGTCCACTGCCGCCCGGCTTCCACTCGCCCGCGCCGTCATCGCCTATGCTCGGCAGGTGCCGGAACTGCCCGAGGTCGAGACCACGCGCCGCAAGATCGAGCCGCTGCTCGCGGGGCGCACCATCCTTCAGGTCACCCACGACGCGCCGCACCGCTACCGCGACACGCAGCTGGCCCTGGGCCGCCGGGTCAGCGGGCTGTCGCGCCGGGGCAAGTACCTGATGCTGCACCTGGCCGCGCAGGACGCCGCCGGGGACGCTCCCCACGACCTCGAACTGATCGTACATCTGGGCATGACGGGCGGGTTCCGGCTGGAAGAGGGGCCGCACACGCGCGTGACGCTGACGACCGACGCGGGCACCCTCTATTTCAACGACCCGCGCCGCTTCGGCAAGATGGCCGTGGTGCCGGCGGGCGAATACGACGGGATGCCCACCCTGGCCGCGATGGGACCCGAACCCCTCTCGGACGACTTCCGGGAGGAGGACTTCGCGCGGCTGGCAGCCAGGGCCGGGGCGGTGAAACCCTGGCTGCTCTCGCAGAAGCCCGTCAGTGGCGTGGGCAACATCTACGCCGACGAGAGCCTGTGGCGCGCCCGCCTCCACCCGGCCCAGACGCACCTGACGCGGGAGGAGGCGGGCCGCCTCTACCACGCCGTCCGCGAGGTGATGGCCGAGGCCGTGGAGGCGGGCGGCAGTTCGCTCGGCAACGGCTCCGGCAACTACCGCCAGCACGACGGCGACGTGGGCTTTTTCCAGGGCCGTCACGCCGTCTATGGCCGTGGCGGGCAGCCCTGCCCACGCTGCGGCAGCGACATCCGGAAAATCGTGCTGGCGCAGCGGGGCACGCATTTCTGCGCGCGGTGTCAGCCGCTCCGGGACCCGCCCCCTCAGGAGGAAGGAGCTTCCCGTGGCTGACCTCACTTCCCTGCGCCTCTCCTACACCCGCGCCGAGTTGCGGCGGGCCGACCTGAACCCCGATCCACTGCGGCAATTTCAGGGCTGGCTGGAAGAAGCCCTGCAAGCGGGCCTGCGCGAACCCTACGCGCTGAGCCTCGCCACCGCCGGCGCGTCCGGGCGGCCCAGTGTCCGCACCGTGTTGCTGCGCGGGGCAGATGAACGCGGCCTGACCTTCTACACCAACTACGACTCGCACAAGGGCCGTGACCTGGGCGAGAACCCGCAGGCCGAGTTGCTGTTCCACTGGGCCGAACACGAGCGGCAGGTGCGCGCGTATGGCGCGGTCGAGCGGGTCCCCAGCGAGGAAAGCACGGCCTACTTTCACGCCCGCCCGCGCGAGAGCCAGCTCGCCGCACACGTCAGCGACCCGCAGAGCGCGCCGGTGGCGAACCGGGCGGTGCTGGAGGCCAAGCTGGCCGCGCTGCACGCCCGTTACCCGGAAGGCACGCCCGTCCCCAGGCCGGACTTCTGGGGCGGCTACCGGGTGCAGGTGCAGGAGTGGGAGTTCTGGCAGGGCCGCCCCAGCCGCCTGCACGACCGCTTCCGCTACGTCCGGGCGGGCGAGGGGTGGCGGATCGAGCGCCTGATGCCGTAACGCGGGACCAGGGGGCAAAGGCGCGGGCAACTCCGGCAACTCTCCCCCTCTTTGCCGCGTACCGTAGAGCGAGGAGGACAGCCTGGCAATGGACATCTATCTGCTGTGCCTGATCGTGGGCGGCGGCCTGCTGGCCCTGTCGCTGCTGGGCGGGCATCACGGCGACCTGGGCGCGCACCCCGCAGACGCGGAGCATCCGGGAACGGGCGAACTGGCGTCGTGGTTCTCGCTGCGGGCACTGGTGAGTTTCGCGGCCTTTTTCGGGCTGGCGGGGGTGGTGGGCAGCGCGGCGGGCCTCTCGGGACCGGGGCGGCTGGTGGTGGCGCTGGTCACGGGCCTGGTGGTGGGTGCCCTGACCGCCTTCGCCTTCCGCCTGGCCCGCTCGCGCGGCGAGGTGAGCGGCGCGGCGGCGCGGCTGGCGGGGCGCACCGGGCAGGTGCTGGTGCCGCCCGGCCCCGGCCGTCCCGGCAAGGTGGCGCTGACCGTCGCCGGACAGATCGAACATCTGCTCGCCCGCAGCGACGATGCCCTGCACGCGGGTGACACCGTGATCGTGATCGGAACAGATGCGGGCGTGCTGGACGTGAAAGCGTGGGACGGGCGGCAGCCGTGAGCGCCCGCGACCCGCAGGAGCGCAGACCCCCCGCGTCCAGACCCCCGAGGAGGAACGCAACATGGTATTGACCGGAACACTGATTACCGCCGGGCTGATCCTGCTGGGGATCATCCTGATTCTCGTCCTGATCCAGAACTTCCTGATCGTGGTGCCGCCCAACAAGGTGCTGGTGATCTCGGGCCGCAGCCGCCAGACCGCCGAGGGCGACACGGTCGGCTACCGCGTCATTCGCGGCGGGCGTGCTTTCCGGATTCCGGTGCTGGAAAAGGTGTCGTGGATGGACCTCACGACCATTCCGCTGGACCTCAGCATCGAGAACGCCTACTCCAAGGGCGGCATTCCCCTCAAGATCCACGCGGTCGCCAACGTGAAGATCAACGCGCAGGAACCGCAGCTCAGCAACGCCATCGAGCGCTTTCTGGACGTGCCGCGCGAGACGCTGACCTCTATCGTGCGCGACACGCTGGAAGGCAACCTGCGCGGCGTGGTGGCGACCCTGACGCCCGAGGAGATCAACGAGGACCGCCTGCGCTTTGCCGAGGCGCTGATCGAGGAAGCCGAACACGACACCAACAACCTCGGCATCAAGCTCGACACCCTCAAGATTCAGAACGTGACCGACGTGGGCGGCTACCTCGACTCCATCGGGCGGCGCAAGACCGCCGAGGTGCTGAAAGAAGCCCGCATCGCGGAGGCCGAGCGCAACGCCGAGGCCACCCAGGCAGAAGCCCAGGCCGTGCAGCGCAGCCAGGTCGCGCAGGCGATCAGCCAGCAGGCGATCCTGGAAGAACAGAACAAGCTGGAGGTGCGCCGCACCGAGCTGGGCGCGGTCCAGCTCTCGCGCCAGAACGAGGCCGCCGTGCAGTCCGAACTGGCAAAGGTGCGCGCCACCCAGAACTTCGAGCAGGAGCAGGCGGCGCTGGAAGCCACCCTGCGCCAGCGCCGCGCCGAGGCCCAGCGTCAGGCCCGCATCATTGAGGCGCAGCAGAACGCCGAGGCCGCCGAGGTGGAAGCCCAGGCCAGGCAGCGCGCCACCATCGCCCAGACGACCGCCCAGCAGGCGATCCTGGAGCGCGAGAACGAGTTGCGGATTCGCAAGGCCGAACTCGAAGCCATCTCCGCCGCCCGCGAGAACCAGGCCAAAGTCACCGCCGAGCAGGCCCGCGTGGTGGCCGAGCAGCAACTCGAACAGGAACGCGTGCTGCTCAACCAGAAGCGCCTGGAGGCCGACGTGGTCGCCCCCGCCCGCGCGAAACGTGAGGCCGAGCTGCTGGCCGCCCAGGCCGCCGCCGCCCCCATCATCGAGGAAGGCCGCGCCAAGGCCCAAGCCGTGGCGCTGATGGTGGACGCCTTCCGCCAGGCTGGCCCCGAGGGCGAGCGCGCCTACGTGCTGAACATGCTGCCGGACATCGTCGAGCAGTTCGCCCGGAGCGTGCAGGGTATGACCATCGACAAGCTGACCGTGATCGACTCCGGCAACGGCCAGGCGACCAAAAGCGCCGTGCAGACCCTCCCCGCCAACATCATCGGCATGGTCGAGCAGGTCGAGAACGCGACCGGCGTGAACCTGCTGAGCCTTCTCCAGAACCGCGCCCAGCCCCGGGGGAACGGCGCGAGCGCGGTGCAGCCGCCGCACCCTGCCGCCCCCACCAAGCCGGACGCCTGACCTTTCCCGTTCCAGGGGACGCCTCTGCGGGGGCGTCCGCCTTTTTTGCCGTGACTTGACCGGACAGGCCCGAACACGCCGTCCCCTCCCTTGTGTACCTTTAGCTAGAAGTCGAAGTTTCTGCCCCCGCCTCTCCCCTGTTTCCTGTCCCGGAGGTTCCCATGAGCAACCTGTATACCGCCGAAGCCACCGCCACCGGAGGCCGCACCGGCTCCGTCAAGACCAGCGACGACCGCCTCGACCTGAACCTCAGCCGGCCCAGCGAGATGGGCGGTGACGGCGGCCCCGGCACCAATCCCGAGCAACTGTTCGCCGCCGGATATGCGGCCTGCTTTCAGGGGGCGCTCGGCGTGGTCGCCCTGCGGCAGAAAATCGAACTCGACCCGGCCAGCACCGTCACCGCCCGGGTGGGCCTGTACAAGAACGGCCTCGCCTTCGCGCTCGACGTGGAACTCGAGGGCCGCTTTCCGGGCCTGTCCCGCGAAGAAGCCGAGGCCCTGATGCACGCCGCGCACCAGGTCTGCCCTTACAGCGTGGCGACCCGCGACAACGTGGCCGTGCGCCTGAACGTCGCGGAGTAGGCCCAGGCTTCTGTGCTGCGCCCCGGCTGCGGCTGGGGCGCGCTACGTTGGCCCCATGCAGGTGTTGCCATGAAGGTTCTGATCGTCGTCGCCACCGCCGGGGAAGCCGCCCGCCTCGCGGACCTGCCCGCCCGCGTGGTCGTCAGCGGGGTGGGGCCGGTCGCGGCGGCACTCGCGGCCCAGCGCGCCCTGCTGCGCGAACCCTTCGATCTCGCCGTTAGCGCGGG
>NZ_JHAC01000029.1:0-7500 GCF_000599865.1 Deinococcus phoenicis | reverse complement strand
GTTCGGGAGATCAGCCCCGCGACCTTCAGTGATCTCGAGAAACTGAACGCCACGTATAACGGACAGACGGAGCTGATTCAGCAACGCGGGGGAAATGTCAAGAACAGCTTCGACAAGGAAAAACAACTCTTTCAGTCCTACACGTTTCTCAAGACGGGTAAGGACACTTTCTTCATGGCCCAGCTGATCGAGAACAAGGGTAGGGGCAGGATTTTGACCTATCTCTGCACGTTGGCATAGACACACTCTTCAACGACCCCAGGAGGCGCATCATGGACCAGTTCCCGGTGCGCCTCCTTCGTCTGTGTCGATAAAGAAGGGTGCCATTTCATTATATTCCTGTACGTCATCAGTGACCGGTCTGGGCACGACCCTAGAGCATGGGGCAGAATGACAAGTCCTGGGCAAAGGAACCCAGGAGCCTCCCTTCTGCCCCATAGTTCTGTGGCATTTGCTCGGCCAACGCCTGCGGAACCGCACCGCATTCTTATGGCAACTGCTCCAAGCCCTGTTGCGCCTTTGCCCGGCGACTCTCCCCGGTGTCGCCTGGGCAGATCACTCTCAGGAAACTGGCCCTTCAACAAAAAGGGGAGAAGATCCTCAGATCCTCTCCCTCTAAAGCGGCAGAAGCCGCCGCGCAGTTTTTAGAAGCGGAACTTGATGCCTGCCACGATGGAGCTGATGCTCAGGCCACTGCCGTTGAAGTAGTAGTGCTGGCGCGCCTCGCTGAAGACGGCGAAGCGGTCGGTCAGGCGGTAATCGACGCCCACGAGCAGCTCGCTGAACGTGCTCTTGATGTCGAAGTTGTAGCCGCCGCCCGCACCCAGGATGCCGTCGGCCCGGCCCAGGCTGGTGCGGTAGGTGGCGATGCCGCTGACGCTGTTGCCGGGCGTGCTTCCCGTGACCCGGATGTCGCCCGTCACGCGCACCCCGAAGCCGCCGATCAGCGAGTCGTTGCCGACCATGACGCGGGCCATCGAACCGACGTTGTTTTGCAGGATGCCGTAGTAGGACGCACCGATGTAGTTCCCGTACCGGAAGGGCGGCACCGGGGGCACGTAGGAATCGCCCTTCTCGCCTTTTTCACCCTGGGCGCCCTGCGGCCCCTGCGGGCCAACCTCACCCTGGGGTCCCTGGGGACCGGCCGGGCCGGCGGGGCCAGCCACGCCCGGCTCACCCTGCGGCCCCTGGGGACCAGCCTCGCCCTGAGGACCGGCAGCACCTGCGGAGGCCGCCGGCAGGGCCTGGAGCGCCGCGTTCAGGTCGGCGATCTGGGTCTGCAACGCCGTGATGGCCTGCTGCTGCTGCGCCACCTGGGCGCGCAGTTCTTCCAGCGCCGTGAGGGCTTCTTGCAGGCCCTGGCGCAGGGTTTCCAGCTCGGCGGGATTGAACGTGCTCTGCCCGGACGGCAGCTGGGCGATGACGCGGGCCAGCACCTGTGCCACTTCCTGCCGGGTGATCGCGCTGCACCAGTTGAAGGTGCCGTCGGGGTAGCCGATGAAGTAGCCCTTCTGGGTCACCAGATCGATGGCGGCCTTGGCCCACGCACCGGGGGCACACGCCGCCACCGGCGCGGTCGTCACCACGTTGACGCGGGGCATGATCGGCGCAGGCGCGCTCTGGGGCGCGGGGGCCGGGGCCGGTGCGGGCATCGGGGCAGGCCCGCTGCCACCTGCCAGGGCACCCGTACTGAGCAGCAACATTCCGGTAACCAGGGTCTTCTTCATATCTTCCTCCTAAGCGTGTGATGAGTGTCAGGTGATGCCCAACAACTTTACCTCATCCGACCTGATCATCCGTCTTAACTTGCCAAGATTAACTGCTGATGAACTTATCTCGACCTCAAGAGAAGGGGCCACAGCGAAGAAGAATGAGCTTTCTGAGGACGGGCTGGAGGTGAGGAGGGCGGTCCTGTAGGCTGCCGGACATGTGGGCCTCGAAACGGGCAGGAGCGGTGCCGGGCAGCGTATTTGCGCTGATGGACGCCGCGAAGGAAAGGGCCAGGGCGGCGGGCCGGAGTGTCATCGACCTGAGCATTGGGTCGAGCGATCAGTCACCCCCGGAGGCGGCGCTGGAAACGCTGCGCGAGGCCACCCGTGACCCCGCCACCTACCGTTACCCCCTCTTCAGCGACACCCGTCCCCTGCGGGAGGCCGCCGCGAAGTATCTGCACCGCCGCTTCGGGGTGACGCTGGAGGTGGAAACCGAGGTTCTGCCCCTGATCGGCGCGCAGGAGGGCCTGGCTCACCTGCTGCTGGCAGTGACCGATCCGGGGGACACGCTGCTGTTGCCCGACCCCTGCTACCCGCCCTACCTGGGAGCGTCGGCCATCGCGGGCCTGCGGGTGGTCACGCTGCCGCTGCGGCCCGAGCGCGGCTTCCTGCCCGATCTGGGTGCCGTTCCCGCCGATGTCCGGCCCCGCGCCCTGCTGCTCAATTACCCCAACAACCCGACCTCGGCGGTGGCCGACGCCGCCTTTTTTCAGGAGGCCGCCGCGTGGTGCCGCTCCAGAGGCACGCTGCTGATTCATGACCACCCCTACGCCGAACTGACCTTCGGGGACTACCGCGCGGCCAGCGCCCTGGAGGCCGGGCTGGAAGGCATCGTGGAACTGCACTCGCTGTCCAAGACGCACCACATGGGCGGGTTCCGGGTGGGCTTCGCGGCGGGGGACCGGGAGGCCCTGGCGGCCCTGGCCCGGGTAAAGGGGGCAGTCGATTTTCACCCGTACCTGGGCATTCAGCGTGCGGCGACCGTTGCCCTGGGCCTGCCGGACGAGGTGGGCCGGGCGGGGGCGCAGGTCTTCCAGCAGAGGCGCGACGCCCTGGTGCCGGCCCTGCGTGCCCTGGGCTGGGAAGTGACCCTGCCCCAGGCGAGCATGTATGTCTGGGCGCGGGTGCCTGGCTTGACCGACAGCGTGGCCTACGCCGTGCGCGCCGCCGAGACGACCGGGGTGGCCGTCAGCCCGGGCCGCGCCTTCGGGGGGCAGGGTGAGGGCTTCGTGCGCTTCGCCCTGGTGCAGCCGCCGGAGGTTCTGGAGGAGGCGGCGCGGCGGCTGGCAGGCGTGACCGTGGGGGAAGAAGCGCCGCTCCCCAGGTCCTAGAGCATTGGCCCTAAGAATGCGGCGTTCTGTGTTGGCCGGGGGGAGCGAGTGCAGTTGACGGGAGCATGGGGAGGCACTTGGGGTGCTTTCCCCGGGGGCCGTCCTTCTGCCCCATGCTCTCCACCTCTCATCAACAGGAACGCGAGGGCGTCGCCCCACGGACGCGCCCTCTCCCCTTTTCCCTCATTCCCTAATCCTTCCCCCTCACACCGCCTCCGTTGCCGCCAGCCGCTCCAGCACCGCCGGGTCTTCCAGGGTGCTGGTGTCGCCCTGAATCTCCTTTCCGGCGGCGATCTGGCGCAGGAAACGGCGCATGATCTTGCCGCTGCGGGTCTTGGGCAGCGCGTCCGCGACGATGATGGCGTCCGGACGGGCCAGCGCGCCGATCTCCTTGCTGACATGCGTGCGCAGTTCCTGCGGGTCCACCTCGGCGCCACTCTGCGGGAGGACGAAGGCGACCACGCACTCGCCCTTCACCTCGTCGGGGCGGCCCACCACGGCGGCTTCCGCGATGCTGGGGTGCGCGACCAGGGCCGATTCGATCTCCATGGTCCCCAGGCGGTGCCCCGACACGTTCAGCACGTCGTCCACGCGGCCCACCACCGTGAAATAACCGTCGGCGTCGCGACGGGCACCGTCCCCGGCAAAGTAGACGTGCGGGATCTCGCCCCAGTAGGTCTTCTTGTAGCGTTCGTCGTCGCCGTAGACGGTGCGGAGCATGGCGGGCCAGGGCCGCTTGATGACGAGCAGGCCACCGTCGTCGGGGCCGAGTTCCTCGCCCTCGCGGGTCATGATGGTGGGGTCCACGCCAAACATCGGCAGGCCCGCGCTGCCGGGCTTGCTGGAGTGCGCGCCGGGCAGGGTGGTCAGCATGATGCTGCCCGTCTCGGTCTGCCACCACGTGTCCACCACCGGGCACCGTTCGCCGCCGATGACGCGGTAGTACCACATCCACGCCTCGGGGTTGATGGGTTCGCCCACCGACCCCAGCAGGCGCAGGCTGCTCAGGTCGTGGCGCGCGGGCAAGTCGTCGCCCTGGCGCATGAAGGAGCGGATGGCGGTGGGCGCGGTGTACAGGATGGTCACGCGGTGCCGCTGGATCAGGTCCCAGAAGCGGCCCCAGTCGGGGTGGTTGGGTGCGCCTTCGTACATCAGGACCGTCGCGCCATTCAGCAGGGGGCCGTACACGCTGTACGAGTGCCCGGTCACCCAGCCCACGTCGGCGGTGCACCAGTAGATGTCGTCATCGCGCAGGTCGAAGACGGTCTGGGTGGTGAGGTAGGTCCCCACCATGTAGCCGCCCGTCGTGTGCTGCACCCCTTTGGGCTGGCCGGTGCTGCCCGAGGTGTACAGGAGAAAGAGGGGGTGCTCACTGTCCAGCGGCGCGGCCTCATGCTCGTCGCTTGCGGCGGCGAGGGCCTCGTGCCACCAGAGGTCGCGGCCTTCCCGCATGGGTGGGTGGGTGTGCGCCCGGTCCACCACCAGCATCCTTTCCAGGCTGGGAGCCAGCGCGGCGGCCTCGTCGGCGTTGGCCTTGAGGTTCACCAGGCCCCCGCGCCGCTGCCCCGCGTCGGCGGTAATCAGCACCTTGCTCTGCGCGTTGCCCAGGCGGTCGGCCAGCGCACTGACGGAAAAGCCGCCGAAGACCACGCTGTGCACCGCCCCGATGCGCGCACAGGCGAGCATGGCGATGGCCGCTTCGGGAATCAGCGGCAGGTAGAGAGTCACGCGGTCGCCCTTCACGACCCCGAGCGCCGTCAGCGCGTTCGCGGCCCTGCTCACCTCGCGCAGCAGTTCCGAATAGGTGTAGGTGCGGACCTCCCCGTCCTCCCCTTCCCAGATGATGGCCGTCTTGTCGCCCAGGCCGCGCTCCACGTTGCGGTCCAGCGCGTTGTAGGCGATGTTCGTCTCGCCGCCCACGAACCACTGGGCGTGAGGTTCCTGCCAGTCCAGCACCCGCTCCCAGGGCTTCATCCAGGCCAGTTCACCCGCCACGCCCGCCCAGAAGCCTTCGGGGTCGTCCAGGCTGCGGCGGTACATCTCGTCGTACTGCTCGCGGGTCACGCGGGCCTGCGCGGCAAACTCAGGGCTGGGCGCGATCACGCGGCTTTCGTGCAGCATGTTGTCGATGTGGTCGGACATGGAAAACCTCCGGGTGGGAGAACGCGAGAAAGGCGCGTCTGAGACGCGGCCGGGTTGTCGATGCCGTTTACTGTAGCGCCGGGCAACGGCCGGGGGCCAAGGTGTTCCAGCCAGGGGACTGAACCGGGTCCAAAGGGCCGCGCCCCCAGAACAGAAGGTGGGGGCGGCCGGAAGCAGAATCGATGAACCGGGGGCTAGCGCCTTTGTCCGAATGACGCCGCCCTGGGGAAAGCACCTCCAACGCCGCCATTCTCTGCTCCGCAGCCTGGCGAGGCCCGAACGCTCTCCCGAGTTCACTCGCTGTCTTGGGTAGAACGCCCGCCCGCTCGGTCAACAAGAGAACTTCTTTTTGACCCATGCTCTGAAGCTCACGTCGCCGGGTGGGGAACAGGCCGGGTGGCCGGAGGGTGCCCCAGTTCGCCAACGCGGCGCCCGGCTGCGCGTATGGTAGGGGGGTGCTTCTCGACCGGCTGGGCCGTCCCCTGCGTGACCTGCGCGTCAGCGTGACCGACCGTTGCAACCTGCGCTGCACGTACTGCATGCCCGCCGACGTGTTCGGCCCCGACTATGCCTTCCTGCCCCGCGCCGAACTGCTGACCTTCGAGGAGATCGAGCGCCTGGCCCGCGCCTTTGTGGCGCTGGGGGTGCAAAAGTTGCGGATCACCGGGGGGGAACCGCTGCTGCGCCGCGACCTGCCCGACCTGATCGCCCGCCTGAGCCGGATGAACGGCGTGCAGGACGTGGCCCTGACCACCAACGGCCTGCTCCTGCCCCGCCTCGCCGGCGATCTCAAGGCCGCCGGGCTGAACCGCGTAACGGTCAGCCTCGACAGCCTCGACCCGGAGGTGTTCGGGCGGATGAACGGGCTGAAAGTTCAGCCGCAGCGTGTGCTGGACGGGATCGAGGCCGCCTTGCAGGCCGGGCTGGGCGTGAAGGTGAACACGGTGGTGCAGCGCGGCGTGAACGATGCGGGGCTGCGCGACCTCTGGCTGGCGCTGCGCGACTCTGCCGTCGTGCGCTTTATCGAGTTCATGGACGTGGGCAACCACAACGGCTGGAACCTGGACGCGGTGGTGCCCTCGCGCGAGGTGCTGGCGCGGCTCAGCGCGGCCGGAGAAGGGGCCGACGGGACGGGCGGAGAGTTCCAGCCCGTGAACCCCAACTACCGGGGCGAGGTGGCCGCCCGCCACGTGGACGCGGGCGGGCACGAGATCGGTCTGATCAGCAGCGTCACGGCTCCTTTTTGCGGCGACTGCTCGCGGGCGCGGCTCTCGGCGGTGGGCGTGCTGTACACCTGCCTGTTCGCGGGCGTCGGCACCGACCTGCGTGCCCCGCTGCGGGCCGGGGCCAGTGACACCGAGGTGCGCGACGTGATCGCGGGTGTCTGGCAGGGCCGCCGCGACCGCTACAGCGAGGAACGCGGCGAGAACACCCGTGAGCGCAAGGTCGAGATGTCGCATATCGGGGGCTGAGCTGTTGTCTCATGCCACGTCACAGGGCGGGGAGCCTTGTGTACCCCGGACACAAACCCTAAGATGAGCGTCCAAAGGCCCCCACAACTGCGGCGGGTCCGGAGGGATGCATGGCGAAGTACCCACTTATCAAAACCACACTGAAAGACCGTCTGCTGGGCGGCCATTACCCGGAGGGCCTGCCCCTTCCCAGCGAACCGCAACTGGCGCGTGAATTCGAGGTCTCGCGCATGACCGCCCGCCGCGCGATCGACGAGCTGGAACGCGAGGGCTACGTCTACCGCGTGCAGGGTGCCGGGACCTTTCCCACCGGCAAACGCTTCCGGCAGGGCATGTTCCGGGTGCGGCCCTTCAAGGAATGGGCGCGGCATCCCGATCACCGGACCACCGTGCTGCGGGCCATGCAGATCGAGGCCACGCCCGAGATCGCCCTGGTGCTGCAACTTCAGCCGGGCGACCCGGTGATCTTCATCCACCGCCTGCGCATGGCGGGCGACGAGGCGCTGGTGATCGAGAAACGCTACATCAGCGCCGCCCTGGTGCCCAGCCTGCTCGACCACAACCTCAGCCTGGAGAGCATCCACGAGGTGATGGTCAGCCTGGGCGTGCCGCTCAGCCGCGTCGAGCAGAACCTGGAGGCGGTCAATCTGCGCCAGGAGGAAGCCGACCTGCTGCGCGTGCCCCTCGGCACGGCGTCCTTCCTGCTGCGGCGCACCACCTACAGCGGGGCACGGCGGGTGTCCTACGTGAACTACTGGGTGCGCGGCGACCGCTACGCCTTCC
>NZ_JHAC01000028.1 GCF_000599865.1 Deinococcus phoenicis | reverse complement strand
ATCGAGCCACACGTGCAGGGCTTCGAGGAGTTCCTCGGAGGCGAGGGCGGCGGCGGGCACGTGCGGATCGCCCGCCGCGAGAAACTGGGCGACGTGCCCCCGCGGATCGGCGGCAAACCAGTCGAACTCCACGCCGGTGATCTCCTCACGGGTGATGACGGTGTGGTCCTGCATCATGCTGCCCCTCCGGCCTGGAAGGCCGCGTCCACGACCTCGCGGGCCTCGGCCATCACCTCGCGCAGATGGTCCGCACCTTTGAAGCTCTCGGCATAGATCTTGTACACGTCCTCGGTGCCGCTGGGCCGCGCGGCGAACCAGGCGTGGTCGGTGGTGACCTTCAGGCCGCCGATGGGTTCGCCGTTGCCGGGCGCGCGGGTGAGTTTGGCGGTGATCGGGTCGCCCGCCAGGGTGGAGGCCGTGACCTGCTCGGGGCTGAGGTTCGCCAGCACCTTCTTCTGGGCCGCGTTGGCGGGCGCGTCCTGGCGGTCGTAGGCGGTTTCCCCGTACTTCTCGGTCAGGACTTTGAAGCGCTGCGAGGGCGTCTGCCCGGTCTTCGCGGTGATCTCGGCGGCCAGCAGACCGGGAATGAGGCCGTCCTTGTCGGTGCTCCAGGCGCCCCCGTCCCGGCGCAGGAAGCTGGCCCCCGCCGACTCCTCGCCGCCGAAGCCCAGAGAGCCGGACAGCAGGCCTCCCACGAAGTACTTGAAGCCCACCGGCACCTCGAAGAGCCGCCGCCCCAGGCCCGCCGTCACGCGGTCGATCAGGGCGCTGCTGACCACCGTCTTGCCCACGCCCGCGTCCGCGCTCCAGCCGGGGCGGTTCTGAAAGAGGTAGTCGATCATCACGGCCAGGTAATGGTTGGGATTCATCAGGCCGTCCGCCGTCACGATGCCGTGGCGGTCGGCGTCGGGGTCGTTGCCGATGGCGACGTCGAAGTCGCCCTTGAGGCGCAGCAGGCCCGCCATCGCGTAGGGACTGGAGCAGTCCATGCGGATCTTGCCGTCCCGGTCCACGGACATAAAGGCGAAGCTGGGGTCCACGCGGTCGTTCACGATGCTGAGGTTCAGGCCGTGCGCCGCCTGGATGGCCTCCCAGACGGGCAGGCTGGCCCCCCCGAGGGGATCGACACCGATGCGGACGCCGCTCTGGCGGATGGCGTCCAGGTCGATCACCTGATCCAGCTCGGAGACATACGGCGTGATGAAGTCGAAGGGGTCGAGGGCGGCCAGCGCATCGTCCAGGGAAACCCGCCGCACGTCCTTGAGGCCGCCTTCCAGCAGCGCGTTCGCCCGGTTCTGCACGGCCTTCGTGATGTCGGTGTCGGCGGGGCCGCCACTGGGGGGGTTGTACTTGAAGCCGCCGTCCTGCGGGGGGTTGTGGCTGGGCGTGATGACGATGCCGTCCGCCACGTCGCCCCCACCCCCTGAGCGCTGCCCGGCTCGGTTGTGGTTGAGGATCGCGTGGCTGATCAGCGGCGTGGGCGTGAAGGAGCCTGGCTGCGCGCGCACCCGCACGCCGTTCGCCACCAGCACCTGAAGCGCCGTGATCCAGGCGGGTTCGCTCAGCGCGTGGGTGTCCAGGCCCATGTACAGCGGCCCCGCGATGCCTGCCGCCGCGCGGTGCTCAGCCACCGCCTGCGCCACAGCGAGGATGTGCGCCTCGTTGAAGGAGCCGTCCAGGGACGTTCCCCGGTGCCCGCTGGTGCCGAACGCCACGCGCTGCGCAGGGTCGTTCACGTCCGGGCGCTTCTCGTAGTAGTACGCGACCAGGCGGGGAATGTTCGTCAGAAGGGACGGCGGTGCCATGTGCCCGGCCAGAGGACTCAGCGTCATAGGGGCAGTGTAAGCAGCGGGGGCCGGAAAGCAGAACCGCTCTGCTGTTCAGGCCCCGCTCATCCGGTCCACGTGACCGGCCACCCGGACAGCCCCGCCCCGGGCTGCTACCTTCGCCCCATGCGCGAGTTCCTGAACGACTGGTGGCGGCTGCTGAAGCTGATTGTCGGCACGCTGGCGATTCCGGTGCTGGTGTGGCTGCTGCTGGTCTGGACAGGTGTGCTGCGGTAAGGGCCAGGCCGGATGCGCCGGACGGGGGCTGTCCCTGACGCTCGCCGTTCTGGCCCCTGGCCCACGCATAAGCCGTCCTGCCAACTGTGCCGTTCAAGAGAGCGTTCTCTCTAGCTCCGCCTGTGCAGAGCAAACCAGTCCTGATGATCTTGGACCGGGTCCCAGAATCTGGCGGAGGCCGACAACAAAAATGACGCACCGCTGGGCCTCTTGTCCGGTTACTGGCGAATGAACCGCGAGCACTTGTTTAATCGGGTGCTGTCTTTTAAGCGGCTGGCTCTCTTAGAATCGGGGAGGCTCTCCGGGAACCGGAATGGTCCCTTGCAGCAGCCCCGAACGGCTGGACGGCGCTCCCGGCCGCCGAGCCACCTCCCACAGCAGCCCTTCTCCGAAGGAGACTCCCCATGACCCTGCGTATCCTGGTCCCCATCGAATCGCTCGACGACACCCATCCGGCGCTGGAGACGGCCCGCCGGTTCTTTCCGGGGGCAGAGCTGCACCTCCTGCACGTGGTGATTCCCGGAGAAATCCTGCTGCGGGGCGAAGCGTTCCCGGACCGGGTCGTGGAGGGCGAGTCGGTGGCCCAGGTGGACCCGGCCGCAGAGGCCCGCCTGAAGACGCTGGGCGGCGGTGAACTGATCCAGATGGGCGACCCCGCGACCGAGATCCTGCACCGGGCCAGAAGTGGAGACTTCGGGCTGATCGTGATGGCGACCAGCGGGAAGCGTGGGTTACAGCGTCTGCTGGTCGGTTCCGTCGCCCAGCGGGTCATCCGTGAGTCGCCCATCCCGGTCCTGAGCGTGCGCCAGCAGCACTGATCCCCCGGCCCACCGGAACGGTTTCCCGGCCCCGTTTGTCCCGCCCAGCGTGGTACGGTGCCCGCATGACGGGCAAAGGCAAGGAGCCGGGGACGACAGCCAGAACGGACCATTTCGAGCACGCGCTGGTGCTGGAAACGGCGCGCGTCACCGAGGGGGCCGCACTCGCCGCGAGCCGCTGGGTGGGCATGGGCGACAAGAACGCGGTGGACGGCGCGGGCACCGAGGCCATGCGCGAACTGCTGAACACGCTGGACATCCGGGGCACGGTGGTCATCGGCGAGGGCGAGATGGACGAGGCCCCCATGCTGTATATCGGCGAGCAGCTGGGGCAGGGGCAGTACGAGGTGGATATCGCCGTGGACCCGGTGGAGGGCACGGTGGTGACCGCCAAGGGCCTGCCCAACGGTCTGGCCGTGATTGCCCTCTCGGAGCGCGGGGGCCTGATGCACGCGCCCGACTGTTATATGGAAAAGCTGGTCGTGCCGCCCCCGGCAGCGGGCCGGGTCCATCTGGAATGGCCGGTGGAGGCGAACCTGGCCGCCCTGGCGCAGAGCCTGGAGCGGGGCGTGGAAGACCTGCTGGTCACCATCCTCGACCGGGAGCGGCACGAGGGGCTGATCCGCCGGGTGCGCGGGGCGGGCGCGCGCGTGAAGCTGATCGGGGACGGGGACGTGGTGGCGAGCCTGGCGGTGGGTGTGCGCGGTACGGGCGTCCACGCGCTGATGGGGTCGGGCGGCGCGCCGGAAGGGGTGCTGTCGGCGGCGGCCATGAAGTGCCTGGGCGCGGAGATCCAGGGCCGCTTCATCGCCGAGGACGACGCGATGCGCGAACGCTTCCGCGCCATGGGCGTGGACGAGAACCGGGTGTACAAGACCGACGAACTCGCCTCCGGCAGCCAGATCGTCTTCAGCGCGACCGGCATCACCTACGGCGAGCTGCTGAACGGCGTGCGGCGCTTCGGTGGCGGGGCCAGGACCCACACCCTGGTGATGGGCTATTCCAGCCGGGTGGTGCGCTTCATCGATACCGTTCACCTGGAAAAAGAGGGCGCGCGCGTCACCATCCGGGTCTGAACACCCCAGCAAGGTGAACTCCGCACCGAGGAGGAGGGTGGGCGGCGAGCTGTCTGCCCTGGTTCCCCGCTCATTCAGGCCCGTAGCGTGACTGGAGGGGGCAACCGGGTCCGGCGACGCGAGGCACTGTGAACCGTGTGTGAAGGTCCGGCGGTTCCTCAAAAACGTTTGATGTTGAATAAATTGGCCGCAGGGCGTACCATCGGGGCATGACGAACTCTTCCCCGGTCAAACTTGCTGTCGTCTACTACTCCACCTACGGCACCAACCACCAGATGGCGCAGGTGGCCGCCGAGGCAGCGCGTGAAGCCGGGGCGGAAGTGCGGCTGCTGAAGGTCAAGGAAACCGCGCCCCAGGCCGTGATCGATACCCAGGACGCCTGGAAGGCCCAGCAGGAGCGCACCGCCGATATCCCGGAAGCCACCCCCGCCGACATGGAATGGGCCGACGCCTACCTCTTCAGCAGCCCGACCCGCTTCGGCGGCGCGGCCAGCCAGATGCGCGCCTTTATCGACACGCTGGGCGGCGTGTGGGGCAGCGGCAAGCTCGCAAACAAGACCTTCAGCGCCATGACCAGCGCGCAGAACCCGCACGGCGGCCAGGAGACGACCCTTCAGACGCTCTACATCACGGCGATGCACTGGGGCAGCATCATCGTGGCGCCCGGTTACACCAATCCGGCGATCTTCGCGGCGGGCGGCAACCCTTACGGCGCGAGCGTGACCGCGAACGGTGAGCCGCTCAGCGAGACCGACCGGGCCAACATCCGCCATCAGGTGCAGCGGCTGCTGGAGATCACGCAGAAGCTGAAGAACTGAGGCAGGCCGCAGGAACGCGCCCAGAGGAGATCGGGGGCGCGTTCCGTTCTACCCAGAGCCGCCCTACCCGCCCCGACTGTCGAAGGTGCCCGAGCGCAGCAACTCGCCCTCGCCCGGTCCAAAAGGCGAATGGGCTTCCGACCAGCGCACGGCGGCCCCGATGTCATAGGGCACGGCGCGGAAGTCCACGGTCCACCCCTGCGGCCCGCGCGTCAGCAGCGTCCAGCGGGCGCGGGGGTCGCCGTCCACCTGGTCGCTGACCGCACCCGCATTCACCACCAGCGTGTCGCCCACCCGGGTGGCACCGGGGCGGTGGGTGTGGCCGCACAGGACGACCTCGGCCCCCAGGGGCTGCACCAGCGCGCACAGTTCGCGGGGGTCGCGGGCGCGGTAAAAGCCCCCGCCCGCGCCACCCGATTCCCAGACCCACAGCAGGCTGTCCCAGGCACTCTCGGGCGTGCCGTGGCAGGCAAAGAGCGCCCCGTCCAGCGCCCGCGCGGTGAGGGGGAGGGCGGCCAGACGGGCCAGTGCCTGCGGGGGCACCTGCGCTTCCAGCCAGGCGCCGTAAGCGAGGGTGAGGGCCGAACGCCGCCCGCCCGGCCACAGCTTCTCCTCGTTGTTGCCGCGCACTTCCAGGGCACCCGCCTGCGCCAGACTCCGTTGCAGGGCCGCTGCCCGCGCCGGGTCCGCCGACCCCTCGACCTGATCGCCCAGATTCACGGTCAGATCGGGAGCGGCCGCCTGCACGTCGTCCAGCACCGCCTCCAGCGCGAAGGCGTTGCCATGCACGTCACTGATCACTGCCACCCTCATGCGGGCCAGCCTACCGCCCCGCGTCCTGCCCGCTACCATGCGGGCCATGAGCATCCTCCCGGACTGGCGTATCCGTGAACTCGCCCAAGCTGGCATGATCGATCCCTTCGAGGACCGCCTGATCCGCACCGCCGAGAACCGGCACGTCATCAGCTACGGCCTGAGCAGCTTCGGCTACGACCTGCGCTGCGCCGACGAATGGAAGGTCTTTACCAACGCCCACGGCAATACCATCGTGGACCCCAAGGCCTTTGACGAGCGGGCCTTTATCGATATCCAGGCCCCGGAGATCATCATTCCGCCCAACAGTTTCATTCTGGCGCGCAGCGTGGAATACCTGCGGATTCCGGAAAACGTGATGGTGGTGGCCCTGGGCAAAAGCACGTATGCCCGGGTGGGCATCGTCGCCAACGTGACGCCGCTGGAACCGGGCTGGGAAGGCCACGTCACGCTGGAGTTCTCCAACACGACGCCCCTGCCCGCCAAGATGTACGCCTTCGAGGGCTGCGTCCAGCTCCTCTTTTTTGAAGGCGAGCGGCCCGAAGTCACGTACAGCGACCGGCAGGGCAAGTATCAGGGGCAAAAAGGGGTCACCCTGCCCCGCCTGTGATCCGCCGCCGGGAGCCGGAGGACCTGCCCGCCTGCGTGACCGCCCTGCGGCAGGTGTACGCCGCCGACGGCTACCCCTCGCGCTGGCCGGACGACCCGGCAGCCTGGCTGACCCCGACGGGCGAGCAGGCCGCCTGGGTCACCGTGGCCGGAACCGGCGAGGTCTGGGGGCACGGCCTGCTGCGCCGGGGGGGCCAGGACGCCCTCCCCTGGATGCAGGCGGAACAGCTGCGGCCGGACGAGGTGGCCTACGTGGGCCGCCTGTTCGTGGCCCCGGCGGGACGCGGCAGCGGGGCAGGCGCGGCGCTGCTGGCGGCCGCCCTGGCCTTTGCACGCGCAGAGGGCTGGCGTGTGGCGCTGGAAGTTGTGGCGGAGGCTGGGGCCGCCCTCCGCCTGTACGAGCGGGAGGGCTGGCGGCGGGTAGCGACTGCACCTGCCGGGTGGCGGAATGGGCGGGGCGAGCATCCGACCATGCACGTCTATCTCGCACCGCCCGCCTGACTTCACGGCCTCTTCATTTCTGAATCTGGCTTCAGCGTCCGCTCGCGTGGACGGGTACAGAGCCTGTCAGGCTCAGGCCATGCCGGACAAAGACGACAAGAACAAGGGCCACACCAGCCTCCCCGACGAGTTCGACCGCAACGAGAAGGAAGTCCACGACATCGAGGACGGGCACAAGCCTTCCTTCAAGGGCGTCAACGACCGCGAGGCGAAGGCCGCCCGCAACACCGAACACGACGACCGCAAGGAAGAACGGGACGTGGAGGAAGCCCGCAGCGTTCCCGCCACCAATCAAGGCTGAGCAAGCAGGTCACTTCCGGGAAGGGTCGGGCAAGCGGTCCGGCCCTTTCTGCTGCCGCAGAGGGAGAACATATGCCAGAACTCCAGAAGCCCACGCCGGGCGTGCTGCTGCTCGCGGCCCTCTTCACCGGGGCGGGCATCCTGCACTTCGTGAAGCCGGAGACATTCGACCGCATCGTGCCGCCGGGGCTGCCGTTGCCCGCCCGCACAGCCACCCTGCTGAGCGGCGCGGCGGAAATCGCGGACGGGCTGGGGCTGCTGCATCCGGCCCCCCGGCCCGCCGCACGCTGGGGCCTGCTGGCCCTGCTGGTCGCGGTCTTCCCAGCCAATGTCTACATGACCCAGCACCCGGAACGCTTCCGGCCCCTGCCTGCCTGGGGCCTGTGGGCCAGGCTGCCCCTGCAACCGCTGCTGATGCTGCTGGTCTGGCGGGCGGGCCGAAACCGCGACTAGGGCGGGGCGCAGAAAGGTTGCCGGAGGCGTAAGGTGGGGTATGAGGCCGTACTCCCA
>NZ_JHAC01000027.1 GCF_000599865.1 Deinococcus phoenicis | reverse complement strand
TTGGGAGTACGGCCTCATACCCCACCTTACGCCTCCGGCAACCTTTCTGCGCCCCGCCCTAGGGATTAGGCGTTAGGAAGGAGCCGGGGCATGGGCCTCGGCTCCTTTCGTTGATGGCTAAAGTGAGCCATATGCTTATCGTCTTCAGCGGGTTACCCGGGACAGGCAAAAGCACGCTGGCCCGTCAACTCGCGCAGGATGGGCGTGCAGTTTACCTGCGGGTGGATACGGTGGAGGCCGCGTTGATGAACGCTGGACACACGGGAATCACGGTTGAGGGCTACGCCGTGGAATATGCCATCGCCGCAGACAACCTGAAGCTGGGCCTGAATGTGGTGGTGGACTGCGTGAATCCGGTGGCCGCGACCCGGGACGCCTGGGCAGCTGTGGCCCGGCAAACCTCCACCCCCCTCGTGAACGTGGAGGTGGTCTGCTCGGACACAGGGGAGCATCGGCGGCGGGTGGAGGCCCGCTGGGAGGACCCGGAGCAGCACACGGGGAAGTGGTCCCCACCCGGTTGGCACGGCCTTCAGGAGTATGTCCGGAACTATGAACCCTGGCAGACGCCCCGGCGGGTGCTGGACACTTCAGCAGGAACGCCGCAGGACCATCTGACGGCCCTCCTCGCCTTGTTGGCCGCACCACAGGTTCTTTAACAACGCGGGGAAAGGCCCACCCGGACCCTTCCCCCTCTTTCCTAATCCCTAGCGCCTAACGCCTGCCCCTCACGCCCCGTACTTCTGCAACTTCAGCGCGTTCGCCATCAAGAGCGGCATGATATCGGTGCCCCTGCGCAGGCCCAGGCTGCCTTTCTGAGCTTCTTCCTCGGTGTAGCGGGCGGCAGCGTCCTTGCGCCCGTAGCGGCTCTGGATCAGCAGCGGAACCGGGTGCCAGGAGTGGCTGGCGAGCTTGCTGGGCGTGGAGTGGTCGCCCACGATACACAGCACGTCGGGCTGGAGGGCCAGCAGGTCGGGCAGCAGCGCGTCGAACAGCTCGATCTTCTTCACCTTGGCGGCGAAGTCACCGTCCTCGCCGGTGGAGTCGGTCTTCTTGACGTGCCAGTAGAAGAAGTCGTAGTTGTCCCAGTTCTCCCGCAGCGCGGCGACCTTGCCTGCCAGCGCGTCCTCCTCGCCCTCGACAGGCAGCACGTCCATGCCGACCAGGCTGGCAAGGCCCTTGTACATCGGGTAACTGGCGATGCAGGCGGCGCGGAGCTGGTAGATGTCGTCGAAGTTGGGGAAGTGCGGCACGTCGCTGTAACCCCGGAACAGCACGCCGTTGACCTGGGGTTCGTCCGCGAGGGCCGCCTCGGCGCGGGCCACGAACGCGTTCACCAGCTCGGCGGTGCGCTCGCTGGCGGGGTCGTGGGCGACCGCCACGTGCGGCGGCACCCCGGTCACCTGGGGGTCCACATCGCTGACGTTGGCCCCCAGCGGCGTGCCGGTCGCGCGGAAGACCACCACGAAGCGGTGTTCGGACTCGCTGTAGATCTCGACCGGGGTGCCGCCGATCTCGGGAATGGCGGCGCGCAGCTTAGCCACGATCTCGGCGTTCTTCTCGTTGCTGGGGCGGCCCGCGCGGCGGTCCACGATCAGGCGGCTCTGGCCGAGAGAGGCGAAGTTGCCGCGCACCGCCACATCGCCCGCATTCAGCTTCACGCCAATACCCACCGCCGACAAGGCCCCGCGCCCCACCACGTACTTGAGGGGATCGTACCCGAAGAGACTCAGGTGGCCGGGGCCGCTGCCGGGCGTGATGCCCGCCGCGACGAGTTCGGCCAGGCCCAGTTGCGACTGCACGGCCAGCGCGTCGAGATGGGGCGTCTGCGCGGTCGCCAGCTCGGTGTCGCCGTTCACCGTGAGGGGCAGCCCGCCCACCCCGTCCAGCACGACCATCAGGATCTTGCTGTCAGTCTTCTTGGCGAGGGGGCGAACAGTGTCGATCAGGTCGCTCATGCGGGTACTGTACCGCCCATGCTGCGGCAGGGTCGGGGGTGACGGAGGAAGGCAGCAGGCGGGCCGCCCCGGTGGTGGAGGCGGCCCCGAATGGTGCAGGCGAACGTCAGTGCCCGCTCAGTCAGTGTCCGTCGAGCTTGCCGTCCAGCGGATCGTTCGCGGCGGCGTCGAGGTCATGGCGGATGGTCTGCGCGTCGGCCTCGGCCACCGCGTCACTGACGGCGGCGCGGCGCATGGCAAAGAGGGTCCCGACCCCGGCGATCAGGCCCATGCCGGTCCAGAACAGCCAGGGCGGCATCATCACGTGCCACCCCAGGTGGTAGACCTCGCTGACCTGCTCGACCGTCTCGATGCCCAGCTTGAGGGCGATCCAGCCGATCAGGATGTAGGCCACGTCGTCCAGCGCGGGGAAGCGGTCGAGCAGCTTCAGGAAGAAGGTACTGGCGAACCTGACCAGTACCAGGCCCATCAGGCCGCCCGCCACCACGATCCAGAAGCCGGTCGAGGTGTCGCGCATGGCGGGCTTGAGCAGCGCCACACCGGCCAGGATCGAGTCCACGCTGAAGGCGAGGTTCACCAGGTTCAGGCTGATGACCACGTTCCAGAAACTGCCCGTCAGTTCCTTCGGCCCGTGCCCCTCGTCACGCCCTTTCTTGACGAAGTGGCTGATGACCAGATACGCCAGATACGCTGCGCCAAAGGCCCGCAGGAACCAGTATTTGATGATGAAGCTCGCCAGCAGCACGCCCAGCAGGCGCAGCGCCATCGCCCCCCACATCACGTAGGTCAGCGCCTTTTGCTGGAGGGCCGCCGGAAGGGGGCGCACCATGACGGCCATCACCAGCGCGTTGTCCGCCGACAGCAGGCCTTCGAGCACGGCCAGGGTCAGCAGGATGACGATAATTTCCGTGTTCAACACAGCACCTCTTGAGTCCGGACCTCATGGGTCCAGCGTGGTCCCGCCCCTGGCCCCTGAGGCCGGACGGACGTACGCCGCAGTCTACCTGCCCGTTTCCGGGGGATGCAGCGCACAGAACGCACACAATGCAACGCTTTTCCGCTCACACGTTCCCGCCGCCTCAGCGGATCATCTCGCCGGCCTCGTCCAGCGCCGGGTACGGTTCGCCGCGCTCACGGTAGCCGGGGGCCAGGTCGGGATAGGCCCACTCGAAGGCGAGGCGGTCCAGTTCAGCGGGCGTGAGCTGGGGCGCGGCGTACATCCCGGCGGCGAGGCGCTGCCGCTGCGCCTCAAACAGGATGGTGGCGGCGGCAACCGAGACGTTGAGGCTCTGCACCATGCCGAACATCGGGATGACGATGTTGGCGTCGGCGGCGTCGGCGGCCTCGTCCGACACACCCCATTTTTCCGCGCCGAGCAGCACGCAGGTGGGCCGGGTGTAGTCGGGTTCGCGGTAGTCCAGGCTGCGCTGCGAGAGGTGGGTGGCGAGCACCTGCACGCCCTGGGCCTGCAAGTCCCGCACGGCCACGACCGCATCGGGGTGTTTCTGAACGGCCACCCACTTGTGGGCGCTGCCGCTGGTGGCGTCGAAGGTGGGCAGCGCGCCGCTTTTGGGCGGAACGGCGTGGGCGGTCAGCACGCCCACCGCGTCACAGGTGCGCAGGACCGCGCTGAAGTTGTGAGGCTTGTTCACCTCGTCCATCAGCACGGTCAGCGTCGGCTGCCGCCTGCTCAACACGCGCCGGATCTTCTCGTACCGTTCGGGAGTCATCGGGGGGCCAGGGTAGCGCACTGCGGACCTCAAGTGGCCCTCAACCGGAAGCGGCCCCCGCCTCAGCCCCCGTCAGCTTGCACGTGCTAGCACTACCGCATGAAGCTCGCCGCTGCTCTGCTGGTCCCCCTGCTCGCCGCACCGGTCCTCGCCGCTCCTGGCAGCGGTGACGTGGAGCGGGCGGCGACGCGCACGGCACAGGCACTCGACGGGGTGCTGCGCAACTGTCCCCCCAGCTTCACCCGGATCGGCAGTCCACAGAAAAAATGCGTGGGTGCGGGGGGCACGGTCGAGCAGGCCCGCACGAAGCTTAGCGCTGCCCTGGGGGGCGAGCTGTACGGCGTCTGGCGCAGCCGCGACGATCAGCGCAGCGTGTACAACTGGCTGCGGACGCCCGGCGGCTACGTCTACCTGCGGCTGCAACCTGACCCGGAAGGCCGCGCGCAGACGCTGGTCTACCTCGATACGCCTCCCAGCGACGCCCCCGCCGCCACGGCGGCCCCCGCCCGTACCGGGAACACCAGACCTCCGACGGCCACGACGCGCCCCACGCCATCCCCGCCACAGGCTCCCGCCCAACGCCCGGCGGCCCGCACGCTGGCTCCCGTGCCGTTCACGCGCCCGCTGGCCCTGGCGACCCCACGCCTCAACGGCGCGGATGTACGGGCCGTGCAAAACCGCCTGATCGCCCTGACACGCCCGGGCAGCGGCGGACGCGGCGACGGCTGGTACGGTCCGGTCACGGCCGCCACCGTCCGCGCCTTCCAGGCCGCCAACGCCTTACCGGTGACGGGCCGGGTCGACCGCGCCACCTGGGACGCCCTGTTCAGCCACAGCGCCCGGACGTTTGCCGCCAGCGCCATCCGCTGAGGGCCGCCAGCCCAGCGCGCCCGCAGAAAAAAGCCCCCGGTTACAGGCCGGGAGCAGGAAGCCCGACTTCACCCGGCCGGGTTGAATTGTGGAACGTCCCTAGCGTAAAGGGCTACTTCCTGCTTCAGGTTTGTGCGGCGTCAGCAGACCTTCATCTCTGGCCGGGTCCCTGTCTCATCCTGGCCCCCACAAGGTCGAGGGGAAGCCGGTCTGCTCGACCACTTCCCCTCGGTAGCCCGGCTGGTGCGCTCGCCGCGATTCGAACGCGGGACCTGCCCCTTAGGAGGGGGCCGCTCTATCCAGCTGAGCTACGAGCGCGCAGCCGGGAGTATAGCAGGGCGAGGCCAGAGCGGGTGCAGCCCGGAAACGGTCCTGCCCTCCCGGCAAAGCAGCGGGAACCCTCTCCAGGCCCCCGCTGACAGCTGAACACTGACGGCTGAAGGCTTACCTGTTCATGATGTGAATGGCCTGCTTGTGCACCGACTCGGCGGCCTCCAGCACGGATTCCCCGAGGGTGGGGTGCGCGTGGATCGTGAGGGCGATGTCGCTGGCGGTGGCGGCCATCTCCAGCGCGAGGCTGGCCTCGCCCAGCATGTCCGAGGCGTGCGGGCCGACGATGTGGACGCCCAGCACCAGATCGGTGTCCTTTTCCACCACCATCTTCACGAAGCCGTCGGTCTGCTGCAACGTCATCGCGCGGCCCGAGGCGCTGAAGGGGAAGTTGCCGGTCTTGACCTCGTAGCCCTTGTCCTTCGCCTCGGCCTCGGTCAGGCCCACCCAGGCGAGTTCGGGGCTGGTGTACACCACGCCGGGGATGGCGACGGCGTCCTGTGCGGCGGGCTTCCCGGCGATCACCTCGGCGGCCACCAGGCCTTCCTTCATCGCCTTGTGCGCCAGCATCGGGTTTCCGGCCACGTCACCGATGGAGAAGATGTGCGGCACGTTGGTGCGCTGCTGCGCGTCGGCGGGAATGAAGCCCCGGTCGGTGACAGTCACGCCCGCCGCCTGCGCGTTCAGGCCGTCGGTGCGGGGGCGGCGGCCCACCGCGACCAGCACCCGGTCGAAGACCTCGGTGCGCTTCTCGCCGGTCTTCACGTTTTCCAGCTCGACGTGGATGCCGTCCGCCTTCTTCTCGGCCTTGTTGGCCTTGGTCTGCGTCTCGATCTCGATGCCCTGCTTCTTCATCGCCTTGCTGAATTCCTTGACCGCGTCGGCGTCGGCGCCGGGGATGATGTTAGGCAGGAACTCGATGACCTTGACCTTGGAGCCGAGGTTGTTGTACACGTGCGCGAACTCGAAGCCGATCACGCCGCCGCCCACGCACAGCATCCGCGCGGGGACGGGATCGGGCACGACCAGCGCGCCGGTGCTGTCCACGATGTGCTGCTGGTCCACGTCCAGCCCCGGCAGCCGGGCGGGTTCGGAGCCGGTGGCGATGATGACGTTCGCCGCCGTGTAGGTCTTGTCGCCCACCTTGACGGTGTGGGGGTCCACGAAGCTGGCTTGCCCGGTCAGGTGCGTGACCTTGTTGGCCTTGAACAGCGCGCCCACGCCGCCGGTCAGTTTCTTGACGATGCCTTCCTTCCAGCCGTTGAGCTGCGCCACGTTCAGCCGCTGCTCGCCGAAGGTCAGGCCGAAGTCGGCGGCGTGCCGGGCGGCAGCCATCATCTCGCCCGCGTGCAGCAGCGCTTTCGTGGGAATGCAGCCCACGTTCAGGCACACGCCGCCCAGCGCTTCCCGCTCGGCACAGGCGACCTTCAGGCCCAGTTGCGCGGCGCGAATCGCGGCGTGGTAGCCGCCCGGCCCGGCCCCGATCACGAGAAGGTCAAAGTCCATCTGTTTGGTCATAGAGGCAGTCTAACGCCCGTTCAGGAGCGGTCAGCCACACGCGCAGGATAGCTGGACGGGGTTCATTGACAACCCACACTGGTGGGTGTGGAGCAGGCGTGGTGGGGTCCCTCAGGCCTCCAGAAAATCCGTCACCACCCGGTTGAGCGTCCACCAGCCCTGCGGGGTGGCGCGCAGGTGGTCGCCCTCCAGCGTCAGCAGCCCCAGGCGCACATTCGCGGCAATGGCCCCGGCGTAGCGCTCCCGCACGTCCAGACCGCTGCGGCGCGTCAGGTCGGCCAGGTTCACGCCCGCCCGCAGCCTCAGCCCCATAAAGAGCGCGTCGGTGACGTATTCCTCGGCGTCGATGGGCTGCACCTCGCCCGCCGCGCCCGTCAGCCAGTCGTGGAGGTGGGGGTTGGTGCGGCGGGTGGTCAGGAGGTTATGGGGTGTGGGGTGTGGCGTGTGGGGGAGGCGCCCCGCCGGATAATGCCCCGCTGCTCCCGGTCCCAGGCCCAGGTAGGTGCGGCCCAGCCAGTAGGCGAGGTTGTGGCGCGATTCCTGGCCGGGCCGCGCGTAGTTGCTCACCTCGTAGCGGGTGAAGCCGAGCTGGCCCAGCAGCGCCTCCGTCTGCTCGAAGCCCGCGCGCTCGTCGTCCTCCTCCACGGTCACGCCCCGGCGGGCGAACTCGGTGCCCGGCTCGATGGTGAGGGTGTAGGCGCTGACGTGCCCCACGCCCAGGTCCACCAGCCCGCGAATATCGCTTTCGAGGGGTTGCCCCGACACGGCGGTGATCAGGTCGCCGCTGACGCGAAAGCCGGTGCCGACCAGGGTCGTCACGGCCTCCCGCGCCTGCCGCGCATCATGCTGGCGGCCCAGGAACTTCAGGGTGGCGTCGTCGAGGCTCTGGACGCCCACAGAAGCGCGGTCAAAGCCCAGGTCACGCCACAGCGCCGCCCGGTCCACGCTGACCGTGCCGGGGTTGATCTCCAGCGTGTTTTCCAGGCGGCCCCAGCCCAGGTGCCGGCGGACGCTCCCGGCCAGCGCCGTGATTTCCGCGTCCCGCAGGAAACTGGGCGTGCCCCCCCCGATATAGACCGTGTCGAGGTCCACCGCGTACTCGCCCGCCAGCCGCGCGGCTTCGTCCTCCACCCGTTCCAGGTACTGTTCGACCAGTCCGGCCCGGCGCGTCAGCACATGAAAGTCGCAGTACGGGCAGATGCTGGGGCAGAACGGCACGTGAACGTAGAGGTGGCGGACAGTCGGGTGGGGGGCGGTCACGGGGGCAGGGTACGCGGGAAGAGGGCGGCGGGAGGCGGTGAAGGTTGCGTTTGCCTCCCTGCGCTACCGCCCGTGCGGCGTCGAGTCCATCCAGGCTTCCAGAGCGGCCCGCACGCCGTCCGGGGTCGTCACGGCCACCGGCACGCCCAGCGAGGCGGCGGCACTGGCGGCCTCGTTCGCGCCCGGCTCGCCCTGGGCGCCCAGCACGCCCTGCCAGGCCGGGAACGCTCCTCCCTCGCGGTACTCGGCCCCGCCCGCGTCCTCCACCCGGCATTCGGGGACGGTCACGGCGGGGCCGGAAGGCAGCGCACGCGGCGCGACGACCAGCACGCCGCGCGGTGCCCGGTCATGCAGGGCGGCGAGCAGCGGCGTCACGCCGTCGTGGACGAGCAGGTCCACCCGGCCCTTGCCGTCCAGCGCCGCGAGTTGAGAAGGGACATCCGCCGCGAGTTCGGGGGGGGCGGCGACCAGCCAGCGGTGCCCGCCCGCCCGGCCCTCGAAGCCGGCCAGGGCCGAGCCGTACACGTCCGTCCAGGTGCGCGTGTGCTTCATGCGGGCCAGGATACGGTGAACGTTCGTCGGTCATCGCCCGGGACGACGAACGCTACAGGCTCAGGAAAACACCGGAGTACAGCTCCAGCCTTTCCCTTCTTGCCAAAGCGTGGCTGTAAAAGAGCGCCCTTGCGGACGCCCAACTGGGGATGGTGGGGGTGGCCCTACTGGGTGCAGCCCTTCGCCGCATATACCTGATTCAGTTTGGCCGTGCGCTCATCGGCAGCCTTCTGAACCTGATCATTGGTGTACTCGTTGGCCAGGACACCCGGGATAAAGAAGATCGCCCAGGCGATGTTCTGACCGCTCAGGCCACGGTTTTTTCCGGCTTCCTCGCGCGCCTTCTGCGCACGGGCAATCTCGTCCTTGATCTCGAGGCACGAGAGTTCACTGTCGGGCTTCTGCGCGTTGGGGTTGTAGCGGGGTGCGCAGGAGGCCAGGCTCAGGGCGACAGTACCGGTGAGAAGCAGCAGAACTTTTTTCATTTTTCCCTCCACTTCCTCATATAGCATTCAGGAAGAGAGTTGTCATCCACAGTTGAGGCATTCGCAAAAAGACCTCACCCCCCTCCGTCCCACCCCTCCCCTTCCCCCGGCACGCGGAAGCCGTCCAGGGCGTCATAGGGCAGGCCCAGCAGCTGGCCCGCGCCGTTCCAGCCGCTCAGGAGCGAGAGGGGCACGCCCCCGCCGGGGTGGACGGTGCCGCCGACCTGCACGAGATTTCGCGCGGCGGGGAGCGTCCAGCCGGGGCGCAGGCTCCCGGCCAGCCCGTGTGGGGCGCGGCCATACAGGGCGCCCGACTGCCCCGTGCGGGCGTAGTCGGCGGGCGAAAGCGGCCGCCACTCGGTCACGCCGAGCGGAAAGCGGGCCTGCAACCGCTCCAGCAGAAAAGCACCGTAGCCGTAGGGGTCGCCGGTCACGGCAGGGTCGGGCGGCGCGTTGACCAGCAAAAAGGCGCGGTCGCCGTCGAGGTGCAAGTACAGGGTGGGGTCGCGGGGCAGCCGCCCGGACCGGATGTCGCGCCACTCGCGGGCGTAGTCGGCGGGCCAGAGGACGTGGTGGGCGCGGCCCCGGTCTTCCGGCAGGCGCAGTTGCAGCGCGAAGCCGCTGAGGCCGCGCGGCGCGGGGTCGGCGGGCAGCCCCAGCCAGCGGCGCGTGAGGGCACGGTCGGCGGCGCTGACCCAGGCGTCGGCGGCGAAGGCGCCCCGGTCCGTGTGCGCCCCCAGCACCCGGCTCCCGTGCGTGATGAGGTGCTGCACCTCCGTCCCGAACTCGAAGCGCACGCCCAGCGCCTCCGCCCGCTCGCGCAGCTGCTCGGCGAGGGCGGCCAGCCCCCCCGCCAGATGCCACACGCCGTAGCCCAGCTCCACCCAGGCCACGTTGTGCAGCACGGCGGGCGCGCGGTAGGGGTCGGCCCCCAGGTACGTGGCGAAGCGCAACCAGAAGGGGGTCAGGAAGGGACCGCTCCGCACGAACCGCGCGAGGCTGGCCCAGGGCGCGGCCCGCCGCCCACGCGTCAGGGCATACCGGGCCAGGGCGGCGCGGCCCGGCGGCGGCGCGAACAGGAAGGTCGGCGCGGCGTCCAGATACATCCGGCGCGAGGCGGCCAGCAGCCGGGCATAGTCGCGGCCCTCCCGGCGGGAGAGTTGCGCGAGCGTGGGTTCCAGACTTCCGGCGACGTGCAGGGCCTCGGGCGCGAAGGTGCGGCCCCGGAGGTCCTGGTAGGTGGTCGTGGGGTGCGCGGCCTCCAGCCCCGGCAGGGGCACCCCCACCCGCTCGTACAGGGCGCGGAACACCTGGGGCATGGTCACGACGGTCGGGCCGCTGGAAAAGTCGGCGTAACCCAGGGCCGCCTTGCCACCCGCCCGGTCCAGGTGGTCCAGCACGGTCACGCGCGCCCCCGCTCCCGCCAGCCGCAGGGCCGCCGCCAGCCCCGCAAAGCCCGCACCGACGACGGCGACATGGTCTGGAACGCGCGCGGTGTTCCGCGCCTGCCGCCCCTGCCCCCTCACGGCGGGTACTCCCGGCCCTTCCAGCTCACCCGGCGGCGCAGGGCGCGCAGGTAGACGGGCAGCGCCAGCAGCGGCGTGACCGGCCCCAGGAAGCCTTCCGCGAGGTCGGCGGGTGTGCGGCGTCCCGTAAGGCGGTTCACCAGGGCACGTTCCAGCAGGCCCGCCGCACGCAGCGCGGTCAGGCCACGCCAGCGGCGGGCGGGCAGCAGCCAGGGCAGCGTGTAGGCCGCGAGGTGCCAGGCGGCGGAGAGCAGCAGCAGCGTCCGCGACCGCCCATGAACCGCCGCCGCGTTCTTTCCGAAACCCGCGACCGATTCCGGGTAGCTGCGGTACATCCGCACGCCCACACAGCGCTGCCCCAGCGCCAGGGCCAGCCGCCCACCCCGCGCCTTGAGACGCCCGGCAAAGGCCACGTCTTCCAGCAGTTCGGCGCGGACCAGGGCGTGGCCCCCCACCCGCTCATAGGCCTCCCGCCGGAAGGCCATCAGCTGCCCGTTGGCGGCGGCGGCGCTGGGGTGCGGAAAGCGCAGCAGCGGCGCAGGCAGCAGCGTGAGCAGCACGTCGTCCACCAGCGGCGTGAGGAGCCGTTCGCCGGGCGTCACGTTGAGCTGGCGGGGATACACGCTGAGCAGGTCGGCCCGCGAGCGCGCCAGCTCGTGCAGCACCGCCCCGAGCGCCCCCGGCTGCCAGAACACGTCGGCATCGGTGAAGATCAGCACGTCCCCGCTCGCCGCCCGCGCGAGTTGCTGACAGGCCCAGGGTTTGCCGTGCCACCCGGCGGGGAGAGGCTGGCCGGACACGACCCGCGCCCCCAGCCGCCGGGCCACCGGTGCGGTGCCGTCGCTGCTGCCGTCGTCCAGCACCAGCACCTCGTGCGCGCCCTGGGCCAGCAGGCCGGGCAGCGTGTGGGGGAGGTTGTGCACCTCGTTGCGCGCGGGCACCAGCAGCGAGACGCGGGGTCCAGCGGGCGTGGGCCGGGGCCGCAGCCGGGGAAAGGTCAGGGCGTTGACGAGCAGCGCCGCCGCCTTGACCGCGAAGAACCCGCCCGCCGCGAGCCGGTAGCCGCGCCAGAGCCCGCTCACCGGTCCCCCGTAAGCCGCTTCAGGGCGCGGCTGGGCCAGTCCAGTCGGCCAGAACCCAGCCGCCCGGGACTGCTGGCCCGCCCCCCCGTGAGGCGCAGGTATCCGGCCAGCGGCTCTTCCGGGTCACTGCCCGCCAGGTCGGCGTCCAGCGCGGCCAGTTCTGCCGCGAGGCCCGCCGCGAGGCCCGGCCCGGACACCGCCGGCCCGAAGCGGAGATACGCCTCTGGATGTTGCCCGCCCCGCAGGAGCACCCGCAGCGCGACGGGCACGAGGGGCACCCCCGCCGTCCGGGCCGTCCAGGCCGCGCCGGGTTTCAGCGCCCGCAAAGGCCCGGCAGGCTGAATGGCCCCCTCCGGGAAGACCACCACCCACGCGCCCGCCCGCGCCGCCCGCACGGCAACACGCACCTCCCCCGCGCCCAGCGCCCCGACGCGGCGCAGGAAGGGGAAGCGGGCCAGTTGCCGCTCCGTCATCAGCACGCGGAAGCCGGCGCCCATGGTCCAGGCCACCTCGCGCAGCACGTAGCCGTCCCACCAGGACTGGTGGTTGGGGGCCAGCACCGCACCTCCGTCCGGCAACGGCCCATGCACCCAGATCCCGCCCAGTCCGGTGCGTACGCTGCGGCGGATACTGGCGCGCAGCAGGACGGCCACCGGGTCCGGGCGGCTCACTTCTTCCCCCGCACGGCCCACGCCAGGGCCAGCGCCCCCAGCATCGCCGCGAGCGTCACCGCCGCCTCCCGGGACCGGCCCACCAGCACGAGGCCACCGGGCAGAAAGAACATCTCGGTGGGGTACGCGGCGGCGAAGGTCAGGCGGGAGAGGGAGAGGTCGGCGGTTGATCCCCCCTGCACCGGCCAGTCCCCGCCCCGCCGCCCCGACAGTCCCGGCGCGATTTGCATGAAGGCCCAACTCAAACCCGATCCGACCACCCACCAGCCCAGGAAGTTCTGCACCGGCGCACCCGCCCACAGGGGCGCGGGGTCGCTCCAGCGCCAGTAGCGTTCGGCCGTCATCAGCGGTTCCAGGCCCACGTCCCAGGCGACCAGCAGCAGGCCCGCCAGCCCCGCCCGGCCCCCGGCCAGCACGGTGGCCGCGAGCGTCAGGGCAAACCACCCCAGCGGCACGAGCAGCGGCACGCCGAGCAGGGTGGGCGCGGGCGAGGTCGCGTAGGAATACACGCCGAAGGGAAAGCCCGTCCGGCTCCCCAGCAGTTCCACGCCCAGGCCCACGCCGAAGGCCAGCGCCGCCAGCACGCTTGCCCGCCGCACCCCGGTCCTTTCCCAGGCGTAAGCGAGGGCAGCCAGAAACAGCGCCCCCGTACTCAGCAGCGCCAGCAGCGGAAAGCCCCCCGGCCAGAGAGGCACCGGGATATGCAGCGCCGCATACAGGACCGTCAGCCACAGCCAGGGCCGCATCTGGGCGGCGAGACCGTGTGCCCGCCGCCGCAGCGTTGCCGCGAAGTCGCCGCCCAGCGCGTCGCCCGCGAGGGCCAGCACCGGCGCGAGCGGCAGCCCCAGCGCAATCAGCAGCCAGCCGCCCGGCCCGGCCCGGAGGACCAGCAGCGCCCCCAGGAAGGCCGCCCCCAGCGCCGCCAGGGCCAGACCGCCGCGCAGGAGGCCCGGCGTCACGCGGCCCGGCTCCCGGCGCGGGGGGCACAGGGGCGGCGCGCGCCCACCTGCGGCCCCCTCACCGCCACCCCCGCCGCGTCAGGTCCTTCACCAGCACCCGCGCCGCGTTTCGCCCCGAGGCGCCCATGATGCCGCCGCCCGGGTGGGTACTCGCGCCCGTGAGGTACAGCCCCCGCACCCCCGGCCAGCGGTACTGGCTGGCCGACATCCAGGGGCGGAAGGCGAACATCTGGTCGAAACTCATCTCCAGGTGCATCACGTTGCCCCGGTACAGGCCCAGTTCCCGTTCGAGCCACGGCGGCGTCTGCACCAGCTCGCCCACGATGGTGTCGCGCGTGCCCGGCGCGTAATGCTCGAAGGCGCGCAGGATGTTTTCCCGCGCCTCGGCGGTGCGCGTCTCCCAGCTTCCCGACGCCAGCTCGTAGGGGTAATACTGCGCCCACAGCCACAGCACCTCCCCGCCGGGGGGAGCCAGGCTGTCGTCCACGGCGGAAAAGCTCATGGCGATCAGCGGCGGATCGGTGGTCGGTTCGCCCGCCAGGTATTCGCCGTAGCCCTTCAGGAGTTGCCGCTCGTTTTTAATCAGCAGGCCCAGCCCCACCCGGCTCTCCGGTTCGGTGTGCCGGCGGTAGCGCACCCGCTCACTGAGGGCCAGCCGCAGCACCATGCCGAAGCCGTTGCCCACGCGCACGCGGCGGGCGGCCTCCGGGACATGTTCGGGCGACAGCGCTCCCGCCGTCGTGAGGACGTGGGTCCCCGAAACCACCGCGCGCGCCGTATACGTCTCGCCGTTTTCCAGCTCGATTCCCTGCGCCTTTCCGCCCTTCACCAGGATGCGTTTCACGGGCGCGTCGGTAAAGACCTGGCCGCCGTCCGCCTCCACGGCCCGGCGCAGAGCCTTGGTCAGTCCGCCGCTGCCCCCCTTGGGCCGCGCCACCCCGCCCTCGTGGTAGAGGGGGTGCCACAGCAAGAAAGGCGCACTGAGGGGGTCCGACGGCGGCGGGCCGCTCTGCGCGGCCATCCAGGTCAGCGGCGCGCGCACCCGCTCCTCTGAAAAATACTCGCGGGCCACGTCGCCGTAAGGGCGCAGGATGCGGGAAAGCTGCGCCTGCCAGTCCTTCCCCTGGCCGCTTCCCCGCACCATCTTGCCCATTTCCAGCGGGCCGGGGGCCGAGTTGAAGAGGTCGGCCACGCTGCGGGCAAAGGGCGTCCAGTCGTCCAGAAAGCGGCGGTACGCCTCGCCCTGGCCGGGGAAGAGGGCTTCGAGTTCGCGCGCCGTGCGCTCGGCGTCGCGCCAGACGAACCAGGGCGTCTCGCCGTCCGAGGCATGAAACATCGGGTCGACTTCCAGGTAGTGCAGGCCGTGGCGGGTCAGTTCCAGCTCGCGCACCACGGGCGTCATGCGGATCAGGATGTGGGCGCTGCCGCCGTAGTCGAAGCGGTAGCCGGGCACCAGTTCCTCGGTGCTGACGGCCCCCCCGACGAGATGCCGCCGCTCGAAGACGCCGACGCGCAGCCCGGCTTTCGCGGCGTAGGCAGCCGTCACCAGAGCGTTGTGGCCCGCGCCCATCACCAAAACGTCAAAGTCCGGCATCGCCTGAATCCTGCCACGCGGGGCGGGGGGGGAACGGTCAGGAATGCGGCAGACCCCGCAGGGTACGCTGTGCCCATGTTCGGTCGCCGCGTGCCCCCCCACATCGTGTTTCTGCTGAGCCTCGTGCTGGCCGTGCTGTGCGGCGTGGCCGCCTTCCGCTACCTGCGGGTGGACAACTGGCTGCCGGGGCTGCTGTGGGGCGCGGTCGCCGTGTGGTTCCTGGTGGACGCCGTGCGCGCCTACGGGTGGCGGAAAAAGCCCTAGCGGGGCCAGCCCGGCCTCAGTGTGCCGCCGCCACGGCCCGCACCACCTCATCCTGCACGGCCCGCAAGGTGAGGATGGGGCTGTCCTCGGGGCCGTTCATCAACAGGGCAAAGGCGAGGGTGTGGCCGCTCCTCCCCGTCACGTACCCGGCGAGGCTGCTCACGCCGGGCAGGGTGCCCGTCTTGGCCCGCACGTCCAGCCCGCTGTCCCGCAACCGCAGGGCCAGGGTGCCGCCGCGCCCGTCGTGCGCGGGGACGTTCTCCCCGGTGCCGGCCTGGGGCAGCGCCTCGGCAAAGGCGTTGCGGCGCTCGCGGTAGGTGCGGTCCGGCGGCTCGGCCCGGGGCTGGCCGGTGGGAGAGGGCAGGTCGTGCATGACGGTCAGGAGCTGCACCAGCGCCCGCGCCGTCAGCCGGTTCTCGCGGCTCAGGCCGCTGCCGTCCGCGAGCCGCACGCCGGTCAGGTCCACGCTCAGGCGGCGCAGCACGGCGCGCTCGCGGCCCAGGGCCGCCTCCAGGGTGCCGCTCCCGGCGGGCCGCACCGCCAGCGTGGCGAGCAGTTCCTCGGCGCGCAGGTTGTCGCTGGGCCGCAGGGTCGCGGCCAGCACCCCGGCGGGCGAGGCGCTGCGGACCGAGGCTGCGCCCTGCTCGGGGCGGCGCTCGACCGGGACCAGGGGATCGGGCGGGAGGGTCCGGCCCTGATCGTCTGTGCGGGGGGGCGGGACGTAGGGGCGGAAGGCTGGGGCCGCAGCGACCGTGTCCGAAAGCACCCGCACCCCGGCCCGGCCCAGTTCGCGGCTCAGGGCGGCACCCACCCGGGCGCGGGCCGTGGCCGCCGAGGGGGGCGGGGCGTCATGCCACTCCGCCAGGCGCACGGCCGTCATGGGCACACCCAGGGGCAGGTCGCGCCAGGTGCGCGCGTCCAGCCCGCTCTCGTCCACCCGGAGCGCGCCGACCTCGCGCACGCCCCGGGCATAGACCTGTTTTGCCAGGGCGCGCAGGCTGTTGGGGCCGTCCGCGACCGTCAGGGTGGGGTCGGCGTTCCCGCGCAGGGTCAGGTGCGAGACGCGCGGGCGGCCCACCTCGGCGGCGGGAACGGTCAGTTCGGTACTCCACCAGCCGTCCGCGCCGCCCCGGTCGACCAGCACCGACGCCGCCGTGACCAGCTTCAGGGTGCTGGCCGGAATCAGGGAGAGGTCCGCCCCGCGCGCCTCCAGCAGCTTTCCGGTCGTCAGGTCACGCACCAGCAGGCCTGCCCGCACATTCTGTGGCAGCCCCGCCAGTGCCCGCCGCACCCCCGCATCCAGGCCGGGGTCAGGCCGGAGCGTGACCGCCGCTCCCGCAGCGGGAGCCTGCGCCGCCGACCCCGGCCAGAGGGTCAGGC
Organism: Deinococcus phoenicis; assembly: GCF_000599865.1. GTDB lineage: Bacteria > Deinococcota > Deinococci > Deinococcales > Deinococcaceae > Deinococcus > Deinococcus phoenicis. Next base: position 22,777 of record NZ_JHAC01000027.1, on the reverse strand, counting down.
AGGCGAGGCAGAAGGTCAGGACGCGGCGCATCCGTGCAGGATACCGGGCGCGGGGGCCGCCTCAGCGCCCGGCCTGCTGCTCCTGGCCCCCGGCCTGCTGCATCCGCAGATACATCTGGTACTGCGGCGCGCCGCCCAGCATGTTCTGGCCCCCGTCCACCGGCAGGATCACGCCCGTCACGTAGCTGGCGGCGTCCGATACCAGAAAGAGCGCGGCGTTGGCGATGTCCTGAGGCACCCCGAAGCGGCCCAGCGGCACGGTGCCGATGAACTGCTGGCGGCTGCGCTCGTCGGGCGCCAGGCGGGCCATGCCCTCGGTGCCGTCGATGGGACCGGGGATGATCGCGTTCACACGCACCCCGCGCAACCCCCACTCCACCGCCAGCGTCTGCGTCAGGGCGTCCACGCCCGCCTTCGCCGCCACCACGTGCGCCTGCATCGGCACCGGCACCCCGTAGGCGCTGATGCTCAGGATGTTGCCGCCCGGCGTTTTCAGGTGCGGCGCACACGCCTTGATGGTGTTGTAGGTCCCCAGCAGGTCGATATCCACGACCGTCTTGAAGCCGTTGGGCGAAATGCCGTCCACCGGGGCCGGGAAGTTCCCCGCCGCCCCCGCCAGCACGATGTCGAACGGCCCGAACGCGTCCACCCCCGCCTGCGCGGTGGCCTGGAGGGCGGCGAAGTCGCGCACGTCGGCAGAAACGCCGAGGGCGCGGCCTCCGGCTTCTTCAATACCCCGCGCGGCGTTCTGCGCCTTTTCCAGATTGCGGCCCAGGATGGTCACGGCGCAGCCGTGCGCGGCGAAACTCCGCGCAATGCCGAGGTTGATGCCGCTGCCGCCCCCGGTGATCAGCGCGTGCTTGCCGCGCAGCAGGTCGGGGCGGAAAGTGTTCTCCGGGTCGGGGGTGGCGGGGTCATGGGGGTGGGTCATGGGGCTTCTCCTTCGGAAGGGTGTGGGGTGCAGGGCGTGGGGTCAGGCTTTTTTCAGAGGGCCGCTCAGTCCCTCCGCCGTCATGTGCCGCGCGTTCCACGCCACCGCAGCGGCGAGGCTCTCGGCGTGGGGCAGGCCGCTTTCGAGAATGCGCTTGGTGCCTTCCACGGCTTTCGGCGGCAGCGCGGCGAGTTGGGCCGCAAGAGCGTCGGCGCGGCTATACAGAGCATCTGCGTCCGCGTGGACCTCGGTCACCAGGCCCCAGCGTTCGGCTGCCTGCGCGTCGATGGGGTCGCCAGTCAGGGCGAGCTGGGCCGTCCTCCCCCTGCCGATCAGCCCCGGTAGGCGCTGCAACCCGCCCAGGTCCGCCGTGATGCCCAGTTTCACTTCCGGCAGGCTGAAGCGCGCGCCCGCGCTGCACAGCCGCAGGTCGCAGGCCGAGGCCAGTTCCAGCCCCGCGCCGATGCACCAGCCGTCCACCGCCGCGATGACGGGAATGGGCAGCGCGGCGAGGCCCTCGATGGCCGCGTGCATCTCGTCCACCACCGCAGCAAACTTCGCGGCATCCCCCAGCGCGGGGGCGATCACGGGCGCGGTCGCCTTCAGGTCCAGCCCGGTGCTGAAGGCCCGCTCGCCGCGCACGATCAGCGCGCGGGCGTCCCCCAGTTCGGAGAGGGCCAGCGCCACCTCGCGCCAGGTTGCCGGGCCGAAGGCACCCTTGGGGTGGGTGAAGGTCAGGGTCGCCACCTCGCCCGTGCGGGAGAGGCGCAGGCTTTCATAGGTCATGGGAGAAGTGTACCCGGTTCAAAAAGAGGGTGGGGCTTCCCGGCTGGAGGGCCTGCCGCCCGTCTCCGGCTCAGGCCACCCGTTCCGCCTCAAACAGCCGCGTGGGCCGCGCGTACTCGTCCTGCGCCGCCACCAGCTGAATCTCGCGGGTGTCCAGGCGGTGGGTCAGGTCGAGCAGGGCGTACAGCGCACTCATGCTGAGGCTGAGGGCCTTCCCGGCGTCCCGCGTTTGCAGGAAATGGCCCAGGAACAGCGCCGCGATCGCGTCGCCGGTGCCGTTGCGCGGCGGGTCGAGCGGCAGCAGGGGTGTGCGGCACAGCCACGCGCCGTCCTCGGTCACGGCCAGCGTCTCGATCATGCCTGCGGGCGCGTCCTCCCGCACCAGGCTGGTCACCACCACGATGCGGGGGCCATCCCCGCGCAGGGTCGCGCGCAGGGTCCGGGCGGCGGCCAGGGCGTCGGGCAGGGTCCTGACGCTGTGCCCGGTCAGCAGTTCCAGCTCGAACTGGTTGGGCGTGACGATATCGGCCTCGGGGACCGCCTGCGCGCGGATCAGGTCCGGCAGTTCGGGGCGCACGAACACGCCGCGGCCCACGTCGCCCATCACCGGGTCGCAGCAGTACAGCGCGCCCGCGTTGGCGGCCCGCACGCGGCGTACGGCCTCCACGACGGCGCTCACCGTCCCCTCCGACCCCATGTAGCCGCTCAGGACGGCGGCGCACTCCGGCAGCACGCCGCGCGCCTCAATACCGCTCAGCAGGTCCGCGACCAGTTCGGGCGGGAACACCATGCCGGTCCACGCGCCGTAGCCGGTGTGGTTGGAAAACTGGACGGTGTTGATGGGCCACACCTCGAAGCCCAGGCGTTGCAGCGGAAACACGGCGGCGGCGTTCCCGACATGCCCGTAACTCACCCACGACTGGATGCTCAGGATGTTCTGCGGAAGGGCAGGCGAAGAGGAAGGGGTCATGCGCCGAGCATAGCCTCCTCCCCGGGCTGTTCCGCCTTCAGGGTGAGGGGGCCGAACTCGCGTGCCCACAGGTCCGCCTTGTCGCGCGCCCCGGCCAGGTCGAGCGGGTTCGCGCCGCTCAGGGCGAGGGTCCAGCCGGACGGGCTGCGGGTGAGGGCCAGCAGCCGCACCTGTCCCGCGTGCGAGCGGTCCAGCCCGTCCGCCACGCGCAACACGGCGGCCAGCCGCGCGACCAACGTCCGGTCGGGGGTGCTCAGGGCCGCGTACTCCGGGTGCGAGAGCTTGGGGCCGCTCTTGCGGTGGTAGCGTGCCAGTTGCGCCACCAGCTCGATCTCACGCGGCGAGAACCCGCGCAGCCCCGCGTGCCGGATCAGGTACGCGCCGTGTTTGTGGTGACTGCTCTGCGCCACGATCTGCCCGACCTCGTGCAGCCCGGCGGCGGCGGTCAGCAGGCTGCGGGCCTCGGGCGCGGAGGCTTCCCCGGCTTCCTCCAGCCGGGTGAGGAGGTCGCGGGCCAGCGCCGTGACGTGCCGGGCGTGCGCCAGATTTGCGCCGAAGCGTTCGGCCGCCCCCAGCACGCTGCGCTGCCGCGCACTCAGGCCCGCCGCATACGCCGCGTGCCGCCCGAGTTCCTCGATCAGCATGCCCTCACGCAGCGCCCCCTCACTGACGGTCGCCCGCGTGGCCCCCAGCGTCTCCAGCGCGGCGTGCAGCACGGCCAGCCCGGCCACGACCGTATCCGCACGCCGCTCCAGGCCGGGCAGGCGGGTACGGCGGGCGGCGCTCAGGCTGCGGGTCCGTTCCAGCAGCGCGCCGAGGTCGGCGGTGGTGAGGCTCAGGCCGTTCACACTGCCCGGCACGCTGTCCCCCTGGGCGGCGATCAGGGCGGCGGCGGCCTCGGCCGTGCCGCTCGACAGGACCACATGTGTACCGGGCTGCACCCGGAAGCGCGCGGCGTGTGGGGCCAGGGCCGCGCGCACGGCGTCCTGCACGGCCCGCACCTCGGCCTTCGTGGGGGGGTCGTGGTGCAGATGGGCGCGGGTCATGCGAATCGCGCCCAGCGGCACGCTCAGCACGTCCTGCGCCTGCTCGGGGCCTCCCCGCGCCAGTTCCAGGCTGCCGCCGCCCAGGTCGAGCAGCAGGTTGTCCGGCCCGAAATCCACGCTGTGCGCCGCGCCCAGGTACGTGAGCTGGCCCTCGCGCTCCCCGCTGATGATGACCGGGTAGATGCCCGTGCGTTCGCGGATGCGGGCCGCGACCGCCTCGCCGTTGGGCGCTTCCCGCAGGGCGCTGGTCGCATAGACCTGCACGTCCGGCACACCCGCCGCCGCGCCCAGCGCCTGAAAGTGCGTCAGGGCCGCCGCCAGCCGCTCCTCGCCCTCCGGCGTGAGATTTCCGGCGGCGTCCAGGCACTCGCCCAGCCGGGTGCGGTCCTTCAGCGCGTCCAGCACCCGGTAACCGCCCACCTCGGCCCGCCCCTCTCCGGCTGGGGCGCTTTGCGCCGCCGGGTTCAGCGCCTCCGCGATCAGGAGGTGGCTGGAATTGGTCCCTACATCCGCGACGGCAACCCTCATGGGCCGCAGGGTAGCGGGTTCCGGGCGGGGGGCAGGCCGGGTGAGCTGGACCTTGACCCTTTTGGTTGCAAACTGCAATTACTCATCGAATGGCGCGGCATACTGCCCGCGTGACCGAGGCTCCTTCCTCCCCGACTCTCCCGGCGGGACAGCCCCCAGCGGCGGAACTGACGTTCCTGACGGCGCTGTGGGCCGCCTGGCAGGCGCTGACCACGCGGGGTGAGGCCGAGCTGCGCGCCCGGCACGACCTGGACCTGCGCGCCTTCATCGCCCTGGCCTACGTGCAGGGCGGTGCGGACCAGCCCGCCCAGCTCGCGCGTGAACTCGGCGTGCCGCGCTACGAGGTCAGCCGGGTGCTGCACGCCCTCGAAGCGCGGGGCGCGGTGACCCGGACCTCGGCGCAGGCCGACGCCCGCCGCGTCACCGTGACCGTCACCCCGCAGGGAGCGGCGCTGTGGGCGCAGGCGCTGGACACCGTGCGGGCGGTCACCGGCCCCCCGCTCGCCGCGCTCGGTCCCCGGGCGGACGCCCTCACACACGGCCTGCACGCGCTGGCACAACTTACCCGCTCCCTCCCCCTTCCCGAACAGGAGTCAGAATGACCACTTCCCCCTCTGGTGCCCCCCGTTGCCCCTTTCACCCCGCCGACACCTCGCTGACCCGTCGCCCCGGGAGCGCCTCGCAGACCGGGCAGGCCGTCGAGGTGGACGCGCGGGGCATCTACCGCATCCACGACTTTCAGGCGGCGCGCGAGGTTTTGCGCTCGGAAGGCGTGCGGCAGGCGGGCTTCATGTCCGAGATGGCGCGGGGCGTGAGGGGGCTGGACAACGCGCCCGTGCTGTTCGAGGAGGGCGAGAAGCACCACGAGATGCGCCGCTCGACCGCCCGCTACTTCACGCCCACCCAGGTCGCGGACTACCAGCCCATGATCGCGGCCCTGGCCGACGAGTTGATCGCCGAACTCGCGCGCAAGGGCGAGCTGAACCTCGACGACCTCAGCCTGCGGCTGGCCGTGAACGTGGCCGCGCAGGTGGTGGGCCTGACCAGCAGCCGCCTGCCGGGCCTCGAACACCGCGTCATCTCCTTCGTGGAGGGCGGCGGCGACAGCGAACCGGGCAGCCACCAGCCCAAAAAGGGGCGGCTGGCGGCTGCCCGGCAGCAGGCGCAGATGGCCCTCTTCTATTTTCTGGACGTGAAGCCCGCCATCGAGGCCCGCCGCAAGGAACGCCGCGACGACCTGATCAGCCACCTGCTCGACCGCGAGTACAACGACGTGGAGATCATGACCGAGTGCCTGACCTACGGTACGGCGGGCATGGTAACCACCCGCGAGTTCATCAGCGTGGCGGCCTGGCACCTGCTCAAAAATCCGGGACTGCGTGCCGACTACGTCCACGGCACCGAAAAGGAACGCCACGCCATCCTGCACGAGATCCTGCGGCTGGAGCCGGTCGTGACCATGCTCTACCGCCGCGCCGAGCAGGCGCTGACGGTGGAGGGCCACACCATCCCCGCAGGCAGCCTGCTGGCCCTGAACGTGCAGGAAGCCAACGTGGACCCGGCGGTGGCGGGCCAGGACCCGGAACAGCTGTGCCCGGGCCGCAAGCTGCCGCGTGGCGTGCAGGGGCAGGTGCTGGCCTTCGGTGACGGCCACCACCGCTGCCCCGGCGCGTTCCTGGCGATCAAGGAGTCGGACGTATTCCTGCGAAGATTGCTGCTGTGGCAGGACCTGGAAATCGTGCAGGAGCCGGAAGTGGGCTACAACGAGGTCGTGAAGGGCTACGAGCTGCGCGGCTTCCGGGTGCGGCTGGGAAGGGGACAGACGGCGGGCTGAGGCCACAGGACCGCAGCGAGGGGCCAGGGAGAGAACGTCCCTGGCCCCTCCGGTGTTGCTCGCCTGCGCGGTCATACCGACTTGCTCTGATTCCAGAACACCTGGACAAAACACCAGATGTTCTTCCATCGCCGCAAGCCGGTATTTTCTTATTCTCGCTCCGCTCGGGTTCGTCTTCGACTCACCTTAAGTTCGTATCAGCCCAGCCGCAGCTGCCACTCGGTGAAGCTTGCCCAGGGTGCAAAACCCAGCGCCACATTGATCCCCAGCATGGCGGCATTCTCGTTCGCATTGTTGGTGCGGACGAAATGGGCGCCGGGGCAGTGGGCCTGGACGTGGCGCAGCATCGCAGCCTTCAGCCACTTGCCGAGGCCCTGGCCGCGTGCCGCCGGGCGGACGGCGGTCCCGCCCTGATAGACCAGGGAGGCGCGCTCGGGACTCCAGAAAACCTCGGTGTACCCGGCCAGCTCACCCGTGCGGGTGTCCTCGGCGGCCATCAGGAAGCGCACTTCCCCGGACTCCGCGATCATGCCCTCCCAGGCGCGGATCATCTCGGGGGTGACGGTCCAGTCGTCCACCTCCAGGTCGCCGCGTGGGGCGGTGTTCATCACCATGATCATGTCGGCGGTGCGGGTCAGGAAGGTCTCCGGCACGCGCTCCCAGATATGCAGGCGGTAGGGTTCGCCGTCCGGCCGGGTGGTCCAGGCGTCCAGCAGGGGGTCCGGCACGGCGCTCAGGTCGAGCTGACTCTGGCGCATGGGCAGGGCGGGTTCCGCGCCCAGGGTATGGGCAAACGCCTCCCCGGCGGGGGCCTTGCTGGTGGTGCCGAAGGTCACGACCCGGCGGCCCTGCTGCCGCGCCGTTCCCTCCAGCACCCGGGCCAGTTCACGGCCCAGCCCCCGGCGGCGATGGTCGGGGTGAACAAACAGCCGGGCGTGCGCGGCGTGCAGATTCTGGCTGAGGTGGTACTCCAGACTTCCCCAGCCCAGCGCCCGGGTTCCGTCCCACACGGCAAACTGCCGGACGGCCTCGCCGGGCGTGACGTGCGTGAGGCTGAGGGCTTCGCGCTCGGGGAGCATCGGGGGGTCCTGCGGGTAGGCGAAGGTGTGGCAGGCGGTCAGCAGGTGGCCGACCGCGAGCCGCGTTTCGGGCGACGCGGCCAACGGGTCGAAGGGAGAAACGGTCAGGTCGCGCGTCGTCATACGAGCAGTGTGCGCGGGCCAGGGCAGGGACACATGGGCCGAATGGCGGAGCCGGCCAGCCGCCACCCGGCCTACCTTCACGCGGCCCGCCTTCGCCCACGCAGAACAACGCGCCGGGGAACAGGGACCGGGCGAGGCCCCCATTCCCCAGGTGCAGTGCGTCTTACTTGATCAGCCCATTGACGCCGTTGGGGAAGAAGCCGCCCCGCGAGGCACCCGGCGCGAGGTACACGATGTTCAGCACCTGACGCGGCAGGCGGCTATAGGCCACCGCGTTCGGGTCGGTCAGCACGATGTTCGAGTTGCCGGGGCGCAGAATCGGCTCGGTGATGCCCTGGTCGCGGTCGCCCGGCCCGTCGGCCAGGTCGCGGAAGTCGCTGATGGCCTTGGTCACGGCGGCGACGGTCAGGCCTGCGGCCACTTCCTCGTTCCGGCGCTCGTACAGCATGCTGCGAATGGCCCCGGCGTGGTAGCCCTCCACCGCCAGGATGCCGGCCGCCTGCTCCAGCACACCGCCGGGCCGGTCGTCGTTGATCAGGGGGGAAGCGCCCTTGTAGGCACTGACGCCCACATCCTCGAAGATGTAGGCCCCGTGCAGGAAGAACAGGTCGTTCAGGAACGGGTTGAAGCCCTGAATCTTGCCGCCGCTGGCCGCGCTGGCCGCCGTCACAAAGGAACCGCTGAGGTCCAGGACGGGCCGCTCGATCGGTGTGCCCCCCAGCGCCTGAATGGTGGTAATCAGGAACTTGACGTGCGCGATCTCGTCGGTGGCGAGTTCGTTCGCGAAGTCGCGCACGTCGCCGGACTGGAACGGCACGGCCTGGAGACCGCCGGGCAGGCGAATCTCGGCGTTGCCGCCCACGCCCTGCAACTCGGCCAGGCGGCCCGTCGCGGCGAGGTAGAAGGCGGCTTCCAGGTACTCCAGGTTCAGCGCGAAATTCAGGACGGCGGCGTCCACACCGGGCGCGGGCAGGTTCGCCAGGCTGGACAGGTTCAGCAGGCCGGGCGCGCAGGAGGTGACGGCGGCGCCCACGCCGAGCAACCCGAGGGCGCGCAGCACCTGGCGGCGCAGGTTGGGGGTGGGGAACGTTTCTGTTGCGACTTGGGTCATGACCAGCCTCCGGGAAAGAACGCTTTACCTGATCTTGCCGTTCACGCCGCTCGGGAAAAACCCGCCGGCCGCCGCTTCCGCCTTCTGGTACACGATGTTCAGCACCTCGCGCGGCGTGCGGCTGAAGGCCACGCCGTTCGCGTCGGCGGGCACGATGTTCGACTCGCCGGGGCGCGGGCTGTCCGTGATGCCCTGGTCCTTGTCGCCGGGGCCGTCGAGCTGGTCGCGCAGGTCGCTGATGGCCCTGGACATCGCCGCGACCGTGAACCCGGGGGCCGCTTCCTGATCACGGCGCTTGTAGAGCTGAAAACGGGTGGACCCCATGTGGTAGCCCTCGACGGCCAGGATACCGGCGGCCTGTTCCAGCACGCCGCCGGGCTTGCGGTCGCGGATCAGGGGAGACGCGCCCTTGTAAGCGGTCACGCCCACGTCCTCCAGCGTGTGGCTGGCGAGCAGGAACGAGATGTCGTCGCGGTAAGGGTTGAAGTCCGTGACCTTGCCGCCACTGGCCGCCGCCACCGCCGCCATGAAGGCCGGGCCGATGCTGAGGGCCGGGCGCGGAATGGGCAGACCGCCAAGCGCCTTGACCGTGGCGATCAGGAACCGGACGTGGGCCAGTTCATTGCTGGCCAGCTCGTTGGCAAAGTCCCGGATCACGTCCGACTGAAAGGCCATCGGGGCCGTACCCGTCACCCCCTCAGGAAACTGGATCGGCGCGTCACCCCCGATGCCCTGCAACTCGGTCAGGCGTCCGGTGGCCGCCAGATAGAAGGCGGCTTCCAGGTACTCCAGATTCAGGGCGAAATTCAGGATGTCGGCGTCCAGGTTGGGCTTGTCCTGGCGGGGGGTGAAGCTGGGCGCGCAGGCCGTCAGGGCGACGCCCGCTCCGGCCAGGCCGGCGCCCCGCAGAAATTGACGCCGGGTGCTGCTGACAGGAGAGGGGTCCGGGACTTGTTGCGGTGCGTTCATGCCGTCCTCCAAGTGCGTGGGCCTGCTGGGCGGGAAAAAAGGGAGGTGGGCCGCCACCGGGGAAACCCGGCCTGCAGCGCTGCGCGGTGCCTGCGTTCAGGCTATGGACCGTGTTGCAGAACCTCCCCACGCTATCCACCGGCGGGAAGGCGTGAGTGACAGGCGCATAAACTCAGCATTCACGCCCCGGGGGAGCAGGAAAAAATCCACGCCCTTCGCCCGGCTTCGGACGACCGGGCAGCAACGACAAGCGGGCCGGCACATCTCCGACCCGCTTCCCGGACAGGCGCGCCTTACCCCAGCTGTTCCTTCAGGAAGGCCATCAGGCCCCGGATATGCTCGCGGTCGAAGCGGAACTCCACCCCGGCGGCGCGGTACAGCTCGGGCACAGGCACGGTGCTGCCCAGGCGTAGGCTGGCCTTGTAGTTCGAGAGGGCCTGCGCGGGGTTCTGGCGCGCTTCCCGCCAGATGCCGACGGCGGCGAGGTAACACATCGCGTACTCGATGTAATAGAAGGGCGCGCGGAAGACGTGATAGTACTGCCAGCCCTTGGCCCGCACGTTCTCGTCCAGGCCGTCCCAGTTCACGAAGGGGTGGAAGGTCCGGTCGAGTTCCAGCCACTTGGCGTCGAGGTCGGCGATGCCCGGGTTCTCCCCGGCCTCGGCGTAGAGCCAGTGCTGGAAGGCGTCCATCTGCGCGGCCCAGGGCAGGAAGGCCACCACGCCCTGAAGCTGCTTCTCGCGGTAGCGGGCCAGTTCTTCCCCACTGAAGACGTGCCCCAGGTGGTCGAGCGTGAGGAACTCCATCGCCATGGAGGGAATCTCCACGAACTCGATGGGACTCCAGCGGTTCCAGACCAGCGGCTGCGCGTCGCCGCTGTAAAAGCCGTGGAAGGCGTGCCCGACCTCATGGAACAGCACCCGCACGTCTTCGGAAGTGCCCACCACGTTCATCAGCACGAAGGGTTCGTTCTGGACCGGGAAATACTGGCAGTAGGCGTGCGTCATCTTGCCGGGCCGCGATTCGAGGTCGAGCAGGCCGTCCCGCATCGAGCGGAAGCGCCCGGCCAGGTCCGCGTCCAGCCCCGCGAAGGCCGCCGACGCCAGGTCTTCGAGCTGCATGCCCGTCGTGAAAGGCTTCAGCGCCTCGCGGCCCTCCGGGTCCAGGAGGTTGTTGCGGTTGTAGTCCCAGGGGCGCACCGCGTCCAGGCCCAGCTGCCCGGCCAGGTCGCCCATGATTCCGGCGGCCAGCGGCACCACCTCACCCTGCACCGCCTCGTGAAAGGCGCGGCAGTCCTCCGGCGTGTAGTCCACGCGGTCCAGCCGCCGCCACATGAAGTCGCGGAAGCCGGGCAGGTCGGCATTCCAGGCGAGCTGCTGGCGGGTCCGGATCAGCTCCAGCATCAGCGCGTCGAGCTGGGGCGCAACGCCCTGGTTGCTCGCGGCCAGCGCCCGCCAGGCCTCCTCGCGCACGGCCCGGTCGGGGCTGTCCATCCGCTGCCTGGCCTGGGGGACGGTCAGTTCTTCGCCGCCCAGGCTGACCTTCTGATTCCCGGTGAGGACGCCGTGCCGGTTCATCTGCGCCTCGTGGGTCACGCCCAGGTCCACGTTCGCCTCGCGGAACAGCGCGGCGGCGTCGCGGAAACGGCGGTAATTCAGGGCGAAGTCGGGCGCGGGGACGTAACCGGGCACCGCCAGCAGTTTCTCAGTCAGGGCCTGCCCCGCCCGCTGGGCCTGCGGCGACACCTCCTCCAGAAACCGCGCGTAGCGGGCCTGAATCGACTCGTCGTCCGTGTGGAGGTCCGCGTGGGTGGCGAGTTTGCTCCCGGCCTGCATCACGTCGGCGTCCAGCGCGCTCCACTCGGCCAGCCAGGCGGGCACGCCTGACGCCGTCAGCTCGGCGGCCTGGAGCTGCGCGTAGCGGGGCGCGAACGTCTCCCAGCGGGTCTGGTCCTCGGGGACGCTCAGGACGCGCTCGACAGCCTTCAGGGTGGAGGTCATGGCCCGAGTCTAACGCCCGTTAGGTCAGTGCGGCGTAGGCTGAATGGCGCAGCCGGGCACGCGCCGGGTACGCTGGTGTATGCGACGCGCCCTGGCCCTGCTGTGCCTCGCCTCCGGACTGGCCCTGGCGGGTGGCGGCGGCCCGGCCCCGACGGAACTGCCCCCGCCCCCCGTCACGGGCCGGGCCGAATTGACCGCGCTGGCGGTGGACGCGTCCGGGACGCCCGTCCTCGCCTGGACGGCCCAGGGCACGGAGGGGAATCGCCGGCTGCACGCCGCCCGCCTCGCCGCAGGCGCCTGGACGCCCCTCGGCGGCGTGCTGAACGAGGGCCGGAGCTTCAATGCCGCGCAGCTCACGGCCCGCAACGGCGCGGGGGGGCAGGTGTGGCTGGGCTGGGCCGAGGACAGCGGCCAGGCCCACGTGGACTCGTACCTGATGAGCGGCTGGGACGGACAGGCGTGGAGCGACCCGGCCCACTACGCGGTGCGGCGCAACCTCAGCGACGCGGGGCGCTCGCGGGCCTTCGCCGTGTTGCCGGACGGTACGCCGACCCTGGCCTGGACCGACCTGGGGGTGCGCGGCGCGTATGCCGGAGTGGTGCGGCCGCTGGCGTGGCAGGCAGGCACCTGGGTGCCGCAGCCTCTCCTGAGCGACCCGGCCCGCGCCGCCTTCTCCCCCGACCTCGCGCTGAACCGCGCCGGGCGGCGGACGGTGGCCTTTCTGGAGGGCGACTTCGCCACGATGAACGTGCGGGTGCGGCAGGAAGACCCGTCCGGGCACTGGACCACGCTCGGCGGCCCCCTCAACCGCCACCCCGGCTCCTTTACCGCCGCGCCCCGGCTGGCGCTCGCGGCTGACGGCTCACCCGTCGTCACCTGGATCGAGGAGGAGCCTGCGGGCCACGACCGCGTGAATGTCAGCCGCTGGACAGGTACGCGCTGGCAGCCCCTCGGCGGTCCCGTCAGCCGGCCGGGCGTCAGTGCCGAAGCGCCCGTGCTGGCCCTCAGCCGTGCCGGGCACCCGGTGCTTGCCTGGCTGGAAACCGGACACCTGCGCGCGGCCCGCTGGACCGGGACAGACTGGGTGCTGCTGCCCCTGCCCGCCACCCATGACGCCAGCGGCCCCAGCCTCAGCCCGGACGGCAGGTATCTGGCCGTCAGCGACGGGGGACGGGTGCGGGTGTGGCGGCTGCCGTAAACCTTCCCGGCCCCCGGACCCTTAGACTTCCCCCGTGAACAGGTCCGCCCAGCCCGCCTCACCGTCCATCCTCGTCATCGTGGGGGGCAGCATGGCCGCCGTGAAAGCTCCCTCGGTGCTGCGGCGGCTGCGCGAGCGGGGGGCGCAGGTGCGCGTGATCGCCACGCGGGCCGCGCTGGCCTTTATCACCGAACTCAGCCTGGCCACCGCTGCGGACGGACAGGTGGCCACCGACGCGACCTGGTTCGGGGCCAGACCCGACGCGCAACATCTGACGCTGGCCCGGGCGGACGCCGTGGTGATCGTGGGCGCATCGGCGGACCTGCTGGCCCGCGCCGCGCAGGGCCGCGCGGACGACCTGGCGGCGGCGACCCTGCTCAGCGTGGAGGGGCCGGTGCTGTGGGTCCCCGCCATGAACGAGCGGATGTGGCGGCACCCGGCGGTGCAGGCGAACGTCGAGCGGCTGCGCGGCTGGGGCCACGCCTTCCTGGGGCCGGAAGTGGGCGCGTTCGGCACCCATGGCGAGGGGACCGGCCTGGGCCGCATGGCCGAGCCGGAGGCCATCGCGGCGGCCACCCTCGCGCAGCTGACCCCTCCCCCACCCCGCGACCTGGCGGGCGTGAAGGTGGTCGTCTCCGCCGGGCCGACGCGCGAGTACCTCGACCCCGTGCGCTTTATCAGCAACCCCTCCAGCGGCAAGATGGGCTTCGCGGTGGCCGAGGAGGCGCGCGACCGGGGCGCGGCCGTGACCCTGGTGACGGGTCCGGTGACCCTCCCCGACCCGGCGGGCGTGCAGGTGGTCCGCATCGAGACGGCGCTGGAACTGCGGGACGCGGTGCTGGCGGCGGCGCGGGAGGCCGAGCTGGTCGTGATGACGGCGGCGGTCGCGGACTACCGCGCCGCCCAGCGCGCGGGTGAGAAGCAGGCCAAGGTGGCGGGCGACGTGACGATTCACCTCACGCCCAATCCGGACATTCTGGCGGAACTGGGCCAGCACAAGGGCCAGCGGGTGCTGGTCGGCTTCGCGATGGAGACGCACGCGGGCGTGGAGCGCGCGGCCCTCAAGGCGCGGCGCAAGAACGCCGACTTCATCCTGCTGAACTACCCCACGCGCGAGGGCACGGCCTTTGGCGGCGACGACAACGAGGTCACGCTGGTGCGCCCCGACGGCACCTCCCAGGCCTGGCCGCGCCTCAGCAAACGCGAGGTGGCCCGCAGGCTGCTGGACGAGGCGGTGCGGCTGAGGACTAAGGGCTGAGGGGCTGAGGGCTGAAAGCTGTCCCAACGCATTGAATTATTCAGTGAATATTCATAGCATCTGAGGAATGCTCAGCAAGGACCAGCGTCAGAAGCGCATTCAGGACATCATCGCCCGCGAGAGCGTCTCCACCCAGGCCGAACTCGTCGAGCGGCTGCGCGCGGAAGGCGTGCAGGTCACGCAGGCGACCGTCAGCCGCGACATCAACGAATTGCGGCTGGTGCGGCTGCCCATCGGCAAGGGCCGCCACCGTTACGCCCTGGCGCAGGTTGCCGGACACGAGGGCGTGGAGGAGGAACTGGGCCGCCTCTTCCAGAACTTCGTGCGCGACGTGGACCGGGGCGAGAACGTCCTGGTGGTCCGCACCGCCGACGGCCACGCGACGGGGGTCGCGCTGCTGCTCGACCGCCTGCGCCGCGACGACATCGTGGGCACCATCGCGGGCGAGGACACCATCTTCGTGGTCGCCCGCACCACCGCCGAGGGCGAGGCGCTGATGGAGGAACTGCACGCGCTGATGCTGGGGTGAGGGGGGGTGCAGGCTCCGGCTCAAGCGCCTGCACCCCGGACCCTCCAGCACATCACCCCTACGGCACGTCCTCGTCGTCCAGATCGGGAATATTCCCCACCGGAAGCTGCACATAGGCGGTGGTGCCCCGGCCGACTTCGCTTTCCAGCCAGATGCGCCCGCCGTGGGCGTCCACGATGCCCTTGGCGATGCTGAGGCCCAGGCCCGCGCCCCCCTGGTCGCGGCTGCGGCTGTCCTCGACCCGGTAGAAGCGGTCGAAAAGCCGCGCGAGGTGTTCGGGTGGGATGCCGGGGCCGTCGTCCTGCACCATCAGGCGCACCTCCTGCCCGCCCTCCTCCGGCTGGCTGCCGAGGGTGATGTGCCTTGATCCGGCCTTCAGCGCGTTGCCGACCAGATTGATGATGACCTGCTTGAGCCGGTCGGGGTCGCCCTCGAAGGCCACGTCCGCCCCCTGCGCCGCGAGTTCGGTCCCCTGGGCCTGGGCGAGCGGCATCAGTTCGCGGGCGATCTCGGCCAGGAAGAGGCGCGACAGGATGGGCTGGCGGGTCAGGTTCAGCGCGCCGCTGTCCGAGCGGGCGAGTTGCAGCAGGTTGGCGATCAGGTTGGTGAGCCGTTCGGACTCGCTGCGGATGATGTTGAGGCTCTCGCGCTGCTGCCCGCTGGGGTCGGTGCGGCGCAGCAGGTAGCTGGCGTGCCCACTGATCGCCGTGACGGGCGTCCGCAGTTCGTGGCTGGCGTCGCTGGTAAAGCGCCGCTGCGCCTCGAAGCTGGCCTCCAGGCGGCCCAGCATGGCATTCAGGGCGTGCGCGAGGGCCTGAACCTCGTCGCCGGTCCGGGGTTCGGGCACCCGCTCGCCCAGGTTCTGGCCCCCGATGCCCTCGGCGGCCTTCTGCACCTGCCGCAGGGGCCGCAGCGCCTGACCCGCGAGCAGATAAGCGCCTGCCCCGGCCAGGATCAGGCCCAGCAGGAACAGCAGCCCGATCACCCGCTGCAACTGGGTGAGGGTGTCCGCCAGCGGTTCGAGGCTGCGCCCCACGTAGGTCATGGCAAAGGACGGGCGGGCCACCCCCAGCACCGCCGAATTCAGCTGCACCGGCCCCAGCTTCACCAGCACCCGGTACGGCGTCATCTCGCTGCTGTAGGGGTCCTTCACGTCGCGCTTCACGATGATCTGTCCCTCGGGCGAGGTGATCAGCCGCGTGAGCTCCTCGTCACTGAGCCGCAAGGGCTGGTTGCGGGCCAGGCCGATATTCAGGCGGGTGGTGTCGCCCAGGACGCGCAGCAGCTTGAACAATTGTTCGCGGGCCTCGGGACCGGACGCTTCTTCCAGCGCCACCGCGAGCGCCTGGGCATCGTCGAAAAAAGCCAGCTCCTCGATCTGGATGGCGTCGTCGGGAAACAGGTAACGGGCGCGGGGCAGCAGACCCGCCTCGTCGCGCTCCATCGCCGTGCTGGGGTCGTTCAGCGCCAACTGGCTGACGATCTCCGTGAAACGGCGGTAGGTGTCCTGCAAGTCGCGGTCCAGGCCGCTGATCAGGCTCCCGCGCATGATGACCAGCACGGCCACCGCTACCACCGTCAGCAGCACCGCCAGCAGCGCCGTATAGAACAGCGTGAGCCGCCCACGCAGCGTCATGGGCGGCTCCGGGGCCGGACCGGGCCAGGTCCGTCAGGCAAGTCCTGGGCAGTCCGGCTGGAAGGAGAAGGAAAAAGGACGGCTTGCAGAACCGAGCCGACCTCCGGCGCTTTCCCTGGGGCTGACGAAAGGGCCGGCATCCTCATCACACCCGGCAGTCTACCGCCCGCCCTCTCCGGGGCACAGTCCGGCGCTTCACTCCTCGCGCAGCACGTAGCCCACGCCGCGCACAGTGTGGATCAGGCGGCGCTCCCCGCCCTCCTCCAGCTTGCGGCGCAGGTAACCGATATACACGTCCACCACGTTGCTGCCCCCGGTGTACTCGGGCCAGACCTTTTCCTCGATCTCGAAGCGCGAGAAGACCTTGCCGGGGTTGCGCGCCAGCAGTTCCAGCAACTCGAACTCCTTGGCCGACAGTTCCACGCGGCGGCCCCCCCGGAAAATCTCGCGCCCGTCGAGGTTCATCACCAGATCGGCCACCCGCACCTCGCCGGTGACGGCCGGATTCACGCGGCGCAGGTGGGCGCGCACGCGGGCCAGCAGTTCCTCGATGGAAAAGGGCTTGATCAGGTAGTCGTCGGCGCCCGAGTCCAGCCCCTCCACCTTGTCCTGAATGCCGTCCTTGGCCGTCAGGATGATGATCGGGGTGTTGCTGGTCTTGCGGATGCGCCGGGCGACCTCCAGGCCGTCCAGCACCGGCAGCATCAGGTCGAGAATCACCAGATCGGGATTGACTTCGCGGAATTTGCTGAGGCCGGTCACGCCGTCGAAGGCCACCTCGGTGGCGTACCCCTCGGCGGCCAGTTCGAGTTCTATAAAGCGGGCAATGTCTTTTTCATCCTCGATAACGAGGACCAGAGGCTTGCGTTCCATACGGCCAGTCTATTGACCGTTCTCATGAGAAGACCCCCCCGCCGCTTAACCGGTTTTCATGCCGTCGGCGCCGGGCGTCTGCGGCAACGTCACGGTGTAGGCGCGCGACTCCGGCCCGAAGCCCCGCAGCGGCGGCAAAAGGCGGGCCACGGGCATCCCGGCGGGGCAGGACTGCTGGGCTACCCCCTCACACACCAGCGTCTCACCTGGGGCAGCGGCGTCGCACAGCCGCCGGGCATAGTTCACCGGCAGCCCATAGGCGCTGAGCTGGCCGCCCACCATCCCGGTGATGACCGGCCCGACCGCCACCCCGGCGCGCACCTGAAGCTGAACGCCCAGGACCCCGGCCAGCCCCAGCCGCGCGGCCCGTTCATGGGTCTCCAGGGCAGCCCGCACGCCCTGCCCACTCCGGGGAGCCGGCCACAACGCCAGCACCGCGTCCCCCTGGTGCTGAAGCACCTGCCCCCCCCGCGCTTCGAAGCTCAGGATCAGGACCTGCACGAATTCGGCCATCAACGCCGCGTAGTTCTCCAGCGGCAGGCGGTGGGCCAGCAGCGTACTGCCGACCAGATCCGCCATGACCAGGCACGCCGACTGATGTTCGCTGGCACGTGCGGGCAGGGGGAGAAGGAGTTCGGCCATGGGGAGGATGCCTTAATCATGACCGAACAGACGTTTTAAGTAAAGTCCCATCAAGTTCACATCAGGCCGGCAGCCGGCGCGAAGATGCGGCTTGCGGTGGCCGTACAGTCCCGGGCGCCTCAGATCAGGAAGCCGTGCAGGGGCGGCAGAGTCCGGAACGCCACCCACTCGCCCACCTGGATCGCGGGGAGCGGCCCGAAGGCGGCCAGGACCAGCGGGAGCCGCGCCCGCACCACCCAGACTTGAGGCCCCGCCGACAGCACCTCGCCCACCCCTTCCACGCTCGACACCCCCAGGACAGTCAGTGTCTCCCGCGCCGCGCCCCCCTCTTCCGGGGTCAGGCGGCGCGTTTCCGCGAGGTCGAGGATGCCGTGAACGACCACGCGTGCCGGACCCGGACGGCCCAGATAAGGCCCCAGCCGGTCGAACAGGTACAGCACCCGGCCCGCCGTCGCGAACTCC
The DNA here is from genome assembly GCF_000599865.1 of Deinococcus phoenicis. Taxonomy (GTDB): domain Bacteria; phylum Deinococcota; class Deinococci; order Deinococcales; family Deinococcaceae; genus Deinococcus; species Deinococcus phoenicis. The sequence continues at coordinate 4,802 of NZ_JHAC01000027.1, read as the reverse complement.
AGCAGGGGACTGCCTTCCCGCTGGGGATAGAGCTGCCCCTGGGCCGCGAACGCGGCATACCTCGACGCGAATTCCGTCTCGGAACTCTCCAGCATCAGGGCTTCCTCATCGGGGTTTCGGTCCCTTCACGGCGCGCATCCGCGTGATTCTAGCGTTCACCGGCTTCCCCGGCACCCGCCTCCAGCCAGGCCAGGGAAGGCCGGGGCTGTCCCGCCGCGTCCAGCACGGCGTCCGCGCGTTCCAGGGCGAAGGTTCCCTCCACCTCCCGCAGCACGTGAATCAGGACCAGCCCGGCCAGGCGCTCCAGCACCGCCCACGGCACGGTGCCCGGCGGCTGCGCGTCGCGTGCCCGGCGCAGCAGCGTCAGCGCCCGCTGCTCGTCACCCTCCATGAAGACCTGGGCGGCCCCCTCCGGCACCAGCGCCCTCAGGTCCGCCCCGCTCAGGCCCGGCTCACTCAGGCCCAACTCGCTCAGGTCAGGGTCCGCCACGCCACGTCCAGCACCACACCCGCCAGCATGGTCAGGGCCAGCCACATGTTCGCGTCGAAAAAGGCCACGTTCACCCGCGCCAGGTCGTCCGGATTCACGATGCGGTGTTCATACAGCAGGATGGCCCCCATCGCCAGCGCGGCGAGGTAGTACCAGAAGCTGGCCCCCGCCGCTGCGCCCACCGCAACCAGCAGCAGGAAGGTAAGGGCGTGGCTGGCGGCGGCGATCCTCAGGGCGCGCGGAATGCCGAACCGCGCGGGAATGCTCCTGATCCCGTTCGCAAGGTCGAAGCGGTAGTCCATCGTCGCGTAGATCACGTCCAGACCGATCATCCAGAAGAGCACGACCGCCCACAGCAACCAGGCCGGGGGGGCAAAGTGACCCGTCACGGCGATCCAGCCCCCGGCCGCCGCCGCACCGTCGGTCACGCCCAGCCAGGCGTGGCACAGCCAGGTGAAGCGCTTGGTGTAGGGATAGCCGATCAGGAACACCATCGCCAGCGGCATCAGCGCCAGGCACAGGGGATTGAGTTGCGCCGCCGCAAAAGCCATCACGATCAGGCTGATCCCGACCAGCACCCAGGTCTGCGCCGGACTGACCTTGCCGCTGGGCACTTCCCGGCCCGCCGTGCGGGGGTTACGCGCATCGATGAAGCGGTCGATCACGCGGTTTGCCCCCATGGCCGCAGTCCGGGCAGCCGCCATCGCCAGAGTGACCCAGAGCAGCGTGTGCGCGCCAGGCCAGCCTGTCCCGTTCACCTGCATGCTCGCCAGCAGCATGCCCGCATAGGCGAAGGGCAGTGCGAACACCGTGTGCTCAAACTTCACCAGATCCAGATACGTTTTCACCCGCGCCGCAGCACTCACAATGCCGCAGGATACGCCTGCTGCCCCAGAGGGGCGGGGACCAAATGCACACACCTATGCGCCGCTCTGCTATCATGCTCCCCGCGCGGACGTGTACGAGGCGTAGCGCAGGCCGGTAGCGCACTTGGTTTGGGACCAAGGGGTCGCTGGTTCGAATCCAGTCGCCTCGACCATATGGGCCACAGTTCGCGCAGAGCACGCGGGATTGGTGTAGTGGTAGCACAGCAGCCTTCCAAGCTTCTGGCCTCGGTTCGAATCCGTGATCCCGCTCCAGTCGGCCCCCCTCTTGGGGGCCACCTTGCTATGCACCCTTAGCTCAGCTGGATAGAGCAACCGCCTTCTAAGCGGTCGGTCAATGGTTCGAGTCCATTAGGGTGCGCCACCTTCAGTACGAGAAATCCCCCACCTCTTCCAGGGTGGGGGTGTGCTTTATAGCGGAGTGGTGCAGAGGAGAGGCGCGAAGGTTATGCCCCTCCTCGACCACCTCCGCACAGCCCACGCCAGTACGGACACCGCAACCACCAGTGTGCCCAGTTCTTGGTATGCCCAGCCGCCCGGCAGCAGTAAACCAGCAGGCGGCGGCCGGGGAACATTCGAGCATGGGGTGAGGGCACACGACAAAGCGCCCCACCACACCAGATGACAAGTGTTAGGATCACCCCCCCATCACCAAAAGTCTGTGTAAGGACTTTGTGAGTTTTTATTCAGCACGATACGAACACAGGTTAAATTCCTCATTTTGATCTGGTTGCGACGCAATGACATCTGATCCGTATCCGGGCAACTGGATCAGGTAGAGCGAGTGGTGCGCCCACCGCAAACTCCACCCTTGGCTTCCGCCATTCCCAGTTGTCCCGGATGCATGTCGCGTCTGGCCAGGAGTTTCTATGCGCCGCACCACTACCGGTCTCGTTTTGACGTTCCTCGCCCTCTTTGTCGCGAGCTGCGGCAGCTCTACCACCCCTGTGATAGGGAGCACGCCCCTGGTCAAGTTTGACCTGGCGGCCCTCGGGGACTTCCAGGCCCTGGGACTCACCAGCGACGCACCTGCCAGACATTTCAACGTGCAGGTGCGCGACAGCAAGAGCCAGCTGATTGCCTTCAACGGGACAACCTTCGATCCTACCGGCACGGGAGCGAAGACGCTGACCCTGAACAGCGCGAACGCCTTCCGCCGTACCCTGCTCCTCCCCGCAGGCACCTACACCTTCGAGAACGCGGTCAAGGACGACGCGACGGACAGCACGCTGCTGGCCTACGGCCCGGCCAGCGAGAACAGCGCAGCCATCTCCGGCGACGGCGCCGTCGTGCGTCTGAAGTACCACGCGGTGTTCGACAAGGCCAGCAGCACCCTGGACTTCAGTACGAACATGGCCAGGTTGTTCACGAACAGCACCTTCAACCTCAGCCTGTCGCTGAAGACCAGCCCCGTCAGTGGGACGAGCGCGACGGTGCCCACGACGGACATCGGTGCCGTGACCTACACGCTGGGCAACGCCACTGACGGTGTCCTGAACAACGCAGGAAGCAAAATCGGGGTGAATGTGACCGCGCGCGGCACCGACACCGACTCGACGCTGAACGTGACGGCCAGCTTCGACGCCTGGATTCGGAATGCCGGCACCGATACGGCCACCTACGGTCCCACGAGCGTGGACTTCGCCAAGGCCATCGAGACCAACGCCATGGTCGCCGACACCGTCAGTCCGGCCCTGACGTTCAGCCCAGTGGGTGCGGCCTACGTCAATTCGGGTGCGACCCTTTCAGGAACTGCTACCGACGATGTGCAGATGGGCGAGATTCGCGTGTATGACGACGCGAAACTGGTGGCCAGCAACGTAGCCGCAGATGGCGTGACGGCCATCACCACCAACGCGAATGGCAACTGGGGGACCCGCTGGACTCCAGCGACCCAGACCAGCCACGACCTCACTGTCGTCGCCGACAGCAGCGGCAATGAAACACGTGCCGTGCAGACCGTGAGCGTGGACTCCACTCCCCCCTTCACACTGACCTCGGCCACCGGTGAGGTGCATTTCAACCTGACCAACGGTGTTCTACGGACGTTCAAAGTGATTGTGCCGAACAACTCTTCTTTATTCTTCGCGTTGTTTAACCCTGGGGGCTGCACGTCTGCTTGCTCTCCCCAGGGGCCGAAGCAGTTCACCAGTACAATGGTCAACGCGCAGGGACAATCGGTCGCCTTGCAGTTCACGACGTACAACGGCAATGGGTACGATTACACCTCTACCATGCCTGCTGGAGAGTACTTCGTGACCGTAACCCCGACGGCCGATACCACCGTTTCCCTCTACGGCTACATCCGCTGAATCTGGTGCCTTCCACCATCTGAGTCATGCAAAAAGGCCCCCGCCAGCCCCAGCCGACGCTGAGGAGGGCGAGGGCTAAAGTTTGGCGCGGGTTGTCTGAGGGTAAGAGTCTGGGCCGTCGCCAGACTTGGCCGCTCCCCCACATCTTCATGGCGGAAAAGGTGCATTCAGTGATCCCAGTGAGGCAGTAGATGCTCTGGGTAGCCCGAGAGGGATAGATCAGGAGCGACCGGGACGCGCACTCTATGGGAGAGCGCCGCCACCGCCTGTATCCAGCTTCCGTACACCTAGACCCGCTCGAAACTCCGCTGAGAGCCACGCCGAGCACGAGCAGATTGGGTTCTTTTGAGCCGAGCGCCAGTTCGTCCGACCAGCACAGAGACCGGCGCCCTGCTTTTCTACGTCCCAGTCGACTTCTCAACCTGTCAGGTCCTGCGGCGGCAGATGCATAACCATGGGGAAGAACGCTTCTCCCTGGGTGACTTCTGAGCGGTCGATCAAAGGTTAGAGGCGCACAGGAGGCGCCACAGAAAACCCCGCCCAGGTTTGATGGGCAGGTCCCCTGAACCTCCTGTCCCTAACGCGCTATCGTCTCCACCTGATCAAAAGCAGGAGGGGACACATGTTGAGTTATGGTTTTCTCCATCCTCAATTGAGCTACTCATTATTACGGTCTCGCAGGCAGAGGTCTGACAGTATGCTGTTTCTCTATCCCAGTCAAGGAGGTTGCCATGACACGTGACGAGCAGAATGGCCAGAAGCAGCACAATCCCGGAGGAGATCTACAGCCCGACGGAACGGACCTGACCCGGGCAGAAGCAGAGCGTCTGAATGCTCTCCCGGGACAAGGCGCGCGCCAGGTCCCTGGTGCAGAACCTTCCGATGAGTACGTTGAAGAACACGTGGAAGGCGTGGGCGAACAGGGGCCTGACTTGCTTGACCCGACCTCTTCAGGTCAAGGCTAAGGCAGGAACAGGCCAGATAAGGAAGGCAAAGGAAAACGCCCCTAACCAATGGTTAGGGGCGTGCTCGCATCGCTGATGTGTGACGTGACCTATAGAAAGGAGGTGATCCAACCGCACCTTCCGGTACAGTTACCTTGTTACGACTTCACCC